>NZ_CP025096.1:5118084-5730876 GCF_002831565.1 Spirosoma pollinicola | reverse complement strand
AACACCTGATAAGGCCCCAGTTCGGCATATAGATCAGCGCTCCGATTCTCTGAGTCGATGATGGCGATTTGATCCCACCGCCCGTTGGTCAAGCCCAGGGCGACCCGTAAAGCCCCCAATGTTTTCCCCGACCCTGATGGTCCTTGCAGACATAGACGCATTCGGGTCTGGGTTCGATTCGCTTTTTGTAGATGCATACCTCGTAGTTTAGAATGTTCTGACTCCTGGGGAACTGTGGGAGTTTGCTGAACGAGGGTACGAGTGATGCGGTTTTTTCCAGGCATGGCTTACCTCAAAAGCGTACTCGGTTAACTCTACGGCAGTTACCGTTTGGGGGGTTAACTCGAAGCGATTTATCTGAAAGACGGGGGGGGGGTAAGGGTAGCTAACTGGTAGACCGGGGGAGGGGACGTAGGCGGTATGCACACGGGAAAGCACAGAGGGAAATCTGCCCAAAATTTTTATCATTTTTTTGAGAATCCCCGGTCACGCCGAATGGGCCCCTATGAGCTGAAAAAAGTTGATACCGTTAGATTATAGCCATGTATTAGGTATTACATAGGCACAGTGATTTGACCAGGGCATAATCCGTTTGAATAATAAGAGGACGGTGGTATACACTCGTACGCGCATGCCTTACCAGTTTAACGATATCCCGTTCGAAGAACAGGAAGCACACCTGGATTTGTCAAAATCGGTTCATCGTTTCGATCCTAGTTAACTGTTACCAGTTGTAGAGCCGGACAAAGTTGTGTGGTGGGTGTTGTTATTTTGAGGTTTGAGCACGGATTTTAGCAACTCATTGATCGCAAATGTGATTATAGCCATTAATGCCAGAGTTGCTATAGCTATTCCAAGGATTATCGTCTGTGAGCTGATGAGTGTACCGAAATAGGTATCGCCTTAACTATTTAGGGGACAATCTCTCTTACATACGCACCAGGTACATGGTGGCTTCTGCTGCATCATAATTAAGATCAACAGTTATAATCATTGTAGATTTCGGTCAGGAGACAAACTTATTTCGTTTTTCCAATAGCAGACTTAGGTTCGCAGCGATCCCACATGCCGGTACGTGTTTATGAGCACGCCCGTGGACGTAACCTTCGTGCTGACCAAAGCCAGTTCGCATGGGTCGGCACTGTCCGAAAAAAAGCGTTTACCCCGGCCTAGCAAGACCGGATAGACTAGCAACACAACTTCGTCGACCAATCCATGGTTGAGCAACGTGGACGTCAGCGTTGAACTTCCCCAGACGATCAGATCAGGGCCGTCCGTTGACTTTAGGCTACGAATACTCTTAATGGGATCCGCACCTAAGTCCTCGACCGGGGCCCATTCGAGACTGTCCGGCCTATGGGTCACTACGAATTTGGTTGCCCCATTCAGACTATTCGCTATCGGACTATTGTCGGCTTTAGGCCAGTAGTCAGCCCATATATCGTAAGTACGTCGGCCAAGTAGCAGATCGAAGCGGCTTCCCTGTGCCTCCACGACGGCCTCTAACCCGGCTGAACTTCGATAGGGTGCCGTCCAATCGCCATACTCGAAATCTTCGCCGTCTTCATGCTGGATTACACCGTCCAGTGAGATATGTTCCATGACTCTGATCTTTCTCATTTCGGTTGCTATCCGTTTGATGTTTGCACAAAGTTAAAACGGACAAGGTACCTACATGGGGGGCAATCGAGACAATATGAGGGCTTCTTTGTGACCTTTTGCAAGGGGCCCAAATGGTAGTATATACTCGCGAATGAGTGCGTAAAGGGTGGAGAAACTTTTTAAACCATACATCACCCACGTAGCACAGGGTGTGTAAGAGACGTTATACCTTTATTCACTAGCAGGGCTTTCTTATAAAAATTGGATTCACCCAATGATGACTAAAATTGGAACGCTGACGGTTGACCGTTGCCATGACACAGATTGGACGGATTTGTGCTGATAAAACCTGTTTTATACTGTCGTTGTTGCCGTGAAAATCCGTTCAACCTGTATCATCAGTCGGGACCGCCCTATGATTTGCTGTCTTTTTATTAGAAAACCCTTATTTATTATCTGCTTCCAGTTTCACAAGTACTTCATACGGAAGAGCCATGGTCCGGTATCAACGACGGTTTTTTGCCGGGAGTTGCCGAATTTCCATCTCTTCAATACGACTGGCCTGCTGAGTAATCAACTGGTTGTGCTGCTGGTCTTGCTGCTTCAGATCACCTAGCTCTTGCTTCATAGCAATGAGATAGAGAGTCAATTCTTCTATTTTTTCCAGCAGTTTGGCATTGAGTTGAGCCGCATCTATGCCCGTAGCGATCATCTCCTGTGCCGAAGGTACACCTGGCAAGTGCTGATGCGTTTGGACATAGCTTGCTATTTCCGATAAAGGTGGCAGGCGATACCCGGCCCCAAACACCTTATCCGACCAATCTTCGACCCGCTCTACCTGTACCCGATACCGGCTCAGTACAACACCGCCCTGACTGTCGACACTCAGAAACCGATCGGTGGTGGCCACCGCCGGGCTTTGGTCGGTGAGGCTCTCCAGTCGAATTCCTGATTCATTCGCCTGGGCGCTGCGGATGTGGAGCCGTGCCGTGGGAGCCGATGTGCCGATGCCAACATTGGCCTGATGTCCCAGCACCACCGCATCACTGACGGCCACCGTAGCTCCGTAGCCAATGGCCGTTGCATGATGCAGCGGGTGTTGGGCATCAGGCGAAAGTACATCCGTCTGGTTGCCCAGAAGCGTGTTTTGGTTGCCCTGATCGTGCTGGCCGGTATTGAAACCCAGGTAGACGTTGTCATCACTGTTGACCGAGACCGGCCCGGCTTTGTTGCCAATAATGGTGTTGCGGGAGCCGGTGGAGATATTGCGCCCGGCGTTGACCCCGAAGAAGGTATTGCCTTGGCCGGTGGTGTTCTGATAGCCTGCTCGGTAGCCGACAAAGGTGTTCGAATCGGCCAGAGCGTTGAAGCCAGTTTGGAAACCTAGATAGGTGTTCAGCGTATTGGTCGTGTTGGCAAAGCCAGCTTTGGAACCTACAAAGAGGTTACCGGAAGCCGTATTGTTAATGCCCGCTGAATCGCCCAGCATGACGTTATTCTTACCTGTTTGATTTAAATTAGCTGCCCGAACTCCCAGAGCCACATTATTATAGCCCGTCGTGTTATTCTTACCCGCCTCATAGCCCAGAAAGGCATTGAAAGACCCTGTCGTGTTTAGTAGGCCCGCATAAGTGCCCATAAAGGCATTGTAAGACCCCGTCGTGTTAAAATAGCCCGCCAGAAAGCCCATAAAGGCATTGCTATTGCCTGTCGTGTTGTAATTGCCCGCACTAGTGCCAATGAAGGCATTGCCGGACCCCGTCGTGTTAAATATGCCCGCCTCATAGCCCATAAAGGCATTGCTATTGCCTGTCGTGTTACTATTGCCTGCACTAGTGCCAATGAAGGCATTATTAGACCCCGTCGTGTTACTATAGCCCGCATTATAGCCCATAAAGGCATTGCTATTGCCCGTCGTGTTACTGTTGCCCGCACTAGTGCCAATGAAGACATTGTTAAACCCCGTCGTATTAAAAAAGCCCGTCATATTGCCCATAAAGGCATTGTTATTGCCCGTCGTGTTCCTATAGCCCGCCATATTGCCTATAAAGGCATTGCCGAACCCCGTCGTGTTAAAATAGCCCGCCTGAAAGCCCATAAAGGCATTATTAGACCCCGTCGTGTTACTATAGCCCGCATAATTGCCAATGAAGGCATTACCATTGCCCGTCGTGTTGAAATTGCCCGCACTAGCGCCCAGAAAGGCATTGTTAGACCCCGTCGTGTTTAGTCGGCCCGCCATATTGCCCATAAAGGCATTGCCGGACCCCGTCGTGTTGAAATTGCCCGCCAGACTGCCAATGAAGGCATTGCCGGACCCCGTCGTGTTAAAAAAGCCCGCCTGATAGCCCATAAAGGCATTGCTATTGCCCGTCGTGTTACCATAGCCCGCCTGTAAGCCCAGAAAGGCATTGTTAGACCCCGTCGTGTTTAGTCGGCCCGCCTGATAGCCCAGAAAGGCGTTGCCGGACCCCGTCGTGTTAAAATAGCCCGCCTCATAGCCCAGAAAGGCATTATTATACCCCGTCGTGTTACTATAGCCCGCAAATGGCCCCACTAAGATATTGTAGGTGCCAGGTGTGGCGGAGTTGGCCGTGTTAGCCACGTAGTTGGTTTGTGCCAATAGGGGATTGCTCAGACGTGATAAATATACTAGCCCCAAGGCAACATATTTGTAGCGAAAATGCATAGAGAATACGTTAAAACGGATTTAGACGGGCAGGATAGTCGGCCAGTCAACTCGACGGTCAAAGAGAGTAGCCAGAGCACCCCGGTTGGGTGGACTAAAGGTACCTTTTTCCTCAGCAACGTAATGTCAGATTGGGGAAATGTGTCATCGAATTTGGGACATTGAGGTGTATAGGGTCTATTTTGGAACAATAAACCTGAAGGTGTGATAAATGAAGCCGTTGCTCTCAGCCTCGAATTAGTTATTAAAGTACACTACCTCCTAATCATCAACTATCCTCGCACTCAAAAGTCAGTTCATTAGGCTTCCGACAAGCTAAAAAATTTGATAGGCCTGACAGTATCTCTTAATATTCGGATTACGGCTCTCAGCAGGACTATCTTATAAAACCATTTGCTGGGTCAAAACTTGAATTAGCGTAGTGAATTTATCGGCAAACGTATCAATCTGAGCTGCCATATTCTTGACGTTCATACTTTCCAACAAATTCGTAACCAGCGTACGTAGGCTACCTAGTAGACGATTTACTGCTGCTTTGCCAGTCCGTAAGCCGTCTTCCGACAGACTGACATCCCGTTTGTGATGTATCACCCCGACGCCCCGCAACGGCGGCCCGGCAATGACCCCGTATCGCATTAAATAACTCATCAGCCTGCGCCTGATTCGTAGGAGTATGGTTGCTCACATAGTAACTGACTTCCTTACTCATAAGGCCCGATATCTCCCGGCTCCGCACCACACAAAGTAGGGTACACATTCCACTTTTTTGCCAGCGAACAGCCGCCGATGACGCATTCATCTTGAAACAACGGCACCGGCGTTGCTCAACTCGCCCGTGTTGCTTGGTCTTAGCATCAACCCGTTCATAATTAGCTACACTGAACAAATCTGTCAGGGTACCTGTGCGATACAGATGAGGCTGATTAGGCTTTAGTACCACCACATATCGCCCTCCTCCCGTATGAATTAGGTCTAGCGTCGAGGGGATCAAATGCAGGGCGTCCAACGTAAGTTCCTGGTGGGCCAGGTGTTGAGTTTCTATCAGCGTAGCCACAGCAGGCCGTTCACTTTCTTTGGCCCCACAATAATAAGCCTGAGCGACGACTTGATGGATTTGGAGATAAAGTGCCGAGACGAGTACTTGCCTACGGGTGTGACCGAGTTGAATGCTGCCACACAGTTCTTTTCCATCAAGGAAAAACCCTCGTTTTTGGGCCTAGTCGAGGTTAACACCACACCACTCAAAGAGGGGATGAGCGAAGCACAATCCGTTAACTTTAGCCAGTAGGATGGGGAGTTGAACGCGTGAAATGGATTTATGATCAGCAAGTCGGGTTGCTTCGAGCAAGCTCTTAAAGTGGTTTACCATATGCCGGTGAAGTTGGGATAAGTTGCCATCTCGTCCGCAACACAGGATGGCAAAGAGTCCTGTCGGTACTAAGGCCAGCGACTGTCGTTTACCCCGGTTGTCACGCATATCGAGGCATTCACTAGTAAGTAGCTACGCCTGGACTCGCTAACGCCACTATAGCCATTAAGGCCACAGCCGCCACACCTGCTTTTAGGCTTAGTTTATAGTTGATTCACACAGAAGCCATCAGTTATTTACTGAATGTGCTTACTGGACGCTGATGAGACATGACCACTTCTCCTTCCTGCCTACTATTCTATCCTCGAAGCAACCTTGTTACACTGTGCCCCGTACGCTGATGTATGTATCGAAATAGGTATTGCTTCTACCCTTTCGGTTACAACCTCTCTCATAGACGAACCAGATGCATGGTGGCACATATTGCATCATAAGCCGTATAGTAAATTTCATAACTATTCTACTCGCATAAGTTCTACAACATCTTTCCAGAATCCGCAGTGTAATTCCAGAATGGCTTTTACTTTTTCGTGATTATCTATTAATAATATAATGATGTTTAATGCAAACATTTCGGCCTTGGTTTAACCGTAGTGGAAAGCTCTACATAATGCACTTAACCTCTACATAATGTACTGATCTACAATATTTTAATTCGGTATATTGGATTCGGGGGTGCCTTTTATCTTATGTGAAGGTTTGATACTTTCACGGCGTACACACATTAATCTATAACATGTTAACGAAAAAAAGCCGTGAAGCGATTATCCGGTCGATTAAAGAGGAAAAGAAGAACACTGGAAAGACAAACGTTCAGATTGCCCTGGAATATGGTATCAGCGTGCGGACATTATATGAATATTTGAAATGTGATACTAACGTTTTAGAGGTACCCGAAAAAGAACAGTTAAAGATACGCGTGAAGCAACTGGAGGTACACGTAGAGCAGTTAGAAGCACGAATTAAGTTATTACAGGCATTCAAAGAAGACATATATCTATGTATAAATATGATTAATAGATCAATTCAACATCATGAAAAACTAAAAGAGCATTTGCGCTAAACCCAGTTAAGCTTACCAAAATTAGAATGTTAACTATCTGGATCATTCAGGCGAAAGGGGGGTGGCAATATAAATTATAACGCTGGGTTCGTCTAAACAATAACGCTCTGGTTAAAACAGCGAACATCACGACAATGCTTATCTACAGTCAAAACGGAACTGTCCAATGCGTTATGAACAGTGATACGACAGCGTACATTGGCTCTCTTAGACAAAAACGCCCGATCCAGAAATTAGTCTGTTCGGGCGTTTCACTAGTCGTACATTAATACGGATTACTAAAAATAGCGTCATGGCCGTAGTGGCGCAATGGCTTTTTGGCTGCAAGGCTCACAGGCAACTAGAAGCACAATCACCTGTGAACATTACGCAACCTTCAAGGTAAAGCTTTTAAGCGACTAAGCTTAACGCCACTGTAGCCACAGTCGCCATACCTGTTTTTCTATATTCACCACGACCCATCTGTTCTAGCATACCCGTACCACGAAACCCACTGATCCATCGGGTTTTCGTACGTTCTGCTATACCTAGTTCGTTTGCGGTAAGAGTGGCTTCCCCCATCTCGAAGTGCGTGGGTAAAGCTGCCCAAAAAGCTGTTCGTTTGGTGTTTTCAAAACGCACATTCATTGCCTGTGGCATCGCTTTGAACAGAGAAAGACTCATTTGAAAGGATTGTTCGGTTAGCAGTAGTGCCAAATCAAAGTCCTCGTCTTTGCAATCCCAATCACTGACCAAATCTCCAATGTCGTCTGTATCTGGGTTTATACGGCGAAAGAAAGAGAGCGTCATGGCCATTCGAATAACCATTAGCGCATGTCGCCGGGCAATACCTACAGAGTAGTCACCACCCGTCAAATAGCTGGCTGCTTGGTTCCCCTCCCCGAACTTGTCGAGTACATCCCAATGAGACTCTGTGAAAGTCACCTCAGCCTGTAGATTCTGAGCTTGTTGCCATATCGTGAAAAACCGTTCTGACCATTCTTCATAATGATCATCTAACGGTTTTGCACCGGCTTTGGGCTTAACGCTACGCCACTTAATACTAGCATTATTTCGCAGAAACATAAACCTTGAGAAAAGCCCGTCCTGATTACCATTGAAGATCGACAAAACCTGATTGTCGGTACCCGAAATCACCAGAGCTACTTTCGGTGTATCAATCTCAATTAGCTCATCATTTGTCTTTCGAGCGAGCGAAATACGTTCATGGTGGTACGCCTGTCGTAAAGTAGTACTCATCAACCGACCATGATCACTTTTAAAAGCACCGGCCAAGACATCGGCTTCGGTTTCCAGTATCACCGTCGGATAGGGAGCATTGTCGGCTATTTGCTGAATCAACTTTGAACTGGTGATATTGCCTGGCACCAGTAGCTGACTCCGTTTTGGTTTACTTGGCAGCTTAATTAACTCATCTGATGTCAGCGTGGCCCGGTACTCTTCCATTCTGTGCTGGTATGTAGCAAAGTCGGCCTTGTGCGTCTCGCTGAGATGTTTATTAATTCGTTCTAAAAGTTTACCTCCTAAGCTAACAACACCTTTCCCTCCGGCCGGTGGACATATCACGAATAGCATGAGCATGTTATAAATCCGGCGTCGGTCATAGGTCGCCCATACATTGGGAATCAACCCACCAGCGACGACAAGAGTGGTCATCAAAGCCGTCATAAATTCGCTGTCATCTTCGTGGGGAGCTAGTAATCGGCGAAGGATTTCAGGTAGCTTCGCTCTAACCGCTGACATATCATTACCGTTTATTGTCGGAGTAAATTCTTCGGGAGAATTCGAATTTTCAGATTGTGTCATCATCATGAAAGAAGGTTGTCAGTTAGGACCGAATCAAGGTTGGAAAAATCACTCCGTTCAAACTTATTAATAAAGTATGTCAGCCCTTTTTTAGTCAGTCGGGGGATCGTCACGGATTCGTTATGGTCAGTTAATATACCAGGTAGCTTCTGGGTATGATGAGCAAATATACCCAGCTTCAAACCTGGTAGATTCGGACTCAAGTCATCCAAAAGATATTGATGGCGTCTCAACCAAAAGATGAAGTTTGGCGCTCCGCCCGGAAATCCTATCTGGTTGGCAGTATATGCGAACGAATATGTATTTTGAGGAATTTTCATTGTTGATTTTTTAGAGATGAACTTATACCTTACCGATGGGTAAGCTATGCCCAGATTTGATGTTCTGAGTAAGTGACAACTCTGTGTTGTGGTGGGGAAAGTCCGTGGGGCGTTATATTCGTAAGCTGTGGTTCGTCAGGCAAGTGACTGAAAACAACGTGGGCACCTTGGTTGGGATTTACACACACCCGTGAAACCGACCGTATTGCTGCAGATTTTACCGTTTGGCTATCAGCAGACGAGGAGATGGTGTAAATCATACAGCCACTTCCTCTTTCGCCCGGATAGTGTGCCGTTTAGCAAACTCTTCCTCTGCTGCGGTCGTCAGTTCATCATTTGTTTTGCGCTGATGATCTTTAATCGACTGCAAAACGACTGCTTTTTCGAAAAGGAGCTTTTTACCCATTTTGGTAACTCCCGGAACCTCTCCCCTTGCGATACGTTGTCTGGCGGTAGATTCAGCCTGACCCGTTTCATTTATGTACCACTTAAAATTGCCAAACCGGCTTTCGTTGGCAGGTACGCCTGAAGCAACTAGATGTATAAGCTTCAGGTCTGATAATAGAACCTCGATGTTGCTCAGGCGAACATCAAAGATTTCGAATGGGTTATGATGCATCAGTAGTAATTTGTTTAATACTGATGCAAAAGTGACAGGAGTGCTTTTGCTAAACCCCTTTAAAGAGGTTTATAACTTTCTCTGCAACGTTTCTAAGTCTGCTTGTGCGAGCGATTTACATTCATCCGGCAAAAAAGACATTACTTTCTGTATCTTTCTAATTCGATCCTTAATGGCTCTTCCCTCAACGTCAGTTCGCTTTTCTGCTGTATTTAGAGCAAAAAAATCATCTGCTAATTGAGAGCCACTTGTTGGGCTGTTAAAACCCAATTGTGGTGCCAGTTCTTTTATTTTTTCTTTATCATACGCCATCCCTTGATAAATATAGAAGAGGCAAATATCCTTCTTGAGAATTAGGGAGCCGGTAGGTAACGAGGGGACATCAAGCGGTATACCTAGGAAATAATCCTTGTGTAAACGTATCCAGCCCCATACAGCATCATACGTATATTTACGAAATTCTGCTTTTTGAGATGACAGAATAGCTACCAAAAAATCGAAAAAGGGCTGTGCGGATTGGTCACCCATTAATGTTCCATAAAAGGGGCCGAAATGTCGATCTAAAAAAGTATCCAGCTTATAGCCACTACCAAGCCAATTAAGTGCCTGGACTATGTTATCATTTACATGCTTTTCAGTAAGCGGACCTGCTATAGTATGTACTACATGAGGACGATAACTATCTGGCTCAAAATAATTTAGCATATCTTGGGCAAACTCATCAACGCTCTCTAGGTTACCTTGTTCGTCATGCCTAAAATAAGGATGTACGTACAACCTTGAAGCCCCCATTATATCTTTCTGAATACTTTCTGAGGCTTCCGGTTTCATACTTCACAAATTTATAAGTGGTTAAATGCCTCGTCAATCTGGTCATTCTCAAAGGAAGCTAAGTACGTTTGAGTTACAGATTCTGTTTGATGACCCATTGCTTCGCTGATTACTGCTGTAGACACCCCTGATTGTTTAAGTGCTGTTGCAAAAGCGTGCCTTGCTACGTAAGTCGTTAAAGGGGTTTCAATACCTGCAAGCTGACCAATAACTTTTAAATCCTGGTTAATTTGCCCTTTTATTTTATGTAGCCGGTTGGCAATCTGTAGGGGTGTCTGATGTTTTTCAGGGCTTAAAATGGCAAATACATAGGAATCAGGACCATTATCAGTTAAGGGACGATAATAATCCAGCAGAACATTTAGCTGTGCAGAAAGATTGAGATTAAAAAGCCCGCCTGTTTTCTGACGCACATATTGCAACCTCCCTCCTTGTACATTACCCCAGCGAAGCTGAGCAATATCTACATAGTTTATACCTCCTCCATAATAGGAAAACATAAATACATCTCTAGCTAACAATAATCTGGGTGTTGCAACATCGACGGTTTTGACCCTGTGAATTTCTGCTTTAGTAATTGCCCGCTTCCGCGTCTGCAAATCAAACTTTGCCAAGCTAAATTTATCCCTTTGTGATGTATGACGGCTAAATGGGTATAGATCTGGTGGCAGTAATTTTTCTCCGATTGATCGATTTATAGCAGCTCGTAGCGTTCGGAAATAGATACTCATTGTTGTGTCGGCGCACTTCTCACTTCGTAAATACGTTTCGAATTGGTTTAGAAAGGACACATTTACCGTCGACAGAGGGCAATCACGATCATGAAGAAACTTGGCAAGCACACGGCGGGTATCATGATAAACATTAGCATTACCTACCCGCTGAGCTACTTGAAGCTGTTCGTATATATCTTTAAGGTAAGATAGAAGCATAATACCCTTCCTATCTTTTCGAGGTTTCTTACTAGTCTCCGTCACTGAATCAATGATCATATCGATTGTGAAGGGATGACCTATCTCGTGCAACTGTTTCGCAGCGTCAGAATAACTGGTTTCCCATTTTTTTATGAGAGTAAGTAATCGTTTTTGTTCAGGATGGCTCCGTCGTGGCAGCTCTTTTTCGACATCCCACCAGTTAAGGGGACTATTCTCTCCAATCGATACGTATTTTCGATTACCGTCCTTTGTTATACGTAGTCTAAGGGGGTGAGATCCATCAGCTAAAGTCTTGCTGGTATAAAGCATCACCTTAACTTGAGGCAAGCGGTCAGTAGGCAAAAAAATAGTAGCCATCTTCAGACAGTGTACATTTTGGTGTACATAAAGGTAGGATAATGACCATCCATAACCAACTACAACCACTGTTTTTTAAGGTATAATTTATTGATTATCAGAACAATAATACATAACCAACTTTAACCATTGCATAATGACCTCTGCCTTACAAGCAGAGGGTCGGGGGTTCGAACCCCTCAACTCCCACCACTGAAAATCAAGCACTTACGATGTAAAAATTGTGAGTGCTTTTTTATTGGTGTACACCTTCCTTGATTTACGTCTTTTCTTTAAAGGGATCAATTCCAAAAGTTGTGGAGAGCGTTGTATTTTTCTAGGTTTGTGTTCTTAATCAAACCTACTTGCTTTGGAGAGTTTCTTACCCATCATCCAGTTCCTGTTGCCTGAGTTTATTCTGGAAAATTTCGAATTGACATCCATTGACCGGCTCCAGGGCGTCTTTCACGTTCATATCGAAGAGAAAAATGCCGATCAGCGGGATCCGGAACGTAAAAACCTACTCTCCAAAGGTTTCTTTCCGACTATCACGGTTCAAGATTTCCCCATTCGTGGGCACCAGGTTTTCCTCCACATCTAGCTAGCTAGTGGTGAGCCTGGGCCTGGTTGATCCAGACCGCGGGGCTTCGTTGTCCCTGGTCCTCGACCCAGACCTGGTAGAGGTCGGCGGGGGTCTGGGCGGGAATCTGGGCGGCCAGGTGGTTGGCACTCTGGGTCAGGATGGGCAGGGGGGTGGGTGTGTTGGCGTTACCCACGAGCATGAAGGCTTTGGCGGTGGGGGAGAAGTTTCCCTGCAGGCTGATGGCCTGACCGGGCAGGGCGGTGGCGGTGGTGTTAAAGAGCGCCAGCTGTGCCCACACGGGCTGAATACCTAAAAGTAGTAGAAGACAGATTGTTAATTTGAGTAACACGTGACGGTGAAGCATAAGATATTGAATTAAGAATGTATAATTCTATTATTTATTAACAAAAATAAATTATTAAATACTAATTGTTAACAATATAGATAAAATATAAACAAAAATAATTCATTTGTAGTATTTAACACTTTAGATAATATTAATATGATACTAGATTAAATTTGGAGTTACAAATTATCGTATAAATATATAGTTTTATAGATAAATTAACATATTTATGAATGTGTGCTAAGTATGTTGATCGATTTTAAATATACTTTATTATTATATAGATATAATTATGATAAAGCCTCTGCACGCTGTGACATTTGCTTCTGCGCCTGAGTCAATTCATAACAAAGCTGATTTTTTTGGTGTGTCTAATAAAAAGGAAGTTGTAATCTTTGCCCAGCCTGTTCATGTAAATTTCAGTACGATTGGTTAGGACAAACTAAATCGGCCCTCAGTAGATTTGAGGGCCGATTTCACGTAGAGCAGACTTCATGATTTAACTAAGCATGTGTTTGTTACCACATCTATTAATTTTATTCCTGAGGCACTATATATTGCTTGTAGCGAAAAAATAGGGCAATGTTATATAACTGAACATACTTTGGATTAAGCAACAAATGCTCGGGCGAGTTGAGCTTCAACAATCTATTATAAAATACATAATCTGAGTCATATTAGTTAAAAATAATCACTAAACGTTAACTAGTAGTAAACAATCTTTTTGTATAACTGTTGAAAAATACGACAGTTATACTGCTTACACCATTGTGATGAATCTACTTGGTATCAGAAGCAATGTGAAAATGGAGAAAAGTTCAGCGTGGGGATTGGATAACGCCCGCAAAACCAGCCATTCTATCAAAGCCGGGTGGAGTGTTATAGCCGAATAGCGAAAGAAGGGCGCTAAGAGAGCCAGTTCCAGCTACAGGACTGTTTCTGGAACTGGCTCAAAAATTACCGGAAATCGGTACAGATGTGAAGGCGAATTTACCCGTCAATGATTTCTAGAGAATCATTAATCAAACTCTGTTTGCAAACGCCCGGCTGTCAATCTAAGGGGTTGTTTCGCGAAGGGGATTACTTTGTGCCTTTATAAGGATCGTTCTCGCTATCCATAGAGTTGTTAATCACTTCAATAGTATAAATAGGTGTGAAATGGTAAACATCATCGGATCGACTATTTTTGAATCGTCGATACCAGCCAGTCGATGAACTCATTCAGATAGTTCAATTTAGACTACGTTCAGGTCATGTGCATACCGTATAAACATAATAAGCGCTCTTCGAAGAGCGCTTATTATGTTTATACGGTTTCTATTTATCAGATAAAAATGGTAAACCTATCAAGGCTTTGGCGCACCCGCCGATGCATTGCCGCTTGATGGAGCCAGTGAGTTGATCCAGGCGGCAATCTTCAGCGCATCAGCTTTGGGAACTTGCGGCATAGGGGGCATTTCGGTGGCATAATCGGGCCAATTCGTAGGTTTTGGGTTGTAAATCAAGGCCAGAATCTGGTCGTTGGTGTATTTGCGTTTTGCCACGTCGGCGAAAGCTGGACCTACCTGCCGCTTGTTTGCCTGATGGCAGGCAGCACAAGTATGACGAGTGAGCAGGCCTTTCACGTCATCGTAGGTTGGCGCTTTAGCCATCGTGACCGCCTGTCCTTCAACTAGTTTTGGCTTGCCACCCATGACAGCTTTGGTCGTAGCTTTTGCAGGGACTACTTTTTTGCCTGTTTCCGGAACGGCCGGGGCTGCCGAAACCGCGGCCGAGTTTTTCGTGCTTACCTCACTCATTGCCAGTTTCTCACCTTCAGGAATATTGTTCAGCGTGTAATAGGCAATGGGGTGAACAAGCGAATAGGAGCCTTCTGTACCACGAACGCCATCCAGTGTTAGCTGGTGGATATAGTACTTGCGTAAATCGCCAACAATGATCCGGGCTTTCATGCCATCCGCCGAAACCTTCACGCCTTTAAGGGGTAACGCTTCTTTGTTGATGGTCGGACTACCATAAACCGCATGGTATTTATAGATAAAACTCTCTACCCGATAGGACGCTAAATCTTCGGCCGATTTACGGTCAACCGGTTTCGTGAATTCTACTTCAAAGCCGTCGGGCATGGCTTTTACAGTACGCATTTCGAAGGGCATGGCGCCATTCCAGGCTACGCGCTGCAACCCTTCATTAGCTTCTCCGGCAGAGCCCCAACCCCGGTTGGTTTCGCCCACAAAGAGGGAGCCGTCTTTGGCAAACGCCATACGTAGTACCCCTGATTTGAACCCATTTCGGAATTCAATAGCCCCGCCCTGGTATTCGCCGTTTACTTTTTCCATAAACACCCGCGAGATTTTGCTCATGCCCTGATCGCCAACGAGCAGCTGCCCTGCAAACGGTCCAAACGCGCCCTCCGGTATTTCCAGAATTTCAGAATTAGAGATACCCAAAATGCCATGAGGCAGCCAAACCGCGGGCGTTTGAACGTCGACACTTGAAAACGTTTCTTTCAGGCCATACAGCAGGTTGGGCGTTTCGTTAACCACATTTTCGGGTTTGATGGCCCGCCCGTTTTCATCTCGGCGTCGACGTTCATCAATTTTGGCAACGAACTGCTCGGTAGTGAGTTTAACGGGTGAATTGTTCATGCCAGTCCAGCGTAAACCCGCCGGGTGTCCCGTAAACGACCCTTTCTTGACATGGAAAATGCCGCCCGATCCCATCCACTCGCCCTGATTGTCGCTGTAGAAAAGTTCACCATCGTAAATGCCCAGTCCGCAAGGCGAGCGCATACCGGTGGCCCAGGGCTGCATAGTTCCGTTCTCGCTGATTTTCATTGTCCAGCCGCGCCAGGGGACACGACTTTCGCCCCGCCACCATTCTTCATCGCCAAAGGCCACATTGCCCGTTACGAAGAACTGACCATCGGGAGCGATTTTTGGACCAAAACTGTACTCGTGATAATGTCCTGATAGGGGCCAGGCGTAAATGGTCTCGAAAATGTCGGCTTTACCATTTTTATCGGAGTCGATCATTTTGGTAAGCTCCCCACGCTGTGCGCAGTAGAAAGCACCATCTCGGTAGGTAAGCCCCAGGATCTCATGCAGACCTGATGCAAATTTGCGGAAGAAAGGTGTGCGGCTGGTTGGGTTTTCAACAATCCAGACATCGCCCCGGCGAGTGGCTACGCCAAGGTTCCCATTAGGCAATACAGTTAAACCACCCACTTCGAGTAGTGTACCTTCGGGAGCCGTTACTTTCAGGAGTTTAAAGAAATCTTCTTCCTTCGGCGATTCCTGCGCCATTGCCGCCGTTAGGGAAGCTGTAGCCAGTAAGGAAATAAGTAGTTTTTTCATCTGATGGATGGAAACGCGGATGGAGCAGATGAAGCGGATATAGAAGAATAAAACTCTATTTAATCCGTGAGATCTGTTCAATCTGTGTTCTTATTTAAAATAAGATTGAGTAAATGACTTTGCCTTTCACCGGAACAATTAATTCCTGCCGACCGTTGGCATCCCGAATAGTGGGTTTTGCACCGGCCAGATCGTCTAGTCGGACATACTCTTGTCCGTCAACGAGATACATGCCATTTTCCATTGGTGTAATGCTGGTGCCGCTAATTAGCCGGGCATAGAGATCACCGGCCGGGTTGGCAACGGTCACTTCCCGCTGAATCCCTTTACCTTCGGGCAACACCCGAACCTTGTCTTCGATTGACGAGCCATAGCTTTGGTAGCGGAAGGTAGGCCGGTCACTTTCGTCCAGCACATAGCCTTTAGGACGGTAGCTGGAGCCGGTGGTATCGGCAATCCAGTTGGCTTGTGGTGAGGCTAGTTTGCTCAGGAAAAGAACGGGTGTACCCAGCCGTTGCACCATACCCATTGGCCGCGACGAACCATCGCCCCGGTCGTGCCACATGGGTGTTGCATCCAGGAACGAGCCCCGCCAAACCTGTATTAGTGCTCCTTTGTCGAGGTCATACGTATAATGTACCTGCTCGGGGCTACCTACCGAAATAGCGTGTACGACGCGTAGAGTACGGCCCTGAGTATTTTTTTCGCCGGGCGAATCCACGCCGGGCATATCCATGAAGCTACGGAGAATGGTGTTGTTCGGGGCATCGACAATAATTGGGTCAACGTCGTCGCCATTGCCTCCGGCACCTTCGCTGATAACAAATTCGCGAACACCCGGCCCGGCTACGGTCAGACCCAGCGCAGGTTGTGCCCAGTCTACAAATTTAGAGTAGAACAACTCGAACGGCACATCACCTTTGGGCAGTGTCGCCTTGCCGCTGCCGTTCCAGCCACCGGGCGTAACAACAGACTGCTTGTTGATCTTTAGCATACCTCCGCCACCCGGCACACCCAGATTGAAGCGGTATTCGCCGGGTTCAGATACGCGCAGGGTACCCGTGTAGCGAATCAGAAACTCATTTGGAATCTGGTTGATCGAGGTAGACAGTACTTTGGTCGCGCCTTCGGATTCGGGCGCAGTTTTGTCGTAGTCCGGTTCTTTCTCGTATTTGCCTTTATAGACCGCATACTTAAGGTTTAGCAGTTCAGGGCGGGGTTTGTCGTAGGCCACATAGCGAATATTGCGAAACGCCACGGCACCATGATCGCCCTGAAAGCGAAGTGGACCAGTTGCTTTTTCGTCGGCAAAAGCGGAGCCACGGGTTGGCCCGGTTAGCTCGACATCTTCCTGAATAGGAACGCCGTTCAACTCAATCCGGATAACGCGTCCATTTTCGGTTTTCTGACCGTTAGTATTAAAGCGCGGTGCCTGAAACGAAATTTTCAAATGTTGCCATAAACCGGGGGCACGGCTGGCATTCTGGCGAGCTGCGTGGCCTTCGTACCCTTTTTGACCGTCGGGGCGCTTTTCGTCCCAGCGTTCATAAACGGCCCCATTGTCATGCACATTTGGCGTGCGAATATCCCAGCTATCGCGCATCTGTATTTCGTAGCGACCTTGCAGATATACGCCGGAATTCGATTTCGACGCCATCATATAATCCAGTTCCAGATCAACGTCGCCATGCTGGAGCGTCGTGACCAGATCATATTTGTAAGGATTTTTGGCATCTTCCGGCATTTTAGCCAGCGGAACATTAACGAGAATACCGGTTCCTTTGTCGGTTGTAATAGTGTTGGGCTTGTTCAGGTCGGCATGAACGCTGCCGGCAATGCGCCAATTGGCGGTTGGCGATGTAAACGCACTTAAGTCGTTGAGGGGGATTGCGATACCAGGTGCTGGCGCGGGTTGAGCCATTGCCAATCCAATACCAGCAACCCAGCCAACGCCCAGCGACCAGAAAAAACGGGTCGTAGTAGATGGGGTTACCATGAGATAAGAAAAGAAGTTTGAAGATCGAAAGTTACATTTTTTCCATGTAAAAGACTGATAATTGACATTTACCCTATCTTTGGACGTTTTATATCCGGAATGCATTAACCCTATTTTTTCTCCATGAAAAACTTAAGCGTATCACTGGCTGTTTGCCTCAGTTTTGCCTTCGTGAATCAGGCTTTAGCCCAACTTGAGCCCACCAAGCAAACGCCACAATCTACTGAAATCTGGGAGCCAGTACCCCCTGTTGTAACGCCCGGCGTATTTTCTGCCAATACCAGCGGCACTACCGCGCCATCGGATGCCGTTGTTTTGTTCGACGGTAAGAACACCGATCAATGGGTAGCCATTAAAGGCTATGCGCCCGCTAACTGGGAAAAAGTAAACGAAGGCCCGTTGAAATGGCCGGTAACCGATGGCATAATGTACTCGACCAAAGGCTTCTCGGCACGGTCGAAAAAAGAATTCAACGACTTTCAACTTCACATTGAGTTCAAAACCCCCGAAAAAGTAGAAGGTAACAGCCAGGGCCGTGGCAACAGTGGTGTCTTTTTACAAGGCCGTTATGAACTGCAAGTGCTTGACAACTACAACAACCCAACCTATGTGGACGGCATGGTAGGATCGATTTACAAACAGGCTATTCCGCTGGTAAACCCAAGCCGTAAGCCCGGGGAGTGGCAATCGTATGATGTTATTTATCAGGCTCCCCGTTTCAACAAAGCGGGCATGATGCTCGATTACGCCTATGTAACGGTATTGCTCAATGGTATTCTGGTGCAGAACCACGCAGCCATTCGCGGTACGACCGAATACATTGGTTACCCGAAAGTGCAAGCTCACGGAGCAGGCCCAATCCTGTTGCAGGATCACGGCAATCCAGTTGGTTTTCGTAACATATGGGTTCGCGAATTGTAACAGACTACTGTAAGTTAACCACTTAGTAAGAGCCCCCGGTGAATGCCGGGGGCTTTTTGTATACTTGCACATACGTACCAACGGGCTTTAGCCCGTAAGTCGACGTCATAAACAGTAATCTAAACACGGACTAAAGCCCGTAGGTACATGTATGCGCTTCTTTGCTCTTTTTGTTTTCCTGATTGTAGTTTCCACAGCCTGTTCAACAACTACGGTATACATTGTCCGGCATGCTGAGAAAGTGAACGAAATGGATACCAGCGATTTAACGCCAGCGGGCTATGCACGTGCCGACGCACTGGCAGAAACGCTGGCCGCTAAAGGAATCGACTCTATTTTTACGACGCCCTATAATCGAACCCGTCAAACGGCTATGGCACTTTCCAAACGTACTGGCGTTCCCTTGAAAGACTATCCGGGAAAACCAGTCGAAGCGATCGCTAATCGGATTAGCCGCATTCGAAACAAAACGGTTCTTGTAGTAGGGCACAGCAATACGATTCTGGAAATTGCCAGGGCACTTGGGGCTAAACCAGCAATGAGTAAAATTGAATCAGGAGATTTTGATAACCTGTTTCAGGTGAAAATGCAAAAGGGGTTATTCCATAAGTCGGTTACTTTTCTACCAACTACATACGGCCAGCCAACACCTCCCTGAAGGTGCCTGGTGCTGCTTATTTACCGACTTATCCTTTGTTTCTATCATTTCATTCAAATCCAGTATTGACGAGGTTTATAGGCGGCTTTACCTTTATTGGACTTATTGCTTAACTACCCTTTGCCAATGAAACGATTTGTTCTGACAATGCTTTCGATGTTCCTGTCTCTGCCATTTCTGCTGATAAATGGGCAGGGTATCCGCGCAACGGGTGATAAAATGCCGGTAGTATCGCAGACGGCTACAACCGGCACGCCAACAACTTACACCGGTCGACAGGTGATGGTGGGTAGCGGGGGTGGGTTTACCGGTTTCTCCACTACTTATTGCTTGTTGGATAATGGTAAGCTTTTCGGGCGACGTAGCCGCGATACGACGTTCACCTTTATTGGTAGGCAAACGACCGCCAACACAAAGCGCGTGTTTTCTATAGCTGAGGAAACGTGTAAGATAAAAACAGCCCGGTTCGATAACCCCGGAAATACATACACCTTCATCCGCTGGAAAAAAGGCAGGAAAGAAAACAAAGTTTCGTGGGGGGCTGCGGGTGTGACCGTACCTGCCAGCTACAAGAAATTTTATAATTCATTTATGGCAATGATTCCGGTGGTATCAAGGATGAAATGACGCGTTCTATTAATTCCAACCGGTCCGACCACCCCCAACCCCCTCCTAAAACAGGAGGGGGCTTAGTAACGGGTTATCCTTCTGCATAGCCCCCTCCTGTTTTAGGAGGGGGTTGGGGGTGGTCGGACCGGCGGGAGATAGTTCCTTGATTGTAATCATTGATACACAAAATACTGAGGGCTTTTAATCTTTACTCTTATGAAACTACCTTTCCTTTTACTAACCCTTCTCGTCGCCACTTGCGGGCTTGCCCAGCAGCCCGGCACCGGCTTTGGTCGAAAGGTCAAAACTACCCAGCCTTCAATAGGACTGGCCAGACGCTTGAATGCCGACCTCAGGCCGATACCGACAAATCGCGCAGGCCGTCAGACGCTTACCGCTTTGCTAGCTAAAAATCAGGCGATGACATCCCTGCGGCTTAGGGCTGTGAACGACTCCACAACGGGGCTCC
Source organism: Spirosoma pollinicola (assembly GCF_002831565.1). Taxonomy (NCBI): domain Bacteria; kingdom Pseudomonadati; phylum Bacteroidota; class Cytophagia; order Cytophagales; family Cytophagaceae; genus Spirosoma; species Spirosoma pollinicola. The sequence continues at coordinate 5,710,368 of NZ_CP025096.1, read as the reverse complement.
CGGTATATATCGAGCGAAAACCAAACAGCCAAACCACCCCAAATTCGGCTAAAAATAGTGGTGGAGCACGACTCTCGGCAGAAGCCGCTGCTTCGGTAACTTTTCAGTTTATGGGGCAGGTGCGTGGGTTACTTAAACTCGAAAATCCTGCGTCGAACTTTACCGTTACCCGAACCGAAACCGACGACCTCGGTCAACAGCACGTTCGGTTGATGCAGACCCACCGGGGCGTTCCGGTACTCGGTGCCGAGCTGGTAGCTCACCTGGCCGATGGTGAGGTGACTCTGTTGAATGGCCGTTACCAATCTATTCCAAATGAGTTGGAGATAACGCCCAGACTGGCGCTAGCCGATGCGTTGGCACGGGCGCTGGCCGATGTTCGAAAGACGTCAACGGTTCGATCGTTCGGTGATAATATCCTGAAAATGAAATCGATCGAAGGTGAACTGTGCGTTTTTGCGGAAAACGGGCTTGCAAAACTGGCTTATCAACTGACCGTTCGCCCTAATATGCTCGAACGCTGGGAATATGTTATTGATGCCAAAACCGGGGACGTACTGGATAAATACAATCATACTTGCACGGTCGTTGGCCCAATCAAGGCGTCGGGTAAGGATTTGAACGGGGTGACTCGTTCTATACAGACATATCAGCAGAGTAATAACGCTTATTATCTGATCGACGCAACGCGGCCTATGTTCAATGCCACGGCGTCTAAAATGCCGGGCGACCCAGTTGGTGCGCTCTGGACAGTAGATGCCAGGAATATTAAAGGGGATAATCCCACTTTGTATCAGGTTACCTCAACCAATAATGCCGACTGGACTGCAACGGCTATTTCGGCCCATTACAATGCTGGAGTCGCGTATGATTACTACCGGAACACATTCAACCGAAATGCCCTGAATGGTAACGGGGCTACGATTGTCTCCCTGATCAATATTGTGGACGACGATGGCAAGGGACTGGATAACGCTTACTGGAATGGTCAGATTATGGCGTATGGCAACGGCAGATTGTTGAAGCCACTAGCCGGAGCGCTGGACGTAGCAGGCCACGAAATGACGCACGGCGTTATACAAAATACCGCCAATTTGCAGTATAAAAGCCAATCGGGGGCTATAAATGAGTCATTTGCCGATGTGTTTGGCGCCATGATTGACCGCGATGACTGGACGGTTGGCGAAGACATTGCTACCCCGAGTATATTACCATCGGGAGCATTGCGGAGTTTCTCGAATCCAAATCAGGGGGGCAAAAGCAAAGACCCAAATGGGTATCAGCCTGCCACCATGTCGCAGTACGAAACGACCACCGACGATAACGGTGGGGTTCACACCAATAGCGGCATTACTAACTTTGCCTTCTATAAATTCGCTACGGTTGTCGGTAAAGACAAAGCCGAAAGAGTGTATTATCGTGCTCTGACCACCTATCTTGTTCGCACATCGCAGTTTCTGGATTTGCGATTGGCCATCATCAAGGCCGCCGGAGATTTATATGGGTCAACCGGTGCCGAAGTGACTGCTGCTAAAAATGCCTTCGATGCCGTAGGTATTACCGAAAGCACGCCATCGACACCCGGTAAGCAACCCGATGTGCCGGTGGCTGCGGGACAGGATTTACTGCTCCTGGCTGATGCAAGTGACTCGAAACTCTACTCGACGGTTGTAGATGTCAAGCCCGCTAAATTCGACCCGAAATCGACATTGGGTATGCGTCACCGGCCAAGTGTTACCGACGATGGAAAAACGGCTTATTACGTAACAGCAGACAAGCGAATCCGGGCGGTGAACCTATCGGGCACAGCCACCGAAACGGTAATCTCCGATGAGACCATTTGGGATAACGTAGCTATCTCGAAAGATGGCACCAAGCTAGCTGCGCTTACGGCCGATCAGGATGGGTCTATTTATGTATATAGTTATGCCAAAAAGAAATGGGCAGAATTTAAACTCTATAATCCGACTTATACAGAGGGCGTTCAAACGGGCGATGTGCTGTATGCTGACTCATTCGAGTGGGATTTTGCCGGAGAAAACATCGTGTATGATGCGTATAACGAAATTAAGAACACGAGTGGCGACGCCATTGACTATTGGGATGTGGGGTTCATGAATGTCTGGAATAATAAAACAGGCGATTTTGCCGACGGTACCATCGAGAAGCTATTCTCTGATCTGGAACAGGGGGAAAGCATTGGAAACCCATCGTTTTCAAAAAACTCGCCGGACATTATTTCGTTCGATTACGTTAATGATAACGATAACACGTACTATGTGCTGGCAACGGATTTGAGTACGGGTACGTTGAAGACTGTGTATAAGAACAATACATTAGGCTTTCCAAGCTACTCGCGTCTGGATAATAAATTGGTGTTCAGCACCGAGACAGGTACACGAGAGGATATTTCGGGAATCAATCTGGGGGCTGATAAACTGTCGCCTTCAGGAACGGCCACTGTCTTGTATATGAACGCAAAATGGCCGGTCTGGTATACGCAGGCTACCCGTACATTACCCACAAAAACCACCCAGACAATTACGTTCGACATCATTGCCGACCGGTACAGTAACCAGGGAGACATGACGCTCAAGGCAACCTGTTCGTCCAGTTTGCCTGTGAGTTTCCAGGTGAAAAGCGGCCCGGCCACGCTAACCGGCTCCACACTGAAATTTACCGGCACGGGACTCGTCACCATTCGCGCCTATCAGGATGGCAATACGCAGTTTTATGCGGCCACGGCTGTGGAGCGGTCATTTAACGTGCTTACCGTTACGGGTACAGAACCCCTCTGGTCTGACGCTATGGTACTTTATCCGAATCCTGTCAATTCAACACTCACCATTGAACTGCCCGGCACTGAAACCATCGAGCGCGTATCGCTCCAGACGTTAACAGGCGCTACGGTTGTTCAACCCGTTATGCGTGCTCGTCAGCACGCGGCCACGCTGGAGGTCGGGCATTTGCCCAAAGGGTTATATTTCCTGCAAATACAAACACCCACCGGCACAGCGAACCGCAAGGTGATTAAGGAGTAATATGACAGGTGTAAACACGAAAGCAGTGCCCGGTATGATCCAGAGCACCGCTTTCGGGTTTCTGCACCAGACAGGTTTACTTAGCCTGATCTGTGAAATCTACTACAGTAACGTCGGCCAGCCAGGCACCAACGATGCCGCCAAAGGCTTTGTGAGCTGGATGCGGCAAGTAAGCATCCCGGTCTTTCTCATTATCGAAAGTGAGAATGAACGCGTGCGTTAATCCTTTGTTCAGGTTTTCGGGGCTATTGTTGGTACCCCACTTGAACCCTTTGATTTCCTTGATCTGTGATGGTAGTGCTTCAAAGGCAGCTACAATTTCTTTCACTTTTTCGGCCGTTGTTTCGGGCTTGAACTTAAACAGCACGATGTGCTGAACAGAAGTGCTTTTCATGGTTTTGACAGGAGGATCGCTGTTAAGGATATGTGCGTAAGTCGTGGCGGATAAAAGCATCAACGCCACGATAGTAAGCATGTGTTTCATAAAGTAGTAAGGTTTGGTCGGTAAAAGATAAAAAAATGCCACCCTACTATGGAGTGACACTAAAAGACCTATAAGGTTTTTAAAACCTTATAGGTCTGAATACGCATAAACTTACGCCAGCTTCGCTTGCAGATTCGCGTCCAGCGCGTCGAGGAAATCTTCGGTGTTCATGTAATGCTCACCAGCTGTTAGCTTGGTGCCAACCGGATAAGCCGACAGCGCTAAATCCTTGGTCATTTTGCCGCTTTCAACGGTTTCTACACAAACGGCTTCGAGTGCGTTAGCGAAGTTGATCAGTTCCTGATTGTCGTCCAGTTTACCACGGAACGCCAGTCCACGCGTCCAGGCGTAGATCGAAGCGATTGGGTTGGTCGACGTTTTGTTGCCTTTCTGATACTCGCGGTAGTGACGCGTAACGGTACCGTGGGCGGCTTCGGCCTCCATTGTATCGCCATCGGGCGTTACCAGTACCGATGTCATCAGACCCAGCGAGCCAAAGCCCTGTGCTACAGTATCCGACTGAACGTCGCCATCGTAGTTTTTACAAGCCCAAACAAAGTTACCGTCCCATTTCAGAGCCGAGGCAACCATGTCGTCGATCAGGCGGTGTTCGTAATGTACTTTACCGGCAAATTCGGCGTCGTAGATTTCCTGGAAAATATCCTTGAAACGACCGTCGTATTTTTTCAGGATTGTGTTTTTAGTCGAGAGGTACAACGGCCAGTTCTTTTGCAGAGCCATGTTGAAACAGGCTTTGGCAAAACCACGAATCGACTCGTCGAGGTTGTACATACCCATAGCGACACCAGCACCCGGGAAGTTGAACACGTCATATTCCAGAACTGTACCATCTTCGCCTTCGAACTTCATGGTCAATTTACCTTTGCCCGGTACCAGGAAATCGGTTGCGCGATACTGATCACCGAACGCGTGCCGACCCACGATGATCGGGTATTTCCAGTTGGTTACCAGACGGGGAACGTTGTTCATCACGATAGGCTCGCGGAAAACCGTACCATCCAGAATATTGCGGATCGTGCCGTTTGGCGACTTCCACATCTGCTTCAGATTGAACTCCTTAACGCGATCTTCGTCGGGGGTAATGGTCGCGCATTTGATACCAACACCGTATTCTTTAATCGCATTTGCCGCATCAATCGTTACCTGGTCATTGGTCTCGTCGCGATACTCGATGCCTAGATCGTAGTATTTAATGTCAACGTCAACGTAGGGCAGAATCAGCTTGTCTTTAATGAATTTCCAGATGATACGGGTCATTTCGTCGCCATCCAGTTCGACAACCGGATTTGCCACTTTAATTTTTTCCATTTGACTTGATTATAAACGATTGAAAACGATACAAAACTTGGTGCAAAAGTAGTGAAAGCGGGGCAAGGGAGAAAATGAAAAAAAACAAGCCTGCTACTGACTTTCAGACTTATTTTTCGGATGGCATAAGGGTTAAGTAACCTGTACGGATTTAATTATTCTTTGAGCCTCAAAACTAATACCGACTTTAAGTATTCATTCATAGCTATTTTCATATTTGATGTTTACTTTTCGCAATAAAAAATACACCATGATGAAACTATACGTTGCTATTCTTCTATTCACAGTACTGCGTTTAACCAGTGCTACTGCTCAATTGTTATTCACACCGGGTTATGTAGTAACGGCCGCTGGTGATACATTACGGGGAGAGGTCAGGCAGAAAGACAATAAAACCCTGCTCTTTAGAAACAACAATAAAGCCGTTGAGCGCAGTTATAGTCCCGAGCTGCTGGTAACATATCGGGCCGAGGGCATCGACTATGCGCCGGTACAATTAACCGAAGAAGGCATTGTTTCCAGTTATTTTATGCGTGAGCAAATTAAAGGCTACGTTAGTCTCTACAGCCTCTTTCACGCCGAAGGTCGAATGACCCATGCGCTGCGTTTGCCAGATAACACATTCGTTCCATTACGAGGCAATCTGGCCCTGCTAACATTGACAAAACACCTGACGGAATGTAAAAGCGCTCAAATGTCTCACTTGTTGAGCCTTGGTTCTTTTTATAATTCAGAAGTTTACTATGAACGGGTTGTCAATACATATAACCAGTGCGTTCGGCCTTCTCAACGGGTTACCCAGACCAAAAAACGATTTCGCTATGAGGCTGGTTTATCGGCAATTGGCTGCATGAATAGTTGGAAATATGGCACGTCTGATCCAATAAATACGGTTTACTATAACCCATATAATGTTTATAGCACTTTTTATACAGGCACAATAGGCGCGTTTTTTACGGTTGTACCCCGTAAACGGCTTTCGATCTCTGTTGAATTGTTAGCGAGTAAATATACTGGTAGCCTCACTGTACCGTTAACAAACCCCCTTGATCCCACTGCTGTAAACCCCCGGCTGTATTCGTTTGACGAACGCTACTTTTCGTTGCCAGTTACGGGTCGGTATGTATTTATCAATAGAGCGACACGCTGGTATCTAAAAGCAGGGGTGGGACCCACATTAAGAACAGCAATGAGTGGAAAGTATACAGAAGTTAATGTTGACGCAGATATTTTTATTAATCATAAAACGAATATAGGAGTCGGTTTTTTGGCGGGTCTGGGCGCTGATATTCCCTTAACAGAAAAACATCGTATCTATGTGGAGTTGCGTACAATGCCTCATTTTGTATTGGATGGGGTGACTCGCATTGCCACCTCTCGTTCGCTGCAATTCACAATAAATGTGCCGCTTATCAAACGCGAGTAAAGAAACAGCTTAGTGTTGAAACTCGACTAAGTTTCGTTCGTCCTGACACATTTGCCTTCCAGCCAGTCGTGAGTTACCTGAATGACAAACTCATCCAGCCCGTCAACCGTTTTCGGTTTGGTCATGTAGCCAGCAACTCGCAAGGCTGTGGCCCGTTGACGGTCGCTCGCTTCCTGCGACGTGGTGAAGACTACAATAGGAATGCTGTCATATTTTGATTGCTGGCGAATTAATTTGAGGGCGTCAAAGCCACCCATAAAAGGCATATTCAAGTCCAGTAAAATCAGCTTTGGGAATTCAGAAACTTCCTCTAGAGCCTGTACTAATTCCTCTCCGTCGGGTAAAAGCCTAAGCTTACAGCCGGGGTTATGCCGAGAGAAAAAGTAATTAAACAGGAAGTAGTCATCTTGATCGTCATCCACTAAAAAGACGCATTCAGACTGAGATGGAATCATGGTAAAGGTTGCTTCGATAAGGTAGCTTGAATTATAATAAATGCGCTGGTAAATGAACTCGATTTAATGGCAGAAAAGTAATGTGTACTGTCAAGAAATACAGTATGTGTTAACTTAAATGTCATGTAACATACCACGCGTAGTATGTTATTTACTTAAAGAAAGGTAGGAGTTTCCAAAATATAATCAAAGTATGATAGTGGTTCGACAGGCAACTCAGTTGTTGGGAAGGTTAGTGGGTTTTATTTCTCATCGACGAAAATGATAACTAGTTATCAGAGCTGCCTTTTTTTATAAAACAAAATACGCCCTGGGTGTTAATTTTCAGTACATTTAACTATTCATAGCGCAATAACCTAAACAAAATTTGGCATTACCCATGAAAAACTGTACAAAACTTTTATTTGTCTTATTCCTAGCCCCGGCCTTACTCTTTGGACAAGGTAAAAAAGCTGCAAAGGGTGGAGATAAATTAGAAAAGCTCAAAGCCGAAGCGGTGGCTGCGGTAGAAGCCAACAAAGTGCAGGCCCAGCAGATCAACGATATGCTGTTTAGCTTTGCTGAACTTGGCTTTCAGGAAGAAGAGTCCTACAAATATCTGACGACTCTCCTCGAAAAAGAAGGTTTCACGATCAAAAAAGGTATTTCCGGAATACCTACCGCCTGGATTGCTACCTGGGGGTCGGGTAAGCCGCTGATTGCCATTGGCTCCGACATTGACTGTATTCCCAAAGCCAGCCAGAAACCCGGCGTAGCGTATAAAGACCCAATCGTTGAGGGGGCTCCCGGTCATGGCGAAGGCCATAATTCGGGTCAGGCGCTAAACATTGTGGCGGTATTGGCCGTGAAGAAACTCATGGAAAGGGACAAAATTCCCGGTACGCTCATGCTCTGGCCCGGCGTTGCCGAAGAACTTGTTGGAACCAAAGCGTTCTACGTGCGGGATGGGTATTTCAAAGATGTGGACGCTTGTATATTCACCCACGTGGGGAACAACCTCGGTGTGTCCTGGGGCGATAATGGCTATAACGGTCTTGTGTCGGTTCGGTTTAATTTCGAAGGGCAGGCAGCTCACGCAGCGGGTGCCCCCTGGCGCGGACGCTCCGCCCTCGATGCGGTGGAGTTGATGAATATCGGCTGGAACTTTCGGCGCGAGCACCTTGAACTTACCCAGCGCTCTCACTACGTTATTTCTGATGGTGGCGACCAGCCCAACGTGGTGCCATCCAAAGCCGCCGTGTGGTACTACTTCCGCGAACGAACGTATCCTAAAATCAAGAAACTGTTTGAAACCGGGGTGAAAATAGCCGAAGGCGCGGCCCTGATGACCGACACTAAATTTACCTATGATATTTTGGGATCGGCCTGGCCGGTGCATACCAACCGCCCTATAGCAGCTGCTATGTATGATAATATCAAGAAGGTAGGTTTGCCAACCTGGTCCGACGAAGATCAATTGCTGGCGCGAGCGTCGCAGATTGAACTGCAAGCGCCAAAAATTGATGGTCTGGCTGTAAAACTGGATTCGATGGGAATGCCTACCTCCTCGGCACCCGTCGTGATGATGGGCGGGCAGGCTATGACGCCAATGGGGGGCGGCTCGGATGATATTGCCGATATTTCCTGGTCATTGCCCACTATCGTGCTGCGTTACCCAAGCAATATTCCCGGCCTGCCGGGTCACCATTGGGCCAATGCTATTTCGATGGCAACACCTATTGCTCACAAGGGAATTGTGTATGGGGCCAAAGCGGAGGCTATGACCCTGCTGGACCTGTTGCTCAAGCCCGAACTTATCAAAGATGCCTGGGCCTATTACAAAGATGAACAGACGAAAGACATCAAATACGAACCTCTGATTTCACCTAAAGAGCAACCGGCTATCTATTTGAATAAGAAGATCATGACCGAGTTCAAACCGAAGCTGGAGAAGTTCTATTACGATCCAAGCAAATACAAAACGTATCTGGAACAGCTTAATATTACCTACCCAACCGTACGCGATGACCAGCGGGAAGCGGTGAAGAAAGTAATAGAGAAATCGGCTGCGGCTAAAGTCTCGTCATCGTCTTCGCGGTAATTTTGAGGTTACCCACAACGTGAATCTGCGAATAATATTAACGGTAAATGTTTGATAATAACAAGCGCATTTTTGTCATCCCGACGTAAGGAGGGATCTTCGTTAAGTTGGATCACTTCGTCTTGTCCGAAGATCCCTCCTTACGTCGGGATGACAAAATGATGACAAAAATGCGCTTGTTATTTATGCATAATTCTGTAACCGTACAGAATTACTTCAGCACTACTTTATTACTTCAGCACTACTTTCACTTCAACCGGCTGATGGTCGGAGGGGTAGCGTTGCTCTTTAGCATCGGTCAGGACACCGTACTTGAGCACATCAAACTGCTTGCTGACAAAGATGTAGTCGATGCGCTTATCCATCGGCGCATCAAATTTAAAACTGTTAAATGTGCCTTCTGGTCCGTAGGGAGCCATTTTGGTTACGCTACGTGAATCATTGAGCAAGGTCTGGATGGTTTTAATTTGCTCCGTTTCGGGTGTTGAGTTAAAATCACCAACCAGAATAACGGGCGTATTCTTCGCTATTTCCTTTATCTTCTCAACCATAAGTTTGCCCGATTGCCGACGGGCTTCGACGCCCTGATGATCGAAGTGAACGCTGAAAAAGTAAAATTCTTTCTTCGTTTTCAGATCATTGAACTTTGCCCAGGAGCAAATGCGGTTGCAGCAGGTAGCGTCCCAGCCTTTACCGGGCTTATCGGGGGTTTCGCTTAGCCAGAAATTGCCTGACTGGAGGACTTTAAAGCGGTCTTTTTTATAGAAAATGGCCGAATGCTCCCCCGCTTCCCTGCCATCATCGCGCCCCGCGCCCAGAAAGGCAAATTCGTCGAGTTCGGCAACATCATTCAACTGATTCCGTAAAGCTTCCTGAGTCCCGAATAAATCGAATTCGTGAAATTTAATCAGGCCTTTCACATTTTCTTTTCGATTTGGCCAGGCATTGATTCCATCGCCTTTGTTGTCGTAACGAAGGTTGTAGGTAGCCACCGTGATAGGCATATCTTTTTGGGCAAACGTGGGTTCTGTGTGTAGTAAGCTACCAAGCAAAAGGAAAATCAGTACGCGCATTTGTGTTGAGTTTAAAATGTTATTGAGTTGGGGAGCATCCTGGCGCGGGTATTTACCCGTGCCTGTCCATGAAGCCAGTATTTACTGGCGCAAGCGAACCGGGGCGCTGGCCCGGCTTGCTACATGAACAGGCACGGGTTCAAACCCGCGCCAGCCACCTGCTCCCAATTATACAAACATACGATGGCATATATTCTACCAGCCTGGGTTTTGACCAATTTTTGGGTTCAGCAGGCGGTCATTTTCGGGAATAGGGTAGAGGTAGAATTTCTCATCCCATTTTCTCGGTATGTTGTTCAGCCAGGTCAGCTCACCGGAGGTGTCGTTTTTCAACCGCTGCGGATTGGGTACGCCGTTAACTGTTTCGGCAACGTTGATGTAGGTCACACCCGCCAGTTGGGTGGCTGGTTTGACTTTATAGAAAACGACGTCGTTTTTGCCGTCCTCATTCAAATCGAGTGGCGTATCTAACGCTGGCACATAAAAGCCGTTCCAGGTCTGCTCCATCAACGCTCCCCGATTCCAGCGAATAATGTCCGAAAAACGGAACCCTTCGAATACCAGTTCAATGCCCCGCTCGCGACGAACTTCCAGCAGTGCCGGGTCTGAAATGTCCGGAAAATAGTTGGCTTTCAGGTAGGGGTCTGCCACTGCCGGTTTGACGGACAAGCCTGCTGTAATACCTGCCCGTTTTCGTAAGGCACCTACCGTTTTGGCCCAGTCTTCGTTGGTGAGTGTTCCGAGTTCGGTTTTGGCTTCAGCATAGTTCAACAAAATTTCGGCGTACCGCATTGTCGAAATGGAGTTGATATTTCGGGTGCCACCATCATAATAGGTATCGTCCAGCGACCACTTTATTGGCATGTAACCTGTGTACGTATAGGAAAAAATGGGTGGCGCGGGCTCTATGGCACCAGCGTTGGTACGGGTGTAATTTCCCATCCGAATGGTTTGTTGCAGGCGTTTGTCGCGGCCTTTCACTTCCTCAATAAACGTAAGAGTCTTGTAGTTTGGCTTGTCAGTAAAGGGCGTGCCATCGGTGTTCAAATACGTGTTCACGAAGGTTCTGATCAGGCTTACCCGCGACCCGTAGGTGGCGCTGGTCCACCACCAGTTAGCATCATTGTATACACTTAGTGTAGCATCAGAAACGGCCGACAGCATGATTTCATTGGTTACAGGGGTGGTGTTGGTGAACAACTGCCGATAGGATTTATCGGTGCCCCCGGTTTCGTTCAAGCTAAAACCACCTTCTTTTATAGCCACCTCAGATGCTTTCACGGACTCGTTCAGCCACTTGTCGGCTGTGCTGCCCAGGTTATACGTGGTGCGGTATTTTCGGAATGTCCCTTCAAACAGACAGACCCGCGATTTAAAGCCATAGGCCACATACTTTGTGATCAAACTGCGGGTGTTATCGCTTGTCGTTCTAATATTCTGCGTCGCATAATCCAGATCGGCCAGCACAGAATCCATCACAGCAGCACGCGGATCCCGACCGTTGTATAAAGCCGGATCGTCAATGCTCATGGCTGTGCTAATCCAGGGGACATCACCAAAGCGCTTTACTTTATCGAAGTAAAACCAGGCTCTGAAAAAACGGGCCAGACCAATATAATGCCGACGCGTTTCGACCGGAACCGCCGGATTTGTGCAGTTAGCAATAAAATAGTTGATGTTTCGAAGAGGCCGCCAATCCCAGCCGGTACTTTGCCGGGGTCCGTAGGCACCATCCCGTAAGAAATCCGGCACCTGGGTTCGGGCCGAAAAATCAGCCATTTCATCGCTTCGAATAATATCGTTGCCGGAGGGCAGGACGCCTGTATTTGCTCCTTCATAAAAGGAGTTTACATATAAATCCAGTCCACCTGTGCTGCTGAATACCGCATCTTTCGAAGCGGTTGATTGAGGCACCTGCTCCAGATCGTTGCAGCCAACCAGGAAAAGGCAAAATAAAAAAAGCCAGCTATAGTTTGTGTTCATGATCGTTCGATTTTTTGGGTTAGAAAGTGGCGGATAATCCCATTGTGAAACTTTTCAGTATCGGGTAGTTATTACCATTTCCGTTGTTGCCGTCTGTTAATACCCGGTCAGATGCGCCGGTATTTTCAACATCGAGGTCTTTAATGATTTTATACAAGCCTGCCCAGGTTAATAGATTCTCACCCGATACAAAAATCCGGGCGCTGTTCATCCCTACCTTCTGAATGAGCGGTCGGAGTAAGTTGTAACCAATCTGGATGTTTTTCATCCGTAGATAAACAATGCTTTGCAGGTATTTTGTTTGTGCCTGATACAGTTCGCCGGAACCATTTTGGGCCACATAGCCACGATAACGGGGGAGGTAGGCGTTTGGGTTATCTTCTGACCAGATGTTGCCCAGTTGCCATTCCGGCAGCTTGTTATAAGGCCGATTGTACTGCCCCCAGAAGATACCCGCTTCTGAACCCGGCCACCAGTCCTGCTTACCAACGCCCTGGAAAAAGGCCGAGAAGAAAAAGTTGTTCCAGTCGGCACCCAGCATAATACCATAGGTATAGCGTGGAGTGGAGTTACCAATAATTCGCCGGTCGCCGGGGTTGGCTACCGTATTGTCGCCATTGTTGATAACGCCATCGCCGTTGAGGTCTCTGAACTTGATATCGCCGGGTAGCAACTGGCCGGTGTTGGATGCTTTGTATAACGTTTGTTTCGCTGATTTGGCAATGTCGTCAGCTGAGGTGAAGAAACCCGCCGTTTCAAAGCCCCAGATTTCGCCCACTTTCTGACCTGCGTAATAATCTGTCAGGCGCTGGTTCGGATTGTTGAACTTGTCAATAGTCGCCTGATAATCGGACATCGTCAGTCGAACTTCGTAGTTTAATGGCTTGCTGGCTACCTTGAGTTTATCGCGCCAGGTCAGCACCGCTTCCCACCCTTTGGTGGTCAAATCGGCGTAGTTACCCTTTGGTACATCGGTACCAAAAACCGCTGGTAACGTCATCCCAGTTGTGAACATGCCTTTCGTGGTGCGGATGTAGGCATCGCCCGTAAAGGTCAGGCGGTTGTTCAACATGCCCAGGTCAACACCAAGGTCAGATGTGGTTGATGTTTCCCATGTCAACCCGTTTGGAATAACGGTAGGCTGGCCCGTTCTCTGTGGTTTCACGCCATTCAGCACCCGCCCTGATTGTGAGATATTGAACTGCTCCTGAAACGCATAGGAGCCAATGCTGCCATTGCCGAGTGAACCAAACGAACCCCTGATTTTCAGGTCCGTAATGGCTTTGGGTGATACCTTCCAGAAAGGTTCGTTCGAGACGCGCCAACCCGCCGAAACCGATGGGAAAAAAGCATAGCGTTGATCGGAGGGGAATTTTGATGAGCCATCATAACGGCCATTCAGTTCGAGCAGATAGCGTTCCCTGAAGGCGTAGTTCAGGCGATAAAAGCCACCCACTATAGCCCAGGTTTCCATGCCTCCGTTGGTCGTTATGGACTGACCCAGAGCTAGGCTGATATCCTGCGCATCGGGGTAAATCAGGCCATTGCGAATGACTTCGAGCTTCCGGTAGTTCGATTGTTCGTAGTTATAGCCAACCAGTGCTTTTATGTAATGATTAGGGCTGAAGCGGGGTTCGTATTCGGCATAAATGTTCGTTGCTGTGTAAAGCGTTTGCCGATAGAGATTTTGCAGGTCATTGTAGTTCGTACCTACATATTCAATAACCCCCGGTTTACGACTGTACGGCACTGGCACACGCGTCCGATACTCGTTATTGTCGGTAGTTTGAAAGGTGAAATTTCCGTTTACCCGAAATTTATCGTCGAAGAATTTTGTCGAGAAATCAGCCGTATTCCGAAACACCCGCCGATCCATGTTGATACCATTCTTACCGTACCAGAAATCCCCTACGGTGTAGGCTGCCGAATAGCTTAATGTTCCATCGGGGTTAAACATTGGGGCTACTGTATGGCCTTCGTCGGAGATGTTTCGCCAGATGCTGCCGCCTTCGCCGGTATTCAGGGGATTGTGATACTTCATTGACGAGAAGTCGGCATTGTTGCCAACCTTCAACCAGGGGTAAAGCTGGATAGAACCTTTAGCCCGTAAGCTCAGGATTTTGTAGTCGTCGGAATTGTATTTAAAAATACCATCCTGCGAATAGTAGCGGCCTGTTACGTAAAAATCAGCTTTGCCGCTGCTACCCGAAAACGACAGATTGTGTTCGGTCGAACTGGTGTTCTTTTTGTATAGTTCACCATACCAATCGGTGTTTTCGTAATACACATACTCTCCCGTGGTTGGATCAACGGCGGTTTTAGGTAGTGTAGGGTCGTTGTTTCGGCGCTCCAGTTCTGTTAGGTAAGCGGGCGAAAATCGAACCGTTTTGTTAATATTCTGGGGTGTTTGTGCATAGTCGTTCCAGGCCGACCAGCCTTCGTTGAACATTTTCGCGAACAGGTACCCATTCGTTACATATTTCGGAACAGTGGTTGGGCTCTTGATGGAGTGATTGACCGAGTAAGTAAAACTGGTACGGTCTTTCGTTGGACTTTTGGTCGTAATCAGAACCACACCGAAGGCCCCTCTGGCTCCATAAATAGCAGCCGAAGCGGCATCTTTCAGGACAGAAACGGTGGCTACATCGTTGGGGTTAAGCCGACTCGGGTCGCCCTCAACCCCGTCGATCAGTACAAGCGCACTGCCGCCCTGCCCAATCGAGGTTGTTCCGCGTATGTTATACGAAGGCGACTGGGTTGGCTTGCCATCGCCCATAGTCAGGTTCAGGTTCGGAATCGTACCCTGCAAACCCTGGCTCAGGTTAGGCAGTGAGCGATTTTCGAGCACTTCGCTCGTTATCTGATCAACCGCCCCTGTAAGATTAACTTTCTTTTGGGTGCCGTAACCCACCACCACCACCTCTTCCAGCGATTTGGAGTCGGGCTTGAGGGTTACACTGAGTACACTCTGATTACCGACCAGAATTTCCTGTGACAAATAGCCAACAAACGAGAAAATGAGCGTAGCTGATGCATCTGGAACTGTAATTTTGTACTGACCATTAGCATCTGTTGTCGTGCCGCGTTGCGTACCTTTTACAACCACACTTACGCCGGGCAGTACTTCGCCCTTATCATCACTAATCGTACCTGTTACGGTCTGGTCGACGCTGGTTATTTTAATGGGCAGATCGTGAGCAAAGGATAAACTGGACAGTACGAACAAGGCTGATAGCTGTATAATTGTAATGCGTAGCGTTACAGACAGCTTCTTTTTTAGAGGTATTCGTTTCATCATGTTAATAGTTTTTCATGGTTGAAAGAGGAGAAAGAAAAGTAAATTTGATCTATAGATTATATCAACTACAGGGCATCATTAACCCCGTTTTAATTCTGCAAAAGTAGGGGCGCCTATATTACGGGATCGTTAATTCTGGCTGCTGTATGTAAATTTTTTTAATAACTAATCGATTCCATCGTCACTGTATATCATAGTGAAGACGAATTGTAGGAGAGTAGCTCTTATTCTATCAAATGTATTTGGTAGAGGTAAAATCAGTGGGGCTGGTATTTTACCGAATGCTTCATCAACAAAAATACCCGACAGTCAATATAGACCGTCGGGCATTTTTGTATGGTGAGGGTAGAGAAGGTCTACTTGCTTGTGCTCGTATGCGCGTGGCGTATTTCGCGAGCCATATTCATAAGCCGGCTCCAACACCGACTGATTGTCTTCTTCTCTTCTATTTTCTTTTCTTTTGGCGCAGTAGTCGTTGTAACGGTTTCTGTTTTAGCCGATGAATTTTTGGCTAGAACAGTTGTTTTGTCCAGGGTAGTTGGCCGCGTTTGCGTGCGAATGAGCGGTTCCGTTGCCAGTAGCGATGTTGTTTTGAATGCAGACCCCGATGGCATCGCGGTAGTCTTAGATGAGACCAACGGGCAAACTAGTAGCGAAACAATGGCTAAAGAACCCGTTGCAGTTTTGATTAAATTAATTCTCATGAGGCAGTTGGTTTAAAGTCACTAAAAAAGCTTATCCGAGACGGTTGCAAAGTAGCTGCATTCATCACAAATATATGTAATAGTATTATTGCCTCATATATTTGTATTAAAGTATTTGTAATTAATTCTGATAGTATTGAAGTAAACAAACATCATACCAACTTTTTTATGCCTTACCAATAGGTTAGCAGATTATTATTTTGTGTATGAGTGTTGTCAACACATTTTCAAAATGTATTCTAGCGTTTTCCTGATGTTGCCTACAGTTGACGAGAGTGAATACGGGAAAATAACGTATAAGCCACCCTAACTAGTATCACATTGCAAAAACGCCCGCCAGAAACTGTTATCTTTGTTGCATTGTTTGTCATAGACTATGTTTGAGAATCTTCAGGATAAGTTAAATAAGGCCATTAAAACCTTAAAGGGGCAAGGCCGTATTACCGAAATCAACGTTGCCGCGACGATTAAAGAAGTTCGTCGCGCGCTGACCGACGCCGACGTTAACTACAAAGTAGCGAAGGACATCACAGATCGTATCCGCGACAAAGCCCTCGATCGCAAGGTGCTTATTTCGGTAGAGCCCGGGCAACTGTTCGTTAAGATCGTTCAGGAAGAACTGACCGAACTGATGGGCGGTGAAGCGCAGGGCATTAACATCAAAGGCGACCCGGCCGTTATGCTGATTGCCGGTTTGCAGGGATCCGGTAAAACGACTTTCTCCGGTAAACTGGCTGCCTATCTGAAAAAACAGGGGCGTGGTGTGCTGCTGGTAGCCGCTGATATTTACCGCCCCGCAGCCATCGATCAGTTAAAGGTACTGGGGGAGCAGGTTGGCGTGGAAGTGTATGCCGAGCCAGAAAATAAAGATGCTGTTGCCATTGCACTGAACGGTATTGAGCAGGCCCGGAAGACTGGAAAGAAAATTGTCATTGTGGATACCGCCGGACGTTTGGCCGTTGATGAAGCGATGATGCAGGAAATCGAAGCGCTTAAAAAAGCCATCTCTCCGTCCGAAACCCTGTTTGTGGTCGATTCGATGACCGGGCAGGATGCGGTCAATACAGCCAAGATATTTAACGAGCGGCTTAATTTTGATGGGGTTGTATTAACCAAACTCGACGGCGACGCGCGGGGTGGTGCGGCTCTGTCTATCAAAACGGTTGTTAATAAACCCATCAAGTTCATCAGCACAGGTGAGAAGATGGAAGCCCTGGATGTATTCTACCCCGATCGGATGGCCAGCCGTATTTTGGGCATGGGCGACGTGATTTCGCTGGTAGAGCGGGCACAGCAGGCATTTGACGAAGACGAAGCCAAACGCATTAATGCAAAAATGCGTAAGAATCAGTTCGACTTCGACGATTTTCTGTCGCAGTTGCAGCAGATCAAAAAGATGGGTAATGTCAAAGACCTGCTTGGTATGATTCCGGGTATGGGCAAAATGGTTAAAGACCTGGATATTGATAACGATTCATTCAAGCCGATTGAAGCGATTATCAGCTCTATGACACCCAAAGAGCGTAGTCGCCCCGACATCATTGATGGAAGCCGCAAAAAACGCATAGCAGCCGGTAGCGGCACGAACATTACGCAGGTGAATAATCTGCTGAAGCAATTCGATGAGATGCGCAAGATGATGAAGAAAATGAACACTATGCAGGCATCGGGCAAGATGAACAAGATGGTGCGGTAGGTATGGGTGTAGCCCAATAGAAAAAGCGACTGAATATATCAGTCGCTTTTTCTATTGGGCTGTTTTACATATCCAGATAATACCGACGGCGAGCGGGCTCGAACCGTTCAATAGCGTACCGCAACGCAGTTCGGGGCATCTTCCTGGTATGATCGTGCAGAAATTCTTCCAGCGCGTCTGTATTGCGTTTTCCTACCTCTCTAAGCATCCAGCCAATAGCTTTGTGAATAAGGTCATGCTTATGCGAAAGCAGTATTTCGGAAATAGCGAACGTATCGCTGAACTGACCCAGGCGTATAAGTGCCATTGTTGACACAATGGCTATGCGCTGACTCCATAAATTAGGCTCATTGGCCAACTCATAGAGACTCGAACTGTCGCCACTTAGAGCAACATACTTGCCAACAATATGAGGGCAGGTAACATCGACTAAATCCCAGTTATTAATATACCTCCGGTTTGCCAGATAATGTTCCCTGATAGTAGTCTGCTGAGCTAAGTCTGACTTTTGGGATTGGTTGACCCAGATAAGTAATCCTACCATCCGACACTCATGGACTGGATCGCTGACCAGCTTCTCAACCTCACGCACGGATACATTTGAATACTGCCTGACAATGGCACGTTGTTTCGGCATGGAAAGTCCCACAAACTGGTCTCCTTCGCCGTACTGACCGGGACCAGTTTGAAAAAAACGAGCAATTAAAGCGGCCCGTTCAGGTTGAGCCAATGCCAGAATAGCGTTTTTTACGTCAGTAAAAGTTGATTCCATAAGTCAAAATAAAAGGCAGAGACTCGTTTGAATCCCTGCCTAATACCTAAAACGCCTGCTGCGTTCGATCAATCATTAAGTTTTGATCGAACAAACTCCTGCTCGGAGAGCATAGGCAGCGAATAAAGCATTGTTTTATTACGCTCAAAAGTAGGCCGATCAAGGTCGGCTGCCAGATACTGGCCTTTGACAAAAGCATCGACCATTCGTTTAATCATGTCTACATCGCTGGGACGTTCTTCATCATCAAAGAACAGGACCTCGGCATCTTCTTGAAACGGACGAATAATACCCGGTGTTTCGGGTCGGATTATGGTTGTACCATTGTAGCCGGTTGGTGTTTGTTTGTCATCAGATTTAACACTCAACCCTACGGGGTTTGGGTCAATTTCTTCGCCATCAGCATCAACCAGTACTAATTCTTCCATAGGTTCTTCCTGCTCCAGAGCTGCCTCTGGCAGTTCATCGAGAATCAGCTCAGCTTCAACTGGACTTTCATGGACCGTTGTATCTTTAAGCTGATCCATCAGGGTGGTTGTTCCGTCGAAACCAGCCGCAATGATAGTTACCCGCAAACTTTCACCAAGGTTGTCGTCTGTAATAGCTCCGAACTTAAACATCTTGGCTTCGCTCTGAATTTTCTTAGCTACATGCTCCGAGATAGCCATTTGTTCTTTCAAACGCATGGCGTGTTCCTTACTCGACGAGATGGTTAACAGAATCCGTTTCGCACCGCGAATGTCATGATCATTGAGCAAGGGTGAGTTCAGAGCAGCTTCGATTGCCTTAATAGCCCGATCTTCGCCACCTATCTCCGCTGATCCCATAACCGACTGACCTGCCTGTTCGAGTACTTTCTTAACGTCGGCAAAGTCAGCGTTAATATCACCCTGAGTTGTGATGATTTCGGCAATACTTTTTACGGCGTTAGCCAGTACGTCATCGGCGTGGGCATAGGCTTCTGTCCAGGTCAGTTCACTATATAACTCGGCCAGCTTATCGTTTAGCACAACGAGTACGGTATCGCAACTTTTCTTGAGTTTCTCGATACCCTCGCGAGCCTGCTCTTTCTTATCTGTGCCTTCGTACCAGTAAGGAGCCGTTACGACCGCTACCGTAAGCAAGCCCATTTCACGAGCTACTTCGGCCACTACAGGCGCTGCACCTGTTCCCGTACCACCACCCATACCCGCCGTAATGAACACCATTTTGGTAGGAGGGGCCAATAGATTCCGAATCTCGTCAATGCTGGCACGAGCCGCATCTTCACCAGCTTTGGCTTCTGTACCAGCGCCCAATCCGTCGCCTAATTGCAACTTTGTAGGTACTGGGTTGCTCATAAGGGCCTGACGATCCGTATTGCACACCGCAAAACTTACATCCTGCATTTTTAATTTGTGCATGTGTTTGACGGCATTCCCGCCCATGCCGCCCACGCCGACAACCTTAATTATAATTGGGTTGTCGTCTGGAAGTTCGAATCTATAGCCCTGACTATTCATCGTGTGGGTATAAGGTGTCTGTTCGTTGTAAAAAAACTGCCTTGTTGCCTTTTATCCGGCATTCGGCCGGTCCGATACGCATATCAATACGTATCGGTTTCATTCCCTCGCGTTGGCTGAAGGGCTTCCTTAAGCTTATCAAACCAACTCTTTTTAGGCTCTGGTTCTGGCACCTTAACACTCGTGGGCTGCTTAGCTGTAGTGCCTGCTGGGGTGTAAGGCGGTCGAATTGGCCCTATGGGTTGTTCATCTTCTTTATAAGCCCGGTTAGGATCACTTATAAATGAAATTCGGTTGTCAATCGTTTTGTAACCAGCCCAAACTAAGCCAACTGCCGTAGCATAAGCCGGATCGCCCACAAGGTCGGCGCGGCCATTGGGTTCAAGATGTTCGGGGTAACCCACGCGAACCTCTTCTACACCCGTTACCCGCCCAAATATGTGTTCAACGCCTGGAATTAGGGCTGAGCCACCTGTTAATACGATGCCGCCCAGTAATTTGCCATCATATCCTGACCGAATAATTTCGGCCTGAACCAAGGCGGCAATTTCACGTAAGCGGTCTTCAATAATGACGGCTACGTTTTTAAGCAGCACATCTTTAGGTTTCCGGTTGCTTAGCCCCGGTACGGCTACTACCTCATTAAGGTTGTATTCGTTTGGGTTTGCACTACCAAATTTTTTCTTGAGGAGTTCTGCCTGATTCGGAAGAATTTTACAACCTGCCTGAATATCAGATGTTAGGCTGTTTCCTGCCCAGGGGAATACGGCTACGTGGCGTAACACATTTCGGTAATAAATAGCCATTTCTGTTGTGCCGCCCCCAATGTCTACCAGCGCAACGCCAGCATACTTCTCTTCGTCGGTTAAAACAGCTAAGCCCGATGCCAGTGCCGAAAGCATCATGGTATCCTGCGCCAGATTGTTGCGCAAAATGCATTTGCGAATGTTGCGGGCTGCGTTGGCCTGCGCCGTAATAAGTTGAAAATCGGCCCCTAGTTTGACGCCATTCCGACCAACCGGCTGATTGACACTGGTTTCATTATCGACCACAAAATCCATTGGCAGCACATGGATAATTTCCTTGTCGGCCGGAATCGAGGTACGATACATGTCGTTGAGCAGGTGGTCAATATCTTCTGTTTGCACCTCATCGCCTGATGACGAACGAGTAATGCTTCCACTTGATTTAACCGACGTAACGTGGGAGCCGCTAAAACTAACATTGACCAGATGAATGTTTAAGTTCGACTGGTTCGATGCGTCAGCAACTGCACGTTTGATGGCATTCACCGTATTATTGACGTTAACAACGGAGCCTTTGGCTACACCATCTGTCAAATTTGTTTCGCCCACACCCAATACCTCGAGTGTTTCCTGTTCCTTATTATTTCGAATCAGTCGGCCGGCTACCGCACATACTTTGGTACTGCCAATGTCCAGACCCACCACTATTTTCTCGTCCATACCCGTTGGTGTCATTCGCAAACTATTTGGTTTCGATACTGAACGTTTACCCGACTGTAGTGATCCCAGCCTTTTGCCGGCAGCACGTCTGTATAAACAAGTTTCAATTTCTTAAATTTTTCATCCAATTCTGTAGGTAAACCGAACTCAATTTTGTGATTACCCATCTCTGGCCACATCGTTATTTCGCCCCGCTCATCTACCGACAACTCGGTAATTTGTGCCCGCCAAAACGGATCATCGTGAATTCTTTTCAATAAATCCAGCAATAACCGGTTGCGATTATTGGTCAGCGAACGATTTGTGGCAAAATAATTGCCTGTTAAAATGGGTACGCGGGCCGAGTAATTCATCGATACTGGGAAAAAACGACCCTCTTCACTTACATACTGTCCTGAAACATTTCTAATGCCGTCACCGGGAGGCATTAGGCGAGCTAGTGGACGAGGCTGTTCAATCACGACGAGTAAGCTACCTGTTAAGTCACGAAAAACTTGACATTTTTTTACTAAGCCATGTTTTTGTAGCCTTTTTTCTAGTTTTCGTAAATCAATTTCTTCGAAATCTTCACCAATTACAGGATCAGCTCCTTCATTAGTCAGATACCCCATCACATCCCGACGAGTCAGAAAACGATGTCCATCAACTTGATCCAACCGAATGATCACTTCCCGCACGTGCTTCTGCCCGTGCCGAATTTCGGTAAAAGCAATCAAACCCAACAGACTAAAAATACCGCCCATTGTGAGTAACCACTTTTTGGATGATTTAAAGGTAGAAAACATCTGTAAATAAGCTGGATTGTTATTGAGATATATTTATCTATTGGTCTATAAGTGCATTTTTTAAAGGTACAAGCAATTGGTCAATATCTCCCGCCCCAATGGTGACAAGTAGTGATGGCTTTACTTCTCGCACAACGTCCAGCAATTCAGCTTTGGTGCATTTTTTCTTTGTTTTCGAGTGTACGTCGTGAAAAATCAAGTCAGACGTAACACCTTCCATGGGTAATTCACGGGCTGGATAAATATCCAAAAGGATAACATGGTCAGCCAGGGATAAACTTTCTGCAAAACCTTCGGCAAAATCGCGAGTACGGCTGAACAAGTGTGGCTGAAATACGGCTGTTAGCTCACGATCTGGATAAAGGGCTTTTACAGACAACAAAAATGCCTGCACTTCGGCCGGGTGATGTGCATAATCATCAATAAAAACAGTATTCTCTGTTTTTATTATGTACTCAAATCGTCTGCGAACGCCCCGATAACTGTTCAACGCTGACCGGATTGCTTCTGGCGACACGCCTACTTCCAAGGCAACTGCCCCAGCCGCTACTGCGTTTTCAACATTATGGAAACCTGGGACAATCAGGTGAATATCGGTAATAATGCCGTTCGGATGAACCAGGTCAAAAATAAATGTCGCGTTTTCGATCCGTAAATTCTGGCTGTGATAATCTCCCTCCTTTAATGAATACAGCCGAACGATGGCTTTTGTTTTATCGACAAGGGATAAACCCTGTTTCATGAACAATACCCCGTCTGACTCGATTTGACTGACGAATTTGCTAAATGATTCAAGGACAGCATCATGGGCTCCATAGATATCCAGGTGGTCAGCATCAGTTGAGGTGACGATGGCATATCTTGGAAACAGCGTCAGGAAAGAGCGGTCAAATTCATCGGCTTCAACGACGCATACAACAGATTTCAAGTCGTCGGCAGGTTGGTTGAGCAGGAAATTAGTGCCGTAGTTATTGGTGATTCCACCCAGAAAAGCTGCGCAGTTAACGCCCGCATCGCGCAGAATATGCGCTACCATCGACGATGTAGTGGTTTTACCATGCGTACCGGCAACGCCAATCGTCGTCATTTGACCAGCCAGTAACCCAAGCACCTGCGAGCGTTTCTGCAAAATAAAATTTTGTTCGGTCAAATAAATGAACTCTGAATGATCTTTCGGAACGGCAGGTGTATAAATCACAAGCGTTTCTGTGGGGTTTTTTCGAAAGTCAGCTGGAATCTGATCAATATCGTCGGTAAAGTGAATGATCATCCCTTCTGCCTGAAGAGCATCCGTCAGGGCCGTGGGCGTCTTGTCGTACCCGGCTACAGCATAGCCATTGACCTGAAACCAGCGAGCCAGCGCACTCATACCGATACCGCCGATGCCAAGAAAATAAATGTATTTAAATTGATCTAGTGTCATAATTGAGGGAGGAAAAGTAGAAAGGAGGAGAGGAGTAGAGCGAGCTTGTGATCAATCCGTAGTCCTTCCTCTCGTTTCTTCTTCTCCTCATTTTGTTAATTTAATTACTTCGTTGGCAATATCACGGGCCGCGTTTGGTTTGGCCAGCGTTTTTATTTGCTGGCTCAGTTTCAATTGCTGAGCTGGATCCGCCAGCAAGTTCAGGGCTGCCGTTACAAGATCTTCGCGGGCGGTTCGGTCATTGACAAGCAACGCTGCCTGATGATCCACCAAACTCATCGCGTTTTTTGTTTGATGGTCTTCGGCGGCTGTTGGCAAAGGTACTAAAATGGCCGGACGCCCTACCAAACATAATTCTGACACCGATAAGGCCCCCGCCCGCGACACGACAGAATCGGCAACGGCGTAGGCTTTGTCCATATCGTAAATAAAATCGTAGGCTTTGATCAGTGCTGACCCTGTTTTTGCAATGGCTGTACGTGCCCGTTCGATAAAGGCAGGCCCCGTTTGCCAGATCACCTGAATACCGGCATCGACGAATCGTTGTAAGCCACCTTCTATGCTCTCGTTTATGGTTCGGGCTCCTTGGCTCCCACCAATAATGAGGAGTGTTGATCGCGTGCTTTCCAGACTGAAAAAGGCGCGCCCGGCATCTACTTGCTGGTTGGCAGACTGAATATCGCTGCGAACAGGGTTTCCCGTCATCTTGATCTTATCTGCCGAAAAAAACGCATCCATTCCGGGGTAGGCTACACAAATGCGTTTTGCCCAGCGGGCCAGCACTTTGTTTGTCAGACCGGCGTAGGAATTCTGTTCCTGAATCAGTGTGGGGACGCCTTTCAGCGAAGCAGCCAGCAGGAGCGGGCCACTGGCATAACCGCCCACGCCTATGGCTGCATCGGGTTGAAAATCTCGAACGATTTGTTGCGCCCGAATCAGGCTACGGCCTAATTTGAACGGAAAGGCCAAATTCGATAACGTCAGTTCGCGTTTAATACCAACAACCGGCAGCCCCAAAATAGTATAGCCGGCACGGGGCACCTTCTCCATTTCCATCTTACCCTCGGCGCCAACAAACAGAATCTCCGTTGCTGGATCAATGGCTTTGAGTTCATTGGCAATGGCAATAGCTGGATAAATATGTCCACCCGTACCACCCCCACTAATAATTACTTTCATTTACGAATTGCGAATTACGATGTACGAATTACAGCGGGCTTTAAAGGCGTCACTGTTCATAGTTTGCTAGGTATAAGAAGAGGGAAATTGCACAAATCATAATTCGTAACTAGTCCCTCGTAAATTATATCTTGCTTTCGTCGGCTTCATCCCGACTAACACTCAATACAATGCCGATTGCCAATCCTGTAAATATGAGCGATGTTCCCCCCATGCTTAGTAGAGGCAGCGGCTGACCCGTTACGGGAGCCAGACCAATAGCTACACAAATACTGGCAAAAGCCTGAAAGACAATGCTAAACGTTAAACCCGCCGATAGCAGTCCTCCAAAAGGGCGGGTAGCCTTTTGGAGGGTTTTCATGCCTCGCCACAAAAACCAGATGTAAGCCAGCACGACCGGAATGCCCCCGAACAATAGACCGTACTCTTCAACGATAATGGCATAAATGAAATCAGAAAATGGGTTCGGAAGGGTGTTCCGCTGGTGACTATTACCCGGCCCCTGACCAGTCACTCCACCATTTGCCAGTGCGATATAGGATTGCTCGACTTGGTAGAAGATCGTGTCGGAACTCATGAAGTTTTTAACCCGGTTAGAGGCTGTACCGAAGCGTTGCCCTGCCGCTAAGGCTATGCCACCAAACACCACGCAAACGGCAATCATATAAACCAGATAGCGTACCGGAACCCGGCCAATGTACATCAGTAAAAAGCAGGTTGCTCCCAGTAGTAGTGCTGTTGAGGTGTTTGACAGGATAATGAGCGAGCAAATGACGCCAATCCACAGAATCAGATTGAACAAGACAATGGGGTCGCTCATGAATCGTTGCCGCTTGGCCAGCATGGCGGCTAGATTGGAAATGAGAGCCAGTTTAGCCAAATCGGACGGCTGAAACGTTTGGTTAATAATCGGGATCGTTACCCAGCGTGAAGCATCGTTAAGAGTTGACCCTTTAAAAAACGCCCATAGCAATAAGGGTATAGAAAGCCATAGACCAAACTTCGACAGCCGGGCATAATAAACATAATTGATCTTGTGAGCGAAGTAAGTGCAGGCCAGACCAATGAGCAGAAGAGACCCATGTTTGAGCAGGAAGACTTCGGTATTTCCATCAAGCTCCCGGAAAGCCTTTGTGCCGGTCGCACTATAAACGACCAGCACACTCATAATGGATAGGTAAAGAACGATCCACCAGATTTGGCGGTCACCTTTGAGATGTGTACGAATCCAGTCGCGAAGAAACATAATTATTGAATGATAAATGATGACCGGCTGGCGAAACAGTGAAGAATACGATGTGCTACAACATTATTCACCCTGCATTCTTCACTTTTTGAACGGCTGCTTTAAACTGATTACCCCGATCTTCGTAATTTTTAAATAGATCAAAGCTTGCACAGGCGGGCGATAATAGGACAACATCGCCGGGCTGCCCCCATTCGAGTCCTTTCGCGATGGCGTCTGCCACATCCTGAGTTTCGTAAATAGATGAAATTTTACTGCCGAAGTAATCTACTAATTTATGGTTGTCTATCCCTAAACAAATCAGCGCTTTTATTTTCCGGCTCACCAGCTCATCCAACTGACTGTAATCATTTCCTTTGTCCAGGCCACCGGCTATCCAGATCGTGGGCGCGTCCATACTCGACAGGGCATAAAAAACCGAGTCAACATTGGTTGCTTTCGAGTCATTAATAAACTGAATCCCATTAATGCTTCCAGCGGGTTCGAGCCGGTGAGCTGCATTCTGGAAAGTTTTCAGCCCATCTTCAACAGACTTATTATCGATACCTACCGATTGTGCCGCCAGAATAGCCGCCAGCATGTTTATGGCATTGTGCGGTCCTCGTAAGGGAGTGTCGCTTTGTGCTATACCGAACGAACGATTTTTATTTTGACTAACTAATTGGTCGTTAGATAAATAGCCGCCAGTTGCAGGGGTTGTTTGTAATGAAATGGGGAGTTGGTGTATGTTTGGTTGCCGCTTTGCCAACTCATCCAGAATGGGTTGACTTTCCATGAAGTAGATAAAGTCATCTTCAGGCCGGGCGTTCTGTAAAATCCTGAATTTCGATTCTACGTAATTCTGAAAAGTATAGTTGTAACGATCCAGGTGATCGGGGGTGATATTGAGCAGCACCATTATGTCGAGATGCGTTTCATACATATCGTCCAGCTGAAAGCTGCTCAGCTCCAGTACGAAGTAGTCGAAGGTATCGGTAATAACTTGTTCCGCGAAGCTATCGCCAATATTGCCCGCCAGCCCAACATTCAGTCCTGCTGTTTTGAGGAGATGGTAAATCAGAAGCGTGGTCGTTGTTTTGCCATTACTGCCGGTTATACCAATCAGTTTCGCATTCGTATAACGTGCTGCAAACTCAATTTCCGATATAACAGGTGTGCCTTGAGCCCGTAGTTTTTGCACCAGTGGAACTGTTGCCGGAATGCCAGGGCTTTTGACGACTTGGGTAGCCGCTAAAATGCGCTCTTCGGTATGTTGACCTTCTTCGAATGGAATACCCGCTGTCTGAAGTGTAGTTCTATACTCTTCCTTGAGGGCTCCTTTATCAGATAAAAAGACCTCGAAACCCTTTGCCTGTGCCAGTAAAGCTGCACCGACTCCACTTTCGCCCCCACCAAGAATGACTAATTTCTGAACTGACATAGTTAATTCATACAAGTGGCAAAATAAAGCATAAATGAAGAAGCCCCGGCCATAAGCCAGGGCTCTTTGTACAAAATATTTTAATTAAGCTTTATTCTTGAGGCACCAATGAACTGGATAGGCGCGTCTTGTTGGCCACTTTGATGATCATAAAGATAACCCAGGCAATGAGCAGGAACTGCATAAACGTGTTCAGGAAATTACCATAACGAATAGCAACTTCGGGTACTGTGCCG
Organism: Spirosoma pollinicola; assembly: GCF_002831565.1. NCBI lineage: Bacteria > Pseudomonadati > Bacteroidota > Cytophagia > Cytophagales > Cytophagaceae > Spirosoma > Spirosoma pollinicola. Next base: position 5,682,770 of record NZ_CP025096.1, on the reverse strand, counting down.
ACAGCTTCTTTCAGCACAATTTTCAGTTGACTGAGATCAGTACCGCCCATAACTAAACCCAATATTGGGTTGACGATATCATCAACAAAAGAGGTAATAATTTTACCGAAAGCTGCGCCAATGATGACACCAACAGCTAAATCGAGTACGTTTCCCTGGGCAATAAATGTCCGAAATTCGCTTAACATGAGGTTTGTGTTTAGGTGAGAAAATATAAAAAACGGGTATTCAGAAGCCTCTTAGTGAATGTCACTTTCGAGGGATCCTATTTCTTTCTAAATGAGCTTAAGTTGTAGGAGAGCCCAATTGCGAGCGTTTGCTGGATTTGTAGCGACGAACTAAAGTCTTTGTTATAAAGCGCAATCAGGCCCAGCGTCGTATTGAGGTACCGGTTGACTTTAGCGGTCAGAGTTAGGTCGAGCCGGTGGTTAATATTGTCCAGTTGAGCGTATTGTGTAAATAGTTGATAACGCATGTTCAGGGACACGTTTTCGCTTAAATTCCGGTTCAGGGCCGCTTGTAATTGAAACGCCAGCCACTCCAGACGAAGGCTTTTTCCCGGATCTACCCCGTAGGCTTTTTGAGTTGGGTCAGGTACATAATTACCAGTTACGGCATCCTGACGTACCCGCACACTCTGGTCGGCCAGGAACGTGAAGCGAGGAGCAAGAGGGCTTATGCGCAGGGCAAACCAGTCATTAGGTTTGTATGCGACGCCAGCCGAAAGCGTGAGTTGAGCAGGTGCGAAAAAATTGGATACTTTCAGACTGGTTTGGTCAGTTGGCAACTTATCGTAGCGATAGCCGGCAGCGAAAAAAGTGTTGAATGTTCCAGAAACGAACAAATCCCATTTGGGTGCTACTTTATGACCCAAAACAGAAATGATCATGATCTGGTCGGCAGCTTTACGCGTGTTGCCTAACTGAGTGACATAGCCTAACTGAAGATCGGCGGTATTATCCCAAGAGGCTTTGTCTTTCTCATACAAGGAGCGAGCCGTAATAACACCACCAATAGCAATGGAATTGACACCGCCACCCGACCAGTTACTAAACGACGCCTGGTTGAAATTGACCCCGCCACTAAACGACCTTTGCCAATAAGACGTGTCAATTCTTACTGATATAGTATCCTTGAAATTGGTTGTTGTTCTGGTTGAATCTTGTGCTATAGCCTGCTTTAAGCCTATCAGAATTGTCAGTACGTATAGGGCCGTTTTCATGTGTAGTTGGAAAAATTGATATTGACTTATTGTAACTGGCTGTAAATTAGTCAATAGGCTGGAAAATTTCCACCGTTTTAGTTTGTAGCGATTGTAATGGAACGACGGTTGTTGTATCGCCGGTACGGAGGGTTAATGACAAAGAGTCGATTTTCAGAATTTCACCTTTCACCTCATCTATTTGAATAGTCCGACCTTCTTTGTATTTATTCTTTGTGTAAAAAGACGATAAAATATTTGCCATCAAGTCACGGGAAGCAAAGCCATACCCAACGGCAAAGGCGAAGATGACCCCACCAATAATGAGATTGAAACTTGATTCAAGCAACTCTGTATTTATGCCTGCCTGCCCGAGAGCACTAATGATTGTAACTGTAATAAAGAAGCTAAAAACTATCATACTAAGCAGACGCCCTGACTCAATATTGAATGATTTGCAAATACTTACTACGGCTTCCCGTAGGGTATCGGCTAATAAAACGCCCACTTGTAGCATAATGGCCGCTGCAATCAGTTTGGGAATGAAATTTACCAGAGAGGACACCATTTCGGTGATTGCTGCTACGCCTAGTGTTTCTGTAGCGGCAGTTATGAAAACCAGCAGAATGAAGTAATAAAGAACCTTGGAAATGATGCTGCTTAGCTTAATTTCGGTCTTAAGCTGTTTGATAATACTTATTTCATTGAGCCGGTCACCAACTTTATCAAACCCTACTTTGTCCAAAATTCGGTGAACGATGAATGCCGTTAGTTTAGCTACGCCAATTCCAATTAACAGAATAACGATTGCTCCCATAATCCGGGGAACAAATTCAATGAATTGGTCAATAAGGGTTTGAAATGTATTTTGTAAAATTTCGGCCAAATTAGGGAGCTTTTTCATAAGGAAGAACTTGTGTCATCAGACGTTATTGGAGGTGGGCTTGCTAATACAGAGGCCAATCCGAATAAATCACCAATATAGATGTCTATAATAGTGATTGCATTTCTTATAAGATCTATCTCGCTAACCAATTCATTTTTCAAATGAGGAGGGCAGATGGCATCCGAGATGAGTTCTTTAAACGGATTTGGCGTTTCCATAAAATTTCATTAACGAAAGGGCCAACGAATCGACAGAGCCGCTTTAAGAGCTACGAGTAGCCAGAATACGGCTCCTTCCAGGTAGTGCTTGCGCAGTTTATCTCTTGATCGTTTGAGCCTCATTTTAACTGCACTCTCTGTCAAGCCGCTGATGTTTGCAATATCCCGGATACTTATATCATCCTGATACTTCATAAGAAGGATAGTTTGTTCATCAGGTGGGAGTTGATGAAGGGCCCGTTCCATCTGGGTCGCTTCCATTTCAGCCATTTCGGCCAATCCGTCATCTGTACCAACATCCAGACGCTCCCAACCATCATCCATGTAAACTTCCCGCCGTAAATTATGTGACCTTAACTGATCGGTACAGTAATTGTAGGTAATAGAATACAACCAGGTAGAGAATTTAGCCTGCTCTCGAAAACTGCTGAGTTTAACAACCAATTTTAAAAAAATGTCGTGTGTTAAATCCTCTGCACGAACGGGATCTTTGGTAAACGACAGGCACTTCCGATAGACTTTGTCACTGTAACGCTCGTACAATCGCTCAAAATAGATGTTCTTTTGGGTTTCTACGTATAAGCGAACTAAATCCTCGTCTGAAATATGCTCCATTTTATACGGTGGTGGTTGATAAGACCAGAAAAAGTAGGAAAAGTAACGTTGATCCAAAGGGTACCAATGTAAAATGTTTATTGAGAATTGAATCCATTTGATCAAGTGCATTAGTTATGTAAAACTCTCTATAATGAACATTTCTCATGATACGTCTGTTAAATAATTGATTATGAATTAATTAGAAAAGTTTACCTGTTCTCACTTTATTCATTTCAGGGCAAAGATATTTATAAAAATATACGCTTAATTAAGTAATAGTATATTGTTTATAGTCATTAAATTATAAAATATACATAAATTATATATACAGCTTATATAAAAAAAATACCCGGCCTGTCAGGCCGGGTATTTTTTTTATATGCTAGATTCTCAACAGTATTAACCTATAGACACCCGCTTAAACGAGTTTACGGTTAATCCTTTGCTGGTTTTTTCCAACAACTGGGCAATAGTTACTGAGTTGTCTTTCACAAATTCCTGATTCAACAAGGTGTTGTCTTTATAAAACTTGTTAAGCTTGCCCATTGCTATTTTTTCGAGCATGGCTTCAGGCTTGCCTTCCTGACGGGCCTGTTCTTTTCCGATTTCGATTTCGCGTTGTACAATCGTAGCGTCAACACCATCTTTGTCCAAAGCAACTGGCTTCATAGCAGCAATTTGCATGGCGATGTCTTTGCCTACTTCAGTTACGTCGGTATCATTTGTGTTCATCAGGCCAACTAATACGCCCAATTTACCATTCGAGTGAATGTACGATACGACTTTATCAGCAGATACTGTTTCAAACGAAGCTACGTCAACTTTCTCACCAATTTTGCCCATCAGATCTGTGATGTGATCCTGAAGTGAACGACCATCAGCCTGAGGAGTCGCTAACAGAGCCGCTTTGTCCATAGCTTCAGTAGCAACGGCAGTGCTTAATACGGTCATCGCCAGGTTTTGGAAATCGGCAACTTTCGAAACAGGCTCGGTTTCGCAGGCTAATGCGATTACTTTACCACTCTTGCCATCGGGACTAACGTGGGCCAGAACAATACCTTCGGCCGTTGCGTTGTCAGCCCGTTTGTCTGCTATCTTCTGACCCTGCTTGCGCAGAATCTCTTTTGCTTTTTCAAAGTCGCCATCGGCTTCGGTGAGGGCTTTTTTACAGTCCATCATGCCGGCTCCGGTCTCTTGCCGAAGTTTATTTACGTCAGCAGCGGTAATTGCCATAATAATAGGTGATTGTGAAATTGAATTGCCAATAAATATTTGGGAACCCGTGGGTTGTATCCTGAAATGGAATAGCCCATAGCGGCTGGCTACGGGCTATTCCTCTGAAGTTATAAAGTTGCTAAGGTATAAAGTTAGCGAGTCGTTTATAGTAGAAGAACTCTACAATATGCCAACTTACTACCTTACTAACCCATTAACTTTACTGTGCTTCCTGCTCGTCTTCAGCAATAGCGGCCGGGGCAGAAGTAGCTTCGGGCTGCGATGCGCCTTCTGCTTTCGCCTGGGCTAGATCTTCAGTACGTTTTGCTTCTTCTTCTTCCTGAACGCGCTGATCGTCTTTATCCTGTTTCCGCTCCATCAGGCCTTCTTCGATGGCCTTACCGATAGCAAGCGTAATCAACGAAATCGACTTGTATGCATCATCATTGGCTGGGATGGCGAAGTCTACTTCTTCCGGGTTCGAGTTCGTATCGCACATGGCAAATACGGGGATACCCAGACGGTGAGCTTCGGCAACAGCAATGTGTTCACGTTTTACGTCAACAATGAAGAGAGCCGCTGGTAAACGGGTCAGGTCGGAAATACCGCCCAATACGCGCTCCAGTTTTTCTTTGTCACGGCTGCGGGTTAAACGCTCACGCTTCGCGATGCTCTTGACGGTCTCCTCGTCTTTCAGCATTTTGTCCAGCGTTTGCATTTTCTTCAGCGATTTGCGGATCGTAGCGAAGTTCGTTAACATACCGCCCTGCCAGCGATCTGTAACGTAGGGCATTTTCAGGCGACGCGCTTCTTCCGAAACGATTTCCTGAGCCTGTTTCTTCGTTGCTACGAACATCACTTTCCGGCCTGAGCGAACAATACCTTTGATGGCATTAGCCGCTTCGTCCAGTGCAGCAACCGTTTTGTTAAGGTCAATAATATGGATGCCGTTCTTCTCCATGAAGATGTACGGAGCCATCCGGGGATCCCATTTACGCGTAAGGTGACCGAAGTGTACACCGGCGTCTAGGAGGTCTTTATATTCAATTTGTGCCATTTCAGACTTGAAAAATAAATGTTGTTGAAAAATACGCAGCACCACCCGTCGGCATCATCTAAGGGCAGTCTGGACATTTGTTTAATGAATAATGATGAATGTAAATTGTACATTGAGTTTAACTCCAACATACATTGTGCACTTTTCATTACACATTGACATATTAACGTTTCGAGAACTGGAAGCGACGACGGGCTTTTTTCCGACCTGGCTTTTTCCGTTCTACCATACGTGAATCCCGTGTCAGGAAGCCTTCTTTTTTGAGGGCTGGACGGAACTCAGCGTTCACTTCGACTAATGCGCGGGCAATCGCCATACGGGTAGCTTCGGCTTGTCCAGCCACACCACCACCACGAACGTTTACTTTCACGTCGTAGCCACCAACACCATTTACGGTAGCAAAGGGTTGGTTAAGAATGATTTGCAGTACTTCGGTAGGAAAATATTGTTTGTAATCTTTTCCGTTCACCGAGATGGCTCCGCTGCCAGCCGACATATAAATGCGGGAGATGGCAGTTTTACGGCGGCCAATGGTATTAATACGATCCATTATGACTTAGAATTTAACTGCGGTTGGTTGCTGAGCCTCGTGCGGGTGTTGACCACCAGCGTAAACGTACAGGTTGGTGTACAGCCGACGACCAAGCCGATTTTTCGGTAACATACCTTTTACGGCGTGTTCGATAACGCGCTCTGGATGTTTTTCAAGCAGCAACCGGGGCGATGCGAACCGTTGACCACCAGGATAGCCTGTGTGGCGGACGTAGACTTTGTCGGTCATCTTGGCACCTGTAAGGCGAACCTTATCGGCATTGATGACAATCACGTTATCTCCGCAGTCAACGTGTGGAGTGAAGTTGGTTTTGTGTTTGCCGCGAATCAGACGTGCGATGTTGCTGGCCAGCCGACCGAGCACCTCACCCTGAGCGTCAACCACAATCCATTCCTTCTGCACCGTTTCTTTGTTGGCAGAGATGGTTTTGTAACTGAGCGTATTCACTGTTATGGAGACTAATTGTTTGATTTATAAATACTTACCTGCATAAAAAACAGGCCCGTCCTGAAACGGGAGTGCAAATATAGGAGATATTGACCTGAAAAACAAGGGGATAATGAGAAATCATGCCTATCGCAACTTCAGCGTAACTAAAGCCAGTACAGCCAGCATAATACCGACAATCCAGAAGCGCGTTACCAGCTTGGCTTCGTGGTAGCCTTTCTTCTGAAAATGGTGGTGTAGCGGAGACATCAGGAAGATTCGCCTGCCTTCGCCATACTTTCGCTTGGTGTACTTGAAGTAGCTGACTTGCATAATGACCGATACCAGCTCGACCAGGAAAATACCGCAAATAATAGGAATCATCAACTCCTTTCGAATGGCCAGAAACAATACAGCGATGACACCACCCAGCATCAAACTACCCGTATCGCCCATAAATACCTGAGCAGGGTACGAGTTGTACCATAGAAAGCCAACGCACGCCCCTACAAAAGCCGCACAGAAAATTACTAACTCCCCGGCGTTAGGAATGTACATGATGTTGAGATATTGCGAAAAGACCTTGTTACCAGACAGGTAAGCTAACACGCCAATTGTAAGTCCGATAATAACCGATGTCCCCGCTGCCAGACCATCAATACCGTCGGTGATATTGGCTCCGTTCGATACTGCGGTAATAATGAATATGCAGATAATTACGTAAATGATCCAGGTATAACTGTCTGGCACAAAGCCAAACAATAGTGAGCTGTAATCAAACTCGTTATTCTTAACAAACGGTACGGTTGTCAGTGTAGATTTAATATCGGTATAGATGTCCGGCACATTCGAGGTGTTCAGTAGCCGGGGAGCATATTTTCGGATTTTAACGTAATCATTAAACGATAATGTCAACCCAACAATCAACCCCAGGCCGACCTGACCGACTACTTTGAATTTACCTTCCAGCCCTTCTTTATTCTTTTTGAAAACCTTAATGTAATCGTCCAGGAAACCAATTAATCCCGTCCAGACGGTTGACACCAGCGCAAGCACAACATATACGTTCGACAGTTTAGCAAACAGCAGGGCCGGAATCAATAGCGATGCCAGAATAATAAAGCCGCCCATCGTTGGTGTACCTCGTTTCTGCATCTGACCTTCAAGCCCCAAATCGCGGATGGACTCGCCAATTTGAAGGTTACGCAGCGTGTCGATAATTCGCCGACCAAATATGGCCGCGATTAGCAGGGAGGTAATAACGGCACCAAGCGCACGGAACGAAATATATTGAAAAACACCCGCGCCGGGAAAGTTGTAGCGTTCGTCAAGAAACTGGAAGAGGTAATAGAGCATTTTTAAAGAGTGAAAGAGTGAAAGAGTGAAACAGTGAAAGAGTGGTCCGCCATAGCGGTGAAAGAGCGTAAGGAAATGGCGTTTATTATCGCTCTTTCACTCTTTCGCTCTCTCGCTCTTTTATTCTTTCGCTCTTTAAGTCAGGTCAAAGTTACAGATTTCAACGTTCTGCGAAAGCTTCGCGCAGCACGACCCGGTCGTCGAAGTCGTATTTGATACCTTTTATCTCCTGATAGGTCTCGTGGCCTTTTCCCGCTACCAGAATAATATCGTGCGGACGAGCCAGCGCAACGGCCCGGCGTATAGCTTCGTGGCGGTCTTCAATCGTGATCGTCTTTTTGAAATCTACCGGCGAAACACCCGCCTGCATCTGTTCCAGAATCGCCATTGGGTCTTCGTGGCGTGGATTGTCGGAGGTAAGAATAACGCGGTTGCTTAGGCGGCACGCTATATCGGCCATAATCGGGCGTTTTGTCGCATCGCGGTTGCCGCCACAACCCACTACCGTAATAATTTGGGGAAGATAATCCTGCTCGTCGGTGTTGCGTAAACCGTTGATGGTTTCCAGTACGTTTTGCAGAGCATCCGGAGTGTGTGCATAATCGACAATACCCACAATTTTATCGTCGGATACAACCTGTTCAAAACGGCCGGAGGGAGGGGCAATACCCGACAGTGATGTTAGTACTTCCAGCGGGTCTTCGCCCATAAGCACAGCCGCTCCATAGACGCTGAGCAGGTTGTAGGCATTAAAACGTCCGATGAGCTTGAACCATACTTCGCGCTCGTCGATAAACATATTCAGGCCAAACAGGCTATCGGCAATGACCTTGCCTTTAAAGGTTGCCAGGGTTTGGAGCGAATAGGTTTCCTTTCGGGCGGCTGTGTTTTGCAGCATAACCAGACCCCGCTTATCGTCTACATTGGTGAGTGCAAATGCCGAGGCCGGGAGTTGGTCGAAGAAGCCTTTTTTAGCTCGGATATAGTTGTCGAATGTGCCGTGGAAGTCGAGGTGGTCGTGGGTGATATTCGTGAAAATGCCCCCTACAAACGTTAATCCGGCAATGCGTTCCTGCACTACAGCGTGCGAACTAACCTCCATAAACACGTGTGTACAGCCGTGCGTCAGCATTCGGGTCAGTAACTGATTGGTGGTAATAACATCGGGCGTAGTGTGCGTGGCGGGTATGATTTCATCGTCAATCTGGTTCTGCACGGTCGATAGTAGTCCGCAACGATAGCCCAGCGAACGGAACAACCGGAAAAGCAGGGTGGCCACCGAAGTTTTACCATTGGTGCCGGTTACGCCTACGATCTTGAGTTTTTTTGATGGCTGTTCATAAAAGTTGGCGGCTGCAAAGCCCATCGCCCGTGCGGAATCCAGCACCCGGACGTAGGCCACATCCGGGCTTATTTCGGCGGGTAGTTCTTCGCACAGTATAGCGGCTGCCCCCTGCCGAATGGCCGTTTCGATATAGCTGTGCCCATCGGTAAGGGTTCCGCGCACCGCAATAAATAAACTATCGGCACCAACGTTGCGCGAGTCCATCGTCAGGCTCGTCACATCGGTGTTCATACTGCCAGACGTAGCCAGCAGCGGAATTTTATAGAAGAGATCTTTGAGTTGCATTCGCAGGGTGAACGAACAACAGGTTCGTTTCTCGGCTGCAAAAAAACAGATTAGGCTTAGGACTACCTAATTTTATCTGATCAGGTTTAGCCCAACATCAGCGTTATGACCTTGCCGGGTGTTTTATCGATTTGCTGGCCCGGCTCAATGGACTGCTCCTTTACCTTACCCCGACCTTCGACTAAAACCCGGAATCCCCGGTTTTCGAGCAGGAATAAGGCATCACGTAGCGGTAGCCCGCGCACATCGGGAACGCGGTCATCGCGCGTAGGTCGTCCTTTCCAGTGGCCGTTTGGCGTTGCTTCGACCCAGCCTTCGGTCGATGGCTCATTTGGGAGGTTTAAGGCCGAACTGATGGTGTGCAGATCACCGGCATAACCCGCTACCAAATCCGTCGATGAACGAGGCCCCGACGTATTTGCCCGTATGGGCGGGTGCATCCGATAGTCATAGGCAACGATTCTGTCAGCTACGGCTTTGAATACAGGTGCCGCTACGGCACCGGCATACAGCATATCGATGTTGTCGCCCTGCGGGTTGTCGACAACCGTAATCATACTGTATTTGGGGTTGTTGGCCGGGAAATATCCTATAAACGAGGTGTAATATCGACCTACCTGGTATTTGCCATTGATCACTTTTTGGGCGGTACCGGTTTTCCCCGCAATGGCATAGAACGGGTTATTGATGTGTTTGGCTGTGCCATGTTCCACTACACCTCTTAGCAGTTCCTGCGCCTTACGGGCGGTCTCTTTGGAGCAGATCGGTTCGGGGGCTACATAAGGTTGATTATCTTCAATGACCTCATCGGCCAGTTTTATTTGCTTGACCAGAACGGGCCGCACCCAGCGACCACCGTTGGCTACGGCATTATAAAATGCCAGCATCTGCAAGGGTGTTATCTGCATTTCGTAGCCGTAAGACATGGAGGTGAGCGAAAGTTTGCTCCATCCTTTCATGTCGGGATTCCGCACCACGGGAATCGCTTCGCCTTTCATGTGAATACCCGTTGGCTGTGTCAGGTGAAATTTGCGCAGGTACCGGCAATAGAGGTCAGGACGGCTATAAAAATAACTGCGCATGAGCATATGAATGCCCACGTTGGATGATTTTTCGAATACCTGCCGGGCCGTAATCGTGCCTTTTCCCGTTCGGCTGGCATCGCGAATATCCATGCCATGATACCGAACCGAGCCGCTACCCGTAGCAACAGGCTGGTTCAGCGAAATGGCTTTTTCTTCCATCAGAGCCATCATTGTGGCTAACTTGAAGGTTGAGCCGGGGTCGGTTCGACCAGCCAGGGCGTGGTTGAAATTTTCAACATACCGGCTTGGGCCTACACTCGTATTGATTTTTGATAAATTCGCCATCGCCCGTATTTCGCCCGTGGCTACTTCCATCACGACCACACAGCCCTTGGCGGCATTGTATTTTTCGAGTGTCGAGCGGAGTGCCGATTCGGCCATATCCTGGTAGTTGACATCAATGGTCGTGTACAAGTCCATACCCGGTTCGGGTCGCATATCGGGACCGTCGTCGACAGGTTTGCGTATGCCACCCGACAAGACCTCAACCAGCCCGACGGCGTTTCTGCCCGCCAGTGCAGGCTGGAAACTAGCTTCCAGACCAATAAGGCCCCGGCCCGTTTTAGCGTCGAGGTTGCCAATGGTGCGTTCGGCCATCTGGTCGTAGGGGTGATAGCGCTCATAATAGGGGCGAAGCACCCCACCCCGAGCCGCCACCTTGGGCGACGATCTGAAAAACGGCCATTTGAGCATTTTCTGACGCTCCTGAAACGTCACGCGCCGACGGTTGAGCAGCACATACCGACGTTTGCGGGCGCGGGCATCCCGCACAAGGTCGGTGTAATCGTGTGCGGAGCGATCTCTATAAATTTGGGATAACAACAGCCCTAATGAATCTACCTTTTTGTTAAAATACTCAGGCTTAGCCATGGTTGGGTCAAGGCCCACCACGTAGGTTGGTAAAGATGTCGCCAGTAAACTAGTGTCATTGGCGTAAATATTTCCCCGCATTGCCCGGATGGTATCACGCTGAATAAGCGTTGCGGCCACCCGTTCACTCCAGAATTTTCCTTTTAAATCCTTCTGGAAGTATTGCACCGATACCAGCCGACACACGATGCAAATGGCCAGAATAATAACAACGTAAAAGACGTGATTCGCCCGCTGAATGATGTCCTGCTTAATGTTCATCGGTCTTGACAACAATTTTATTGGGTGGGGTTTGGCTATCGGCAAGGCCTAAAAATCCAACACGCTTGATAATTTCGGATTGCTTGCCGCTTTTACTGAAGTCGGCTTGTAGAACTGTAAACTGCGAGCGCAATTCGTCAACCTGAGCTTTGGCCCGCTGTGTTCGCCGAACGAGCCGTTCGGCATTGTGATTCAGACCAATGTATAGAATGAGCAGGAACGTGACCCACAAAATGCGGTCGATGTGCTGAATAGGCCATGCATTATCTTCCCCGAAAAGGCGATCCAGACCAATGAAATCATTGAGCCAGGAAGCCAGGCGAAGCTTACGTCGTTGCTTCTTCTGCTTCGCAATACGTTCAGGTTGCCGGAAGGTATTTTTAGCCATGTTGGGTTAGGAAACGATAGTTATACAAAGAAACACAATCATCGTCATGGGTTCCGTCCGGCAGCGACTAAATTTTTATAAAATCGAGCCTGGCTACTCTTTCCAGCGCCATTCGTTGGCAATTTGCAGGGGCGTACGCAGACCCTGCGTTACGAGGTAGTCGCGGGTTTGGGTATCTGTTTGCCGACGGGTTGGAATGTCATCGGCGTCGGCCAGGGCGTAAAGCAACATTGTCGAATAGCGAACGGTATTTTTCAACTGACTGGCATTGACCAGGTTAATGCGGTCGCAGTTAGCGTGATAGCAGTCAAGGACCTCTCGGGCCAGATGCCCGTTCATGCCTACCACCGGAACACCTTCGAGCATAAACGGCTGATGGTCGGAGTGAAGGCCGGCTTGATTTTCCATCTGATTGGCAAAGGCCGGTTCGATTTCTTTCATCGTTTCGCCAACGGTTTTCAAAAACGCAACCATATCAGTACGCCCAAATGCGTTTAAGCCCGATGGGTCATTGGTCATGTCGAGGTTCATCATGTACCGAACCTTATCGAGATTGCCCGATTGTTTCAGGTTCTCGACCATAGCTCGTGAGCCAAGCAAACCTTGTTCTTCGCCCATGAAAAGAACAAACTCAATTGTTCTTTTTGGTTTTAGTTTCAGGGCTTTAAAGGTTCGGGCCATATCCATAATGGCAAAAGAGCCAATGCCGTTGTCGATGGCTCCGGTGGCCAAATCCCAGGAGTCCAGATGGCCACCTACAATAATTTTTTCGTCGGGATAGGTAGAGCCTTTTAATGTAGCGATCACATTCCGAGCCTTTATTTTACGGCTCGTATTGGTCATGTTAATCTGCGCATGAAGTTTTTCATGTTCTTCCTGCATCCAGGCTCTCAATGCCTGACCGCTTTCGAGCGAGATACAGACCGACGGAATGGGAATCAACTTGCCCGTTACCGAGGCCGTGCCTGTTAACAGAACATTGCCCGCTACCAGATTGACCATAATGACGCCCGTAGCCCCATACTGAATAGCCAGTGCCGTTTTTTCGGAACGGTGTAAGTTTCGGGCTCCCTGCGTTGGCGCGGCCAAACCAATATTTACTAACGCTACTTTGCCTTTGAGTTTATTTTTCAACGCTGCAAAATCGCCTTCCAGCCCGTTGCCCACGTCAATAATTTCGCCCGTTACATGGGCTTCTACAGGCGAGTGCGCCAGCGCTACAACCGGTACTTCCCGGTAATTATCACTTTTGTGAGGGACAATAGACAGCGTAACCGTGTCGCGCATCCAGGCTTCTACTTCAAATGGTTCATACCGAATTTCTTTAAATCCATAGGACGACAGCAGGTCAAACGCATAGGCTTCGGCACGAGTACCGTTTGGGCTACCTGTTAGGCGGTGACCAACCCGTTGCGAGGCATCGGCGAGTGTTTCGTAGGCACGGCTGTGCTCGTTTACCTCGGTGTTGATACGGGTAAACGCCTTTCGAAATGAAAGTTTATCAGGGTAAAAAGAAAAAGCAGATAACGTTCCGGCAGTGCCGATACAGAGCAGCACGAGCCGAATGCGAGGCACGTAAAATGTGCGGGCCATGAGAAGTGGAGAAGTAGAGTTTTCTAGATAAAGAAAAAATGGAAATGTTGGTTTTAATGCCGAATGTTTAGACGCAAAGTAGGTCTAAAGCGTTCGGTCGTTTTGAGAAAATACCGCTATAATTTACGTGATAAGGCGTATTTATCGCTCTACTTAACTTTATTTTTATTTAAAGGGCATGTACGAATCGACATAAATTAATATTTAGTAGATGTGAACTAGTCCATCTGCTGGTGTTTCATCTTTTTTAGCTGAACCGTCAATCGTCCAGCCAGCCAGTCGGGGTTGATACCCACAACGTCAAAAACGCGGTCCCAACTCCGCTCGAAACAATGGGCGGCATCCGGAAAATTGCTCGATACAGCCAGTGCATGTTTATAGAAGGATATGGGCTTTTGCTGTAGAACGTTGCGATGAACGGCAAATTGAGCCCCCAAAACGAATGTGTATAATTCCGGCCCATCGGTGCCGAACAGGTCGCGGTGAAATCCGAGCAAGTCGAGGCTGCGACCGTCTTCGTTTTTGCTCCATGGCTGAAACAGTCGATGCCCCCGGTTGTCGTCGGTATCGATCAAATGCCCCAACCAGCAAAAACCCGTTTGGCTTATGGCATCTGGATTGTCGACAAAGGCATACATCGTTTTCTTGAAATCATAGGCATGGTCGAACGACTTCCCCTGACAAAAAACAGTCCACTCGGCCAGCGAATCGTATCGGCTGATGATGTGATGCAAATACGTATGGGCTTCCCGGCCAACGTTGGGTAAGGGTATAGTTTCGAATTCAGCTACCGGATCAGCACCTTTGGTATAAATTGTCTTTAGCAGCCCTTTGGGAAGGTTTCGTAACCAGTTCAGGTTTTCGGTGTAGTGAGCAACGACGAGTTCCGGCATAATAAACCTATAAGGTTTTTGAAACCTTATAGGTTTCGTTAAGTAAAGGTCGCAAAGAATTAATGCCCTCTTTGCGACCTTTGCGATTTCCCTTGCGCCTTTGCGTTTAAGAACCCTTATTTTTACACATCTTCTTGTCAAACAAACTGAAACGACGTCCTCCCATGAAACGGATTTGTCTTCTTTTCATTACATCTCTCACGCTCTACAGCATGACCCAGGCACAACCGATAACTCCGCCCAAGGCGGCTGTCAAACCCAAAGATCTGATTACGAACGGTCATAAACGAACCGACAATTATTACTACCTCAACGAACGCGAAAATCCAGTGGTTATCAAGTACCTGAACGACGAAAACGCGTATCTGGACAAGGTGCTGGCTCCTGTCAAAGACTTGCAAACCAAGCTGTTTGAAGAAATGAAGGGGCGCATTAAACAGCAGGACGAATCGGTGCCCTACAAAGAAGGGGCTTACTACTACTATACACGGTTTATAACGGGGGGCGAGTACCCAATTTATTGCCGAAAGAAGGGGTCGCTGGAAGGCACCGAAGAAATCATGTTCGACGGAAATGCGATGGCAAAAGGCCATAACTATTACCAGATCGGTGGTTTTGAAGTGTCGGACAACGACGAATTAGCTATTTTCGGAGAAGATACTGTAAGTCGGCGGCTGTACACGCTTCGGGTGAAAAACCTGAAAACGGGCAAGCTCTACCCCGAAGCAATCCCCAATACCGAAGCGGGCAGTTTTGCGTGGGCAACGGATAACAAGACGCTGTTCTATATCAAAAAAGACCCTCAAACGCTGTTGGGTTATCAGGTCTATCGACACGTATTGGGTAGTGATCCAAAAGCCGACGTTTTGGTGTACGAAGAGAAAGACAACCAGTTTTACATGGGTCTGGGTCGCTCGAAGTCAAAGAAATACATAACCATCGGTTCCGACCATAATGGCGTCGCTACAGAATACCGGCTGTTGGAAGCCAGTAAACCACTGGGCGAGTTCGTTACGTTTCTACCCCGCCAGAAAGGGCACGAGTACGACATTGTTCACTACAAGGACAAGTTCTACATCCGCACGAACTGGAAAGCCGAAAACTTCCGGTTGATGGAAGTGCCGGATAATTACTCCAGCTCTTCCCCTAAAACAAAGGGAGGAGAGGCAATGACCGACCGCAACGCCTGGAAAGAGGTGATTGCCCATCGGCCGGATGTGTATCTGGAAAACATGGACGTATTCGCGAATCACCTGGTGCTGGGCGAACGTCAGGCAGGATTAACGAAGATTCGGGTTATCAAACAGCAACGGTCCGGCGATCCGGCTAAAGCCGACGAATACCTCAATTTTGGCGAACCGGCTTACGTTGCGGGAATAGGCTATAATCCCGATTTCAATACAAACGTACTAAGGTATAGTTATTCCTCACTCACAACACCCAGCTCAACCTTCGATTATAACATGGATACGAAGGAGAAAACGCTCAAAAAACAGCAGGAGGTGTTGGGCGGCTTTGACAAAAACAACTACGTATCCGAGCGGTTCTATGCCACCGCCCGCGATGGCGTGAAAGTGCCCGTTTCGCTGGTTTATCGGAAAGGTACAAAGCTGGATGGGTCGGCTCCCTTGCTTCAATATTCGTATGGCTCATACGGGTACTCCACCGATCCCGGCTTTAGTTCTACTCGACTGAGTTTGCTTGACAGGGGCTTTATTTTTGCCATTGCGCACATTCGCGGGGGACAGGAAATGGGTCGCCACTGGTACGAAGACGGTAAGATGCTGAAAAAGAAAAACACCTTCAATGACTTCGTAGACGTATCGGACTACCTCATCAAGCACAAATACACGAGTACCGACAAGCTTTTTGCGATGGGCGGCAGTGCAGGTGGGTTGCTTATGGGCGCGGTTATTAATCAGGCACCGCAGCTTTATCGGGGTGTGGTGGCGGCTGTGCCTTTTGTGGATGTCGTAACGACCATGCTGGATGAAAGTATTCCCCTCACCACGGGCGAATTTGAAGAGTGGGGCAATCCGAAAAATAAGGAGTATTACGACTATATGCTGTCATATTCGCCTTACGATAACGTCGAAAAGAAAGCGTATCCAAACATGCTCGTAACCACGGGCCTGCACGATTCGCAGGTGCAGTATTGGGAGCCTGCCAAATGGGTAGCCAAGCTCCGCACCCTGAAAACCGATAACAACCAACTCTTACTTCATACGAATATGGAAGCGGGCCACGGTGGCGCATCGGGCCGTTTCCAGGCGTTAAAGGAAATCGCGTTAGAATATGCGTTTATGCTGAATCTGGTGGGGGAGCGGCAATAGGTTTTGTCTGGGCCAATCTCCAGATTGGCCCATTATTGTTAATAACAGGGCCAATCTGGAGATTGACCCAGACAGTGAGCACTACGTGCAATGACCTCCCTTTCTCAATACTACACCTGTTTTCTTGCCGTTGCCACGCTTGCCATATTCATTGGCAGTTGCCAGTCGGGGAGTGATAACGACCCGCTTATTGCCGAAGGGAAACAACTCGCGCAAAAGCATTGCGCGGCTTGCCACGTTGTTCCAGCGCCCGAGCTACTGGACAAAGAAACGTGGGTGAAGCACGTGCTGCCCGCTATGGCGCCCAATCTCGGGCTGGAGGTGTATCCCGGAGGTTTATATTATGCCGGATCGAAAGCGGCTATCACATTTGACAAATGGCAGAAACTAATCGCTTATTACCAAACGCTGGCACCGGACAAACTGGAACCCGCCGAAAAGCCGGAGGCTGCGGTAAAAGACTGGGCCTTGTTTGCGCTCGAAAAACCCCAACTCGATACAAGCCAAATCGCTATGACGACTATGGTGGCGATGGATACTGTTAGTCATCAGCTTTATTCCAGCGACGCCCTTCGGAGCGACATAACCCGATGGGATCAAACGTTGAAACCTACCTTGTTCAAACAGCTTCATTCGGCGGCTGTGAATGCGTCCTTTTCCCGAGACGGAAAGGGTAATGAGCGAGGTCTGTTCACCATTCTGGGAACCATGCGGGCGGCTGATATTTCAAAAGGAGAGGTGATTTCATTAGCCATGAATGGCCAGCGTGCTAGCGATTCATTGGCTTTGGCGACAGATTTGCCCCGGCCGCTGCAATCGGTGTCTGCCGACTTCAATAAAGACGGATTGATGGATTGGGTCGTTTGTGGATTCGGTCACAATAAGGGAGGACTGTACTGGTTGAAACAACAGCCGAATCATCGGTTTGTCCAGTTGCCAATCAAAGAAGTTGCCGGAGCAAGTGAAGCCACCGTTGGCGATTTTAATGCTGATGGCTGGCCGGACATGATCGTCCTGTTTGCCCATGCCGATGAGGGAATCTGGCTATTTCTGAATGATAAAAA
The DNA here is from genome assembly GCF_002831565.1 of Spirosoma pollinicola. Lineage (NCBI taxonomy): Bacteria > Pseudomonadati > Bacteroidota > Cytophagia > Cytophagales > Cytophagaceae > Spirosoma > Spirosoma pollinicola. The sequence continues at coordinate 5,665,144 of NZ_CP025096.1, read as the reverse complement.
GGGCGGGTTTACGGAGCGGAATCTCCTGCGGTTTCCATCGGTATATGGCTCTACCAGTTTTCAATTAGTTGATTTCAATAAGGACGGAAAGCTGGATATTCTGTACACCTGTGGCGATAACAGCGATTATTCGAAGGTGATGAAACCGTATCACGGGCTATATATTTACCTCAACGAGGGCGATTTTCGTTACAAACAGGCCTATTTCTATCCTCTCAATGGCTGCACCAAAGCCATCGCCACGGATTTCGATCAGGATGGCGACCTGGACATTGCGACCATTGCGTTCTTTGCCGATTTTAAAAATGATCCCTCCGAAAGTTGCCTGTATTTCGAGCAGGAAAAATCCTTACAGTTTCGGCCACATGCTTTACCTATCAACAGCTATGGACGCTGGATTTGCATGGACGTGAACGACTGGGACCATGACGGCGACCCGGATATCGTGCTGGGGAATTTCGCAAAAACGTTTATCATTCAGGAGGGGCTGAAACCGACCTGGGATATGCACCTGCCGTTGATTGTGTTGAGAAATAAAACACGGTAGGGTATATTTTCGTCCTACTTCAGCCAGCCACCCGTAAAGCCTGCCCGTTCCAGACCTTTGCGAATGTGCGGGTTTCGCTTCATCAGATTCCAGACGAAATTGGTCCGGGCGTTTTCGGCCATGAGCAAAATAGGTCCCTGGTCGATACCGAGGTAGTCTCTGTCGAACCAACCGGTAGCGGTGGAGCCATTCGCGAAAGCCGAGGGGTAGCGATAGGTTGGGTTGAAGGCATCGAGGAAGCCGTATTTCCCATAAAGCTTAGCCCCGTATTTCGACTTCATGGCACGCAGGGCAGGCAGGCATATTTCGGGAGCGAAAGCTATTGAACCACCTGCCGCCGTGGGGGCAATGGTGCCATCGTCCACAACTTGCTGGATGGCCGCACCCCGTGCGCGATAAGAGAAAAAAATTCGACCGGCTACCGTTGTGTCCTTTGGTCCATCGCAGGCGGTCAGGCCCCAGATTGTCGAACTGTAACCCTGCCATTTTGCCGGGTTCGCGGAACAGTATCCCCGGTTGGCGTACGTGGCCCGGCGCGAGTTTTCGGCATAATCGAATCCCTTGCTGGTCATGTAGGCGTCTTTGATACCCCGAAAATCAATCCATACGTGCGAGTATTGGTGCCCAAATAACGGGTCGAAGTTTACGTGGGGTTGCGCCCGAAAATTAGCCCAGTGGGGAGCCGCCCAATTATAACTTTTTGTCCAGGCGGGCCACACATCGGCATTGACCGGGTGCGTGGGAGAGCCAAGAGCCAGCACATAAAGCAGCATGGCTTCGTTATACCCCTTCCAGTCGGCGTCTATAAAACCTTTTTCGGGATGCCAGCCCATAGATACAAACGGCCGTCGCGCCTGAATCCACGTCCAGTCGACACGTCCATAAATCTGCTCGGCCAGCTGTCTGATCTCCATTTCAATAGGGGTATTCTTATCGAAATAGGACTGTGCACTCAGAATGCCGCCCAGTAACAGAGCCGTGTCGATGGTGGAAAGCTCGACCTGTTTAAAGCGCTCGCCGGTTTTCATGTCCAGAAAATGGTAGAAAAACCCCTTGTAGCCAGTCACCCCCGTTGTTTTCTCCGCCTGGGGAGCCTTCGCGAAAAATCGCAATGTTTTCACCGTCCGATCGGCGGCCTGGCTGCGTGTAATGTAACCCCGCTCAACACCTACGAGGTAGGACGTCAGACCAAACCCAACGGCGGCAATACTGGCAAATGCGGGCGTTGGCCCCCGGTCGGGAACGAGGCCGTTAGCGGGGTTCGCTGTTTCCCAGAAAAACCGGAAGGTGTCGTGTTGCAGACTGTCCAGAAAGGCGTTATCTGCCTTCGTGAACGTGTATGGCCTGGGTTGGGCAACGCCAACGCTTATTGTGAGGAGGAGGAGAAGTAAGGTTTTCATACAGATTATAGCGCGGACGTCTCGTCCGCATAGCAAGACGCTTAGCTGGTATTAATTTTAGATTTCGGCTATGCGGACGAGACGTCCGCGCTACACCGCGCTACTTATAGGTTCGGGCTTTGGAAACCCAGGTTTGTCATTCCCTTTTTTACTTCGGGGCAACTCATGAATAATTTCCATAATAATTGCGAGCGCTGGTTTTCGATCATGACAATAATGGGGCCCTGATCAATAGCCAGATAGGAGTCAGCAAACCAGACGTTGGTTAGGTTGAACGCGTCAACAAAACCCTGATCTTTCCAAAGTTTATCGCCCAGTTTATAATAGAAAAACCGGAGCGCCTGCATCGACTCGGTAGGCGTGTACGGCATGGACGAAAGGGCGGCTGTTGGCGAAATTGTGCCGTTGTCGTTGTTGGGTTCGTGGGCCGAATAGCCGTTTTGTTCATCGCTGGCAGTGAGCCCCCAGCTATCGGCACTATACCCGACGAATTGTTTTGGGTTGGTTTTGCAATAGGTGTAATTGATCAGCGAATGGGCCGTATTCTGTTGCCAGTAATCGGCGTAGGTATCAGTTAAATTGTGTGGATTGATACCCAGAAATGAGTATTGCGAGAAGAAAAGCGGTCCGCCATAGGCTGGTCCTAGGGGCAGCTTGATACCGTAGTAACTGTTGCCGTTTGCCATCTTCCCATTTTGTGCCCAACTGTTGTCGTAAACGGTTTTCGGAATCGCGCTGGTGTTCGACGATGCGGCCAGCACGTAGGTAATAAGGGCTTCGTTCCAGCCCCGAATGGGCATGTTCATGTCCCAGTTGTAGTTGGGGGACCAGTGCCAATACAGATTCGTTTCGGTGCCGCTCTTGGTAAACCAGTTCCATTCGACGCCGTTCCAGAGATCATTGATCGACTTTCGCAGGGCGATTTCGTCGGCGTTGGTTGGGCTGTTAAAATACTGCCGGGCGGTTAGCAGCCCCTGCATGAGGTAAGACGTTTCGACCAGATCAGCTCCGTCATCTTTGGCACTAAACGGAATCGTGGCCCCCGTTGCGCCATTGAGCCAGTGCGGAAAAGCGCCGTGATAGCGTTTGGCGTTGTTGGTTAAGAAGCTGGTGATTTTGGTGAGCCGGGTCAATCCATCCTGACGGGTAATGAAGTTCCGGTTGGCGGCTACCAGAACGGCCATAATACCGAAGCCTGTCCCCCCCGAGGTAACGACATCGCCCGATGAATTCCGTTCGCGGGCCATCCCCGAAACCGGGTGTCCGAAGTCCCAGAAGTATTTAAAGGTTTGTTTTTGCACCAGGTCGAGCAAGAGTGAATCGCTGATACGCGGAAACTTGTCGGTGCTGTCAATAACGGTGAGTAGGCTGGCCGTGATGGTTGAGTTTAACGCAGTATTGCGTTGCGATACCAGGGTAGGGGATACCTCAATCTGGTAGGCCGTCAAGGGAGCAAGTGTCGTTTGGGGTGTTAGCGTAACGATTGTATCGCTGCCCGAAAACGTGAATGATAAGGGTACTGACGCAGCATTGTTCTTCTGCGTGAGTTTAATGGACATCGACGCCGATTCTTTCTGAACCGGAGCTGTAAACGAAACCGTAATAACCGGTTTTACGCTGACATTTCGGAAGCTCATACTGGCCGACGATTGGCCATTTACCTGCAATGTCCGGTAATAAAACGTTTCCGGGGGTTCAACGTCCTGCTTCGATTTGCAGGCTACGCCCACAACACCCAGGAGGAGAAAGAGTATTAATTTTGAATGGGTCATTATATTTTCAGCACGTTGAGAATAGGGGCTGTTCTCCAACGAAAACAGCCCCTGGTTTTTTACTTCACTATGGGTTACCGACCTGCTAATTCGAGTTGGTAAAGAGAACTTACGTCCGTATCAGACAAGGCTTTATTATACACCCGCAGTTCATCAATGGAGCCATTAAACAAGCCCTGCCAAACTTGGTTCGCTGAACTCGCAAAGCCCGAGCTTACATTTGGGAATGCACCAATGAGCACCTGAGTTGGCGTAGGGAATACCAATGCGCCCGTTGTTCCTCTTACTCTATAATTACTATTTGATACGACGACGCCGTTTGCGTAAATATCAATTGTAGAGGCTGATCCATCATATTTCAGGACGACATGAGTCCATTTGCCAGCCCCTTTTACAACCTTGAATTTATTTCCAGCATCGACCGCATCGCCTGTGTTAATGTTATCCTGACCACTCCGTGTTCCTGCTGTATATTGCCCTACAAATCCGTGTATAATCAGCGTGTCAATAGTAGCTGCTTTTTGACCTGTTTCAACGAGAAGGTTGACCATTTGACCCCAGTCTGTTGCAGTAGGGCTTGTCAGCGCGAATATTTCAGAGGCTGTAGTTGCATTATTACTTGTATTAACCCATGCACTAACTGTTACACTGCCTAAAGCACTGGCACTACTCAACGCTGTAATAGTCGGATACACCAGGTAGCCCGAGCTTAATTGCAAAGCTTGTCCTTTCACACCCGTTGTAAACGAAGCATTGCTGCTTTTTGAAGGAGCCATCCCAGAAACGGCTTCATTATTTGTGCCATCGAAAGTCCAGTGCGCTAGCAAATTGGACGAAGAAACATCGTTTGAACTATTGTATCCGCCAATAGATGGTAACGTAGCGGTATCATCGCTTTTTTTGCATGAGGTAAATACAGTGCTTAGGACAGCACCAGCCATTAACCATGTTGTGATTTGTCTCGTTTTCATAATTGGTCGCTTTTAAATTGTACTTGGGTTTTATATGAACTTGGTAATCGAAAATGCTTTACAGTTTTTTGTCACGCTGAGGAACGAAGCAGCTTACTGTTCCCAGCCAATTCATTTTAATTGCTTTAGGATGCTTCGTTCCTCAGCATGACAAAAACAAAAAATACCGCTAGTAACCCGGATTCTGGTCCAGTTTTCCGCCACTCAACTGAATTTGTAGGCTCGGTACAGGCAGTAACTCATTCTTGCCCGCAACGAAATTCTTCCCGGCGGCCTGCATTACCTGCGCAGCCCGTCCTTGCCGTACCAGGTCGAAAAAGCGGTCGTGTTCCATCGCTAATTCGATTCGGCGCTCTTTCCAGATCGCGTTGCGGAGATCGGCCTGAGCGCTTGCCGTTGTAGTGGCTAACCCGGCACGGGCGCGTATCTGATTTACATAGGTAATGGCCGTGGCTGGCTGGCCCAGTTCGTTGTTTGCTTCGGCGTTCATGAGCAATACATCGGCGTAGCGGAGCAGGCGAACGTCTTTCTGTTTCTGGTCCCGATTGCCCAGATACGGTTCCACGTTTTTGTTCTCACTGGCATACGCTTTGTAGTTGTAATACAGACTCTGCACCGAATCGGCGCTGGGGATGCGGAAGCCATCGTACAGCACCGTTCCTACGTGTTTGCCACTATTGTCGATGGTGATAATGGTGGAGGCACGCCGTTTATCGCCGGGTTCGTAGGCGTTTACCAGATTCTGGCTTGGTGTGTCGAAGCCAAATCCGAGGTCTGTCCAGCCGCCCTTGCCACCAACGCGCGGCCCCTGCCAGGTGGCATATCCGCCAACGGCAATATCGCCGTTGTTGAAAGTGCCACTTTGGGTTTCAAAAATGGATTCGCTGTTGTTGTTGCCCGCATACCGCCAGATGATCGTGTAGTCGGGCACCAGTGCATACTGACCGGAATTGATGACTTCCTGCGTTAATGCCTGGACCTGCTGCCAGTTTTTGCGGTATAGGTACGTTTTGGCCAGCAACGCCTGTGCCGCTCCTTTGTTGGCATGACCAACACCGGCCTGCGCGCGTAGGGGTAAGTTGGCAGCCGCAAATTGCAAGTCCTGCGTGATAACGTTGTAGATCGTATCGACCGGGGCGCGGGTTTGAAAAGCGGGGTCGGTATTGGCATCCTGCGCATCTTTCGGCACCCGGACTACCTTGGGCACTTTACCGAAAAATCGGACAAGATTGAAGTAATAATACCCGCGAATAAACCGAACCTCACCAATCAACTGCGTCTTGGTTTTGGCATCCAGTGAAGCAGATTCCAACGCTGCCAACGCCTGATTCGCCCGTGAGATACCACTATAATAGCCATTCCAGAGGGCCGCAACGAAATTGTTAGTTGGCGTTACCGTGAAGTTGTCAAGATCTTTCAGGCTCGGCTGGTCACCGTCGAAGCTACCCTTATCGGCATCATCGGAGATAATATTGGTGGCGGCAATGAAGCTGATGCCATGCACATCGCCACCGGCTCCGCCAAATGCTTCGCTACTGTAGAGACTATTGTAAACGCCCGTCACCAGGTTTACTGCCAAATTTGGGTCGGTAGCGGTGGTTGCCTGCCCCTGCACAGGCACATCCAGAAAACTCTTCTGGCACGAAGCGGTCAGCAAAACGGCGGCAAAGGTTAAACTGCTGAAAATTAGAGAATTACGTTTCATTTTTGTGTTGAGTTAGAAGCCAACGTTCAGACCAACGGCATACGTTTGGGTGGTTGGATAGGCATTTAATTCAATCCCCTGACTGGTTGGGTTACCGGGCAGTTCGGCGGTGAAGCCGCTGTATTTCTTGATGGTCAGAATATTCTGCGCCGTCACGAACACCCGGACACTGCTCACCTTCACTTTATCGAGGATTACCTGGGGGATTTTGTAGCCCAGTGTCGCGTTATTGATACGGGCGAAATTTCCCGACTCAACGAAGTAGGTAGAGGCTTGCAGGTTGCCGCTGTTGGCCGCCGGTTCTGTTTGAATACCACTGCCGGAGGTCCAGCGTCCATAGGCCATCGACCGTTCTACATTGTCCAGCACATTCTGACGGAAGCCGCGTTTGCCGTTATACACCTGATTGCCCACATTGCCGTAGGCATCTATGCTCAAATCCAGCCCTTTGTACGTCAGTCCCAGACTAATCCCGAAATAGGCTTTGGGCTGATATGAACCCGCAAACTCGCGGTCGTTATCGTCAATTTTGCCGTCGCCGTTGGTGTCCTGATATTTGAAATCGCCGGGGTTGGCCGAGGGTTGAATAATCTGCCCGGCCGAGTTTTTGTAGCCGCTAACATCGGCGTCATTCTGGAAAACACCCAGCACCTGCAACACATAAAAACTACCCACAGGCTGGCCATTGTCCGTTCGGGTGGTGTATTGCTGGTTGGCACCAACACCCCCGTCGAGAATTGGTTGCCCACCGTTCAGGCCAATCACCGAGTTTTTGTTCAGCGTGGCATTGCCGCCTATACGATACGACAGGTCATTGGTGATTTTGCCCCGCCAGTTCAGCGTAAACTCCAGTCCCTGATTGCGAATCGAAGCTGCATTGGTTAGCACGACACCATCGGCATCGCCCGTTACCGAGGGCACTTTTACGTTAATTAGCAAGTCGCGGGCCTTTTTGTCGTAATAGTTTATTTCTCCCGACAGGCGTCCGTTCAGGGCAGTGAACTCGACGCCTAAATCAGCTTCTTCGGTCGTTTCCCACTTCAGGTTCGGGTCTTTGATTTGCGTAATGGCACTGCCTGGAGTGGCCACACCACCGCCGAAAGGGTAGGCTAGATTCGGTTGAACCGTAACGGTGTAGGAATCCGACGGAATCCGGTCGTTACCCACTCGTCCCCAACTGGCGCGTACTTTCAGCAGATCGAAAATATGCTGGTTCTGCATAAACGACTCATTGGAAATCAGCCAGCCAGCGCCCACCGAAGGGAAATAGCCCCAGCGGTTCTGGCTCGGGAAACGCGAGGAGGCATCGGCCCGAATAGTCGCCGTAAACAGGTATTTGTCGTTGTAATTGTAGTTGAGTCGCCCGATATAGGAGTTCCGGGTATACTTGTCGCCGGTGCCGTCGTTGGTTGAGGTATTGGCGTTACCTGTGCCGATGTACCAGAGGTTTTGTGCCGCCGGAACGTCTTTCCGAAAAGCCGTAAAACTGGTGAGCGTGTATTGCTCGGCGGTTGTTCCGGCCAGTATTGTTAGGCTGTGCTTATCGAACTTGCGATTGAAGGTCAGTAAATTATCCCATGTCCAGTGGAAGGTGCGCGTATTCCCGACGCTCAGGTTGCTGTTGGGGTTGCGCTGATTACCGCCCGCGTTTATGAAGGTGGTGGTGTCGTTGTTGAACTGGTAATTGTACACCCGGCTGTTCTGGTTCACCCAGTCGCCCCCCATGTTGCTGCGGAAAGTAAGCCATTCTACAGGTTTGATTTCCAGATAAGCCGACCCCAATAGTCGGTTGTCGGTGGCTTTGTTATTGTTGTTCTTAATGTCCAGAATGGGGTTCCCTACGTTCTGATAAACGGATGTGTTTCCGTACTTGCTCCCTTCTATTGACTGGATGAGCGGTGCCGCCCGGTATGCATCGTTATAAGCTGTATTTAGGTTTGCAATCTGGTTGTCGCCGTTAGCATAAGAAGCCGACATGCCAACCTTGACATACTTGTTGAACGTGAAGTCGTTGTTGGCCCGGATGGAGAAACGCTTGTAGACGTTGTCAATTACAATGCCCTGATCGGTGTAGTAACCCGCGCTCAGGAAATAAGTCGATTTGTCGGTGCCACCATTGATAGACAGGCCATGATTTTGCTGGAACCCGTTCCGCAGAATCTGGCTGTACCAGTCTGTAGAGTTCGTGCCGGGGCTAACGATGTTGCCACTGGCCGCGCTTACGTAGTTGGCGTATTCGGCAGCGTTGGCCATTTTGACCAGATTGGCGGGTAAGCGGAAACCGGCATTGCCCGTATAATTGACCGTCATTTTGCCAACGGTTCCGCGTTTGGTCGTAATGATAATAACTCCGTTGGCTCCTCGTGACCCGTAAATCGCCGTGGCCGATGCATCTTTCAGCACATCGACATTGACGATATCGGCTGTATTGATGTTCGAAATATCGTCAGTTAGTACGCCATCAACCACAAAAAGGGCAGCTGTTCCGGCCAGCGCCGTTCCTGTACCCCGAATCCGGACAACGGGCGAGCTGCCCGGCTGGCCGCTGCTGATAATCTGCACCCCGGCAGCTTTTCCCTGAAGTGCCTGTGTAGCTGTCAGGACTGGCTGCTTAACCAGTTCATCACCTTTGATTGTGACGGTTGCTCCTGTTACGTCGGACTTTCGTTGTGTGCCATACCCCACGACAACCACTTCGGCCAGTGATTTTGTGTCTTCGGCAAGGGGTACATTGATCACTGTGCGGCCCCCAACGGCGATCTCGACAGATGTGTAGCCAATGCTTGAAAAGACCAGTGTAGCGTTGTCGTCGGCTTGCAAGCTATAGGCGCCTGTGGCATCGGTAACGGTTCCGGTAGACGTTCCTTTTACCTGAACCGTTATACCCGGCAACCCCACACTCGACGGGCCATCTGTTACTTTGCCCGTTATCCGGATGGGTGCCCGGCCCGCCAGCGCTGGTTGAAAAAACAGAAAGAGGAGCAGATAGGCAAGCATGACTGACCGCCTGCCCACCCTCTGGTGGAGCGAAATGTTTTCCATAACTAATCTTAGTTGAGTCGTTACTAATACAGCCTGAGTAATCGTTAACTTAAACAGCTCTGCCGATGTGTAACAAAAAATAGCACTAACTTTCTAATATTTTTTTGCACAAAAGTAGGGGGGTGTTGTATAGTTGCCTAAAATAAGGGTACATCATTACTACATCATATAGGCTTTCTTAGGCTGTATTCGCCTTTTTTAATTACATCACACCTGGTTGGAAGGGTATTTAAATGAGAAACATGGTATGCGATCAGAGAAGTTATTCGCTGGATCGTCTGGTAATTGGTCTTTTATTGATTTTGGGGAGCCGAGTTTTCAGTATCGCCCAGTCGCCCTATAGTTTTTGTCGACCGGAATTGATTCAGTACACCCGGCAAACGTATGGGGGGTATAACCAGAACTGGAGTATTGCTCAACACCCGCAAACCCGTTTTATGTATTATGCCAACTCCAAAGGCCTGCTCGAATTTGACGGGAGTCGATGGAAAGTGTATGCGTTACCGCGCCGACAAAAAGTGCGGTCGGTGGCTATAGATAAACAGGGTCGAATTTTTACGGGCGCACTCGGTGAGTTCGGGTATTGGCTGCCGGGAGTGGCTGGCGAACTAACGTACCATTCACTGACGGGCTTGATTCAGGAACGGGCTTTCCGAACAGAAGAAATCTGGAATATTCAGATTACAGCCCAAGGCGTATTGTTTCAGTCGTTTGCCTTCATGTACCGCTATCAGCAGGGGAGGGTTCAAAAATTAGACGTGCCCAGCACGATGCTATTTGTGCATTCGGTACGAAACAGGCTTCTGCTAGAGGTGATCGACAAAGGACTGTATGAGTTGAAAGATTCCCGTTTTGTTCTTCTCAAAGGCAGCGAGTTTCTGGGCCACGAGGCTATCAATACCATTCTGCCAGTCGGCGATACCGATTTTTTGATTGGCACCGAGCGGGCAGTTTACCGCTATGATGGCGCGACGTTCGCGCCCTTTAATCCGCAACTCACGGCCTTTATGCAGCAAAATCGGCTCAATCGCGGGTTGTTGATCGGGCCGGACCGCTATGCCTTTGGCACGTTGCTCAATGGCGTGCTGATTACAGACGGGCAGGGGAACACCCGCTACCATTTCAACCAGAAGAATGGCCTGCAAAATGGTACCGTTCTTTCCATGCAGCAAGATGCCGATGGCAATTTGTGGGTTGGTCTGGACAAAGGTATCGACCTGATCAACCTCAACTCGCCGGTGTCTTATTTCACGGATTCGGAGGGTGATCTGGGTACACTCTACGATATGGCCCGACACGGGAATAACCTTTATCTGGGCACCAATCAGGGTGTTTATTACAAACCCTTAAACGCATTGGATTCACCTTTTCAACTGATTCCCGGCACACAGGGGCAGGTCTGGAATCTGGTTGTAATGGATGGCCAACTGCTTTGCGGCCATAATAAAGGCACGTTTCGCATCGAGGGAACAAAGGCGCAGTTGCTAAGCGGTATTACGGGTGGCTGGGTATTGCGCCGGTTGCGGCATCACCAGGATCGACTCATTCAGGGAACCTATACCAACCTCTGTATTTACCAGAAAGATGCTCGTGGCCAATGGGCATTTTCGCATAAAGTGGAGGGGTTTTCTGCACCGGTCCGGCAATTGGAAGAAGATGAAACAGGGGCCATTTGGGTGAATAAAGCCCCTAATCAAGGGGTGCAGCGGTTGCGTCTGTCGGCTGATTTGCGTCGGGTGGAAGCCAGTAAGGACTATGCCGATGCTGACTTTCGCACAGCCGCCGTTAATCTGTGCCGCATTCAAAACGAAATTCTGATAACCTCGGTAAAGGGCGTGCTTCGGTACGATGTGCCGACGAACCGATTTGTCCCGGCTGCGTCGGTTTTCCCCGGTCTTGGGACGGGTATTCGAAAGCTGTTTCCCATATCGGGCTCCGACCTGTTTGTGCTTCGTCAGGATGGATCGTTGAACTGGGTGTCGCCGGGTAAAAAACTGTCGGGGGCTATTCCGGTGAGAAATAACGAGTGGGTCGATGAGTACGAAAACATAGTTGTGCTCGATACCAATTACGTGGCTCTTTGCCGGGAAAATGGGTTTTCGCTCCTGCCGCGCACCGAACTGCCCCGAATGGTTGGCGGGTATGTGCGCCCGCCGGTTATTCGGGCCGTTACGGCGGGCGATGACCCCGTTGTGACGCGAACTTTCTGGCAGTCACCCACCGAGCAATCGTTTTCGTACCGACAGTCGACCGTCCTCATTTCCTTTAGTACACCCTATTATACCCGGCCCGCCAATTATAGTTACTGGCTCGAAAACAGCACACAAGCCTGGTCACCCTACACGGCGATTCATCAGAAAGAATTCAATAACCTGCCACCGGGCCAGTATGTATTCCATCTGAAATCAAACCTGAATCCGACCGAAAGCGTCTTCACCTTCACCATTCAGCCGCCCTGGTACTGGAATGCGTGGAGTAAGCTGCTCTATATAGCCATAGTACTCCTTTGTGCCAGATTCCTTTATGTTCTTCACCTCAGGCGGGTGGCCGCGCACCAGAACCAGATTCGCGAAAAACTGGAAGAAAAACTCCGTCATCAGGAAGAGCAAAGTCAGCGGGAAATTATTCTGCTGCAAAAAGAGCAACTAGAGCAGGGGTTGATCCAGAAATCGGAAGAACTGGCGAATTCAACGATGTCGCTCATTCAAAAGAACGAGTTGCTGGTACAGTTGAAGGAAGAGCTAAACCGCATCAAAATCCGCTCCGGCAATCGACGGCCGGGCGATGATTTTCACCGCATCAGCACCCTGATCGATACGAATATTTCGAGCGAGCAGGACTGGAAACTGTTCGAAGCGAACTTCAATAAAGTACATGAACAGTTTTTACGCCACCTGATCGAGAACTACCCCGACCTGGGTCAGGGTGATCTTAAACTGGCGGCCTATCTGCGTATGAACCTGTCTACCAAAGAGATTGCCCAACTGCTTAACATCACACCCCGTAGTGTTGAGTTAAAACGATACCGGCTCCGCAAAAAACTCAACATAGACGCCGAGACTAATTTGAGCGAGTTTATGATCAAGTATTGAAGGTCTCCTGCATTCTGGCGCGGGCATTTGCCCGTGCCGTTATATACATGCGAGCATATGCTCGCTACATTGGAAGGCACGGGCAAATGCCCGCGCCAGAAGGCAGGGGGGCCTCAGATCAAATCCCATCCTTTCCGATACTCCCGCGACAGCATGGCGTTGGCTTCGGAATTGTGGCGAAATTTCTCTTTACGGGCGTTCCATTCCAGCGGCTGGCCAAGCCGGTACGAGATCAGGCCAAGGTGCATGGGCATGGTCATCTGGCGGGCGTAGGCCAGATTCGACTCCGGCTGTTTACGTGATTTTACCGCGTCAACAAAGTTCTGCTGGTGTCCCGGCGACCGCTGAATCGTGATGGGTATTTCGGCAATGTCGTTCATGACAATACCGTTGATGGTTATTTCGCGGGTGCTGTAGTCGCACAGGAGCGTCCCTTTATCGCCTTCGAAATACGCACCAATGCCTTTCTTGTCGGCACCCGGCACATTTGGCGGGGTACTTGTCCAGTGCAGTTTCAGGTTATCAAATTCGTAGTCGATATCGATCCACTTGGGCGCATCGCCAATGCCCTCGGGGGCGGCACCTTTGGCATTGATGCTTTTCAGTCCCGTTGGGTTGACAGACCACCAGACCACATCGGCAATGTGGCACCAGAAATCCTGAAACACCCCGCCCGAATAATCCAGAAAGTAGCGATAGGTGAAATGACAGCGTTCCGGCGTGTAGAGCGAAACGGGAGCAGGCCCCTGCCACATATCCCAATTGAGCGTTGACGGGGGTGTTTGGTAATTGGCGGGTCCCAGCACGGGTGGGAATCCCGTTTTCCAGAGCCGAACGGTATGCACTTTGCCAATGGCTCCGCCCTGAATCAGCTCGACTACGCGGTGGTAATTATCGCCCGCATGAATCTGCGTGCCCAATTGGAAAATGCGGTCGTAACGCTTTTGAGCCTTCAGCATTTTCTGCCCCTCTCGAACGCTATAGGAGAGCGGTTTTTCGCCATACACATCTTTCCCCGCCTGAAAGGCCATAATGGCTACCTGCGCGTGCCAGTGGTCGGGCGTGGCGCAGGTGATGGCGTCGATGTCCTTCCGATCAAGCAGGTGCCGAAAATCAGAATAGGTTTTGGCTGTGGTATCAGGGTGGATTTTTTTTAAGGTGTCCAACGCTTTATCGAGGTGCGTCTGGTCCAGGTCGCAAAGGCCCACCACATCGACTTCGGGCAGATTGGCAAACCAGTTGAGGTGGTTGGTACCCATGCCATTCAGACCGATATGCGCTACCCGAAGTTTGTCGCTGGGCGCAACTTTACGTTTAAAGCTGGGAAACAGGGCTAAGCTCAGGGCGGCTGCGCTGCCTTGTTTAATGAAATCACGGCGGTTCGATTGGAGCGTCATAGCAGAAGATGCACGTAGTTGACAGGTTATTAGTCCTTTACCTCAAATGTCAAAAACTCAGGCTATCTACTGTATAAGGGGTTGATTTTGGTTGGGAGAAAATAAAGTGGGTGATTTTGACGCACGAAGAGAGGGGTGATTTAGTAGCGAGTAACTTCGTGGCGATCGAAATATGACCTGTCAAAACGAGCTTGATGTGGTGCGAGAGACGATATTTCAGCAACAGATTCAATCCGCCATTAACGTCCACGGGTGTTGATGGCGACCGTAGTAAGCCTTTACACACATGGCTGGTTGGGCTGTCAAACCGTGACTTTGAGATATGCTGCCTGTCGCCGGAGCGGTGGAGTTATAATTTTTACTCGTCAAGAGCCAGTTTTTGTTTGACTCCTTCTACGAACTCAGTTGGTACACCAGCGATAGTTGCAGTTTTGATAGAGTCAAAATCAGTTTGCTGAAGAAGGTTGATTACAAATACTTCTTTTTCCTGATTCTTCACTTCCTCAACCTTTTTCTGCTCATTCTCAATCGCCAACGCATTCGCGGATAGGGTCATTTCATAAGCTAACCGATTTTCCGGGGTTAAAGCACGAATGTCTAATTCCTTAATGGCTGCGTCTAACCACTCCTCTGTCCAGAACGGGGGAACCTGTGTCGGTTCGGTTGTATTAAGTGTCTTCATGGTATAAATCAGTTTCTTTAAGTCGCTTTGAATGTTAGCCAAGCTTATTGCGAATTCGTTTTACGTCTATGACATGAGAAGGATAAGATCGTAATAGGAATATCGCTGAGAAGTTGCTCGATGATGTGTTTGAAGATGTTAAAAAAGTCCGCCCATCAGGGGCGGACTTTTCACGCTGCAACAGGCATTTCGTCGTATGTCTTGCCGTTCAATTCTCTGCCAGCTAACTTCTTCTTTTTTCCACCCCATTGTTTAAAGAAAAAGGCAACGCCCTGTTGTTTACATTGAATTTGAATTTCCTCAACCCACTCTGGATTCATTGGACGCGCCTTGAAGCCAGATTCACCGCCAACTATTACCCAATCTATTCCAGTTAAGTTAAGATTTGAAAGTGGGCCAATTAGAGGCTCTAACGATAGGAACTTTACAGCCGCACCAGAATTACGCAAATGTTCAATGCGATCAGCAACCCGTTCGTCTTCAACAGAAACACCCATCCAAATATTTTTCGACCAATTTAGTTGGTCTGAATATTTAACTAAAAGTTCTGCCCTTTTTGTAAGCACTTGAAATGTATGTTGGGAACACTGATTCATAGTGTCAAAAACTTTTTGAATGAATGACAATGGTATGTCTTTATGGAACATATCACTCATTGAATTTACAAATACTACTTTTGGTTTTTTCCATGTAAATGGTAGGTGTAATTCTGAATCGTGAACTTTTACTATCTTGAAGCCATCTAAATATTTGGGCGAACCCATCGCTTGAAGTCGCTTAGTCATAACTTCCGCATAACAGAATTTACAACCGGCAGAAATTTTATCACAACCTGTTGTCAGATTCCACGTCATTTCTGTCCACTCAATACTAGATTGTGCCATATTTAGAATAAATTTAGTTGCATACTCTCGCCATGATGTCGAACTTTTAGGAAAAAATCATTTCCTAATTTATGCCGTGAATAAAAGGCAAGATGATATAAGGGTATATTTGTTAAGCCAGTCTTTATTTGTTGCTTATCTACTGGGGTTAGATACCCTAAATTTAACATTTTTTTATCGTATTGTGTAGCTAAAAAGCTCACTATATTCTGTTTATCAGGACTTTTTTTTAAATCTTCTCGCCAATTAGTATTTCCTAAAAAATGGCTTACCTTTTCATTTTCTTCCGACAAATAAAGGGATAAATTTCTGTTGTAATCCATGTGGATTGCAAGCAAAATTAAAAAATCAATGTTGAATACTGACAGTTTTTTTATTGTATCGAAATGTAGGTTTAATGAAAATGGGTCAACAAAACAAAAACAAAGTGTTTTGTATTTAGAATGTATGTGTTCTAGATCTTCACATATCTTTAGCACATTTTCATTAGTATCTCCTTCATAGTAAGTAATATCTCGATTTGGATAACAATCATTCACTCTAGCCTTTAGTGACTCCATTTTAGGTGATTCGAATTCAGAAAAAAAGAAATCAGTAAATGGATTTGGAGTATTCAAGGCAATTAACGGGGAAGTTTGTACAATACGATCTATACCTCTTATACTGGCATACCCAGAACCAGAGAATAAATCTATATAAACTAACCGCTCCCATTTACCTTTCATTGCGCTCGTGAAAATATCACACTACGCTCCAAGTAATTTGTATTTAAGCAATCCCCAGTCACCGATCTCTGGTACGACTAGATTATCATTAGTTACGTAAGTTATAGGCGAAAATTTAGACATAAGGTATAATTGAAGTGGTGTGATAAATAAAAACGCGTTGTCAAACTCGTATACTCTCGCTGTATTGCTCGCCCGAGCCAATCCTGATAGAGTAAAGTTGTACATGTATGGACAAATGGTGTCGAGGCAAGTTGTAGGGTATGACACAATATGGCTTAAAACCAACTATAAAAATGAGTTTTACCCTACCAAATTTTGCCGGATTGTGGAATACATCGCATAGTATGCCAGTTGGTGACACCCAACGTATCATTGTTTGCAAACTTGCAGAACCACAAGGATTTATCAATTATCATTTTATTGTTTCTTAATAAGCAAAAGCTCTACCTATGCCACACCGCCTTCTGCAAATATGAAAATATATACCTTATTTGCAAATAGAGGAAGACAATTTTAATCATAGTTTACAACCCTCTCAAAAGTCGCGTCATCTTTCCTTGCAACGTCGCCTATTTACACCCCATAATAATCTGACAACACCGAAAAATCCATAAATACACCGGTAGGTTTTGTTTGAAAAATGCTTCATCTACATGATCGGGCTACTGATTGGGCTTACCTGATTTGGCCTGGGAATTAGTTGGTTTAGTAGTTCATTGTTCATCTTGCTTACTGCCAGATTACGGTAGTAGGCAAGATGAAAGTCTACCGTAGAGAAACCGACTGGGCCCTGTAGTTGACTATAGTTTATGGTAAGAAGAACAGCATTCAGTATAGCCTTATTTTTTCTGGCAACCGTTGCCCGTGCACAGGATTACCCGATTGTGCCGGTGCCGTTCACGAGTGTTTCGATCAATGGCGGTTTCTGGCAGCCCCGATTAGCCACAAACCGTACTGTTACCATTCCGTTCGACTTTAAAAAATGCGAAGAAACGGGCCGGATCAACAATTTTGCCGTAGCGGGAGGGCTGGCCAAAGGAACGTTCAAGGGGAAACGATACGACGATTCCGACGTATTTAAAGTGGTGGAAGGGGCATCTTACTCGCTGCAAACCAAGTATGATCCCAAACTGGATAAATACCTGGATAGCCTGATTACCCTGTTTGCCGCAGCGCAGGAACCTGACGGGTATCTATACACGATTCGCACTATCCTGAAAGACAGTGCCAATATCAAAGACGATCAGGCGGGGCCAACGCGGTTTTCATACGTGGCTGGTAGTCATGAATTGTACAACGTGGGGCATATGTACGAAGCCGCTGTGGCTCATTTTCTGGCAACCGGCAAACGCTCGTTTTTGGATATCGCGCTGAAAAATGCCGATTACCTGATACGCACCATTGGGCCTGATAAGCTGGTTGTGGTGCCGGGTCATCAGGAAATTGAAATTGGTCTGGTCAAACTGTACCGCGTTACCAACGATAAACGTTACCTCGATTTCGCTCGTTTCCTCCTTGATATGCGCGGCCGTGCCGATAAGCGAACGCTCTTTCCCGATCCTGCTCACTCGGGCCAGGGAGCCAGTTATTTGCAGGATCATGTGCCGGTGACCCAGCAAAAGACCGCCGTTGGCCATTCGGTGCGGGCGGGCTATATGTATGCTGCCATGAGCGACATTGCCGCTATCCAGAATGACAAAGCCTACATGGATGCGCTTTTGGCTATCTGGAACGATGTAGTCGAGCGGAAGCAGTACCTTACGGGTGGGCTGGGTGCTCGCGGACACGGAGAAGCCTTTGGCGAAGCCTATGAGTTGCCAAATGATGTGGCCTATGCCGAAACCTGCGCGGCTGTGGCGAACATGCTCTGGAACCACCGCATGTTTCTGCTAACCGGCGAATCAAAATACATGGATGTGTTTGAGCGGGTGCTTTACAACGGCTTTTTGGCAGGTGTCTCGCTCGAAGGCGACTCGTTTTTTTACGTTAACCCGCTGGCATCCGACGGTAAACGTAAGTTCAATGTGGGGCAGGCAGCCACGCGCGCGCCCTGGTTTGGCACTTCCTGCTGTCCAACCAACGTCGTGCGGTTTCTGCCCTCGTTGCCCGGTTATGTCTATGCCACAAAAGGCGATAACCTGTTCGTCAACCTCTTCCTGACCAACCAGTCGAAGGTATTGGTAAACGGAAAGCCAGTGCAGATCAGTCAGGAAACAAATTATCCGTGGGATGGTAAAGTGGCGGTGACCCTTCAGCCGAAACAGGCTCAAACATTCACCCTGCGGATGAGACTACCGGGCTGGGCAATGGGAAAACCCATGCCCGGGCAGTTGTATACCTATGTTAACGCAGAAGCCAAAGCGCCCATCCTTCGGGTCAACGGAAAGGCAACGCCTTATACGATGGAGGCTGGATATGCCCGTATCAGCCGCACCTGGAAACCCGGCGACCGGCTGGAATGGACGCTCGATATGCCCGTTCGGGAAGTGAAAGCAAACGAGCAGGTTACAGACGATCAGCATAAAGTAGCCGTTGAACGTGGCCCCGTTCTGTATTGCGCTGAAGGCGCCGATAATGGTGGAAAGGCTCTGTCGCTCGCGGTTCCGGCAGGGATGACGTTCCAGCCCATGATGCAGCCCGAAAAACTTGGTGGTATTGTTTCGCTGTCAAACACCAACCTGACCCTGATTCCGTACTACGCCTGGTCGCACCGGGGCGCCAATGAAATGGCGGTTTGGTTTGGGCAGGTGAAGGAGTGAATTTACCACCCCCAACCGAAGCGTCGGACCGTCCCCTCCTAAAACAGGAGGGGGCTTTGCCGAAGGGTATTCCATTCTTGGTTCTACCTATATTAATTAGTTGGGGTTAGGACAACAATACCCCGTTACAAAGCCCCCTCCTGTTTTAGGAGGGGACGGTCCGACGCTTCGGTTGGGGGTGGTAAAATACCCAACCTACCGAATAATCCGCACTTCCTTTGGGCCGCTAACCTCCGACTGAATTTTACCGTTTGCCAGTTTTGTGTGCTTCACCTTCACCAGCCCGTATGGGGTTGGAAAGCTGCCTTCGGCAAAGGTCAGGTCTTCCAGATGCGGCTCAATCTTGATGGCTTTGCATCCCGGCTCCATGACTTTAATGCCCAGCACATGTTCTGTTAGCCAGGGCGTTGGACCCGAGGCCCAGCCGTGCGCCAGACTGTGCCTGAAACCGATGTAACAGTAGGCGCCACAGTCGCCGTGGATGTCTTTTTTGCCTTCGGGCACCAACTCGTCAATTCGTCCGGCGTTGGTTGTCCAATCCAGATTGAAATCTTCCCAGAAGGTAGTGGCACCCAGATTGAGCATACCACCCCAAAACTCCCGGATGTTGGTCAGTGCCCCTTTGTAGTCGCCCGCTTTGGCTTTGGCCTGAAGCATATAATACCCATAAAAAGTAGAGAAATTATGGGCACCCTGTACCGCCAGAACATCTTTATTCGCCTTCTCGGCGGGTACCAGACCAGACAGCGCCAGCAGGGCCGCGCCCTGTTTGGACTCGTTGGCATCAGGTACATATTTTTTCAGACGTGCCACGGCTTCGTCGCACTTTTTTGCCGTAGCCGGGTCATTCAGGATACGGCAGAGGTCGGCCCCGGCACTCAGCGAAAGTACCATCATAGACTGTAATCCGGCATGAATGCCTTTGGCGTTTTCGCTGGAAGGCCAATCCAGAAAACGGGTTCCGTCTAGTTTTTCGCTGTTTTTATCGTCGATTTTTTCGGTTAATAGATTGAGCAATTTGACAAGGTAGTTCTTCTGTTCTTTTAAATAAGGCAGGTTTCCATTGTGCTGATACCAGTCGCGCTGAATGAGAATCCACCACATCGAGTAGGTACTGATGCCGTTCATCCAGCCGGGTAGGGGCGTAATGTCACGGGCGAGGTCGAGACTTTTTGGGACTACATCGTTATAGCCAAATACCGCGTTTATGGTCGATACTTCGGGGTGCATATCGCCCACCCACACCAGCCGGTCGCGCTTGATACCGTCCCAGAGGTAGTCCTGCATGTTGAGGTGAACAGTATAGGCACCCGTTGCCCAGATTTTATTCAAAAGCTCGTCGCTACTGCGAAAGGAGCCAAGGTATGGAATGTCTCGAAACGTAAAAATGGCTCGTACCTCTTTGAGCAACAGTTCGGTATCGCCATCAACCAGATCGATACGGACAAATCGGTAGCCTGTGTTGCCTACTTCCAGCTTACCCAGCCAGGGCAGTTGCACGGTCATATCCCGAATGGCGTGGTCATTTGTTGCGTTCTGTTTCGGCTCAATATCGGCCATAGCCTCGCTCGCCGACTCGCCAAAGCGAATTCGTACAGTAATGGGCTTGCTCACGTTCCACTGCCCCGTAACAACCTGAAGACCACCATGTAGTTCTTTACCAAAATCAAGCAGGACACTGGCTTTTCCGCTGGCGTTGTTCTTTAAGGAGCACATGTCTTTCCCTGATAGATCGGCCTGCCCATTGCCGGGTGTCAAAAGTCGCTCAGCATTCGCAATCGATCCTGTTTTCCACAGTATTTTTACCGGCGACAGAAACCGCCGAACGGTAGCTTCACTCTGTGCCGACTGTGCCCGGCTCTTGTCGAAAATGGGTGGTAATTGGGCGAAAACGGACTGGCAAAGAAGTACGCAAAAGAGAATAGCCAGAGTGGCGATACGCGTCATGAGTTGATTCTTGGTTGTATCAAACAGCACCTTGCTGTTTGCGTGCAGTTTAACTAGTCATTACCGCAAACAGCATCTTGCTGTTTGATACACAACAGTTACACAACGGGCAATTTCCAGCCGTTGTGGTAATGAGCGGCTGTTAATGCATTGGCTTGTTGGTCGTTTTTGAAGCCTTTGGCTACTGAATCCCAATACACTTTCCGCCCTGTTTTATAAGCGATGTTACCCATGTGGGCGTTGATAGCCGCAATGCTGCCCGTTTCAATGCCGCATTTGAGTATAGTCGGGTCATTGGCTTTTATCGCCTTTACGAAGTTTTTAGTGTGCTCATTCAGGTAGTCGCCGTTGCGGGCCTGATTGGGAATATCTTCCACTTTGTAGACTTTGATACCATTCTTCGTTTCGGTTTCGGGCAGGAGCGACCAGCCGTCGCGGTTAAGTACCAGCGTGGCGTTGTTGCCAATAAAGGCGATGCCTTCTGTTCGGCCATAATTGCCGCCGTCGATACCCGTGGCGTGTTCCCAGAGCATGTTGAAGCCGTCGTATTCATAAACAGCCTGCAACGTGTCGGGGGTTTCGGAAGCATCATCCGGGTAGGCCAGTTTACCCCCCGACGCCATCACTGACTTCGGTGCTTTGGCATTCATGGCGTAGAGAGCGATGTCAATTTCGTGAACGCCCCAGTCGGTCATGAGCCCACCGGCATAATCCCAGAACCACCGGAAATTGAAGTGGAAACGGTTGGGATTAAAGGGTCGTTTAGGCGCGGGGCCGAGCCACATATCGTAGTCTACACCGGCAGGGGGCGCACTGTCGGGCCGAACGGGAACGGGATTCATCCAGCCCTGATACGCCCATACTTTCACCAACCGGATATTGCCTAATTTGCCCGATCGGATGTATTCAATCGCTTTTTCGTAATGTGATCCGCTGCGCTGCCATTGGCCAATCTGCACAATCTTGTTGTACTTTTTAGCTGCGGCCAGCATCAGATTACACTCTTCAATGCTGTTGGCTAACGGTTTTTCACAGTAAACGTGCTTGCCCGCCGACACCGAGTCGATCATAGCCATGCAGTGCCAGTGGTCGGGCGTGCCAATGATGACGGCGTCAATGGTTTTGTCTTCGAGCAGTTTCCGGTAGTCTTTATACAGTTTGGGCTTCGTGCGCTGCATGGTTTCTACATCGACTGCCCGTTTGTCGAGTACACTCTGATCCACATCGGCCAAGGCTACACACTGCACATCGCTTTGGAGTAAATGCGAGCGCAGATCCGACCAGCCCATGCCGTTGCAGCCAATCAATCCTACCTGAAGTTTGTCGTTAGCGGATACGGATTTTCGCTCGCTGGCAATAGCCTCAAGTGTTGGGAGACTGATCAGGCCAGCACCTGTAGCGGCCATCGCGGAGTTGCGTAAAAAGTTTCTGCGTGTCGGGTTCATGCGTTTAGATAGGTTTAGTTGTAGTGCCGACCGTCCCGGTCGGGTGTAAGATGGATTATGTAACGCCCGACCGGGACGGTCGGCACTACAGTCTTTCCGGGTAGATTTTTACTGTCGTTTTGTTACGTACATAGTATAAATTGTCTTTGCCGTATTGTAGCTTATGAAAGCCCGCCTTTTCCTTCTATTACTCATTGTAAGCTCCTTCGCCTATGCACAAATCCCGGTCGATTTGTCTGGCTATCAGCAGAAGAATGGCGTTACTGTCGTGTCGAGGCAAAACACGCTGGTGATAAACTGGCCCGCCAGCGCAAAGGAAACTGGTAAACTGGTTATCGACCTAGCCAAAGACAAGCCGCTTTTCAGTAGTATCCAACTCACCAAAGGGGGAAGGTTTAAAGAAATCGCCAAAGCGCTCGACCCGGCCTTTGTGCTGACCGTAGGCAAACGGGACCTGATTTCGCAGAATGGCTGGAATATCTTCTTCGACAAGACCAATAAGCTGCCTCATACATCTTATGCCGTCGCGCTTAGCAAACGAGACGCCAGTGTGCAAAGCCACGGCTCCCGAACCGTGATTCGGGTGTCGGATATAAAGGCAGCTACGTTTAGCGGGGCCATCGAAATCACGGTATATAACGGCAGTCCGTTGGTTAACATAGCCGTCGTAATGGCTACCGAAGTCGACTCTACCGCCATTCTGTACGATGCAGGTTTGACGAGTAAACTCCCGAACTGGAAAACTATTGCCTGGTCAGATACCGACGGTAAAATGCAGAGCGTACCCGCCGATTTGAACCAGCTTAACAAAGCGCAGGCGGTGAAGTATCGCACCATAATTGGCGCGGGTCCAACTGGAAGTCTGGCCGTATTTCCGGCTCCGCACCAATATTTCTATCCGCTGGACGAAGCCTTTAATCTGGATTTTACTTGGTACGGCACAAAGTATCGAAGCCTTGTACCCGATTTTGGTATTGGAATTCGGCAGGATTTAATGGGCGACAAACGCTGGGTGCCCTGGGTCAATGCACCTCCGAAAACCCGGCAGCGGCTAAACTTCTTCTGTCTGTTAAGCACCGATACGCCCGACAAAGCACTTAACGAAGTGAAGCGTTTTACCCATAATGACAAGTATCCAGTGGTTCCGGGCTACAAAACCATGTCGAGTCATTTTCATAATGAGTATGTGATGAAGGTGTTGCTGGCAGAGAAGCCGGTGCCGGAAGTGCCAAACTTTGTCAACGTGTTTAAAAATACCGGCGTCGACATTGTACACTTAGCTGAGTTTCACTACACGGCGCACCCTAAAGGCCCCGACGATCAGCGGCTGCTAGAATTGAAAACCCTGCACGATATGTGCAAGCGATGGTCGGATAAGGATTTTCTGTTACTGCCGGGCGAAGAACCCAACGAGTTTTTTGGCGGGCACTGGTTGAGCTTCTTCCCGAAACCAGTGTATTGGATCATGTCCAGAAAGCCCGAGATGCCGTTTGTTATGGACGATCCCACCTACGGAAAAGTGTATCGTATTGGCGATAAAACGGATATGCTAAAATTGCTGGAAGCGGAAAATGGCTTGGCCTGGACAGCCCATGCCCGAACCAAAGGCTCCACGGGCTTCCCGGATAAATACAAAGACGAAGAATTCTATAAATCCGACAGGTTCTTCGGCGCAGCCTGGAAAAATATACCCGCCGATTTATCGGAACCCCGACTGAGCCGACGGGTGCTGGATTTGATGGACGACATGGCCAATTGGGGACTGAAGAAGCACGTCATCGCCGAAGCTGATCTATTTAGTATTGAGCCGGAAAACGAAATGTATGCCCACCTTAATGTCAACTACCTGCAACTCGATAAACTACCGGATTATAACAAAGGTTGGCAGCCCGTTTTAGACGTTATGCAGCAAGGCAAGTTCTTCGTCTCGACCGGCGAAGTGCTCCTGCCGACGTTCACTGTCAACGGAAAAGGCGCGGGCGATTCGCTCACGCTGGCACGTGATGGTAAAGCAACAATCATGGTCGATATGGACTGGACGTTTCCCTTAACCTTTGCCGAGATTATTTCCGGTGATGGTAAACAGGTGTTTCGGGAGCGAATCGACCTGACGAATACACTGCCCTTCGGCAAACAGAAATTCACGTTCAACACTAATTTGAAAGGCAAAAAATGGGTACGCCTTGAAGTGTGGGATGCGGCTGTCAATGGCGCGTTTACGCAGCAGATGTGGGTGAAGGAGTAGTTACTGCTACCCCCAACCGCCGTTTTACCACCCCATCTTACCACCCCCAACCCCCTCCTAAAACAGGAGTGGGCTTTAAAAAAGGGTACTCTTGTTCTTGTCTTGGTCCCTTCTTTATACAGATAAAACCGATAATAGAATACCCTTCGGCATAGCCCCCTCCTGTTTTAGGAGGGGGTTGGGGGTGGTAAGATGGAGTAGTAAAATATATTTATAATCAGAACCAGAACACAACGTCGCATGAAGCAGACAATTTACAAGTTAGTAAGCTGGACTTTACTGGTTTCTTGCCTCACCGTAACCCTGCCCAGTCAGGCACAATCCTGGACTGAAACGGCTCCCGGTGTCTGGAAAATATCGGTGGGGAAACCCGAAGCTTATAACCTGCTGATTGCGGCCGAATCGAGCCCTGATCTGGCTGCCCTGACGCGACTTGGTACAACTGCTTTCCCGTTAGACAAATCCGATATTTCGCTTCGGGTGGAAGGCGGTAAAACCTACCTGCGCTTTCCACTCGACCGGACCGAACAGATTTTCGGGTTCGGTTTGAACTTCCAGACGGTGCATCAGCGCGGGCGGATTATGCAACTCCATGTCGACCACTACGGTACTAAAGACGATGGTCGTACCCATGCGCCGTTGCCGTTTTATGTGTCGTCGAAGGGCTATGGCGTATTTGTTAACTCAGCCCGATACATTAATGTGTATGCCGGTTCGGCGGTACGGAAAGACAGTAAAAACCCGCCCGAAGTACAGGATCGTAACACAGATAAAAACTGGAGCGCCC
Source organism: Spirosoma pollinicola (assembly GCF_002831565.1). Lineage (NCBI taxonomy): Bacteria > Pseudomonadati > Bacteroidota > Cytophagia > Cytophagales > Cytophagaceae > Spirosoma > Spirosoma pollinicola. The sequence goes on along the minus strand of NZ_CP025096.1, from coordinate 5,639,741 downwards.
GGCCTTACTCCGATGCCGTTGAGATGCTGGTGCCCGCTGAGGGCGTTGAGTTGTATGTATTTGGTGGGCCAACGACGATGGACGCAGTTCGCCGGTTTAACCTGTTCAATGGGGGCGGTTGCCTGCCGCCACGCTGGGGACTGGGCTTTACGCAACGCGTTAACCGGCTGTTTTCTGCCGCAGATGTTGAGAAGGAAGCGCAGGCGTTTGAAGACAAAAAGTACCCACTGGATTTCATCGGGCTGGAGCCGGGCTGGCAAAGCAAGTCGTATCCCTGCACCTTTGAATGGGATAAAACCCGCTTTCCACAACCGGAAGCCTTTATCAAAACGATGCTGAATAAGGGCGTTCGGATGAACCTCTGGACAAACCTGTTCGTGTCGCCCGAAGCGTCCATTTACCCGAAAATTGCCCCGTTTACAGGTTCGCATACCGTTTGGGTAGGGGCGGTACCCGACCTGACCATGCCGCAGGCACGGGAAATCCTCTGGGGTAAATTTGCCAGTGACCATGTGAACATCGGCGTTGGTGGCTACAAGATTGATGAAGTAGATGGCTACGACTATTACCTCTGGCCCGATGTCGCTACGTTTCCGTCGGGGAGAAGCGCCGAACAGATGCGGCAAACGTATGGCCTGCTGGTTCAAAAGCAAAGCACCGATCTATTTCGGAAACGGAATCAGCGGACCTATGGACTGGTACGGGCATCGAATGCCGGTGGGTCGTCACTTCCCTATGTCATTTACAACGATAATTATAGCCACGAAGACTTCATTACGGCGTTGGTGAACAGTGGTTTTGCGGGTGTTCTCTGGACGCCCGAAGTGCGGGCGTCTAAAACGAGTGAAGAATGGCTGCGTCGGTTTCAGACGGTCTGTTTTTCGCCGATGGCTATGATCAATGCCTGGTCGAGCAGCACAAAACCCTGGTCGTTTCCCGACGTGGCCGAGCAAGTTAAGGCAATGGCGCAATTACGTATGCAGATGATGCCGTACTGGTACACGGCCTTTGCCAACTACCATTTCGACGGTACGCCACCCTTTCGGGCGATGAATCTGGAAGCTGGTTTTCAGGTAGCTGACCGAAAAGAAGTGCTCACCGCCAGCCTCGAAGAAAATCCCTATGCCGAAGCTGTCAGAAAAGAAGTGAAAGATCAATACATGGCAGGGGAGTATTTGCTGGTTGCCCCTTTGTTTACGGGGCAGAAATCGCGTACCGTTATCCTGCCAAAAGGGAAATGGTATGACTTTTACACCGGCCAGTTTGCGGGCGATGGGGAGTTAATCACGGTGACGCCGGGGCTGGACAAAATTCCTGTTTTTGTGAAAGATGGTGGTATCATTCCGATGATGCCATCCCTGCTCCACGCGCCAAAACCCGATCAGAAAGTCGACCTCGACATTCGGCATTACGGCGAAAAACCGGGTCAATATAAACTCTATGACGACGACGGCGAAACCTTCAATTACGAGAAAGGGCAGTATTCCTGGCGGACAATTAATGTGGAGAAACAAAAAAGCGGGCAATGGAAGGGCACAATCTCAAAGCCGGAACAAGGCAAGCCCAATACCGTCGGGAATGTAACGTGGCGGTTCATGACCACGAACGTATCAAAATGACGAAACCGATCCGTCATTCTATAGTTTGAATAGACTAAATCTTTGTAAAAGAATCGTAAATTAGACGAGCTTTTCCTGCTCGTGGTTTTGCCTGGTATACAGACGATTGGGAGGCTATCTCGTTAGGTTATTGTAAGCAAACGCATACGACCATGCCAATGAACTTAGAAGAGGAAATCGTAATCTGCCAGTTTGGGCAGGGAGTCTATTCGGTTGCTGATATGCTGGAACAATTCGGTCAACTGGAGAAGGATCAGCAAAGGAAACGGTTTGTTGATCTTTATTTTCAGGTATGGGATGCCAAACTTGTTGACGCCGATATTGAGCAGGCATTGGCTAATTGCTCGCTGAGCGCTACGGATGCTATGTACGAGTACTTACACCTCCGTTCGCTGGCAACTGGCTTCAAGGGCATAGTCTGTGTACCTGAATCAGCAAATCCACCCGGAGGTGAATTAGGTAAAGCCTACGAGTTGCTGCTGTATCTGTTCAAAATAGACTACCAACGGCGGTTTGGTCAGCATACAGATACTGAGCAAAGTACTCGAACTAACTTCAAAATAGACTACCGACCCAGTTTTTCGCGGGAGCAGGAAACTCCAACTGATTGGCGGTTTCGGGACTTGTCGAATAGCGAGATCGCGCGGGGAATCTTAACCCGGCACAGGGAGTTGGTGGAGCAAGTCTATGAGCACCCCAGCTTTCGGAGTGAATTTGTCTGCATAGCTAAACAGTGGTATGAATCCATATTTACGGGACAAACTGCGCTTGATGAATCCACTCCTGAACGTCAAACTCATTTTGATTTTCTTACGTACGATGAGTTGATGACGAAGAATACAACATTATTTGATCATAAAGGGGCCTACGGCATAAGACTTCTGCGGCAATCGTTGACACAGGCACTTGCCATACGTTATGTCTTAACTGCTGAGCAGGCAAACCGATTGGTGGTCGATGTTATTGAGAGGCATTTGCGGGAAACATATAATTCTGACTTATAGTATCTTAACATACATAGCTGGCAGTTACCACCCGTCATAATTAATACAGCGAAATCTTGCACGTTGGTAGTTTTGTGAAAAAACGCCAGCCAATGAAACTGCTACTACTTCTGCTCGTATTTCTGTCGGTTCTAACCAGACCGATTTATGGGCAGACAGCAAAAACCAAACCGGTTGCCGAACAATATGTCTGCCTGCCCTGCGGAGCAAATTGTGATCATGCTATCGTTGATGGACCGGGTACGTGTGCGCATTGCGGCATGCGGCTGGTGCTTAAAAAGAGCGTTGTTTTTAAGAATATCAGTCCCGCCGAACTTTGTCAGACCGTTGCCACTCGCCCGGATGTACTCTTGCTGGACGTACGCACCCCCGAAGAGTTTTCGGGGAGGGCGCATGATAATTTTGGACACTTGAGAAACGCCGTTAATATTCCGGTTCAGCAATTGGAAAGCCGGTTGGCTGAATTGAAAAACGCGAAAAACAAGGAGATCATCGTGTACTGCTCACACAGCCATCGTAGCCCACGGGCCAGCCACATCCTGACCGAAAACGGCTTTACGAATGTCAAAAATATGACCGGTGGCATGTCCATCTGGACTGACTCCGTAGGGCAACTGCCAATGGGGAAAAGCCTGTTGGTAAAGTAACTCCGCTTTGGAAGCGTTAACTGTTGCTGCGCGTACGTTGCTTAACTTTGCGGGTACTGTTGCTTTGACGCTGAGTGGGTGCTCCCGGAGTGGATGCTCCCCGAGTGGACACTCCCTGACTTGTTGAACTCGATGGAATTGCGACTGGTCGACCGCTCTGCCCGCTGGCACCGTCATTTGTCGCACCGGCATTCGAGGCACTGTCAATAATTAGGGTTGTCGTTGTCGCTCTGGCTGATTTAGGGGTACTCGTTTGAACTGGCTTGCTCGTAGTCGTTTGCGCCTGAGCATTAAAGGCCAACGCCAGCATTACTAAACTTACTATTATCTGCGTTTTCATATCCTTCTTCATAACGTAATACAAATACAGAACTACGAACGAAGCAGAGAGGCTGTCCGACGTGATTATATTTAGCGAGTGGACAGTATGACTACCGCAAGACACTACTTGCCTGAGCCGCTTTGATATACTGCTGACCGTCTTCATCCAGGATAAATCGTTGGTCAATCAGCATATGCACCGACTTACGGACGGCATCTACGTACCCTTCATGCGTCTGGTAACGCTCCTGCAAAGACAATCGCGGGTCGTTTGCCAATAGTCGTTCGGCTTTAGTCGCCTTAAATGGAATATTCTGCCCCGCGCCTTCGCAACCGTCATTTTCGCCGTATTCTGCCCGGCGTAGCGCCCAGCCGGTTGTGGTGGCAATGGGAACGGCAACGGGCGGTAAGCGAATCCCGGCGATTTCATTCCCGTCTTTGTCAACTTTAGAAACAAAATTGACGTAGCTAGGCCGATTGGCTACACTGGTTGGGAAAGTCGTTAAAATTCCCTGATCGAGGGAAGGCCCGAAGTTGAGGAGGTAACGAGTGGTGATAAGTCCCGTATAGGTTACGCCCGGAATGGTTGGCCAGCCGAGAGCGGCCTGTGGCACTACCCCCGTTTGAGAGCCCGGTTGCGGGAGGGCGATGACAGCTGTTCCATCTGATTTTCGGGGGACTTTACTAGCTGGTGGCGCAATACCCTTCGTAACCCAGTCATCAAGAGCGATGAAAAGTGCCCGCAAAGCTGATTCGCCGTTGGTTGAGTTCTGGAACTGCTGACAAGTACCCCGGCTGGTTTCGTTTCCTGTGCCATGTTGCGCTCCCGAAATCAAATAAAAGCGGACATTGTCGGGGTCGGGCAGGTCATTGCCCCGGCTATCCGTATGAAGGAGTGAAGCGGCTTTTACCCAATATTCGTTTGACGAGTTGATCTCGAATACCTTCGGGCAGGTGTTGCTGGCAGTGCATCGGGCCAGCCGACCGGCGGTTTTGCCCGAAAGTGGATCGGTCATGATAGGATACGCAAATGGGAAAACGCCTTCGGGATACAGATGATTTTGCCGGTTACGCTCAGTCCGTGAAGGTTGCGAAAAGCGGTAGTTGAGGGCGATGCTACTTGCCCCGCCGAGCCAGTTTTCGATGCCGTCCAGCACCCGCCGATTTTGCTCATCGGTATTAAAGCCCAGCGTCTGAAAATCATTGACATAGCGGGCAGGTTGCGAAAGTGAATACGAAAACGTGTAGCGAATATCACCCGCCAGTGGGTTCGCATTACCGAAATCATCCGCTTTGGCATACCGCAGAAACGAGACGAAATCGCGGGTGGCCGCAAATCCTATCCCGGCCACAACGGGGTCTTTGGCTGTGTAGGTAAATTCATAAATGGCACTTTGCCGGAAGGGCGTTCCGGCTGGTATCAGCCGAATGGTTTTGTCGCTGGCATATTCCCAGCCCTCTGACGAAACACGTGAAGGAGTATCCCCTAACCGGTCGCGCACGGTAAGCGTCGCTTTCGATTGGTCCATTGTAGCGGTCGGGTAAGCGAGCGAGTAAGTTAGTGACGTGGCATTATCAAAGGAGATGTATTCGTACGATGGACCGGTAATAGATGAACCATCGGCGTTTCGGGCTATGGGAACGGTAATAGTCAGGTTATTATTGGATGGGGCTGCTGAACAATCCCAACCGTTCCAGGCAAGGGTATAGCCCATGTTCATCAGGAAGCCTTCGCCAGCCTGGGCGGCCGTAGTAGGGTCATTGCCGCCATTGCTTTTGTTGAACCCGCCAAAGAGTTTTCCGCCCCGGTTGTTGATTTCCAGAAAGAGTTTGTGGTTGCCAATGGCAAGGTTAATGGGCTTAAGAATGTAAATATCCATAGCGTATTCGACCATGCCTTTCGCATTACGGGGAGCCAGTTGAATATCCGGAATGAGTAAATTTTGTGAACTGTTCGGGTCAAGTTCACCGTAAGCTTTCCCTCGAAGTTTTTCATAGGCCCCGATCCGTCCGAATATTTTCCCCTCAAACGTGGGCGACTGAACACTGGTGATCTCAATACGAATGATGCGCGCCAGCGTTGGGTAGGAGAAGCCGATCAGGAGAATAAGCGAAAAGAGTAAACGAGTGCGCATATAGGAGGATAGAAGAATACGAATCATAGTTTACTACAAATGTATTTTTGTCATCCCGACGCAAGGAGGGATCTTGATGATTGACTTAACTCAAGATCCCTCCTTGCGTCGGGATGACAAAATACGCCCGTTATTAATTCACCACATTCATCGGCTTTCCGTTCAGAAACGCGGCCAGATTCTCGACCGTGATGGCCATAAGCCGGGCGCGGGCTTCGGTGGTTGCCCAGGCAATGTGTGGGGTGATCAGGCAGTTTTTAGCCTTGAACAGCGGGTTATCGGGCAAGGGTGGTTCCTTCGATAATACGTCGATACCTGCCCCGGCGATGACGCCGTTGTTCAGGGCATCGGCCAGATCCTGATCCACAATAATCGGACCTCGTGAGGTATTTAACAGAAAGGCTGAGGGCTTCATCAACGCCAGATTTTCTTTGTTGATTAGGCCCTGCGTTTCGGGAACCAGCGGGGTGTGGATACTCACCACATCCGACTCCGTCAACAGTTCAGGTATCTCCGCCCACTTAAAATTCGTCCGGTGCGATTGATCGGTGCGATTCCGTTTCGAGCCGATAATTTTCATGCCGAAGGCCGTGGCCACATCGGCCACTTTCTCGCCGATACTCCCAAACCCGATGATACCCATCGTTTTGCCCGCCAGTTCGATGAGCGGATAATCCCAGAAACTGAAATCTACCGAGCGTGCCCACTTGCCATCCCGCACCGAATCGCTGTGCCGCTGCACATGCAGGGTCAATTCGAGCAACAACGCAAACGTCAACTGAACGACGGACGGTGTGCCATAGCCGGGCACATTGCTCACGACAACCCCGTTTTTTTTCGCGACGGTAATATCGACAATGTTAAAACCAGTAGCCAGTACGCTGATGAATTTCAGGTTGGGTAATTGGTTGAGCGTTGCCTCGTCCAGCGGTGTTTTGTTGGTAAAAATAATGTCGGCGTCCTGTGCCCTCTCCACGATTTTATCGGTGGGCGTCCGGTCATACACCGTTAAGTCGGCCAGTTTCTCAACACCTTCCCAGGACAAATCGCCCGGATTCAGGGTGTACCCATCTAATACGACAATTTTCATTATTGGTTGTTTTCTTTTGTTATTTGTCCTGTTGATAAATGGTTTGTGAGAGGGTCGGTTTCGTGTCTGAGCCAAGTTCTGGCTTGGCGACTGTTTCACCACCCCCAACCCCCTCCTAAAACAGGAGGGGGCTTAAACAAGGGCGCCCCTCGGCATAGCCCCCTCCTGTTTTAGGAGGGGGTTGGGGGTGGTAAAGCAGCCCCTTTCTTCCTCATTGACACAATACTAACCCCAATCGCCACCAAAATCACTGCCAACATACCCAGATACATATACCCTCTTGATAGATCCGGCAAAGCAACCGCTTTCTTGCCGTCGAGCATTTCGTAGACTGGAATCATCCATTTGAGAATATAAGCCTGCGCCAGCGTCAGAAAGCTGATGAATACCAGCATAAAAAAGCTGTGTTTCACCGTAAACCTAAATAGTTGAGATTCTTTGCCGACTAAATTACCGGCTGCAGCTGCTACGGCAATGGATTGTGGCGAAATCATCTTGCCAACTACGCCACCCGATATGTTGGCCGCCACCGTTACCACCGGGTCGACCCCAATAGATTGGGCCGTGGCGTATTGAAGCTTACTGAACAGCGCATTGGCTGAGGTATCGGAACCGGTAATGAACACGCCCAGCCAGCCCAGTACAGGCGCGAAAAAAGGAAACAGAACGCCCGTACTCGCCAGTACAGCGGCCAGCGTGAGGGTAATGCCCGAATCGTTGAGGATGTAGGCGAACGCCAAAACCGAAGCGATTGAAAGAATCGGGAATCGTAACTGCTTTAAGGTCTCGCCGAATACGGTTAATCCCACTTTATACGTCAGCCCGACCAGCGGAATGGCGATCAGAGCGGCCAGTAAAATAGCTGTCCCTGCCGCCGACAGGTAGTTGACTTTAAAGAGTTTTGGAATCGGGTTGCCATCGCTCCCCAGAATCACGTTGTGCAAGCCCGGAAACTCAAACTGAAATAGGCCTTTTGCATTCAATACGTCTTTGATGGGTTGCATACCCCACGAAATGATGATGATTGTCAGGATGATAAACGGCGACCACGCCCGGATAATCTGACCGGTTGTGTAGCTAAAGTCCGTGTTGATCGTTGCCGCTGGTTCATTATCAAAGCGCCAGATGGTTTTTGGTTTCCAGTAACGCAGAAACGTTATCAGGCAGATAATAGAACCCAAACCCGCAATAACATCGGGTAGGGCAGGGCCTAGAAAGTTCGACGAGAAATACTGGAGAAAGGCAAACGAAATGCCCGACACCGCAACAGCAGGCCATATTTCGCGGGCTTTTTTGAATCCGGCAATGATGCTAACCAGATAAAACGGCAGCATGACGGAGAGAATGGGCAGCGTCCGGCCCACCATTTGCGAAATGGGTAGTTCGGGAATGCCCGACACCTGCGAGGCCACTGTAATAGGAATGCCAATAGAGCCAAAGGCAACGGGAGCCGTATTGGCAATCAGGCAAATGCCTGACGCATAGAGCGGGTTAAATCCCAGCCCCACCAGCATGGCCGCCGTGATGGCCACGGGTGCCCCAAAACCGGCCGTGCCTTCCAGAAAGGAGCCGAACGAAAAGGCAATCAGCAAGCCCTGTAACCGCCGGTCGGCGGTGATGGACCCCATGACATGTTTGATGATCTCGAACTGGCCGCTTTTGACGGTGATGTTGAACAGGAAAACCGCCATAATCACCAGCCAGCAAATAGGAAACAGGCCATACAACGCCCCATGTGCCGCCGACAGTAACGCCAGTTTGACGGGCGTGCCATACACCAGCGTGGCAATCAGCATGGCGAGTCCCGTGGCGATCAAGCTAGCCTGATACCCTTTCATCTTTCTAATGATGAGTGCCCAGAATATGAACAGGATGGGTATAAGGGCCACCAATACAGATAATGCGATGTTGTGGAACGGATCAATAACTTGTTTCCAGGTCATGGGGAGTGGGAGTTGTTGGTTGTTTCGGTAGAACAGTTGAGTGTGCTTATTGTCGGTAATCGACCACCCCCAACCCCCTCCTAAAACAGGAGGGGGCTATGCCGAGGTGTGCCGTTTTGTGTTTTCTTTTTACTAGAGATAGAAGTAGAACCTGCCTATAGGTACTAAGATGAAAACAATTCACCCATTTTAATGATGAGGAAATCAGGAAAAAGTCTCCTTTGGCATAGCCCCCTCCTTTTTTCAAGGAGGGGGTTGGGGGTGGTAATATCACTACGCCAAATCCAGCGCTACAATCTCATGATCGAGAACCTTCGGTACGCTTACGAATACCTGTCCATTCTTACTCTCAAATTTTGGTTTCTGATCACTCATCAGCAATTTCACCGCTGTCACTTTGGCACCGGCTGGTACCTGAACGGATACCTGCGCGTCGACCGGAATCAACTCCCTGAACGGGCCTTTCATCATCATTGGATTGGTTAAGTTAACCAGGTGAACGGTCATGGAATTGGCCTGCCGCCAGACGTTGACATCCAGCACACCCGGCCCGGTTACGGCAGCAATGGGTTGTTCGTCGAGTGCCCATTGAACGACGTTACTCAACAACTGCCCGTGATCGACGTTGAGCAACTGCCAGAACGAGCGGTCCAGATCGCCGGGGATGTAGGCGACGCGACCCTTGCCCACTTGCCGCAGATAGATTTCCCGTGTATCGGTTTCGGCCACACGTGGGTACACATCTTCCATCGGCAAATCAGGGTAGGTCGGAATGAGCGTAATCGGACTGGGGAAAGCCGCCGTCGGGGTTACATCGACTTTATAAATGGCGTTGATAATGCGGGGCGTATCGTCAAGCCCTTTCAGAATTTGCCTAGTCTGGCTGTTCGTCGCGTCGGGTCGTAGTTGCAGATAGCTGTTCCGCATGGGACCTTCCACTTTCTGGTTATACGCCACACCCAGCAAACTCGCCAGCCCGAAATTGGGCCGTTGCTTACCGTCTTCGTCATAGAGCGATGTCTCGAAAGTAGCCACCAGACTGCCGCCCGCATCGACAAATGCCTGTAGCTGTGCACACTGGCTATCGGAAAGGGCGGCAATGTTGGGCAGAATCAGCAATTTGAACCGCTTCAAATCGGTTGCCGAAAGCAGCCGGTCATTCACCATATCGAAGGGAGTACGGCTCTCTACCAGCGCGTGATACATACCGTCGAGGTGATCGCTGCTTTTCTGTTGCCAAGGTTTACCGCCATAATTGCGGTCGGTTTGTTCGGAGTACACCACGCCCACGCGGGCCATCGACGCGGTATTGCGCAGATATTTTTCGTTTCTGTGATAAACCTCGTACGCTTTCGCCACGGCTTCCATCCACCGTTTGTCGTAGATGTCGCCCCCGAATTTAACGAAGCACGGCCGCATCCCGTTGGCGGTTCCTTCGGCCACCCAGATACGGATTTCGGCGTCGCTCTGAACGGAGTCTTTCCAGCGGAATTCTTCTTCGATACCCACGCTGAAGATGCCGATTAGCGGCTTCATGCCCAGCGTCGACCGGAGTTCCTTCGCCCCTTTGCCGTTCGACCAGGGGGCCATCAGTCCACGGCGGGCCTGTTGATCGGCAAAGAAAAGGTCGGCTTCTTTTCCTGTCATCACTTTGTCGGGAAAGCCGTTGGGAATGAACCGGGCGGTTGGTTTTTGATTGCGGATGCCCGCATCCCATACCGACCATACTTCCCGTAACCGCTTCATTCGCCAGTCGGCCCACTTGCGGTAGGTGGGGTCGAGTTTATTGATGGCTTTGGGCAGTTCCAGACCAGAAGCCGTTTTGAAGTTAGTTGTACAGTGTTCGCAATAGCAAATGTCATGACCGGCCCAGCGATTCGAGAAGATACCTTCGGGCTGAAATCGCTCCATGATCTCCTGGTTTACCTGGGTCATAAACTCAAAATTATACGGCCCCAGGGCGCAGGTGACCCATAAATCAGGGTTAGCCCAGTGACGGCGTTTTTGTCCGTCAACGGTTACGGCAATCCAGTCGGGGTGCGCGTCATACACCTCCTGCCGGGCCGCGTGAGGATCGGTACGAAGCATGATCTTCATACCCTGTTTTTTGCAGCCTTCTACCAGATAACCCAGCGTATTGGCATTACCCATGAAATCGCTGCGGTGGTGCAGCGGTATTTTGGTCGGATAAAACGCCACAATACCGCCCGCACTCAGCAGGGCACCATCGGCATGAATCCGCTTGAAATAACTGAGCCAGAAGTCGGGGTCGTAATGGCCGGGGTCGCGCTCCACAAAGGCAAGCTGAGCCCATCGCATCGGACCGTCGAGCCAGAACGTTTCCGCTGGCGAAATGATGCTGGCCATAGATGCCTGTCCGGCCAGTGCATAAGCCCCACCAATAAGGCCGGTTGTCTTGATAAACGCTCTTCGTTCCATGAGGTAAGGACAGAGATGAACACGACGGGTTCTCAAAAAAACAGAGCTAATTTGGGCTGTATTCTACTCTTATTCCTGTACCGCGGATCTTTAGGCCGCGCAGCCGTCAGGCTAAAACAAGACTATGAACGATTAGCCTGACGGCTGCGCGGACTAAAGATCCGCGGTACAAAAATTGGCCATCGCCAGTCCTGACGTGAAGGCTCCTTCCACATTGCCTTCACCGAATCCATCACCGCCGAAGAGGAGCGTGAGTGGCGCTTCGGCTTTCAGAAAGGGAGCCGGGTGCCGCTGGTCGGCCAGGCTGTATCGCCACCGATGTACCTGAATGGTACTGATGTTGTCGGCAGGAATCAAATCCGATAACTGATCGACCAGTTGCCGCCCAATGGCGTTCAGGTCATCGTCGAAATGCGTTCGGCTGAAGTCGGCGCTGGCGTGTATGGTTATGGATGGCTGGCCGAGCGAGATACCTTTTTGTGCATTGTCGGCAACCCACGCAATGTCGCCGGTGTCATAGCGAACGGCGTTGGGCATGGTACTGGGTTGATGTAGAGCTACCATTACCGCGAGGCAGGGTTGATAGGCAATGGCCGAGAGCGCGGATTTATCCGCCGTTGTTATCGGAAATCCGCTTTTCTCAATCAGGGCCAGTGCCTGTGGAGCCGGGATGGTAATGAGAAGTGCATCGGCCCGGTATTGCCCACCCGACTCGGTTTCAACCAACCATTGGCTATCGTCAACGCGGAAAGAAACAATAGTTTCAGACGTGTGTACGGTCAGGTTTTTGGCCAGGGCTTTGGCCACGGTGTTCATGCCGTCGATGCCAATATAATGCGGTTGGTCAACGGTCGTGTCGGCGGGACTGGGTTGTGCGGGTTCCCATTTGGCAATGACTTTATCAGCCAGTAACTCCTGTACGACTTCCTGAAAAGCGGGTGTCGTGGCCGAGAAATACTGTGCACCGTGGTCGGCGCGGGCCTGTTCGATGCGTCGGGTTGCCAGTCGCCCGCCAACGCCCCGGCCTTTGTCCAGAACAATAACATCCCAACCTTGTAAGCGCAATTCGCGGGCAGTGGTCAAACCGGCCATACCCGCGCCAATAATCAGAGAAGACGACATTTAGTTGAAACGGATGGTTGGAGGTGGAGTTGTATCAGACGGCATCCTGCTGTCTGGCCGATAGGCAAAAAAGTTAGCCCACAGAGTTTGCTTGCCTAGGTTAAGTAAGCGGGCTTACGTTTTGGGTCGCTAGAGAATACATCTTGCCTGACGTCCAGACAGCAAGATGCTGTCTGATACATCACTAATCTTCAAAGATTCTTCGCTTTCAGCTGCGCTACGGCGTAGCTGGCGGCCCGGGCGGTGAGGGCCATGTAGGTTAGGGACGGGTTGACGTTTGAGGCCGACGTCATGCCCGAGCCATCTGTCACGAATACGTTTTTGCAGGTGTGTACCTGATTGTACTTGTTGAGCACCGACGTTTTGGGGTCTTTGCCCATGCGGGCAGTTCCCATTTCGTGGATACCCAACCCCATGTGTGCCGCCGGGTTATCGTAAGTGGTGACGTTCTTGAATCCGGCGGCTTCCAGCATTTCGGCACCGTCGTTCATAATGTCTTTCCGCATGGCCCGGTCGTTGGCACTAAAATCAGCGTCGAACACAACCTGCGGCTGTCCCCATTTGTCGGTTTTGTCAGGACTGAGGTAGAAGCGGTTATTGGGGTCGGGCAGCACTTCGCCAAAGCCGGTGAGGCTCATTTTCCAGGGGCCGGGCTGCGTCATTTTCTTCTTGAAATCGGCACCGAAACCCGGCTCCGTCCCGCCCCTCGCCCAGTCGGCGCGGGAGGCTCCGCCCTGATACCCGAATCCGCGCAGGTAGTCGCGTTTGTCGTTTCCCCAGTTCCGGAAACGCGGGATGTACAAACTGCCCGGACGCGCCCCAAAGTAGTGATCGTCTTCAAATCCCTCAATATCGGCTCTTGCGCCAACGGCCAGATGGTGGTCCATCAGGTTGCGGCCCAGTTGATCGCTGTCGTTGCCCAATCCGTTAGGGAAACGGGCCGATTTTGAGTTCATCAGAATCGACGTGGAGCCGATTGTTCCGGCATTCAGGAATAGCACTTTGGCGTAGAATTCCCGCACTTCCATCGTATTCTGGTCAATGACCCGAACGCCTTTGGCTTTCTGGGCGTGATCGTCCAGGATAATCTCTTTCACGATGGCGTTGTGAATGATCGTCAGCCGGTTGGTGCTTCGGGCGGCTGGTAAGGTAGCCGCCAGTGAACTGAAATAAGCCCCGAACGGACAGCCCCGCGTGCAGCGGTTCCGAAACTGACAACTCGCCCGGCCCACCGCCGTATGCCAGGGCTGCGGCTTGGTGAGGTGCGCTACCCGCCCCATAACAATCGGGCGATTTAACTTCTGCGCGACCGATTTTTTGAAATGCCGCTCGGGGGCGGTCATTGCCATTGGTGGCAGGAAAGTGCTGTCGGGCAACACGTCCAGCCCTTCGGCCTGCCCGCTGATACCCACAAATTTTTCGACGTAGGTGTACCAGGGAACAAGGTCCTCATACCGAATTGGCCAGTCGACGCCAAGTCCCTCTTTGGCATTCGCCATGAAATCCTCCCGATTCCAGCGGTAGGTATGTTTGCCCCAGATCAGCGATTTACCCCCGGTATGGTACCCCCGAATCCAGTTGAACGGCCGCTTCTGGATGTACGGATGCTCTTTGTCGTTGGTAAAATTGAACTGGCTGCCTTCTTTGGCCGAAAAGAACATGCTGGCATAATGTTCTTCGGCGGATACGGCCGTAATTTTCCCCCGATGCTCGAACTCCCAGGGGTCCTGCATGGCCGTTTTGTAATCCTCAACGTGCTTGATTTCGTAGCCACGCTCCAGCACCAGCACGTTCAATCCTTTTTCGGTGAGTTCTTTGGCCGCCCAGCCACCCGTTATACCGGAACCAACCACAATGGCGTCGAAGGTTTGGGCTTTTTGTGCGTTTATATTAAGGTTCATATAGTTATTACTAGAAGTAGTGATGGGGACTAAACCTGGTTGCTGTACAACGGAAAGGTTTTCCGTTGAGCCGAAAGGCTTAAAAGGCTGTCAATTGGCCTGTCGGCCCAACGGAAAACCTTTCCGTTGTACAGCAACCAAGTATATCACAAGTTGAAGTAGTGAATAAGGTTAAACCTGATTGCCGTACATGAAATCTTTCTGACCCGGCTTAATCTTGATGGCCTCAAATTTTCCCGGAATGGGCTGGTAATCGAGCGACGACTTTATACCCGCTTCCGACGTAAAGTAGCCCCAAACGGTTAGCTCTTTAATCAATTGCCAGAACGATACCGTGCCAGCTTTGGCATTGGCCAGCGCATTGGCTTCGAGCTGTTTCAGTAGTGTCGTTTGCTGATCGGGCGAAGCGGTCAGGAGACCTTTTCCCGCCAGATTACCGAGACCGGTCAGAAACACATCCTGCACGGATTTGGTGTAACCGTCTCGAAGCATCACCTCAATAAAGGCCGGTACACCCGCATCAATGGCCCCCGGCGTATCTGTTTTAGGAATGATCAATTCGGCTACGCGGGCGATCACTTCACGCTGCTCTTCGTTCAGAATGGACGCGCCGGTTTTGCGGTTTTCCGGAGTTGTCTGGCTCCATCGGTCAAAGGCCAGTAGGGTCGGGGCCGAGAGAGTTCCGCCCAGCATCAGGCTAACCCGCGATAATGCTTCCCGTCTGTTCATGTGTTGATTTAGCTAAGTACGTTTGGTAAAGGCGATTGTAGGCAATTAATACCCCGTTGGGGGATTGACTTTATTTGGAGTTCTGCTGAGAATGAGGGCAAACGAGATAGCTCTTCTAAAGATAGCGAATAAATAGGAACGAAAGGTTGGCTAGCAGTGCGCTAAAATTTAAGTGTGCTTGAAAAACATCACGCAACCCAAAAGAAACATCGTCCGTACTGACGAGTGAAACCTTTAACCAACTATTTTATGAAATTTATTATCCCTTCTGCAATTACGTTGCTCGCTGTAAGTGCCCTGTCCTGCTCACAACCTCAAGTGTCTATCGCTCCTGTTAGTGGTGCCCGCCAGGGGGGAGGGTCATCGACTCCCACGTCAACCACAACTGCCCCGGCACCTACCCCAACCACATTGCCCGCCTTGACGCCAAATCCCAGCCCAATTAATGATCTAGGGCCAGTGATGCCAACCGGAACATGGTCGGTTAAATCTTACTATCGGTCTTTTAGCGATAATACGTCAGATTATAGTGGCTACAAATTTGTATTCACACCCAATGTGGTGACGGTTACCGACAACAGAGGCAATACTTATTCTGGTTCGTGGTACGCTACGGTTGGCGGTCAGATTCCATATTACGGCGGAGCGCCCTCGATCACTGCCTTGACCATGAGCTTCAGTAAGTCGGCGCCGAAGCAACTGTCACGCCTGAGTGCTACCTGGAATGTTAATCTGGCAACCTCAACAAAAGACGTTGTGCTGGATAATTTCGAACCTTTATCCGGTGAGCGTATCGAGTTTGCTCTATAAAATTTACACGTTTACTTATCGTTATTCACAACGTACAAACCGGCTCTATTGGGCCGGTTTTGTCTTTTTTACGGTCTCTAGGTCATTTCCCGTTTCCATTTATCGCCCTCCCAATTTTGTGATAATCTCATCCGTAGTCGCCAGTTCGCCGATTCGAGGGAAAATGTAGGTCAAGCTGTTTTCGTGGGCTGCGGCAACGGTATCCGTCATGGCGTCGGTGGCGAAAGTGACGTTGTAGCCGCGCTGGTTGGCCGACCGAGCCGTGCCTTCCACACCGATACTGGTCGAAATACCAGCCAGTACAATACCCGTCACACTCAGTTTCTGCAATTCATCATGCAGGGGTGTATTATAAAACGCATCCCAGTTTTCTTTCGTGATTTGCAGGTCGCCGGGCTCGGGTTTGACAGGGTCTACAATGTCGAAGAAGCCATCTGCCCGCATCTTCTGCAACGCCTGTTGCTGTCCGGCAGCATCTTTCGGAAAGTTGCCTTTTTCGGAACGAACCAGGGAAGCCGGAGCACCAATGGGTTCGACATGCACGATCACAACAGGTAGCTGTGTCTGCCGAAAAGCGGCCTTGAGTCGGGATGCATTGGCAAGAATACCCGGTACGGGGTGCGCCTTGTCGCCACTGGCAATGCCTTTTTGCAGGTCAATTAGCACCAGGGCTGTCTGTTTATCGATGGCTGTCATCATAATTTATACCTATTCACCCTTAACCGATAGAGGTCTTGATTAGTTAATAAGCGAGAACGAAACGTAGCACCCTGTCGCAATCGACCCGCTAAATCGACGCGTTTAAGGGTCTGGTCAACGGGAGCTTATTGCTAACTTTACTGACTCTATAAGTCGATTAATTGTTTCCATAAACAACAAAACTATGTTCAAAGACACAAAAGTATTTAGCGGATTTGCGGTAGATGATATCCAGAAAGCAAAGGCGTTCTACCAGAATATACTTGGACTGGAGGTTACCGAAGAAAAAATGGGGCCAGCTACTTTATTGACTTTGCATATAAGTGGTGGTAGCACCATTCTGATTTACCCCAAGCCCGATCATACGCCAGCTTCCTTCACTATTCTCAACTTTCCTGTCGACGATGTAGAAAAAACAGTGGATGCCCTTACGGAGCTTGGTGTTCGTTTTGAACATTACGAGGGGGAAATCAAGACCGACGAAAAAGGAATTGTTCGCGGACGTGGTCCAGCCGTCGCCTGGTTTACCGACCCCGCCGGTAATATCCTGTCTGTTATTGAAGCTAGACCTATGGCCAGCTAAATTGTGCCTGCTACTCCCTGGCTATTACCGGAGAGTAGCAGGCACAAAACTTCATGATTGTCAACGGGAATAACGAGAAGATATCTGGTGGAAGTCTTGATGCGTATACGTTTAGACTAGATACTCTATATAATCAGAAATAAAGTTTGAGTTATTGACTGATTTTCCGTTGGTACCACTGGAGTTTTTGTTATGTTTGGGGCATATTCATTGATTATGTTCTGTCAAAAAACGCTCTCTTTTGTTACGGCCATCGGCCTTTCTGTTTTACTTTCTAATGGTTTATCGAGTTGCCAGTCAAAGGGTTCCTCAACGGCTGAAACCACGTCTGATGCTGCCGCTATCGGAACCGCAGCCGGGAAAACCACCGCCGAAAAGCCAGCCGATAAAGCGGTTGAAACGACAGCCGCCCCTAATCCATCCAGTATTCCGGCCAGTAAAATAGCCAATGCCGCCACGATTCTGGCTCGTCCGCAGGTGCCAATTTTGTGCTATCACCAGATTCGCGACTGGCGGGCCGGCGATTCAAAATCAGCTAAAGATTATATTATTCCTGTAGCGGCTTTCCGCGAGCAGATGCAGATGCTGGCCGATAGCGGCTATCATACCGTTTTGCCGGATCAGCTCTATGCGTATCTGGCTACCGGGGCACCCCTGCCAGCCAAACCGATCATGCTTACCTTCGATGATGGTGACCTCGACCAGTACACCGTAGCGGCTCCCGAACTCGAAAAACACGGATTCAAAGGGGCCTTCTTTATCATGACTGTTGCCATTGGCCGGCATGGAAAACAGCCGTACATGGACAAAACGCAGATTAAAGACCTGTCAGATCGGGGGCACACGATTGGCGCGCATACCTGGGATCACCACAACGTCAAAAAATACCAGGGCGACGACTGGAAAATTCAGGTCGAAGAACCTAAAGCCAAACTGGAAACCATCATCGGCAAGCCTATTAAGTACTTTGCGTATCCCTTTGGCCTGTGGAATCATGGAGCATTGCCCGAACTGCAAAAGCGGGGTTATGCAGCCGCCTTTACGCTGGCCGACAAACGGGACGATACTATGCCGCTCTATACCGTTCGGCGGATTATTGCCGGAGGTCAGTGGAAAGCAACAACCATGTACCGGAACATGATCCAGAGT
This sequence comes from Spirosoma pollinicola, assembly GCF_002831565.1. Lineage (NCBI taxonomy): Bacteria > Pseudomonadati > Bacteroidota > Cytophagia > Cytophagales > Cytophagaceae > Spirosoma > Spirosoma pollinicola. The sequence continues at coordinate 5,621,550 of NZ_CP025096.1, read as the reverse complement.
TTTGACTAAACGAATGAAATTCTGCCTGGAGTAACAAAAGCGGCTTCGGTTGCTTTTGTTGTTTATAATTCAACTTGCGTACTTATGTGCAACGGAATGATATTCCGTTGGGCCGTTAGGCCTACCTGGCAACTTATGTGCTTACGTACAACGGAATATCATTCCGTTGTACGTAAGCACATAAGTTGCGTTTGTTTATGGTAAACATTCATCAGGAGATTACGTCAATATCGGCTTTTTCCTGTATCGAATACAAACTCACCAGTCAATGACAACCAGAATTTTCCTGACACTGTCGATTATTTTATCAAGCTTATATTCCGCTACTGCTCAATCGAATCTACCCCGCCTGATTATTCGGGGAGATGACATGGGCTATGCACACGCGGGCAATGAAGCCATTTTGAAATGTTATAAAGAAGGTATCGAAAAGTCAATCGAAGTACTCGTGCCGTCGCCCTGGTTTCCGGAGGCTGTTGAGATGCTTAAGCAAATTCCGACTGCTGATGTGGGTATCCATTTAACCCTGACCAGCGAATGGGACAACATCAAATGGCGCCCATTGACCGACTGTCCCAGTCTACGGGACGCAGATGGCTATTTTTACCCGATGATTCGTCCAAACAAGAACTATCCCAAACGCTCGGTGGTGGAGAATGACTGGAAGCTGGCCGAGATTGAAAAGGAGTTTCGGGCACAAATAGAACTGGCGATGCGGAAAATTCCCCGAATCAGTCATTTATCCGGGCATATGGGCTGCACCAGTCTCAATGATGAAGTGAAAGCACTCGTCAAAAAGTTAGCGCAGGAGTATCATATTGCACAGTATGACATGAGCCTGATGGACTCCGGGGTACTGATGGCAGGCTACATCGGTGCGCACATCACCTCCGACGAAAAGCTGCAAAGCTTTATGAAGATGCTCGAAAGTCTTGAAGCCGGGAAAACCTATATTTTCGTCGATCACCCCGGATTGGATGTCCCCGAAGTGCAGGCCATTCACCATATTGGCTACGAAAACGTAGCTGCCGACCGTCAGGGCGTAACGGACATCTGGACCAACCCCCGTGTGAAGTCGCTTATCAAATCAAAAGGGATTCAGTTGATTGGGTATAGCGATTTAGGGAGGTAAAAAGGGATTAGCCACAGACGTCGATAGGGTATGTAGTACCGACCGTCCCGGTCGGGCGTGTCACAGGCTCACCCGACCGGGACGGTCGGTACTACATACCCTATCGACGTCTGTGTTTAAAGAACTAAAACCGGCCTGCCCATTCAATACCTGCTACAATGTGCGGCATGGCGTATTTGTCAGTGAAGGTTTCGTTGGTGTGGCCCATGCCAGTGTAAAACATACGACCTTTGCCAATGACGTTAGTCCACGAAATTGGGTGATCGCCCCCCATCGCTTTAGGCCAGGTGGCCTTATAAGTGGCTTCGTTCAGCGTCAGTAACACCTGAATGCTGTCTTTACCCCGCACACTCTGTTTGAAATTGTACCACTCGTCAGACTTATGCCATTTGGCTGGTAAATGCTGCGTGGTAGGGTGGTTTCTAACATCCGTAATAACTTCCGCATCGGGCGTATGTTCCGGATACAGCGGATGGTCGCGGAAGTGCGTACCGAGCATATGGTCGTACCAATCCCAGCCATATTCTGTGTCGGAAGCGGCATGGATGCCCACGTAGCCACCCCCATTTTCGATGAATTTCTCGAAAGCTTTTTCCTGATCCATCGTCAGCACATCGCCTGTGGTCGACAGAAAAACCACCGTTTTGAACCGACTGAGGTAGCTGTCATTGAAGAAAGCGCCGTTTTCGGTCGTTCGAACGTCCCAGCCTTTTTCTTTGCCCACTTTTTTGAGGGCTTCGATACCCGGCTCAATCGACTCGTGCCGGAAACCATTTGTCTTGGAGAAAATCAGGACGCCTTTTGCGCCAACCTGACCGGGATCGGCCGGACGCGCGGTATCGAATTCAGGTTTTTGCCAGGGTAACTGGCGGGTAACATACATACCAAAAATGACGAAACTGCCTACTAGTAAAGCTAGAAAGAGGACGATGCCTAAGAGAATTTTCAGGGATTTACGAAGCATTGGAGGAGTTGGAATTTAGGGCTTTAATTGATTTTTAGAATTTTAGCGATGGGACAAACGCCATATCTTGAAGATATGGCGTTTGTCCCATCGCTAAAATTCTAAAAATCAGGCGAGTTCAGTACGCACGCGTTCGAGTAAGGTTTTGGTAGCTTGGATACCCTCATTTGTGGGTAGATAGCCACCCGTTGGGTTATACATACCAATAACTCCCCCTTCGTACTCAATACCGACGTAGCCTTTGAAACCGGCATCTTTGATGATCTTGAACATCTTCCGGAAATCGGTTTCGGTTTCGTTGCCATTGGCGTCGAACTTGTGGGTCTTGGCACTGATACCTTTGGCGTAGGGCATCATCTTCTTCACGCCCTCGTAGCGGTCGTATTCTTTGACGCATTTGGTGCCCATAATGCCCTTAATATCGTTAGTCTCGGGCTTGCTGCGTTGCCGACAGAAATTGCCAAAATCGGGCAACAGGCCCGCGTTGGGCATATTTACCTGCTTCAGAACACCCACCAGCCAATCAATATCGGTCGAGTTGCCAAAGTGATTTTCAACAATCACATTCATCTTCGATTTAGCGGCATATTCGAGCAGTTTATGGTAACCATCGGCGGCAGATTTGGCGGCTTCTTCGGCTGGGTCGTCGTCGGCCCCCGAAATAGCTTTCGAGGTATCCCCCAGATTAACCCGGATGGCCGTACAACCCAGAAACTTCGCGGCATCGACCCAGGCATAATGAGATTCTACCGCTTGTTGCCGCTTGGTTGCATCCAAGTCGGCAATATTCGCCCCGTCGACCATGATGAGGTTGTTTTTCATGCCCAGATCATCACTTCGTTGCTTGAGTTCTTTCAAATAGGTCTGATCAGTATGCTTGTTATTGAAAAACATGGAAACATATTCGAGCACGTTAATACCAAAATCCTTCTTGGTCCGGGCTGGAAATTCCATGTTGGTCATCTTGCCCGACATAAGTTCTCCAGCAAACGAAAACTCTGCCAATGAGATGTCGAAGTTGAACGCCTTTTTAGTGGTCATATCGGCAAAAGTTGATGTTGGTAAGACTGATGCCATGCCTACTCCGGCGGCTGTCAGGCCAAGTTGATTCAGGAAGTCGCGACGTGATTGTGTCATAGTTAATAAGCAGGGGTGAGATCAGTTAGAAAATTGAACAGTAACGGGTACAAACAGCGGAGACTTGCCCGCTTTTTCGTTTTTAAAGACGAAGTATAAATCGTGTTGGCCAGTGGTTGGCGTAATGGACGCCTTCGCCATACTTTGGTTAAACATAGCTGCCGGGTCTTTGCTCTCATTGGGTTGTAGCTGTTCGGTCTGCCCAAGCAGTTGGCCCGTTGGCGAGTCGATCCGCACTTCAATTCGTCCGCCCACGGCGTTTAGCTGCGCTTTGGGAACGGCCACGGCAAACTCCATTGTCTTAATACCTGTCAGGTCAAGCTGGTCGAATTTTACATAGGTATCAGAACCCATCACCACCACGAGCGGATAAGGTTGAGTCCCCATTTTGAACAGGGTAATTCCTTTTGACTGGCTGTTGGATGTACCCAGCGCCACCAGTGGACTCCGCAGCATCAACACCTGTTCGGCCATTTGGGGCGGCAAGCCGTTGGCTCCCTTATCTTTATAGGAAGCCTGCAAAACCAGAATGCCTTTCTCGTTTTCCTTTGGCGTGTAGGTGCCCTGTGTCGGTAGCGATGGACTGGCTGTTTTCTTGTCCGACAGCGTCATAATGTACTTGACAATTTCGCCCGCATCGGGCGAGGTTAACTGTGGGTGAGCCGTCATAACGGCATCTCCCCAAACACCGCCCCCGCCTTTAATAATCTTGTTCGACAGGCTGGCCACAGCGTTTGCATCCCCTTTATAGCGTTTCGCAACGTCCATAAAGGCTGGCCCAACTGACTTTTTATCCGTAAAATGACAGGCTTTGCAGTCGCTTTTCTCCATTAGTGCCTGCCCGGTTCCCAGATAGGCGGCTTCTGAAAACTTATGACCGGCTTCGCTGACGTTCTGGGCAGTGGCTTCGTCCTGATAAGTTGCTCGTACCATCACCTGCTTTGCCAGAATACGGCCCGGCGTTGCGCCCGACTGGGCAAGGCTGCCGTCTTCTTTATCCGTCACCTTTACCTGATACGCAATCGGTTGGCCGGGAAGGTAAAAGCTCTTATTCCCTTTCGTAATTTCCAGTGCTACTTGTGGCGGCTGATTGCCCGCCAGAATATCTACCTCGCGAGAGTCTTTCAGTCCCTTCGCATCCGTAACCGTCAGAATGGCTTTGTATTGGCCGGGTTTCTGGAAGGTAAACGTTGGATTCGGTTCGGATAAAACGGTTGGCTGGCCACCTGCCTTCGATACAATTTTCCATTGATATGTCAGCGCGTCGCCATCGAAATCCTTCGTTCCAGCCGACGATAAATTAACTTTCAGAGGAACAGCACCCGCTTTTTGGCTGGCCGCCACCTGTATGCTGGGTTTACGATTTCCGGCGTTGAATTCAATGCGTACCAGACGGGAATCGTCATTTTTAAGGAACCAGCCCGTACCATATTCCAGTACATACAAATCGCCATTGGGGCCAAAGGCCATGTCGATGGGGTGGCTGAACGTCATGTTAGGCAGGAAACGCTCCATTTTGGTCATGTCGCCCTTCCCGTCGAAACTAACGGCCAGAATCATGTCGCGCATCCATTCATACATGAATACATTGCCGTTGTAATAGTCTGGAAAAGACCGTTTGGCATTCTTGAAATCGTCTTTGTAGTAGGTCGGTCCTGCCATCGCACTGCGGCCACCGCTGCCCATAATCGGAAACTTTTTGGTTTCGGCTGCCGTGTATGAAATCATGGCTGGTTGGGCAGGAGGGAGGTCGCGTAGACCGGTGTTGTTAGGAGAATCGTTGAATGGGTGAGCCGGATCGAACTGGACACCTCCTTTTCCGGTGGTAAAATCTTTGTCGTAATAGGCCTTGTTGGCACCTACAAAATAGGGCCAGCCAAAAAAGCCCGGTTTTTTCGCCTGGTTGTATTCATCCTCGGCGGTTGGGCCAACCCCTACCGAATCTTCACCCGCATCAGGGCCTACATCGCCCCAATAGACGTAGCCATTGTGTTTATCGACCGAAATTCGATACGGGTTGCGGTGCCCCATTGTGAAAATTTCAGGGCGGGTTTTTGGGGTACCTTTGGGAAACAGGTTTCCCTCGGGAATGGTGTAGGTGCCATCGGCTTCGGGGTGGATACGCAGAATTTTGCCACGCAGGTCATTGGTGTTACCCGACGATTTCTGGGCATCCCAGGGGCCACGCTCCGGGCGTTCGTCAATGGGGGCGTAGAGGGTGGCGCGGGGGCTGGTATTGTCGCCGGTAGATAGGTAGAGGTTTCCGTCACGGTCCCAGTCAATGGAGCCGCCCGTGTGGCAGCATTGCTCGCGCTGGGTTACCACTTCCAGCAGCACCTTTTTAGAGGAAAGTACCAATTCGTCGCCCCGAAGTTCGTAGCGGGTCAGGATATTCTTGGGAGCCTCGCCCGCAGGGGAGTAGTAGAGGTAAATCCAGTGGTTCTTCTCGAAGTTGGGGTCGATGTTAACGCCCAGAAGGCCGTCTTCGGCTTCTGTTTCGTGGCCTTCTTTATCTTTATACTTCGTACTAACCGGAATGGTCGCAATGGTTTTGAGCTGTCTGGTCGTTGGCGAGTAGATGCGAATATCGCCGTGACGTTCCACTAGCAGTACGCGCTCATCGGGCAAAATGGCCATTTCGAGCGGTTCGTTAAGCTTCTCGGCCAGTACTACCTTGGTGAAGCGGTTTTCGTCGGGCAGATCGCCGGGGTCTACGAACGGTTTTGCCGTGTAAGCCCATAGGCCAATAGTGCCCAGACACAGTAAAGCCAGCGTTCGGTATGATTTTAATGAGTAGGCCTTGGAATTCATGTTTAATGCGTAGTTTCAACACAATAATATCGAAATATTTTCTCATTGTGTAAAAAAAACACACTTTTAATAGTTGATTATTTTCTTGATGGAATACAAAAAAGAACTGGAGCGGCTGATTTCTGATCTAAAGACAAATTACCTGCCCTCGGTGTCGATGGATCTGGTCATATTTGGCTTTCATGATGGCCAGTTGAAAGTCCTTTTGTTGCGTTGGAAAGAAACGGATGACTGGTGTTTACCGGGTGGTCGAATTCGTCATGAAGAAAATCTGGAGACGGCTGCCTACCGTAGCTTACGGGAACGCACGGGGCTGAGTGAACTATTCCTGCAACAGTTTCACACTTTCGGCGATGTGATCCGATATAAAAACTACAGCCGGGAGGAAACATTGACCAAGCTGGGGCTACCCGACGAAGCGCTGAAGGAATTTGCCAGCCGCGATGTTTCCGTTGGTTATTATGCGCTGGTCGAGTTTGCCGGCGTGACACCCACACCCGATTTTTTTGCCGCAGAGTGTCGCTGGTGGGACATCAACCAAATTCCACTCCTGCTCTTTGATCATAATGACATGATTACACTGGCCTTGAAAACGTTGCGTCGGCAATTGAGCTATCAGCCTATCGGCTATAATTTGTTGCCTGATAAGTTTACCATGCCCGATCTGCAACAACTTTACGAAACGATTCTTGGCCAGCCGCTCGACCGGCGGAATTTTCAGAAACGGATGCTGGGCTACGGTATTCTTGAACGGCTTGACGAACGCAAAACGGGTGGCGCACATAAAGCCCCTTATTTATATCGATTCAGTAAAGAAAAATACGAAAAAGCCCTGGCTGATGAGATTCTATTTGTAGGTTGATAATTAGTGCAAACGTGTTTACTGACGCATGTCATTGAACACGTTTTTTAGTCGTTGCACCTTTGCATTTTTATTGGGTAGTAAGGTCATTTTTTAAAAACCTTACATCAACTCTGTAGTTAATTAATGGCATACGGTAAGTAGGTATTAACTGATCCTGATTATTAGGTTAATCTGTTTGTTTTCAATTGATTACTTTTGTCTATAGTTGCCTGAATGACCGTTTAGTTTTTTGATCTGACATATAAAGAAGCCGTAGCAGTACCGAATATTATGAACACGAAAATTCGCTTAGCCCTCGACCGGACGCCAAATACAAACCACACAGGATTTTATGTCGCTCTGGCAAAAGGAGATTATGAGCGGGTCGGCCTTGATGTTGAATTTATATTGCCCGATCAGGATAATTACCAGACACCACCCGCCCGGCGCGTTGCTCAGGGTAATGCCGAACTAGGTATTACCCCCTCCGAAAGCGTTGTTAGTTACCAGACAAATGGAGTGCCGTTACTAGCAGTGGCTTCTGTACTGGCCCGCGACGTTAGTGCTATTGTTACATTGAAAGAAAGCGGTATCAGCCGACCGAAAGATCTGGATGGTAAAGTATATGCTTCATACGGTGCTCGATATGAGGAAGATATTATTCGGCAGATGATCCAGAACGACGATGGTCGTGGTCAGTTTGTGTCGCATAAATCAGGCTTGTCGGGAATCTGGCGTGCCTTATTGACCCGGGAAGTCGATGCTGCCTGGTGCTGGTTAACCTGGGAGGGTGTACTGGCCGATATTCAGGGTGTAGAACTGAATCAGTTTTTATTTGATGAGTTCGAAATACCGTATGGATACAACCCCGTTCTTACCGGCCATAGTAAATGGACGGAAGAAAACGGTGACGCTTTGAAACGGTTTTTGCAGGAAACAGCGGCTGGCTACCGGTATGCCATCAAAAATCCCGACGAAGCCGCCCGAATTTTAATGAAAACGGCAAATCACCCAAGCTTAAAACGGAATTTTGTCGAGCAAAGTCAGCAAATGGTTTCCAGCTATTATCTGGATGGAGAAGGCCATTGGGGCTTTATGCACCGGAATGTCTGGGTATCGTTTGTCAACTGGATGATTCGCAATCACTTGCTTACCGATCCTACCGGTGATTTGATTCAACGGATGGACGTGGATGCGTTGTTCACGAATAAATACCTGGAAGGTGTTCCCGCCATGATGCGGTAGGAAGTGCGTTGCTGGCGCGGGCATTCGCCCGTGCCTCTTATTTCGTCAGTATTTACTGACGCGGATAAATAAGCTGGAACGCCAGCGAATGCTGGCTATATAAAAAGGCACGGCGGGGCCGCCCGTGCGGTTCAAACCCGCGCCAGCGTTCATTACCCCCCAATCGTAGACATTGACTCGGTAACGGTATCCCGTTTTTGTTCGGCTTCGAAACCGTTGGCGGGGCGATGAGAAAAGGCTTTCAGGAAAGCGGTTGTGAGTTCTTCGTCGGAAGCACCACTGCGCATTAGCGCCCGAACATCGAGAACGCCGTCATCATACAAACAGGTTTTAAGCGTTCCCTGCGCCGTCATGCGAATGCGGTTGCAGGTGCCGCAGAAGGTCCTGCTGAAAGCGGCAATGACGCCAATAGTCCCCTGATGTCCCGGAATCTGGTAGTTGGCCGACGTCGAAAATGGTGGATCGAGTAGTTTTTGTAGATCAGGGAAATGCGCCCGGATTTCCTCAATAATGCGTTTGTGAGTCCAGTTGAGCACCGGGTAATGGCTCCCTTCGCCGTTGAACGGCATTTCTTCAATAAACCGCACATCGACAGGCATGGTGCGGGTCATTTCCGTCAATGGCACCAGATCCTGCGTATTCTGACCATCCATAACAACGGCGTTGATTTTGGTTTGAATACCCGCTTCCAGCAGTGCATCCAGGGTTTTCAACACGGCTGGCAACTCATCGCGCCGGGTAATTTTATGGAATCGTGCCCGGTCGAGGGTATCCAGACTCAAGTTAACTGATTTAACGCCAAGAGCGGCCAGAGCCGGTATGTGCGGAGCCGTCAATACGCCATTGGTTGTCAGCGAAATGTCGTTGAGGCCATCAATCTCGGCTAGCCGATGCAGAAAGTCCATCAAACCAGCTCGTACGAACGGTTCACCACCCGTGATACGAACTTTCTCAACGCCCAGTTTCGCCAACACGCGCACCAGCCGTTCCATCTCTTCATAGGACAGTACCTGATGTTTAGGCAGGTACTTTATGCCTTCTTCGGGCATGCAGTAAAAGCACCGCAAGTTGCAGCGGTCCGTAACGGCCAGCCGGAGATAGGAAATAGGGCGGTTGTGGTTGTCGTAAATCATGCAGTAGTCTACTAACACAAATCTACGCCTTTTGATTGCAGTGGACAATCCGAATTGCGCTACTTATAGGAATCTGTACAATAGGCGGCCCCGTTCGTTGTACAGATTCCTATAAACTGATTAAAAAATAGCGGTTAACTAGAGTGATTAGTTTTTGTTAAGAAATTAGTATTATTTTTGAGAAAAGTTTCACTGATCACACTTGTGAAGAAAGCAGTATCCATCGGTCTCTTTGGCTTGTTCCTCTACCACACCCTGGCGTATGTGCTGGTGTTTGTGGGTACGTGGTGGCAGGCAGAGCATGACCTGTCGGAACAGCTCATGGTGTACCGGTCGGTGGATAGCATGGTCGAGTTTCAGATTCCCCTGAAAGGCCAGCCCGATGCCAGTGCCATTACCCGAACGACCTCCGATGGATTTAGTTACCGGGGGCAGTACTACAGTGTGGTAAGTCTGGAAGTACAGGGCGATGTACTGCATATAACGGGTTTACAGTCCGAAAGTCATTCGTTCTGGCAGAGCGATTTGCTGTCGTTTCTAAACGACCATATTTCAGGGGCAACAGACCCGCACAAAAAAGCCAATCAGCTTCTTAAATTCCTGCTAAAGGAATACTCCCCTAATCCAGGATCCATTTTCAACTTTCTCTCCCCTGGCTGGCGCGAAGCCGTCCGCATTCCAAACGTTCTGTTTGTGTTTGCTGCCCGCGCCCTCCCCGTTCATTCTCCCCCTCCCGAAGTCTGAGGTGAATTCCTGATCGCGTTTCCGGATCTAAATTGACGTAGCTTTTGCTGGTTATTTGTCTGCACATTTTCGTGTAGATAAGTCGTATTCGTTCGATACCTGCGCTGGTATCGTTGAAACGGCTACACTATACTATGTGACTGCTATCAATTTACCATTCCTGGTTGTAGCCTGCTGCTCAGCTGTTTCGGCTCCGCGATTAGACGGGTTTTGATCATGCTGATGGACTGATAGGCCATACTGGTTTGTGTTTGCACAACCTATGCGCTGCGTCGGCCCTGTCGTTGTGGGTCATCCCATGGTCCATTCATTTTCCATCTCAGACATTTCTTTACATGAAGTCGATTTATACAATCGTTCTGGCGTTTGCCTATATAGTACTTTCCAATGCCCCGGTATCGGCGCAAGGTTGTGTAGCCGTTCGGCACATGAGCTGTGCTGCTCCGGCGGGTTCTGCCGATTATTTCAAACAACGTACCGGTCACTGGCAGGTATCGGCAGGTTACCGCTTCTTTCGGTCCTACAAGCACTTTGTGGGCGATGAAGAACAAAAACAGCGCGTTGAACAGGGTACCAACGTGATCAATGTGTCGCACGCTATCGACCTGGGGCTTACCTACATGGTCAATCAGCGGTTATCTTTTTCGGTCAATCTGCCGCTTCAGGACAATGACCGCTCGTCGCTTTATGAACATTATGGCAACACCGTCGCGCAAAATCCAGAGCAAAAACGCTTTCATACCGGCTCACAGGGAATCGGCGATTTGCGCCTTTCGGGAAGCTACTGGCTGGTTAATCCTGTCAAACTGCCCAAAGCAAACTTATCGGTCGGGTTGGGTGTCAAACTGCCAACGGGCAACTATGGCGTAACTGACAATTTTCATAAACTCACCAAAGAAGGGGTCGATTATACGATCAACAAGCCTGTCGATCAGTCAATCCAGTTAGGCGATGGCGGAGTGGGTGTCAGCGTTGAGCTTCAGGGATATGTATCGCTAACGAAAACGTTAACGGCCTATGCGAATGGGTTTTACCTGTTTAATCCACGCGAAACGAACAGCACTGTACGCAGCCCGGAAGCGACTACAATTGACCTCGTAACGGGTAAGTTCTCCGTAGCCGATCAGTTTGCGGCTCGTATTGGCTTGAGCCAGTCAATCAAGGCGATTCCGGGCCTGGCTATTATGCTGGGCGGCCGGGTTGAAGGTGTTCCGGCTATTGATGCCTTTGGTGGCAGCAGCGGTTTCCGTCGTCCGGGTTATATCGTCTCGGTAGAGCCGGGCGTGTCGTACATGCGCCACAAAACGTCGATAGCTGCCACGGTGCCTGTTGCCGTGTATCGCAACCGGATTACCAGTTATGCTGATCGCCTGGACCCACTGGGTCTGAAACATGGCGATGCTGCTTTTGCCGATTACCTGGTTTCGATCAACGTATCCCGCTGGTTTTAAGTAGTTGAATAGTCTAGTAGTGGATTGGTTGAGTAGTTGACAATTAACTACTCAACCAATCCACTACACCTCCATCGTATAGTAAAGAACCAACCAATGAAAAGAAGTCTAAAATGCCTTATCGTTGCTGCTTTTCTGACGCCCTTTGCGGCTCAGGCCCAGATGCCGCAGGATGCGATATATATGAGTAAGCGGCAAATCTGTGTGGCTGGCATGTACGGTTACAGCTCCTGGAATCAGTACTGGGAGGGAAGCCTGAAACGCGAAAACCTGAACATCGGTACGCAAACGACGCAGAGTTTTATGCTCATGCCCGTTATCGGCATCAGCAAGCGTGTTAACGTTATTTTGAGTCTGCCGTATGTCTGGACCAGTACCAGTGCAGGCAACCTGATGGGGCAGCATGGCATTCAGGATGTATCGGCCTGGCTGAAAGTCAAAGCCGTGCAGGTTGGCGGATTCTCGGTCAATGCCGTTGTGGGTGGGTCTATTCCAGTCGGTAATTATGTGCCGAATTTTCTACCAATGTCGATCGGGTTGCAGTGCCGCACCGTTACCGGGCGCCTGTTGCTCAATTACCGGGAACGTAAAACCGGGCTTTATGTAACAGCGCATGGCAGCTACGGCTGGCGCAGCAACACCCGTATCGACCAGGACGCCTATCAGGCCAACGACCGGGTCTATAACACAAACGAAGTACAGGTGCCCAATACCTATGATGCCGCCGTTCGGTTAGGTGTGCTGCGGAAAGGCTTTCAAACGGAATTCTGGGCCGAGCGCATGTCCTGCCTGAATGGCGACAACATTCGCCGGAACGATATGCCGTTTCCGACCAATAACATGCAGGCTACCTCGGTGGGCTGGTATGCCAAAGTGCAGCCGCACAACATTGGCGTCAATGCCCGCGTCGGGTACGTGGTTGATGGGGTGAATGTAGGCCAGAGCACGAGCTATATGCTGGGCTTGTTGTATCAAATCAATTTTAAAAAATAACTGGATCGCCGTAGCGCCATGAAAAAATACAGTCAATTACTTACCATCAGCTGCCTGATGATCGGTTTATCAGCCGCCATCATTTCCTGCGATAAAAGTATTACCGAGCCGCAACGCGTGGGGTACGCACCCGCCAGCGTCGATGAGAAAGCCGGTGCTTGGAAAACATACATCCTTACTGCTCCCACCGACGTAACCGTGGCCACGCCAACAGCGGTAACCTCCGCCGATTACCTCGCTGAAGTTGCTGATTTAAAAACCAAATCGGCGAGTTTAACGCAGGAACAACAGGAAGCCGTTGTGTACTGGGGCACTGGTGCCGTATACCGCTGGAACGAAATTGCCCGCGAACTGGCCGCCCGCTACAACGTGCCGCCAGCCTCAAATGCCGATGGGAAATACCCGCTGCCCGATGCTGCCAACCCACTGGCCGATCCGAAGTTTCCGTTTTCTAACCCGCCCTATTCAGCCCGCGCATTTGCCTACCTGAGCGTAGCGCAATACGATGCACTGGTAGCCACCTGGAATTACAAGTACAAATTCAACCGGTCGGCTCCCTCAAAAGTCGATGCAACCGTTCGGGTCGCCTTACCAGCTTCGGCTCTACCGGCCTATCCGTCGGAAGATGCGGTGGTGGCGGCTGCATCCTATACAGTATTAAAAGCGATGTTTCCCGGCGAAGGCCCTTACCTGGACGCCAAACTGGCCGAGCATAAAAACAGCCGTTTATGGGCGGGTATGAACGTAGCGAGCGACTTAACGGCTGGTGCTGATCTGGGTAATCAGGTGGCCGCTAAACTAATGGCCCGCGCCAAAACCGATGGTATGAGTGCCGCTAACAACCAGACCCTCACGGCGGGTATGATCGAAGCGGCTAAAGGACGCGGATTGAGTGAGGTTTGGCTGAGTCAGGAAAGTCCGTTGCGCCCGCCTATGCTGCCAAACTACGGGGCGGTAACAACCTGGAATTTCGATGCCGCTACAAAAGTTGCGCTTCGGCCTGGACCGCCACCGGCCCTCAACAGCCCCGAGTTTGCGACAGCGATGGACGAGTTGAAAACGATCAATAAAAGCCAGACCCGCGAGCAGGCCCGAATTGCCAACTACTGGTCGGATGGTGCTGGCAGCTACACGCCCCCCGGCCACTGGATGAGGGCGGCTGCCAACGCGGCCAATGATGCCAAATACAGCGAAGTTCGTATGGCCCGGACGTTGGCCTTAGTTGGCACGGCACTAATGGATGCGGGCATTTGCTGCTGGGATACGAAGTCGTATTACTACTACCCTCGTCCGCAGCAGTTTGGCATGAAAACCTCGGTTGGCCTGCCTAACTTCCCTTCCTACACCTCGGGGCACTCGACCTTCTCGGCGGCTGCGGCTGTTGTGTTAGGCAGCATCTTCCCCGAACGGACAGACGAATTCTGGGCACAGGCACAGGAAGCGTCGAACTCACGGATTTACGGCCTGATCCACTACCGTTTTGACTGCTCAGTGGGCTTGACCTGTGGTAAAAATATTGGTTCCTACGCCGCAGCACGGGGTAAAGCGGATGGGTCGGGGTTGTAGAAAAAATTCAATAGCTCAACACATGCCACACATACCACTGCCTGAGCAACTTCCCGGTATTACGGGACTGCTCGAATATCGTTTAGATACGGCTCAGCCCATTCGCGAGTTGACGCAGATTCTGCTGCGGGGCGAATCAACGTTGTCGCAGGGGGAGCGCGAACTGATTGCCGCGCTGGTGTCGTCGCGCAACTGCACGAACTTCTGCGAAGCGGCTCATACCAAGGCCGCTGATCTGTTGCTGGGCGACGACGAAACAGCCCGTGCTGTGAAACAGGATATCGAAACGGCTCCCGTCAGCGAAAAAATGAAGGCATTGCTTCAGATTTCAGCTCTTGCCCAAACGAGCGGGAAAGCCGTGACGACCGAAGCCGTTGCCCGCGCCCGCGAAGCCGGTGCCACCGACCGCGAGATTCACGATACCGTGCTGATAACCGCGCTGTTCTCGTTGTACAACAAGTATGTGGATGGGCTGGCAACGGTAGCCCCGGCCGATCCGGCATACTACGAAATGCTTGGCGAGCGGATTACCGGGCGGGGCTATGTTCGGCCACCGGGTGGATATCCTACACAAAAACATTAACTGGTTGACAGGGTAATTGCTCTCAAGTCTTGCGGTACATATAGCCGAACGGCGAACCTAAAAACAAACCGATTCACTCATTTACTGGATTTTAGTCAACCGACCGGAAACTACCTGTTTTTGGCCGGCATACCCCCTCATTTGCTTTTTTTACTCAAATAGACATGAAAACAAGCGTACTTATTGCCTTGCTGACCCTGCTATATCTAGCTACGTCGACCGCCTGGGCGCAGTCGCGACGGGTGTCGGGAACCATACGCGATGCCGATAACAGCCAGCCAATGGCGGGGGCCAGCGTGGTTGTCAAAGGCCAGCAAACAGGCACCGTCGCGGATGCCGCCGGTCAGTTTTCGTTGACGACCAATCAACGTGGCCCTTTAGCACTGAAGATTTCGATGGTTGGCTATCAAAGCCGGACAGTTACCGTAGCTGAAGGAAACCAGCCTGTTACGGTGGTACTTCAAGTGGCTACCAATGCGTTGCAGGACGTGGTTGTGGCGGCATCGCGGGTGGAGGAGAGTTTATTGCTGGCTCCCGTAACCGTCGAGAAAATGGACGCACGTGCCATCCGGGAGACACCGTCGGCTACGTTTTACGAAGGCATCAATAACCTGAAAGGGGTTGATATGGTCACGAGTGGCCTGACGTACAAACAGATTAACACGCGGGGTTTTGCCAGCACTGGAAATAGCCGGTTCCTGCAACTCATCGACGGGGTCGATAATCAACCGGCCGGCTTTGGCTTTTCGGTCGGTAATATGTTTGGCCTGAGCGATCTGGATGCCGAGAGCGTTGAGCTGGTGCCGGGCGCGGCTTCGGCTTTATACGGTCCGGCGGCCTTCAATGGGGCACTACTGATGACCAGCAAAAATCCGTTTACCTATCAGGGGTTGAGCGTGCAGACGAAAGTTGGCGTCAACCATATTAATGACCCCAATACGGGGGCGGCAGTTTATCAGGACTACGGCCTGCGCTATGCCAAAGTGTTTAGTAACCGGCTGGCAATAAAGCTGGTGGGGTCGTATATGAAGGGCCTCGACTGGTTTGCTACCGATTATACCGATGTGGACGCTACTACATCGCCCGAAAAGCGGGGACTCGGCAACCCGGCTTACAATGGTCTGAATGTGTATGGCGATGAGGTAAATCGTACCATCACGGGCATTGGCAAAGTAGCCCGGACGGGGTATCTCGAAAAAGACCTGACTGATTACAACGTCTATAGCCTGAAACTGAACGGGGCGGTTCATTACCGGATTACCCCAAAACTGGAGGCCATTTATTCGTTCAACTACGCGAAGGGAACCGCTAATTATACGGGCAGTAACCGATTTTCGGTAAACGGCTTTTCGCTGCTTCAGCACCGGGTCGAATTGCGGGGAGCCAACTTTATGGTGCGCGGCTACACCAATCAGGAGGATTCGCACGATTCGTATAACACGCGTTCGCTGGGACAGCAAATTGCCCGGACATGGGTGCGCGATCTCAACGGAAACGTGGTGGCCCCGAATGTAGCCGATCAAACCTGGTTCGACCGGTACACAGCCGCCTATCAGGGGAAAATTCAGGGCGTAACGGGCAGCGATAACACAAGTGCCCGCTCATTTGCCGATCAGGGTCGTTTGTTGCCTGGCTCCGCCGACTATGAACAGCAAAAGGCGCGGCTCATTGGCATTCAGGGACTGGCCGGTGCGGGTATTCTGAGCCAGACGAATATGTACCATGCCGATGCGCAGTACAACTTCACTCCGGCGTTGAAATCGGCAGGTTTATCGGGTACGGATTTGCTGGTTGGGGGTAATTTTCGGCAGTTCAGCCTGTTCACGAACGGAACCTTATTTGACGATAAAGGCGGTCGGATTTTGTACAGCGAGGTTGGTGCGTTTGCTCAATTGAGCAGGTCGATGCTGGCTGATAAGCTGAAATTAACCGTATCAGGTCGCTACGACAAAAATCAGAACTTCGCGGGGTATTTTACGCCCCGGGCCTCGGCGGTGTTTTCGCCCGGCGACCGGCATCATTTTCGGGCTTCGTTCCAGACGGGCTATCGAAATCCAACTCCCAGCGATCAGTTTATCAAACTCAATGTTGGCCCCATCACGATTCTGGGCGGTGCACCGAGCAACAGCGCCGGGATGAATGTGTACGAAAACTCATTTAACTCAACCAGTATCGGCGGCTTTGTGAACGGCTTTCTGGGCGAGGTCAACAGTGTTGGTCCGCAACAGGCGGTGCTGAACAACAAAAATAACCTGAGTAAGTCGAATGTGCCGTACATCGCTCCCGAGCGGGTGCAAAGCTTCGAAGTTGGCTATCGGGCGTTGCTATCGAGCCGCTTCTCACTCGATGCAAATTACTACTTTGGGGCGTATCGAAATTTCATCCTGAACACCGTTGTCATTCGACCCAATAGTCCCGTGCTGGCGGCTGATGGCAGCATTAATCCCGCTGCCGCACAGGATATTCTGAATTCGGCCTATCAGGCATTTCAGCTATATACCAATGCGCCCGACCGCGTAACGGCGCAGGGAGCCACGCTTGGCCTGAACTACGTTACCGCCAGTGGCTATACCCTGACGGGCAATGGTACCTGGTCGGCCTTTAACCTGCAAAATGCGGACCCAAACAACATTCCGGCTTTCAATACACCCCGGTATAAAACCAATGTGACGATTGGACATCGGACTATCATGCCCAATGTTGGTTTCAATGTGGCCTGGCACTGGCAGGATGCATTCGACTGGGTGGGCTCGTTCAACGACCTGCGTCCCGGTCGTATTCAGGCCTATAACCTGATCGACGCACAGGTCACGCTCAAACTGCCGAGCTACAAGGCGTTACTCAAAATAGGCGCGTCGAACCTGACCAATCAGTACGTTGTGCAGGCCTACGGTTCACCGGCCGTGGGTGGTTTGTATTACCTGTCGCTGACGTTCGATCAGGGTATGTTGCGGTAGGTTTCAGTCTATATGCATCGCTAAAAATTAAGTTATGAACACCATACAACTTCCTGTAAATCAGGTAAAATCTGTAAAATTGCCTTGGGTTGGTTTCGCTCTTTGCCTGGTAGCCTACCTGTTCGGGGGGACGGCCAGTACACTTATGGCCACCTATTTGCCGGTAGCGCTGCCTCAACTCCTTGACGGGTCCACATCGGCTGAGGAAATAGGAGAAGTGGGTGCCTGGGTCAGCGCGGCTTTTCTCTATGGCTGGATGACGGGCGGCCTACTCTTTGGTCCATTGGCCGACCGGCTGGGGCGCGTTCGGGCGTTAGCGCTGGCGACGGGATTATGCGGGGGCGCAATGCTGGCAACGGTTTTTGTGCCGAACGAATATGTATTGTTTCTACTTCGGGCCTTAACGGGTGCCGGTGTAGGCGGTATTTTGTTGATCTCAACCGTCTATTTGTCGGAGGTTTGGCCTGTGAATTCGCGTCCGATTGCGTTGGGTGTGCTGGCAACGGCGTTTCCGGTGGGTATTGTGGCAACGGGTGGCCTGATGAGTGGGTTCAGCGATTGGCGACTGGCTTTTTGCATCGGAATCCTGCCGCTCACGGTGGCGTTTCTGGTCTGGATATTCCTGCCCGAGTCAATTCTCTGGCAACAGGGACGAAGCGAACTGTCGACAAGCAAACCCAATCTGTTTAGTGTCGAAAATAAGCCCAATCTGATCAGCGGGGCCATTATTTTTGGTTCGGTCTTAATTGGTCTCTGGGGGATTTTTTCCTGGATACCTACCTGGGTACAATCGCTGTTGCCAGCGGGCCAAACCGGCCAGACCGAACGTGGCATTACCATGATGCTGCTGGGAATGGGGGGTATTCTGGGCGGTGTTGCGTCGGGTTTTCTGGTGGCCCGATTAGGACCACGACCTACATTGCTCCTGACTTTTCTGGGTTGTATACTGGCCTGTGGATTGCTCTTTCTCACTAATCATGTATTCTCGCCTGTAGTGTATGGCGAAGTGGCCCTGCTGTCGTTATTCTTCGGGATTAGTCAGGGTTCGCTGTCGAGTTACGTGCCAACCTTGTTTTCGCCCTCGATACGGGCTACGGCTACGGGTTTCTGTTTCAACATTGGGCGGCTGTTTACGGCCACGGCGGTGCTGTTTGTCGGCAGCTTAACTAGTACATTGGGCGGAATTGGCAATGCACTTGTCGTATTCTCTGCCGCCTTCCTCATCGCCTTCGGTGCTATCTGGATAAGGAAGTAAACGAACCGATAGCATTCAATCATTCCCTCATTTTAAATTCTACATTGATTATGCCCCATATTCCACTTCCAGACGGCGTTCCGGGTATTCGGAGCCTTGTCATGTATCGGCCCGATACGGGTCAGCATTTGTATGCACTGGCTCAGGCACTCCTGCGTGCCGGTTCGCCCGATAGCACCCTGACCAGTGCGGAGCGCGAACTGATTGCCGCTTTTGTGTCGAAGCAGAACCAGACCGATTTCTGTATGAAGAGTCACGCTGCGGCATCTCGTCATCTCTTCGCCGACCAGCGCGATCTGGTCGATCAGACCCTGACCAATCCGGAAACGGCCCCAATTTCGGCCAAACTGAAAGCGCTGTTGATCATTGCCGATCATGTTCGGGCCGATGCGCGTACCGTTTCTGACAATCTGGTTGCAGCCGCCCGCGAAAAAGGCGCAACCGATGGCGACATTCATGACACGGTACTGATTGCCGCTTCCTTCTGCATGTACAATCGGTACGTTGACGGTCTCGCCACTCTAACCCCCACCGACCCGGCCGCGTATGATGCCATGGGTGAGCGAATGGGCACCTTGGGTTACCAATTGCCAACACCGCAGGCTAGCCCTGCTACTCATTTATTATAGGTATAGTAATTAGTCCCCGGCTGCTCTGTGGCCGGGGCACTTTTGTGCATACGCTTTCCGCTACTCATCCACAAGACATACTTTACGGTGTGCTCAACTACTAAATACTTCACATAATTATGCCCCATATCGAACTACCCGCCGGGTTACCCGGTATTCGCGGACCAATGGCGTTCAGCCCTGAAACAGCCCGCCCACTCAATGAACTGGTTAATGTGTTACTGCGGTCAAATGCGCACCGGCCTGATTCGGGCCTTAGTGAAGGTGAGCGCGAACTGATCGCTACCCATGTTTCGTCGCTGAACGACTGTTTCTTTTGCCAGACGATTCACGGGGCGGTGGCCAGCCAACACCTCGGCGATGACGATTGGTCGCTGGTGACGTCCGTTAAATGTGATTACCAGCAAGCGGCTATTTCGCCGAAAATGAAAGCATTACTGACCATTGCCGGAAGCGTTCAACAGGGTGGTAAGTCGGTTAGCCCCGCGCAAATCGAAGCCGCCCGTACTGAGGGTGCTACCGATCACGATATTCACGATACCGTGTTGATTGCGGCTGCTTTCTGTATGTTCAACCGCTATGTCGATGGGTTGGCTACCTGGGCACCCGACGACCCAGCCTTATATAAATACCGGGCTCAGAAAGTGGCCGAATACGGCTACACACACGAAGATCATTATATGCCGACCACCGGGTCGCCAACCTAACCTCATTGATGAAACGTTCCCTGTTGTTTTTTCTGGTGTTAATTTTTCTGCTAATTGCCCTGGAGGTGTTGAGCGTCTACTTTATCATGCCTTTCCCCGGCAGTCAGCTTGGCCTCGGCGAATCCGATTCGGGCAATACGTCATTGGGTCGGGTTGAACTGGCCTACTGGCTACACCAGAATATGGGCTGGTTACGTGCAGTTGGGTGGTTGCTGTTGATCTATCCGGCGTTTCTGGTGGTTACGAAGCCCCGCCGGACGTGGCACCGCTACGTGGTGGGCGGACTGGCGCTGCTCTATGGATTTGTGTTCTATGAAGTGAATCAGGAGATGATGGCCGACCAGATGTTTAAGCAACCCATCAATAAGCAGGTGGTACCCATGAGCCAGAACAAGATTCCACTCAATAAGCTGGTGCTGGGGTTCACAGCTATGGGCCAGGCAACAGCCTATCCGATCCAACTCATTGGCTACCATCATCAGGTGCGCGATACGGTAGGCGGCCAGTCGGTTATGATTACGTATTGTACCGTTTGCCGGACAGGGCGCGTGTTTAGCCCGATCATTAAAGGCCAGCCCGATGAGTTTCGGCTGGTGGGTATGGATCATTTCAATGCCATGTTCGAAGACAAACGGACGGGCTCCTGGTGGCGGCAAGCTACGGGAGAGGCTATTCTGGGGCCCCTGAAAGGAACCAGTCTGTCTGAACTGGCGGGCCAGCACATGACTCTGGGCGAGTGGGCCGCCGAACACCCTAATACGCGCGTGTTGCAGGCTGATTCAGCCTTTACCGACGAGTTTGATAACATGAAGAACTACGAAAAGGGGTTGTCTAAGGGAAAACTTACCCGGCGCGATTCAGCTTCATGGCAACCCAAATCGTGGGTTATCGGCGTGGAGAAGGCTGGTTTTTCTAAGGCTTACGACTGGAATGAACTGGTGGAAAAACGTATTCTAAGCGACGTAGTAGGGAATGAGCCTATGCTGCTGGCCATAGCGCCCGACAATATATCGTTTGGGGCCTGCAGCAGGCGGGTAGGGGTACAAACGCTCACGTTTAACTACGCCAACCGACAGCTTACCGATCAGGAAACGAAATCGGTCTGGACCTGGCGAGGGCATTGCGTGGCGGGTCCGCTGCGGGGAAAACGACTCAATGCTATGCCGAAAGCCTATCAGGAGTTCTGGCATTCGTGGCGCAGTTTCCACCCCGATACCAAGCGGGATGAATCGCACTGATACCAGAGAGCCGGGCCGAAAGTCCGGCTCTTTGTTTGTTCAGCCCATGAAAAAGCTTTTTTGACTGAATTCTAGTATCCGGTTGACCACAAACAAGGAAAACCGTCGTTCATAGGGTATGCTCAGTCCGAACGGCTACTTTTGCACAACCTAACATGGATGTATGCGATTTCTATCAACTGCCCTGATTAGCCTTACACTGCTGTCGTTTGCGAAACAGACACAGGCGCAGGGACTAATTGACGGGTTTATGCGCGGCCAGCGAAAGGCCAGTCTGGCTGTTTTCGGCTCACGGTCAACTTACGATACTTATTTTGTCAACACGACCGAGGCCAAAAACCCGAACCTCGGTACGGTCACAACCGAAGCGCTCACCGTGGTGGGGACCTATGGTCTAGGTTACGACCTCGACCTGATTGTAGCCGCGCCCTATATCCGCACACAGTCCAGCGCGGGGTATTCGCCCAAACAGGAAGGCTTTCAGGATGTTTCGGCGGCCCTTCGGTGGGAAGCGTTTGACTACAAAATTGGCCGCGCCCGGCTTTCCTGGATATTTGCCGCCGGGTACTCCATGCCCATACAGAATTATGTCAATGATGCGCTGGTCGCGATTGGGCGCGGTTCCAAAAATATGGATGGTCGCACGATGCTGCACCTGAAAACGCGCTCGTTTTTTCTGACCGGTCAGTATGGCTATATACGAAATGGGCAGGTCAACCTCGATCATATTGTCAATTACTACGACCCAAGTCAAACGAATCCAAACAGCGGCTCGAAGGTCAACGTGCCCGACGTAACCGAGCTTATTGTTCGGGGTGGATTTGTGACAAAGCTATTTAATATAGATGTGTGGGGGCAACGGCAAAGACCTCAAAGTTCGGGCACCGATATTGGCCCTGGCATTCCGTTTCCAACCAACGTAATTGGCTTTACGAAGGTTGGGGCAACAGCCTACATACGTTTGCTGAAGCAATTTGGGCTAACGGCGGGCTACAGCACCACCCTCGACGGGCGTAATACCGGAAAAAGTACACAGATAAATGCCGGGTTAGTCATTGGCCACTGGACCGCTAATAATTAGTAGCGTGGACATCTTGTCCGCGTAGCATGGGCTAAAATAGGACTTAGAACTGCTAGCCTACAGCTACGCGGACAAGATGTTCGCGCTACGAAAACCTTATCAACTATGAAAACGTATTTTCCATACCTACTTATCAGTGCTTTATTCCTGTGGATGGCGGGTTGTCGGGAGCCCATCATTGATGAAGGTATTCTGCCGTTTACCACCCCCGGCGCACCCGATGCCGACGGCGGCACATGGCGGCCCATTGTGCTCAAATCGGCCACAGATGTTCTTGTGCCTCAACCTGCTGCTGTCACTTCAGATGCGTACCTGCATGAACTGAGTGACGTTAAAAATGGCTTGATAACGGTCACGCCCGAACAGAACACAGCGGTTAATTACTGGGCGGCCGGGGGAGTTATTCGCTGGAACCAGATTGCCCGTCAACTGGTGGCAAAGTATAATGTACCTCCCGGCTACGATGCCGCAACGGGGCAGACGATTACGTCTTCCATCGCTAACCCGTATGCCGGGGCACCTTTTGCTGCTCGGGTGTATGCGCTGCTGAGCGTAGTGCAATATGATGCGCTGGTTGTTGCCTGGCGGGCCAAGTATCAATACAATCGCGCACCGCTGGAGCAACAGGGTATTTTCACAAAAGTGCCTGTGCTGGATGTGCCTTCGTATCCGTCGGAGGATGCGGCTATTGCCGAAGCTTCGTGCCAGATGCTGGCCTATTTCTTTCCAAATGAGGTTGCCTTTCTCAAGGCCAAAGCCGCTGAGCATAAGCAAAGTCGGGTTTGGGCTGGTGCCAATGTTCCCAGTGATGTAAAAGCGGGTGAGGAACTGGCAGCCGCCGTGACCGCTAAAGTCCTCGACTACGCTAAAACCGACCGCTTCACTTCGGCGCTCGACCCAACGGCGACCTGGCAAAAAAAGAGTGCCTTGGCGCCTTATGATCTTACCTGGATTAGTCTGGAGATACCCGTACGCGCTCCCATATTGCCATTGGCAGGTAAGGTGAAAACCTGGTTCGATTCAACGGCACTGGTTCGGGCGTTGCCTGCTGCACCCCCGCTGACGACCTCGGCAGAGTTTCAGAAAGCCCTGACGGAGGTGCGTGACATTGCCAATACCCGCACGCGCGACCAGTCACGCATTGCCAATTACTGGGATAACGGCACCAATACATATTCTCTTTCCGGCCTCTGGAATTTCCTGGTCGAAGACCTCATCCGGCAAAACAGCAAGAATGAACTCCGGGCGGCACGCACGTATGCGCTCATGAACCGGGCCATGCAGGATGCCACCACGGCGGCATGGAGTACCAAATATACTTACTTTACCCCCCGTCCGTCGCAACTGGACGCAACGATCAAAACGGCTACGGTTATCCCAAATACCCCCGGCTACGTATCCGACCAGGCTGCGGTATCGGTGGCCGCGACCACCGTACTAACCTATCTATTTCCTGACGAAACGACCAGCCTGAATGCACAAGCTACCGAAGCGGCTTTATCGGGACTGTATGGTGGCACTCAGTTTCGCTTTGATACAGAAGCCGGCGTAACGCTGGGCACGGCTATTGGGCAAATGGCCATTGCAGGAGCTAAAGCCGACGGGGCGAAGTAGGTGAGAGTGTAATGAATTGATTTGAGCCACGAATCAGTCGAACAAAAAATAGATATAACCACAGAGGCACGGAGGCCACAGGGGTCTAACAGGTTACTTTTACTCCGTTAGACCTCTGTGGCCTCCGTGCCTCTGTGGTTGATAATTTCTCTTACACCCGATGATGATCAGCCCGCCAGTTTTTTATTTCCTTCTTGATATCGTTGGGGGATAAATTCTCACCAATTGCTTTGGCTACCAATGGAATAAATTCCTCGTCGGGCGCAAAGCGTAAGGCCGTTATCTGGCCGACCTTCAAACTACCATCAAGTAATTTTCCGGTTAACACAAAGTGCCTTAAATTCTCTTCGGCGCGTATGGCTCTGTCCTGCGCTTTCAGCGGAAACGACCGCGTGAATGCTGCCAGCAGGAACCCACAAATAAATAAGATCAGAATAAGCAACAGGCTAAGCTGGTTGCCATTTCCCCAGTTTAGAAAAACATTGACTACGGCGGTAATGAGACCGATTAAAAGCAATGCACTCAATGCATAGTGGTATCCTTTTACAAATTTGCGGTGGTTAACATAATTCTGACTTTCCATTCATGCTGAATTTACGGTGAATTGATACTCATTCAGACCGCTACCTGCCTGATTTAGGGGTAGATAGCTTTTGCTGACTCAAACTTACCAACTTATTTCCCAAATCTGACAGCCTTCCCTGAGAAACAGCCAGACCTTTGATTCGTCCAGGATGGACAATCAACCTGTCATATCTTCCTCAAAATTAACTGCTTATCGGTATGCAACGTTTATCGGATACAGCCCTCAGTTTCTCACTGGCAATCTTCGTCACTACGCTGAGTTTGGCACTCATCTCCGCTGCCTGGCTTATGGCCTTGTATTTTCTGAATGACCCGGCTCGTCTCTCAATATCGACCTGGCCTTTTGCTCTCTGGAAGTGATTTTCTGTATTTATTTGGTACCCCCTCCACAAGTGGGTGTTGATGGTCGATTGATTAAAAATTAATAAGTCAGTTTACTCAATAAAAAAATCATGAACTCTTCCCTCTATACCAGCCAACCGAATCCCAATAAGCCAGCAGAAACACACAACCTGTATGTTGGCCAAAAAGGCCCTTTTGCTCTTCCTGTAACAGACCTGATGTTTTTACAGGCCACCAGCAATTATAGCTGGTTGTACTGGAAAGATGGGCAGCGGATATTAATGGCACGAACCTTAAAATATTACCAGCCTCATCTGCCCGGCGCGTTATTTATTCGGATGCATCGCAACTGCATTGTTAACATAAACTACATCGAGCGACTGGAACAGATATATCCGGATAAGGGCGGGCTTGCCTATTTGAAATCAGGTGTCGTTCTGCCTGTTTCGCGTCGTAGATGGTACACCGTTCGCCGAATGGTCAGCCGGTCACAGAAAATGTTGGCAGATTAGTTTGGGCCTCATTAGACCATAGATAGGGAAAACAGATCAGCTAAGCGTTCGGTCTAAAGCAGATTAATCGAGTAGAACCAGCTTTTTTTGTAACATTGCTCAACCGTTTACGATTAATAAATCAAACGATTTTGTAATGAGTCTACCCAATTCGCTTTCCGATCAACCCGGTTTCGGCCAGTCCCGCGTCGTTATCGAACGTGTTAGTCCCGAACTTGACGGCGGTCAATTTCCTATAAAAGCTATTCCCGGAGATGTTGTGGCTGTTGAAGCCGACATTTTTGCCGACGGCCACGATTACCTCACCGCTGTTTTGCTCTATAAACATACCGACGATACTGCCTGGACAGAAACTGCGATGGCACCCCTCTGGAATGACCGCTGGGGTGCCTCGTTTATCGCCGAAAAACAGGGTCGTTATCTATATACCTTCGAAGCCTGGATTAATCATCCGGCTTCCTGGCAGCACGAAATTCATTTAAAAGTGGCTGATGGTCAGCGCATCACGAGCGAATTGCTGGCTGGAGCTACCTACCTGGACGGCATGGTTGAACGAGCTGGTGGAGCGAAAGCCGAACCAACGGCAGTGGCTACTAAAGGGAAGGGTAAAAAGAAGGCTGAGCCTATCGAAGAGTCGCATGATGTAAAGGTACTGCGAGAACTGGCGGCTCTTTTTCGTGATGGCGACCGTTACGACGAGGCCGTGTCTGTTGCCGAAAGCGACCAGTTTACGTTTTATGCCAACCGCTATCCCGAACGTAAATATTCCACGCGCTATGTGCATGAGCTGGGTGTCGAGGTTGACAGAGCACGTGCCGGATATAGCACCTGGTATTGCCTCTTCCCGCGCTCTGCTGCGCGGGAAGAGGGCAAGCACGGCACATTTAGAGACGTAGAAGCACTGTTGCCACGTATCTCGAATATGGGGTTCGATGTGCTTTATTTACCGCCCATTCACCCCATCGGCATGGCGCATCGGAAGGGTAAAAACAACTCGGTTATTTGCCAGCCGGGCGAACCAGGGGTTCCCTATGGCATTGGCTCAGAGGCCGGTGGTCATGATGCCATTCACGCCGAACTGGGTACGGTTGATGATTTCAAACACCTGATTGCCATCGCTAAGAATTACGGGATGGAAATCGCTATGGATCTTGCTATTCAGTGCTCACCTGATCACCCCTGGGCCAAAGAACACCCGCAATGGTTTAAAAAGCGACCTGACGGCACCATTCAATACGCCGAAAATCCGCCGAAAAAGTATCAGGACATTTACCCGGTTTACTTCGAAACCGAAGACTGGCAAAACCTCTGGGAAGAACTAAAGCGTGTGTTACTGGTGTGGGGATCGTGGGGTGTTCGGATCATTCGGGTTGACAATCCACATACCAAGCCCTTTGTTTTTTGGGAATGGGTGATTGCCGAAGTTAAAAAAGAGTACCCGGATATGCTCTTCCTGTCCGAAGCGTTTACCAAGCCGAGGGTGATGCAGGAACTGGCCAAACGAGGGTTTGCGCATTCGTATACCTACTATACGTGGCGTCATACAAAGGCGGAGATGGAGGAGTACATGACGGAGCTGACGCAGGGAGAAATGAAGTATTATTTTCGACCGAATTTCTGGCCGACTACCCACGATATTAACCCCTATAGTTTGCAGTCGGGTCATGAGCCGCAGTTTCTGATTCGTTATTTTATGGCCGCTACCCTGTCCAGTAACTACGGAATTTACGGTCCGTCGTTCGAGTTGATGGAGCATGTGCCCTTCCCGAACAAAGAAGAGTACCTGAACTCGGAGAAATACGAAATTCGGCTCTGGGATTGGGATAAAACCAACAAAATGACCTACCTCATTACGCTGGTTAACCGAATTCGGCGCGAGAACGTAGCTTTGCAAACAACCAATAACATCACGTTTTGTACCGTAAGCGACGATGCCATTATGGCCTATCTGAAAATAACGGGAAGCAATCGGTTACTGATCATCGTCAATACCGATGCTTACCAACGGCGGGCAGGAATGGTACAGGTACCTATCTGGCAGCTGGGCATCGAGCACGGTCAGTCCTATAAAGTTTACGACCTGCTTACCGGTGCGTACTATACCTGGCAAGGCGAACAGAATTATGTGGAGTTAGACCCGTATGTACTGCCTATGCACCTGTTTCGTATTGAGGTGTAGTTTTGTAATTGACTGGCGCGAATATTCACCGATCTGGCGCGGGTATTCACCCGTGCCAGCCACTTACTGACTCAATCAAGAACCTCCAGCGTATTCGTATACGAAAGCGTGGTGTTATTCACGTCTGATGTTCCCGTTACGGGGGCGGCTCCATTGGGTTCGGAGGTGCAAGCCAGCGGAATGTGGCCTTCGGTGGCGAGCATGCCTGATGTTGGATCAAGGCCAAGCCAGCCGGCTCCCGGTATGAACACCTCTGCCCACGCATGCAATGCCAATGAGTTTTCTTTTAATTCCGATGGCGTTCTGGGTACCACCTGCGCCAGATAACCGGATACAAAACGAGCGGCCAGTCCAAACTGTCGAAGCGTTTGCACCAGCAACCAACCCGAATCGCGACACGAACCAATAGCCAGATCGAGCGTTTCGTCGGGCGTTTGCACACCGGGTTCCATGCGTGTCGTATAGGCAATATCCTGAAAAATTCGCTGGTTAAGCATGATCAGGAAGTCGATGGTGCCTTGCGATGTTTGGTCGATTGTCTGCAACCACTGTGTCAAACGAGGCCCCTGTTCGTCAACCGCCAGATAGGGCGCCAAGTCTTTTTTTAGTTGAGGCTCGTAGTCGAACGGAAACGATATGGCATATGTATCCAGAAAAAAGTCGAACGGATTCGTTGGCACAAGTAGCGCAACAATGTCGACATCGATCGACATCATTTCCATCGGTTCCCAGAAATCGACCCGCGCTACGAAGTTGCCAAAAGGGTCCTGCTGCCAGTGAACGACATGGTTATCCGGCTTAATTGTCAGCGTATAGGATTCAATCACCGCCCGACTGTGTGCCACCGGCCTAAGCCGAATCAGGTGGGGCGAAAGAGAAACTACCCGATCATAATCATATTGGGTATGGTGATGAATGGCGACGCGGACAGGCATAGTTGATGATGAGTGAGCTTGTTTTCTGACTTATACTTTTTCGAAAACCAATCGGTAGTGCTCCATGGTTTCCCGTTCAAAGCAAACCCGATTCGGGCTTTTTCTGAAAACGGCAATTAAATCCTGAAAGGGCTTATTTGTCAATAATTTGGGTAGCAATGACAGGTAAAGGGCATATTTTTCCAGATTGAAAGCCCGGAACCGTTTCCGCCATTGACCAATTGTTTCGATATAATCAAGTCGTCCGCTGCTTTGCGAAATAAGTTTGAACAGCGGCTGGGCGTTACGAATTACCTGCTCAGGGCCGTAAGGTAGCCATGAACCCGGAAATTGGGCAATCATCAGCGCCAGCATATATGAATCCGAATCTTTGGGCGCATCCAGGCTAATCTCCTCAAACGGAATCATGTTCTTGCCGAACACCATCGTCTGCATGTAAAACCGTCCACCTACCGGCAGTAAGTCATACAGTTTTTTGAAAAAGTCGGCGTATACCTTATCCTGTTCACCTGCCAGATACTGTTCAATGGAACAGAAATGCTCCATTCCACCAATGCAGCTAACAGCGTCGAAGGTACCATAATCGGCGGGGGTAATCGTTCGGCAATCTTTGATGTCTACATTTAGTCCATTGGCCCGGCAGGCTTCAGCCTGACCTCTGGAGAGCGTGACGCCACGGCCAATTGCACCACGTTTTTTAGTCGCGTACGTTAAGTATGGCCCCCAACCACAACCCATATCCAGGATTTTAGAACCGGCTTTCACATTCAGGCTATCGGCAATGAATTTATGCTTCTGCTCCTGAGCCTGCTCAAGCGTAAGTGAAAAATCACCGTTGTACATGGCCCCGCTATAATCGCCGGTCTCCCCCATGCTCAGACGAAAAACTTTGTCAATGGTTGTATACGTAAAATCGAGGTCTTGTTGCGACGCCATAAGCCAAAGAAGGGAGAGGAAGTAAGTTAAGTAACGGAGAAATCTGAACCCGACTTTACATGACCGGTTCAGGTACTTGCTTTGTTAGGGGTACAATAACAGGCTTCTCAACCTGAATTGGTGCGGTTTTTCCCAGTGTTCGCAGAAGGCGAAAGTGAGACATAAGGGCTGAACCAAACGTGCGATTTTCCAGATAAGGCAAGCCAAATTCAAGGGCTGTACTCTTGACAATCTTACTGATTGCCGGATAGTGGATATGGCACACTTTGGGGAACAGGTGGTGCTCGATCTGGCGATTTAGTCCACCGCATAAAAAGGCTGCCAGTGCAGAGTCGGGCGCGAAATTGGCCGTGGTTTGCATTTGGTGAACTGCCCATGCTGCCTGTATGTCGCCCCGCTCGTCAGGCATTGGGAAATCGGTGCCCTCTACGGCATGAGCCAACTGAAAAACAAGCCCCAGTACCAACCCTTCTGCCACGTGCATCAGCACAAAACCAATGGCTAGCTGCCACCAGGTGAGGCCAAGCACAACATAAGGAATAACCAGAAAGAAAACATAATAGAGTGCTTTGGATACAAATAATTTGACGTACTCTGCACGGGGGTGCGATGAGTTATCATGATGCCCAATCTCGCTCTTGAAAAATTTCACAAAGTCTTTACGAAATACCCACGACAGTGAAGCCAGCGCATACAGCGGAAAAGTATACCATTGCTGATACTTATGCCAGGGGCGAAGATCTTCGGCGGGGTCCAGTCGAACCAGACCCGGAGCCAGTTCAATATCTTCGTCATGACCGGGAATATTGGTGTAGGTATGGTGAACGATGTTATGTGTCACCTTCCAGATGTATGGATTCGCTCCGAGCAGATAAAAGCTGTTACCGGTAAGTCTATTGACCCAGCTACGAGCCGAAAAAGAGCCATGCAGGCCATCGTGCGATACGTTAAAGCCGATAAAGGCAGCAAACATACCCAGTACTATAGCCATAGCAAGCATGGCCCATAACCCAAATTGATTGGATAAAATTAGTCCGTAAAGCGTCGCGTAGCCGATTAAGAAGAAACTCGTTTTGCGCCACATAGCTCCGTTGGCATGGGTGGAAATACCCTGAGTTTTAAAATAAGCGTCGACTCGTTTTCTAACTGTAGGGAAAAATTGTGATCGGTTCTTGTCTTTGAATTTAACTTGTGTTGACATCAAGGTATTAGTTAAAAATCTGGCCAAGCTGCTGTATCTGCCTCAAAATGGGCAGCGCTAGTCGACCTCGTTCGGTGAGTGTGTATTCAACCCTGGGGGGGATTTCGGCGAAGGCTTCTCGTTTCATAACGCCAAGACCAACGAGGGCTTTAAGTTCGCTGGCTAATACTTTTTCACTGACGCCGGGCAGTCGCTCGCTGAGTTGGCTATATCGGAGCGTTTGCTCGCCTAAAATCAGTATGATGTATAATCGCCATTTTCCGGAGACGACTACTAAAGCAGCATTGATTAAAAGCAGGTCAGGTTCGAAAGATAGCTCGTTTCGGGTACTATTCGTCATTATATAAATGTTAACCGAACCGAATCAGTAGTGTAGCCCTGGCCGAGGCAGTGATGTGATGAATTCAGATTACCTGAACACGCAACAATCGGGCTGGTACAGGCAGATAGCCGTTAAGTAGAACGAAAGTACCATCAAGCCATTGCGTCAAAGATAATGAACTCAGATAAAGCTTAAAAATTCTCAATAAAATTATGAATTAAAAATCGTGAGCTATGTTCGGCCTAAAGTTTTGGTCTATTTGAGGACAGTAGGCAGATTGTCGGGTAAATTACATTAAAACCCGATTAAATGGGTAAGAAATTGAGATGAAAGTCAGCCCTTATTTAAGATGCGATAAATAGGCTACTATTAAAGAGGATAAAGAGAGAGATATGTAATTTCACTTTCTCACAGGTAACTTAATTACACAGAAGTAAGTTCCTTACAAATTATAGATAGAGGAATAAAATTAGCTGATTATTGACGAATGTAACACAACTAGTTGTCTGGTATAGGCATACATTATATATAAGCTGTAAATCAAAAACAGGCTTAACACAGAGTCACCAAGTCTACAAAAAAGATAACTCTCTGTGGGCTTGGTGACTCTGTGTTAAGCCTGTTTTTATTAGTTTGGGCTTTCGCTGGGCACTGACTTATTTAGCCCGGATAGCAATAACCGGATCGAGACGGGCGGCTGAAAAGGCTGGAATAATACCCGATAATACACCAATGACGCTCGAAACACCCAGGCCAAGTATAATATTACCTGCCGTTAAGGTAAGTTCAAGACTGCCCAAGCTCATGAAGGACAGCAGATAAACCAGAAAGATACCGGCAAGGCCACCCACCAGACTAAGTAAAATAGCCTCAAACAGAAACTGGAAAAGAATTACATAATTTTTGGCTCCCAGCGATTTCTGAATACCGATGATATTCGTTCGCTCCTTTACGCTAACGAACATAATATTGGCAATACCAAAACCGCCGATTAAAATAGAGAAGCCGCCAATAACCCAGCCCGCCACCGTAAGTACCGAAAATACACCACTAATGGCCTGAGCAGCTGCTTCGGGTCGATTGATGGCAAAGTTATCATCCTGAACGGGCCGTAATCCGCGCCGGGTTCGCATAAGCCCGCGAATTTCGCTTTCGAGTTCGAGCAGGCCCTCGTCAGAATCGTAGCCTTTGATGGCAATGTCGATACTCGGGTTTATTGAATGGAACATCTTGGCAAATGACCCGTAAGGAATCAGGCACTTAATGTCAGGATTACCGCCCACGTTAAGGATGCTTTCCCCTTTTCGGGTCTGAACACCAATAACTGTGAAATTCATACCGCTGATCTTGAATCGCTTACCAACGGGGTCCTGGGCTGGAAACAGATTATCGGCCACGTCGGAGCCAATGATGGCTACGTTGCGCGATACATCGATTTCCTGTTGAGTAAAGTAACGCCCCGTTTCGATGGGTACGTCCGAAATCTTGTTATAGTCGATTGTTGTGCCCTGAATGAGGGCGGCCATGCTGTTATTTCCGTTCTTGATAGTCACACGCCCTTTAAAATCCATAGCCACCATAGCTTTTGCATTCTCAAGTTTGTCATTCAGAAATCGGTATTCTTTATAGGTGGGTTCAGGTCGTTGGAAATACTTCCACCACTGGTACTCACCCCCAAACGACCAGGGCCATTTCTGGACATAAACTACCTTGTCGCCAATGAATGACAAGCTGTCTTTAATATTTCGCTCCAGCGAATCTACCAGCGTGAACACGGCAATAATGGCAAAAATACCAATGGTTACGCCCAGCAGCGAAAGCATAGTACGCAGCAGATTCGAGCGCAGTGCCTGCCACGCGAACCGAAAACTTTCAAATGTCTGACGAATGAACTTCACCTATGTTAACGAGCGAAAGAGTGAACGAGCGAAAGAGCGTTATCGTAATACGACTCAATCCACTGAAAGTACGACATAGGGTCTTTATCGCCAAACCATTTCGGACAAGTATCACGTTCAGGCGGATAAGTGGCTGATCGGGGTATTGGCTGGATAACTATTTTCGTAAATTGCCGAATTACAACCGCAATAAGAATCTCTCTATGAACAAACGTGTTGCTCCTTATTCGCTCCTGCTCCTTTTTGCTGTAGCAGTCGCTTCCTGTAAAACCCAATCGCCTACCGTGTCGACTGCCGATACCAGGGTAAAGGAAAGCCAGGGCGTTTATCAATACCGCGACGAAGACCCAACGGTTAAGCCGTTCTTCTCCGATCGAGTTGGCGTTACTGGTCGAAATGGTATGGTGGCATCAGCCCACCCGGAGGCTTCACAGGTTGGACTCGATATTCTGAAAGCAGGGGGTAATGCGGTCGATGCGGCTGTGGCCGTGCAGTTTGCGCTGGCCGTTGTCTATCCGGGAGCGGGTAATATTGGCGGGGGGGGGTTTATGGTGTACCGCGAGAGTGCAGGTAAATCATATTCACTCGATTACCGCGAAAAAGCACCTGGTCAGGCTACCCAGAACATGTACCTCGACTCAGCAGGCAATGTTCGTCAGGGCCTGAGTATTAGTGGGCATCTGGCCAGTGGCGTACCGGGTTCGGTAGATGGCATGGTCGAAGCGCATAAACGATTCGGAAAACTGAGCTGGGCACAGGTAGTACAGCCCGCCATTGATCTGGCCGAGAAAGGGTTTGCCATGACGGAGCGCGATGCAACGGGACTGAACCGCATCAAGACCGACCTGAATACCATTAACCCTAACAAGACATACTTTTTAAAAACTGCCGTCCCAACCGATACAACAACCTGGCACAAGGGCGATTTGCTAATACAACGTGATCTGGCTAAAACCCTGCAACGTATTCAGGCACGGGGGCGGGCGGGCTTTTACGAAGGCGAAACGGCTCGTTTGCTGGCCGAAGAAATGGTGCGGGGTAAGGGCCTGATTACGGAGGAAGATCTGAAAAACTACCATTCTGTCTGGCGCGATCCTATTCAGGCGACCTACAAAAACTATAATGTGATTACTATGCCGCCCACCTCGAGCGGTGGTGTTGCCCTGGTGCAAATGATGCGATTTACAGAGCCATACCCGCTGCGTCGCTGGGGCTGGAATCGTGACAGCACCGTGCAGGTTATGATCGAAGCCGAACGCCGGGTCTATGCCGACCGCGCCAAGTTCCTGGGTGATCCTGACTTTGTTAAAGTTCCTGCCACGCAACTCATGAGCCCCGACTACCTGCGCACCCGCTGGACTGATTTCTCCTGGGCCAAAGCAACCGACAGCCGGTCCGTACGAGGAGGGACTATTCCGGGTTACGAAAGTCTGGAAACAACCCATTTCTCCGTAGTAGATAAGGCCGGAAATGCGGTGAGTATTACCACAACACTCAATGGGGGGTATGGCAGCCGTGTCGTGGTTGGTGGAGCTGGGTTTTTTATGAACAACGAAATGGACGACTTCAGCGTGAAGCCGGGTGCGCCCAATATGTATGGCTTGATTGGCAATCAAGCCAATGCCATTGCGCCAAACAAACGGATGCTTTCGTCTATGACGCCCACCATTCTGGAAAAAGACGGCAAACTGTTTATGGTGGTGGGTACACCGGGCGGGTCAACAATTATGACATCGGTATATCAGACGGTCCTGAACGTAATTGAACACGGCATGACCATGCAGCAATCGGTTAACGCCCTTAAATTTCACCACCAGTGGCTACCTGATAAAACGATTTTTGAGAACGGCGCTTTCTCTGATGCAACGATAGATGCGTTGAAGAGTCGGGGGTATATTCTGGAAAAACTTTCGAATACCCTGGGTCGCATGGATTGTGTACTCATTCGGCCTGATGGTTCCTATGAAGGAGCCTCTGACCCGAGGGCCGATAATACGGCGCGAGGCTATTGATAGACATTTGTCTCATCCGTTTGTGGTTGATTGGACGAGCTTATAAACTTCTTTTAGGGGCGTTCTATCCGTACATGACCTTAACCAGGATCGTTTGCGGATATAGCGCCTTAACCATTTCAATCAGTGAGTTTCGGACAAAGCCAAAACATATTAATTACTACATTGATTCTAGTATTTATTTTTAATGATTTACTTTTTGAGAATTGTATACTAGCGCGACTGCGTCTGGCCAATGTTAACTATATATTAATTTATTATTTACTGAGCGGTTGCCGAATTGAGTATATTTAACTACGTATAATTACGGTCAATCTGTATTTTTGTATCTGCTAAAATTAGGCCTTTAATAGCCATTGATAATTAACTTGATGAAGAATATCTATTGTTTGATTGCGTTTGCTTTATTATTCACTAGCTGCAACAAATTAGCAGAACCTCAACCAACAAACTCAGATAGTGAAGCTCCGGCCAGGAGTAACGTTCCATTGATTGTTATTCTGGGATCGTCGACTGCGTCGGGATTTGGTGCTTCCACTTACAATTCTTCCTGGGCAGGTCAACTTAAGGCATATTATACCAAAAAAATGCCGGTAATCAATCTGGCAAAGCCAGGGTACACAACTTACCATATTCTGCCTACTAACGCAACTCAAGTAGCCAACCGTCCGGCTGTAGATACAACTCGTAACATTACAGCTGCGCTGGAAAAGAATCCAACCATTTTAATTATTAGCATGACCACAAATGATGTAAGTGGCGGCTACCGTGTGGATGAACTCATGAGTAACCTAAAAACTGTTCGGGACTTAGCTATGGCAAAAGGCGTCAAGCAAATCTACATCACGACTTCTCACCCTCGTAAAATTAGTTCAGCAGCAACAGCTAAATATATGGAACAGCGAGACCGTATTATTAATACTTACGGAAAGTATGCCATCAATTTTTTTAATCCTGTCGCCGATTCTACTAATCTATTTAGATCGGAGTTACTATCGTCTGATGGTATTCATCCAAATGATGATGGGCACAAAATTCTCTTCGATCAAGTTCGGACTGCACTCGAGCAACTTTAATTAGTTGCCGAATAGCCACTTAAATCGGGTTTTGTTAATCAGTTTAACAAATAATAGCGTAGAACTATAAATAACAAAAAATCTAATTAATGTCACGGCAGCTAATTGCAAGCCGGAAAGATTAACAGAATAGGTCAGAATATTTAATGAGATAAAGATTGCGTTAGCTATCTGTACAAAGTATAAGTGATACAGATATATGCCGAATGATTCGGTTCGGGGGTTGATCCAGGTTAACCGATTTGAGAAATCATTTCGTAAGAGGAGCACAAACACCAGGACAGAAAATAGCTGATTCGAGAGTCGTAATGAATTAAAGGGGCTAATAGTGTCTGGTGACCATAAATAACGGCTTTCAGATATGGCTAAACCTAGGGAGAGGAGAACAGCACCTATTAGCCAGCGATTCGGTAGTCGTTGCAGATAATCTAGTACATCCTGTCGGCGTGATAACCAAACACCCAGCCATAAGTAAAAAAGATAAGGTGCTATAACCAGATTGTGTCGCTGTTCGACCCAGCCGAAATAAATATTTATGCCGTAAAATACGGCAATAGCTCCCGTGATCCAGCCGAAGATTGGCTTATATGAGTGGCGCCAAAATACCAGAAACAAACCCAGCACAATTAGAAAATTAAATACAAACCAGTAGGCTGAGTTGAACAGGATTACCGATATTTTTAATTTCAAAAATTCTGGCGTTAACATCGATATATCATATCTACCAATTAACAGACCAAACACACCTAGGTGTTTTGACATAAATAACCCCAATGCGATAATAAAGGGGATGCCGACCACTTGAAGCCTACGTTTATAATATGTCCAGGGTGAACTCTGAAGCAATAGATGCTTGCCTAACAAGTAACCAGAAATAATAAAGAAACAAAGAGTACCAAATTTCATTGGTTGTACTATCCAGGGCATCGCTAATGCCTGACTGACGTTTGTCACGTAATGACCATTGGCGTTTGTGCTGTGTGAGGTGTCACCTGGTACTTGAAGATCCATGCAATGCTCATAAACGATAGAGACCATTGCAACAAATCGTATCCAATTGACAAAAGAATAATTAGGTTTGAATCTGCCGGTGGCTTGTGGTTGGATTGGTGGTAGGGTATCTGTCTTCAAAAGATTCTACGTTGAGTTGAAAATAACTTACAAAAAGAGGAAATTCCTTTCCGAATCAGATAATAAACAATTATTGAACTCTGTTGTTTTATTGCAATTTTAATATCGATTCAGAAAAAAATTACATTAAAATTACATTGGTAAAAATCTGATTATTTTTTTTAACGTTTTTTAAGATTCTGTAGTATCAAAATGAGTACTGAATCAAGGAAAGAAGTTGTGTTATTCCGTTGATTTAGTATCTATTTTGATACAGTTTTATGTTTGTCGCGAACGATGCTTTGATCAACTTTTTTATGAATTTGAGCCATTTAATAATTAATAATTTCCGAAATGTTTATTTGTTGTTTTAATGCTACTATACAAAATAATTTGATAAATATACTTATTCTATCCAGCAGTGATTCGAGGACTAATCACTCTCAACTATTAAGCAAGTAGTGTCCATTTAATTTGTCGATGTAAAATATAAAAAAAAGTATTCCAATAGAAGTAGTTTAATTGCTTACATGTTCGGCTAGATGGCTCTTGTAGAGGCTCCTCCAAGCCATAGTAATTGACACAATACGAGACTATTGAGTATGCTGATCAAGATTGTCAAACAGGCTTCCTGCTCATAGACTAACCTGTTCTGTATATTAGTCAATGGGCAGGAGGCCTATTTGACAATAGCGTATGGCTATCGATAATAACCTTTGCCGACCCAAGCGGTTTATCTGGTAAGAGGACCATCCAGGCTGTTGGCATGTTAATCGCGTCATAGCAATTTCGCACATTTGTAGCGAGCTATATCATTGGATGGGTGTCGTCTTTAAACCGTATTACTTATGGATGCTCCCCACGTAACTACTCCGATGACTGAACTGGTTGCTTATTTATTTGCAAGACGGGAAGCAATTCTGCACAACTGGCGTATGACATGTGAACAGGACCCCGCACTGGCCAAAGTTTCTATCCTGAGTCGCGAAGAGTTTAACGACCTGTTGCCGATCATTCTGGATATTCTGGAACAGCGCCTGTTAAATCAACAACCGGAGGCTGATCTGAGGGTAACAGCCATATCACATGGCTTGCACCGCTGGCAGAAGTCACTCGCTTTGCCCGAAACGATACGGGAGTTGAACTACCTGACACAAATACTGATGGGGGAGCTTCAGAGCTATCTTGAGTTATTTCCGCAGCTGGATACCAAAGCACTTCTGCAGGTGCAGCAGCAGATCGTTCAGGTTATGAGTGAAACAACCTACGGCAGTGTAGAAAAATACGATGAACTACAACGGCTGGAGGCTGCTAATCGGGTGGCTGCGTTGCAGCAGGCCGTCGATCAAATGGATGAACTGTCTCGTCAGCGGGGTGATATATTACGGACATCTTCGCACGATTTGCGGGGCAGCTTCGGTATTATCAACAGTGCCGCTTATCTGCTCAAGGCAGAAGGGCTTAGCGACAAAGAACGTGAACAGTATCTTGACATGCTAAATCGAAACCTGACGAGCGTGCAGTCAATGCTGGATAGTCTGATAGAATTGGCACGACTGGAGGCTGGTGAGGAAATTGTCCGAATGGAGTCACTTGATGCCAGTGCGTTGCTAAATGAAATTGTTGCCAGTGCTCAGCAAATAGCAGCTCAGCAGAACCTTACCCTTCAGGCAACTGGCCCCGATGCGCTGCTCGTTGAAACCGATAGAGTTAAGCTTCAGCGGATTGTACAAAATCTAATGCTCAACGCACTGACGTATACAGAAAGTGGCTTTATATCGGTGTCCTGGTCACAGCAGGGCGATATGCGTTGGGTTGTGAGTATTCAGGATTCAGGCCCAGGTTTGCCTAACGCGCTAAGCAAGCTTTTAGCCAAGCAGCTTAAACCTATTCTGGATGCTAACGCGTCAACAGGAATGGATCAGACAGAACCCCCCATTCCTGTTCCTCAAAACACACAGGAGGTACCACCAGGTCCGGTCTTAATAAAACAGGCGGGGCAGTCTGGTCAGAGGGAGGGCGTTGGTTTGCAGATCGTCAAGCGGCTGTGTGACCTATTGAGTGCTGAACTGGAAATTGAGAGCCAGCCTGGCCGGGGTACACTCTTCCGCATTCGGTTTCCTACTTGAGAGGTCCATACTCTCACTAAATAGAACTACTTTTTCGGTAAATAGTCTTACCTGAGTTAAGTTTTTGTAGCTCTATTTTTTATTTACTCAATGGAAAACGTTAACAAATTTACGCAGGTAACCTCCTCTGTGGCGCATGCTCAACGGCGGTCATTTTTGCGAACGGTTGGAGCCGCAGCCGTTACCGGTGGTCTACTCACCGCTTGTTCTACCGCCGATATGCAGGTCAGCCCAAATGGTGGCCGGGCCGCTGGCGATGTGATTACGCTTCCCGGTGGGGATTTGGGCATTCTGAACTATGCTTTTGTGCTGGAGCAGATCGAGTCTCGATTTTATGAGTTAGTGCTTGCCAATCCCTACGAAAACATGACTGCGATGGAGATGCAGCTGTTTCAGGATCTGCGCAACCATGAGGTGACGCACCGGGCTTTCTACCGGGCAGCTTTGGGCAGCGCTGGCATCCCGGATTTAACACTTGATTTTAGCGACATCAACTTCCGCCAGCGTACCAATGTAATGGAAGCTGCACGCATGTTTGCCGAAATTGGTACAGCGGCTTATAATGGCGGAGGGAAGTATTTAACCGATCCCGAGAACCTGGCGGTAGCCGGTAAAATAGTATCGGTCGAAGCGCGACACGTCTCGATCATTCGCGAAATGGAGTATATGAACCAGACTGCGTTTTCGGGCGATAACATCGTGATAGAGGGCTTGTTTATCAAGCTTGAGCCAATGGAAGTGCTGCCCAAAGCGCAAAAATACGTCCGTGAAACAATTGATGCCCATAACCTGCCGACAGCTGTCGCCTAACCCTTTTCAACGATTATGAATCTCCAATCTATTTTTACTGAACTCGAAAAGGTTGACAGCGAATTCTTTGATCGGCTCGATCACGTGTCACGGCGAGGTTTGTTTAGTACGTTGTCCCGCAAAACGGTAGCCGTAGCGGCCCCCGCTATTATGGCATCGGCCTTGACGAAAGCTTATGGTCAAAGCAGCGACTTACCCCAAAATGTTGTCGATGTATTGAACTTCGCCTTGCTGCTGGAACACCTCGAATCCGATTTCTATGAAATTGGTACCAACGTACCCGGTCTGATTCCTGATCAGGACAAACCAGCATTTGAATACATCCGGCGCCATGAGGAGCTGCATGTCAAACTGCTGAAGATGGTATTGGGATCAAAGGCTATTCAAAAACCAGCGTTTGATTTCTCCGCTAAAGGTGCTTTTCCTGATACGTTTACTAATTTTCAAACATTTGCCGCAGTTTCGCAGGCGTTTGAAGACACAGGCGTTCGCGCTTACAAAGGTCAGGCTCCTAACCTGATGAACGCCAAACCAATTTTGGAAACGGCCTTGCGTATCCATGCTACAGAAGCAACCCATGCTGCCCGAGTTCGCTACCTGCGTGGTCAGAAAGGCTGGATACCCCTGGCGAGTCCATCGGGATTACCCCAGGTTGCTGCCGGTGTATATGCGGGTGACGACAATGTTATACAAAAAGGCATCAATCTGGCCGACCTTCTGGCAGGGCAGGTGCCTTTGGAAGGGATCACTGAAGCGTTCGATGAGCCACTAACGAAGGAGCAGGTGACGGCCATCGTTATGCCGTTTATCGAAACACCGAACTAACTAAGAATGCATTGGTAGTGAGCCACTGGTATATCATACTGATATGCCAGTGGCTTGTTTTTTGCATTATACGTCAACTTTGTTCATGCCAATCTGAACAAAGAAGAATCAGGACTAGTAAAGGGAAATCGAGTCTGCTTTTATAGAAAGACTAGTACTGATTAGCGACGTGAAAGAACGAATTATTACTGAGGCAGGGCATTTATTTAATCAGTTGGGCGTGCGAACGGTGCGTCTGGAAGATGTTGCCAATCAATTGGGTATTTCCAAAAAGACACTCTATCAACATTTTGTGGATAAGGAAGCCCTTGTGAGGCAGGTTTTGGAAACGCAACTGGACGAAAACTTGCGCGAAGCCAACGCCATTCATGCTCAAACGGCAAATCCTATCGTAAGCGCCTTACTTATATGGGATCGTTTGATTCGCTATCGACAGACGACGAACCCGAATATGCTGCGTGATATTGAACGTCATTATCCAACCGTCTGGCGTATGTTTCAGACTTTTCGGGCAACATATATCAACATAATTCTGGTAACGAATTTTCGGGAAGGTATTGAGCAGGGATTGTATCGAAACGATCTGGACGAAACGGCTCTGGCCTGGTTATGGGCCGAAGAAAGCCAACTGGAAGTTCCATTCGAAGGCGCAGAAACTGCGTTCAAGCATCACTTCGTTCGCGGTTTGCTGACACAAAAGGGCTTAGCCCTGTATGAGTCGTTAGCTGTAAAACAGACCGGGACCACTAATTAGCGGTCCCGGTCTGTTCGTTAATATCTTAGTTCTACAGGCTGGCGTTCCAAAACCCAACACCACAGCGCCAACATCTAATTAATCGCTTTGGCAACAGTCAGTTCCTGCGGCTTTTTGGGTTCGGTCTTCTTGCCGGTGAATCGGGCAATAATCCGGTCGACGACCAGATAAACAGCCGGTACGACCAGTAGCGTCAATACCAGCGAACTGCTCAGGCCACCAATAATTACCCAGGCCATCCCGTTTTTTACTTCGGCACCGGCACCACTTGCCAGCGCAATGGGCAGCATACCCACAATCATCGCCAGCGTGGTCATCAGGATAGGGCGTAACCGCTCTTTACCAGCTTCGATCAGAGCTTCGACCACCGGCATACCTTCTGCTTTTAGCTGGTTGGTGAAATCGACGATCAGGATGGCGTTTTTAGCTACCAGACCGAGCAGCATAATCATCCCCACAATAGAAAACACCGTCAGGCTTTGCATCGACAGGGCGAGGGCCAGCAAGGCACCAATCAGGGCTACCGGAATGGAGAATAGCACGACGAATGGATACACAACACTTTCGTACAGGGCTACCATGATGAAGTACACCAGCAAAATACCCAGAATAAGGGCTTGACCTAAACTGCCAAAGGCATCGGACTGTTGCTGTAACTGGCCGAGATACTGAATGGAGATTCCTTCGGGAAGCTTTACATTCGCCATCTTAGCCTGAATATCGGCACCCACCGAACCCGATGGGCGACCAACTACCTGCGAGTTGACCGAAATGGCTGACAAACGGTCGATGCGTTGCAGTACGCTTTCGCCCACCTGCTGCTCAACTTGCGCAAACTGCGACAACTCAAACGAACGACCCTGGTTATTTACAAAGGAC
Organism: Spirosoma pollinicola; assembly: GCF_002831565.1. NCBI lineage: Bacteria > Pseudomonadati > Bacteroidota > Cytophagia > Cytophagales > Cytophagaceae > Spirosoma > Spirosoma pollinicola. The sequence goes on along the minus strand of NZ_CP025096.1, from coordinate 5,578,961 downwards.
AGTCGGCTGATATCGGCCGCATCCGAGCGATCGAATTTATCGAGCCCAACCAGAATGTCGTACTCGTTTCCGTTCTGTTTGAATTTCGAGCGGTCGTCGCCCCGGAAGGCGATTTGCAGGGCCTGTCCAACATCAGTAGCGCTGATACCCAGTTGCGACATCCGCTCCCGATTCAGCCGGACGCTTACTTCGGGCTTGGGGTCTTTTACAGAATACTGCACATCCTGCGTGCCCGGCACCGACTCAACCACTTTTTTCACCTGCGCGGCCGCCTGCCGAATAGACGGTAGATCGGTGCCTTTTATCGCAATCTGAATAGGCGCCTGCGTACCACCGGCAATGGAAATAGGGCTAACCGTTACCCGAACGCCGGGAATCTGGGCAATCTCCTGTTTCACCTGACTCCCAAACTCTTCTGTCGACATAGGCCGGGCTTTTTTGTCGACCAGTTTTACGGTCATATCGGCCACGTTACTGTTCGACGAGGTGGCAATGCCGCTGCTGGTATACCCTACGTTCGTGAAAACGTTGGTCACTTCGGGGTGTTTTAACAGGAGTTGTTCAACTCGTTGCGATACTTGGTTTGTCTGGTAAATGGAGGCTGTGGGAGCCAGTTCGATATTAACGTTGAACTCGCCCTGATCACTTTGTTGCATGAAAGCGGCTCCGATAAACCCACCCGGAACCAGCGCAATCGAGCCAACAAATAACACAATGACTGCGATGAACACCCAGCGCTTATGACCCAAGGCTGATGTCAGAATACGGCCATACCCCTCTTTCAACCGATCCAGGAAGTGTTCGAAACCAAGGTTCAATTTGCCCCAGAGCGTATTGGGGTTTAGTACTTCCAGCTTACCGAAACGGGATACCAGCAAGGGCGTCAGCGTGAAGGATACGAGCAAGCTCATGAGGGTCGAGAAAACCACGACGAGTGCAAATTCGCGCAGAATATTCCCGATCAGACCCGAGGTTAAGGCAAGTGGCACGAACACCACAATGTCGACCAGTGTAATGGCAAGGGCCGTAAAGCCGATCTCATTCCGACCGTCAAGCGCGGCTGTCCGTTTGTCCTTGCCCATCTCCATGTGCCGGTTAATATTTTCCAGTACAACAATGGAGTCATCAACCAGAATACCCACCACCAGTGACAGGGCCATCAACGTCATCAGGTTCAGCGAGAAGCCAAACACATACATTAGAATGAAGGTCGGAATCATGGACGATGGCAGTGCCACCAACACGAATAACGACGAACGAACACTGTGCAGGAACATGAGCATAACAACCGACACGATCAACACGGCCAGAAACAAGTCGTCAACAACGGCTTCGGCCGAGGCCAGCGTGTAAGTCGACTGGTCGGAGGCAATGTTGAATTTCAGACCAATGTTGGCGTACTGTTTTTCAATCGTGGTAATCCGCTCCCGTACCAACTGGCTCACATCGACTGCGTTGGCATCGGACTGTTTCTGCACCTGTACCCCAATAGATGGGCGGGCGTTTATGTGGTTAAGTGCTGTCGCTTCGGCAGTACCGTCGACCACTTCGGCCACGTCCTGCAACAGTACCTGACCGCCATCGGTCCGGCGGGCAATAATCAGGCTTCGAAGCCGGTTGGTGGTGGCTACTGTCGCATCGAATCGAATGGAATACTGGTTTTCCTGCGTTTGCAACTGACCAGCCGGGTAGCTCGCGTTAGCCGCATTAATGGCCTGCGACACCTGCCCAATAGACAAGCCGTAAGCCCGTAATTTTTCCGGGTTCACGTTCACCTGAATCTCCCGTTCGGAGCCGCCAATGATACTGATCTGACCCACACCCGGCACGTTCGACAGTTGCGGTTTGATCTTGTCGTCCATCAGGTCGTACAACTTGGTAGGCGAGAGGTTCGCCGTTAAGCCCATCCGCAATACCGGCAATTCGTCGGTCGAGAACTTGTTAAGCGTTGGCTTATCGGCTTCGTCTGGCAATAGGTTTACGATCTGGTCTACTTTCCGCTGAGCGTCCTGTTGAGCGAGGTTTACGTCGATGCCGTTTTTCAACTGAACGATTACAATCGACGCCCCTTCCTGCGAGGTGGAGTTGATCCGGTCCAGTCCTTCCAGCGACGAGAGAGCATCTTCGATGCGTTTGGTTACGTTGGTTTCCACCTCATCGGCCGAGGCTCCCCGGTATACCGTTGCAACACTAATTACATTGGCTTCAAACTTGGGCAGCAGGTTGTATGACAACTGCTTGTAGCTTAGAAAGCCGAACAGAACCAATACGGTGAAGATGGTCGTCACCAGTAGGGGTCGTTTTATGGCTATTTCTGTAATGGACATGGTCTGTTGGAGTGTCTGTACTTATTTCGTTACCTGCACGGGTGAGCCGTCGCTAAGATTGATCTGCCCGGTTGTAACAACCTGTTCGCCTGCTGTGAGGCCGCTGGTTACTTCGATGGTATCGCCAAAATCGCGGCCCACACCAATGGGGCGCTGACGAACTTTGCCGCCTTCAATCACATACACGTATGGATTTTTGATGCTGGCCACCAGTGCCGAACGGGGGATCTGTAGCGCCTGCTGATTGGATTTTTTGGAAAAATCGACGTTAACGAACGTACCGGCTTTGAGCAGGCCACCGTTGCTGAGCGTGATCTCCACCGGATAATTGTGTTCCTCATTGCCCTGGGGAGCGATGTATGAAATCGTTCCGTTAAAGATTCGGTCGGGGAATACATCGGCCGTAACGCGCACCGGCTGGCTTTCCCGCAGGGCATACACGTCTTTTTCGTTGACCAGCACCTGTACTTTCAGGCGCGAAATATCCAGAATCGTACCCAGCACTGTTCCGGCGTTTACGTATTCACCGGCTTCGATATTTTTCTTGACAATCCGCCCGCTGATAGGAGACTTTACATCGGCGTCCTGAATCTGCTTGCGAATCTGGTCGGCCTGATTCAGTGCGTTTTCGTAATTATATTTGGTATCGTTTACCTGAATTTCGGTGGTGGCATTGCCCGCCAGGAGCGTGTTATACCGGGTCACATCTTTCTTCAGCTTGTCGATGTTCAACTGAGTGGCCTCAAGCGACAGCTCTTTCAGCTTGCTGTCGACCTGAATAAGTGTCGAACCCTGCCGAACGGTTGAGCCAAGGTCGAAATTCACCCGCGTCACTTTACCCGGAACCGTTGCCATAATATCGGCTTCTTTGAACGGAATAAGGTTGCCGGTTTTGATAAGCTGTTGCGCTACATTGGCTTCTGCAACCGTAGCGGCCGTCACCGGAATGGCGGCATTGGTATTCGTTGGCATCTGGTTCTTCCTGTCAATTTCTTTCTTGTTGGAAGCCAGTCGAAAGCCGATCAGTGATACAACGGCCAGGATGCCTGCTATCACAATAATCGTTGTCTTTTTCATAATGTAATTAGCTGATAGCCTTAGAGTTGGTTGTAAAAATTAAGTAATGAACCCTGCGATTGCTCCAGGTCGAGCCGGGCCTGATACAGGTTGATCAATGAATTGATGTAGTTCGACTGGGCCTGCCGGTAAGACGTATCCGCATTGAGCAGATCGGTCAATGACTTGGTCCCCTGTTTATATTGAAGCGTCGTGACGTTATAGACATCCTGCGATAGTTTAACATTCAGGTCGTCGTTTTTAACATTAGTTTGTGCGCGCTGAATCTGCGACTGGGCGTTGTTGAACTGAAGCCGATAAGCCGATACGTTCAGTTTTTGCTGTTCTTCCTGTGTCAATACCGTTAGCCGTTGCTGCTGCACCTGGGCATCGCGCTGTAAACCGTCGAAAATGGGGATGCTCAACCGCAACCCAACGTTCCCGAACCCAACGAAGTTGGTAAGTATCTTGTCAAAAGTCTGGGCTCCCAGATTCACCGTACCATAACTGGCGGTCAGGCTGAGCGTGGGAATATAACCCGCCTTGATTCGCTGTAATTGCAACCGCTGTAACATCAGGTTCGTTTCGGCCTGTTGGAAAGAAACCAGACTACGGGCCTCAAATGGTGACTGGTCGATAGTAGGCAACTGCGTGAGCAGGGTCGAATCGGACAAAGTCAACACCTGATCGGCGGGGAATCCCATCTGATACTTGAGTCGGTTCAGGGCCAGGTTCAGGTCATTCTCGGCCAAACTCAACTGCGACTGGGTGCTGTTGAAATTGACTTCCGTACGCGTATAATCGACCGGCTGAATGACCCCATTATCGCGCTGTAATTTCAGGATGTTCAGCACCTGTTGCGTCCGCTGAAGGTTGTCACGCAGCAAGGCAATCTGTTGTTGCGCCACAAACACCTGATAATAGTTGCTGGCGATGTTGTAAACAATATCTTCGCGGGTTTGGCGGGTATTCAGTTGCGCCAGCTGCTGATTTGGCTTGCTGGCCTTGATGCCGATCAGTAACGAACGATCGAACAGGGTTTGCGTAGCCTGTGCCGTCAGCGTTGTCTGATATTTCTGCCCAATGATGAATACACGTGGTTCCGGCCCAAACACACCCGCAGGAATAATACTCTGTTGCAGCTTCAGGTTGTCGATAGATGTACCTGTTGCCGTTACCTGAGGCAAGTATTGCCCCAGCGCCTGACGCGCCTGTTGGTTAGCGTTTTCTGTCTGATATTCCGCAATGCGGGTAGTGCCAAAATTTTTCAAACCGTAGTCGACACAGTCTTTCAGCCGAAAGCCGGGAGTGGTTTGTGCCCGGATGCTGGCTGATACTGTCAGCAGCAAAACCAGGGCAAGTGCAATTTTACGTGTCATAAATACAAACGTTGAGCTGTCAACTGTAGACATATCAACTATTAAAACAAAAAAAGAGAACTATTGATCTAGAATGGTTGAGATTTTTTTCAATACACTGAGTAATGACTGAACCTCTTCGGGCGTTAGCTGGCTGGTCAACTGTTGATCGAACAATTCAGCGGTTTCCATAACCTTTTGAATAATAAGCTTGCCCGCTGGTGTTAACTGAATCAGGTTTTTGCGTCGATCGGCACTATCGGCCACTACGCGCAGATAGCCATCTCGCTCCAATGTGCGAATGGAGCGCTGTATGCCCGATTTATCCTTCTGTAACTGGTTGGCGATCTCCTGTTGAGAAGGTAAATCTGACCCCCAGAAGTGCGCTACAAACAAAACCGGCAATTGCTCAAACTGCAGCGAGTAGCCCAGCTTCGCCAACTCCCGGTTCGTTTTCCGAGTCATGAGGTGGGCTACAGCATTTATATTAAACGTAACGAATTGGCTCATCTGAGCGGCTATTCGTTGCTGTACACCTGATGTGCTATCCGTTATCATGCGGCAAAGGTAAGTAAGTTGATATGTCAACCAAATAGTTTGAGGAAAAGTTTTTGTGGGTGACCACCCCCAACCCCTCCTAAAACAGGAGGGGGCTTAAAAAGGGTACTCTTGGTACAGTACTTTCCTTATATAAGTGGAACTAAGAACAGGCTACCCCTCAGCATAGCCCCCTCCTGTTTTAGGAGGGGGTTGGGGGTGGTTTACGCCGGTTGGGGGTGGTTACCCCTGATACAGCCTTGGTGAAATAGGATTTGGCAGTTTGATCTGAGATTTTTCATGCCCTTGCGCATAAATAACGAGCGATTCGGGGGGGAGGATGATGGTCGAATGATCGTTATCCAGGGAGTCGGGGGCAAGTGGCGTGTCTGTTTGTGAGTGCCACTGCGGCTCAGCCGAGTCGAGCAGTTTTTGCCACGGCTTGTTGTTGCCAGTGATGGACAGAGCTATGGATTGCGGTTGTTTATTGAAATTCATCAGGCATAAAACATGCTGATCTTCGTGCCAGCGGTGCAGCAACAGCGTTTGTTGGTTGTCGCAGGCGGTGACTTCCAATTGTTGGCGGTTCAGGGTGTACAGGGCTGGTAACTGCTGGCGTAAAGCAATCAGGACTTGGTAATACCGGAGCAGCGATTGGTGAGGCTGCTGCTCAATCGAGTTCCATTGGAGTTTGGTTTTCTCGAACGTTTCTTGTGTTTGCGGGTCAGGCACATCCTCATCCGATGGGCCAAATTCGTCCTCCCGACCTTGCTTGACGGCTTCTATTAAATCTGGCTTATGGTGGGTGGCGAAATAAAAGAACGGATTTGATTCGCCCCATTCCTCGCCCATAAATAATAACGGCACATACGGACTGAGCAACACCGCTCCCGCCATCAATTTCAGCGTATCGTAGCTATACAACTGACTGGTACGTTCGCCCATTTTTCGATTGCCTACCTGATCGTGATTCTGTGAAAACACGATAAACTGCTGGCCTGGGTTTTTATCGGCCTTAATGCCAAAAAGCTTTTTGCGCACGGTCGAGAATTGCCCATCATAAACATAGGCATCCCGATAAGATTTTTCTAATTGGCCAATTCCGTCGAAGTCGGCATAATAGCCATCTTTTTTTTCGCCAACCGTTACGCGTAGCGAATGATGAAACTCATCCATCCACTGCGCGTCCATACCATATCCATTCTCGGCTATCGGATTAATATAACGTGGATCGTTCAGGTCGTTCTCGATGAACAGGTGATACCGACGGCCAGTCGTTTGCGTCAACTGATCGACTTTTTGCCGGAGTTCCTGCAAAATATGAACCGGGCTGAAGTCTTTTATGGCATGGACAGCATCCAGGCGAAGCGCATCGACGTGAAAATCCCGGAACCACATCAGGGCGTTTTCAATAAAATAATGCCGGACGCCATCGCACCAGGTATCATCAAAATTAATTGCATCACCCCAGGGGGTACAATACTTGCTGGTCAGGTAGGGACCGAATTCGTTGAGGTGGTTGCCCTCCGGGCCGAAGTGATTGTACACCACATCAAGCACCACCGCAATACCTCTGTAATGGCACGCGTTAATCAGGTGGTGCAACCCTGTAGCTCCTCCATACGAGTACTGAGCGGCAAAGGTAAAAATGCCATCGTAGCCCCAGTTGCGGGAATCCGAAAACTGGGCGATCGGCATGAGTTCAATGGCCGTTACGCCCAAAGCTTTCAGATAGTCGAGCTTGGTTTCCAGCGCAGCAAAGGTGCCTTCGGGCGTGAACGTGCCTGTGTGAAGTTCATAAATCAGGTAGTTTTCGACTGGTGGGTTGACCCAGCATTGATCTTCCCAATAAAACGAAGCGGTATCAATTGCCTTCGAGGGCCTATGTACTTCGTTTGGCTGGCAAAGTGAGGCCGGGTCGGAGCGTTCCGTTTCGCCATCGAGAATAAACGTATATAAATCACCGGGTTTAAGCTGGCTGGTTTCCAGGCACCAGTAGCCCAACTCTTCCTGTGTCAACGAGAGTGCCGCTGATTGGTTATTTATTTTGAGTTCTATGTGTTTAACAGTAGGGCCCCATACTACCACCTGCGCCTGTTGCTGATCTGGAAATGTTACACCGAGTGATCGTTTATGAATGCTTACTTGATACATTTTAGCTGTAAGATGGTTTTCGTCATGTTTGCTTACCAACCATATACAACCAGTAGCTATCGGGCAGGTTTGCAAAACAGTTCGAAGAGTGGGTCAACGGACCATTCTGGCGTGGGTATTTACCCGTGCCTGTCCATATCGCCAGTATTCACTGGCCTTTCGGTTATTCATGCGCCAGTGAATACTGGCGATATGGACAGGCACGGGTAAATACCCGCGCCAGCCACCAGAAAGCGGCCTAGGAGTTTATTTTGCCCGATACCAACCCGACCCATAGCCCGGCAACTTGACGGCATAACTGCCATTAGAACCAATTTGGGTTGCTGAACTATCCAATAAATTGACCAGCCCTCGACCCGTTTTCATTGATGTTTGTAGCTGGCATTGCTGCGGCTCCTTACTAAAATTATAAACCATCATCAGCGTACGGCCCTGCCAATCATATTGCATAGCCAGCACGTGTTCCGAACCTGTGTCGATGAGTTTCCAGGCTCCCCAGCCAATTTCGGGACACCGNGCCAGCCACCAGAAAGCGGCCTAGGAGTTTATTTTGCCCGATACCAACCCGACCCATAGCCCGGCAACTTGACGGCATAACTGCCATTAGAACCAATTTGGGTTGCTGAACTATCCAATAAATTGACCAGCCCTCGACCCGTTTTCATTGATGTTTGTAGCTGGCATTGCTGCGGCTCCTTACTAAAATTATAAACCATCATCAGCGTACGGCCCTGCCAATCATATTGCATAGCCAGCACGTGTTCCGAACCTGTGTCGATGAGTTTCCAGGCTCCCCAGCCAATTTCGGGACACCGCTTCCGAAGCCGGGAAAATTTGATTACCTGATTCAGAAGGGAGGTCGAATCTGCACGCTGTGCCGCTACATTGATCTTTGTGTAGCTATAAGGGCCTTTATTGATGATGGGTCGAACGGTTTTGGCCGATTCCGAAAACCCGGCATTCGGCCCATTCGACCATTGCATAGGCGTCCGGACGGATAGCCGCTCTTTCAGGCTAAGATCGTCGCCCATGCCAATTTCTTCGCCGTACCGAATCACGGGCATACCGGGTAAGGAAAATAAGATACTGTAGGCTAATTCCGTTAGTTTCGGGTCGCCCAGCATTGGAGACAGACGCCTGCGAATGCCCCGGTCATAAAGCTGCATCGTTGTATCAGGACCGAAGCGGGCATATACCTTATCCCGTTCCTTATCGCTCAGTCTGCCCAGGTCAATTTCGTCGTGGTTACGAAGAAAATGCGCCCACTGGGCGGTTGGGGGTATATTTTTGGTATCGTCCAGCGCCTTCTTCAGCAGCTTGGTTTCGCCGGTGGCCAGAGCATAGAACAGGTGCTGATTAACGAAAAAGTTGAACATCGTCTGCATGTTTTGCCCTTCCTTACCGAAATAAGGTTCCTGTTCCTTGGGGTCAACATTGGCTTCACCCAATAGAATAGCGTCCCGTTTATGCCACTGAATGTACTCGTGCAATTGGGTAATTATGTCGAACTGGTGCTCGGGTTTGTCGGGGTCAAAATCTTTATTGGCAATTTCGATCAGGAACGGAACGGCATCTACCCGGAAACCCGCAATGCCTTTGTCAAGCCAGAACCGAACAATTTTTCGCATCTCCCGCTGAACAGCCGGGTTCTGCATGTTCAGGTCTGGCTGGGATTCATAGAATCGGTGATAAAAGTATTCGCCCGCCTGTTTGTCGTAGGACCAGATGTCTTTCTGGACGCCCGGAAACACCATGCCTGAATCCCACTTTTTCGGGCGTTCTTTTGACCACACATACCACGAGCGGTAAGGAGAATCGGTACGCTGACGGGCCTGCTGAAACCACGGATGCTGATTGGAGGTATGATTTGTGACCAGGTCCATCATGACCCGAATGCCCTTCTGGTTCGCCTGACGCATGAATTCGTCAAAATCCTGAGTTGTACCCAGACGTTTGTCGATGCCATAAAAGTCAGCTATATCATACCCGTCATCTTCGTTTGGCGTAGGCTGGAACGGAGCCAGCCAGATCGTTTCAACGCCAAGCGTTTTCAGGTAATCGAGCTGTTGCATAATTCCCTTGAAATCACCAACACCATCTTTGTCAGAGTCTTTAAATACCTCCACGTCTACGCTATAAACGAGTCCGTTTTTATACCAGAGTTCTTCAATGAAATCGGTTGGCAGGGGAGCCGGAGGAACAGTGGTCGATTTTGTGTCATCTGCGTCTTTCTGACAGGCGGTGAACATGCCGATACACAGAAGTAAGGCTAGTTTTTTCATTGATAATGTCGTGATCGTATTCGCTACAAAACCAACCAGCTAACCAAGCATCCTGTTAGTAAGAAGACCGTTTCCTGATTGTCTGGTCTATTTATTAAGCATACTTTATAGATTATATGAATAAATCCAGATTTTTTCCTTTATGACCAATCAATTCGATTTAATCAAAAGTTAGGTGGGCATGGATAAAGACGACATCAAGCTGGGTGATTGGCAGCGTATACTAATTGGCGATGCTCCTGTAGAATTTTTGCTGGAAGTATTCATTCGTACATCGCTGATCTACCTGGTACTTCTGGTTGTGATGCGCCTTCTTGGAAAGCGAATGAATGGGCAGCTTACCAATCTGGAACTGGCTGTGATGCTCACAATGGGAGCTATTATTTCGCCAGCCATGCAGCTACCTGATCGTGGGTTATTGTCGGGAATGCTGGCTCTTGCTTGTGCGCTCACCTTTTTGCGGGGCGTCAACTGGTTGGGCTTCAAACACAGCAAAGCCGAAAGAATTATTCAGGGGACAGGAACAGTGCTAATCAAAGATGGCGTCTTTCAACTGAAACAGATGGCCGAAAACAGGCTTTCGCACCAACAGATTTATGCCGCTTTACGAACCGAAAATGTCTATAATCTGGCCAACGTAAAGCGTATGTATCTGGAAGCGTATGGGATGTTCAGTATTTACCAGGATAAACAAAAAAAACCGGGTTTATCGGTGCTGCCGCCAGCAGATGCCGAAGTTCAGTCAATTCATGAGCAAAAAGACGACAACCATGTGGCGTGTAGTAACTGTGGTAATACCATTCCGGCGCAACCGAAACCAGGTCTTTGCTCTGTTTGTCAGGTCGATAGCTGGGTAGGAGCCGTTCTTTAACTAAGTCATGCATAAAGAAGATATCAGTTTATACGACTGGCAGCGAATTCTCGTAGGCGAGGTGCCGGGCCTTTTTTACGTAGAAATTTTGATTCGGGCGGCCACAATCTACCTGATTCTGGTTTTGGCCATGCGGTTAATGGGGCGACGTATGGCCTCCCGATTAAGCCGTAATGAGATGGCCGCAATGGTTTCGCTCGCGGCTGCAATTGGGGTCGCTATCCTGGACGCGCAGCGAGGAGTGCTACCGGCCTTCGTTATTGCCATGGTTGTGGTGTTTACGCAACGTGTCATATCGTATTTTGCCGCAAAGAATCAAAAATTTGAAACCATCTCACAGGGTAGATTCAGCACGCTGGTTCAAAACTCGGTTATTCAACTAGCGGGAATGAGCGAATCAACCATTACCCGTGAGTTGCTTTTTGCCCAGCTTCGCTCGAGTGGCGTGATTCATCTGGGGCATGTGAAGCGATTGTATATGGAAGCTAACGGCGCTTTTACACTCATTGAAGAACCGAATCCTACGCCTGGTCTTTCAATCTTACCCGAATGGGATACCGATTTTGTTGATCAGCAGGAAAAAGCAGACGGGCAGCTTGTGTGCTATCGTTGCGGCAATGCGCAGCCAAAATCCGGCCCAAAGGACAAGTGTACCAATTGCGGGAATAATGAGTGGGTTCCGGCGTTGAAATAGGGCAATACCATTACTTCACTGCGGGCAATAGATGAATTTTGATTTTACCCTATTTACTGGGTCTAAAACACAAAATCAAGCTATTAAAAATTAATATTTCTTTGAATCTCCAAATAAACGTTGGCTTTTGATAAATAATGGCGTTTTTGGGACGCACAAACCTGTTCGTACTTAGAACGTATGGGTTCTGTAGTCGCTCATTTCACCATTTACCCTCGTCAACGAATGCGCTTCATTCTACGAATTCTTGGTTTTCTGCTTGTATTTCTTCTTGTTGTTCTGCTCGTTAACACGTTCCGGCTAACGTCTCACCAACTAACGAACGTGCCTCCGGCGGCACCAATTACGGTACCTGATTCGGCTATTCAGCGGTTTGCCGGAGCTATTCGCATTCCCACCGTTTCATACACCGATTACACGCTGACGGATACGACCCAATTTGACAAGTTTACCGCCTACATACGGGCAGCGTACCCGCTCATCCATCAGCGACTGAACCCGCAGACGTTCAATCATTATGGCTTGTTGTATGAGTGGAAAGGCCGGAATCCAGCGCTGAAACCCGTTTTGTTAATGGCTCATTACGATGTCGTGCCGGTTATTCAGGGAACGCAGGGCATGTGGAAACGCCCACCTTTTGCAGGTATTATCGACGATGGGTATCTCTACGGACGTGGTACACTCGATGATAAAATGGGCATGATGGGCCTGCTGGAATCAGTCGACTATTTGCTAAAGTCGAACTTTCAGCCCGAGCGAACGCTGTTGCTGGCCTTCGGGCAGGATGAAGAAACATCGGGCGAGCTAGGCGCTCAAACCATTGCGGCTGCCCTCAAAAAACGGGGGGTGTCGCTGGAATATATTCTGGATGAAGGGGGCGAGATAAAGCCCGAAGGTGTTGCCGGTATCAACAAGCCCGTTGCATTGATCGGCATCAGCGAAAAAGGCTATATGAGTCTGGAACTGACGGCCATCGGTAAAGGGGGACACTCGTCTATGCCGCCTGCACAAACAAGTATTGGCATGGTGGCCGAAGCGGTCAGTAAACTGGAGCATAACCCGTTTCCGGCCCGGCTAAACGGAGGAATGGACCAGTTGCTGAGTTACCTGGCGTCAGAAGCCCCGTTTAGCAAACGTATTATCCTTGCCAATCAGTGGCTATTTGGTCCAGTGATTGAGCGGTCCATCGCCGAAACGAAGTCGGGGAGCGCCACCTTGCGGACCACAACGGCCCCGACCATTTTTCGGGCCGGGGCTAAAGACAATGTGCTCCCCATCGATGCCGTCGCTACGGTCAATTTTCGAATATTGCCAGGTGATACAGTTGAGGGAGTTATCAGTCGGGTTAAGGAAGTGATTGATAATGATAGTATTACGGTCAGTATTTTGGGTAAGGGTAATAACCCCGCTCCAATGGCCAGCACCGAGAACATGGGCTTCCAGACGATTAATAAGACCATTAAGAGCGTCTTTCCAGAAGTCGTAGTTGCGCCCTTCGTCATGCTTGGTGCCACCGATTCCAAATTTTACGCGGCTCTTACGCCATCCATCTACAAGTTTTCGCCCATTCCCCTGTCAGATGCGCAATTAGCGGGTGTTCACGGCACCAATGAGCGTATCAGTATCAAGGATTACAAAAACATAATCTGGTTTTACGTAACGCTCATTCGTAATAGCCAGTAGGGCGTAGCGTGGGCGGGCTTCCGCCCACGCTACAGTCAATATCAATGGATTGCCAATCGTTGATTAACAGCTCGACGGTAAGTTTCGCCCAGATGGCGATGCAAAAGACCGCCTTTAGTACGTAAGGCAAGACAAGTAGATCGCGAAGTGCCGTTGGAAACACATCCGTGGGGGAGAGTGAGGTGAAAACAAAAGCCAGTATGACCAGTACCCGATTTGTGACGGTGACAGGCTGACAAAAGTACCAGATACCAACGCCTGTAATGGCCAGAATAAACGTAGGTGATTCGGCTTTGTGATTAAAAATAACGACCCAGATCAGAACCGACGCTAAGAGAAACAGGCGGTATTGATTGGACTTATACTGGTCGGTTCTGAGCAGCGGCAACATGAGCAGGATGCCCCCAATAACGACCACCAATAGTTTTGATGGATCCAGCGAGAACCACGTATTCAGCCAACCCATCACCGACAGGCCAATCGAACTCGAATGATCATTCTGCAACATGACCCACCAGTTTATGTACTGATTCAATAACTCCTGGTAAGGAACGACAGCTAGGGGTAGGATGGCCAGTACTGCCGTCCAGCCAATTGTATATAAGATAGCCGTCGGCTTGCGGGGATATAACAAAAACAGAACAAATCCGACGACGCCAAAAATCTTGATGAATGTACTGAAAAGCATAAGTAAGCTAGCCCATAAGGACTTTTCTCGTTCCAGCCAGATGAAACTCCAGACAAATAGCCCCGCTATTAATCCATTGCTCTGGGCGTTTTGAATGGAGGTTAGCAACTCAACCAGAATGAACCAACGGATTTTCACTCTGCTGTCTTCAGACACAAACGGCAGGTGCTTAATACCAAAGAACAGGACCAGCGTATTTAACAGATTCCAGCCTGTTAGTCCCAGCCAATCGGGCAGGAATGCAAACAAGCCCATGAACAATGCGAACGTGGGGGAGTATTTGAATAAATCCCATTGCTCGGTCAGGTGAAGCGAATAGAGATTTTTATGGGTGAGTAAGTGGATAAACGAGTTTTTGAAGATGATGTAGTTGTTGTAATTTGAGTAGCGTTGAACGCTGGGCCCAATTTGTTGGTCGGGTAATAAATACTGCTGTATGCTCGCCAATAGGGTTATTAATAGGTAAGCACTTAACAGGACCGACTCTTTACCGAAAAATTGACTAATGGTTTTATAACGTGAGTTGAGCATGTAAACTGTGAATTTCTAACGGAAGCACTAGTTAAGTAAAACTAAAGGTAATATACTCATTTGGTCTAGTAGTCAAGTCTAGTAAATGGTAGAGACGAAACGAGCGGGGCGACTTGGAAGAGCGTTCTAAGTTGACTTTTCTATACCTAATTACAGTTTCGGCCGCCCGCAATATGTAGCAGACAGCCGAAAAAGATGGCAGGCTCGAGTTTTAGTAAGCTATTCAATACCTGAATTTTAGAACCGATAAGCACCTGTAATACCTGCGCTCGATGAGTTAAAGCCTGCTTGAAAACTATACAGAGCCGATCCGGCACCAAATGAACCACTGCCCGTGATCGACGGAATCAGTTCGGCGCTGATGTACCATTTAGGGTTAAAATTGTATTGTGCGCCAAGTACGAAGCCAATGCCAACAGAGGGTGTAACAATCAGGAGGTCAGAGCCGGTATAGCTGGTTGTGCCACCGTTCCCATTGTCAACCGTTATTGATCCTGCCGATGTATAATTTAGATTCACGCTCGCAATCAATTCGGTCCCATAAATAAACTGCATCTTGTCACTAATCGGCCTGCGCTTTTCTTTCCCCATAGCACCACCCGCCGAAAAGCCAACCAGTGTGTTTGACCGGATAAAGTTTACGCCCAGATTGCCAAACGCCAGCCGATACCGTCGGTATGTATTTTCGCTAATCTGTTTTTTGTAAATCAGCCCAAAGCTGTTCAGATCACTCGCCCGTAAACCAATTTCTCTGGTAGACGGAGCATCCTGAGCATAGAGTTGAGGACCCATTAATAGGCCAAGAATCAGTATAAAGGAAAAAAATTTCATATGTATTATTCAAAATGCGTTTAGGGTCGCAAGATATTAAAATAACATTAAAAATCAGTTCTATTCTACGATTCAGCCGACATTACAATTGACTGGTCAGCAGCGTTAGCCAGGCATCCTTTACATTACCTTCGGCCAGAAGCTGTTTGGCCCGCAGGTGGAGTAGATCAGGTAAATACTGGCAACCATTTCTAGCTTCGTCGAACAACTCATTCAAGGCACCGGACGCTCGATAGGCATTCACCTCTTCGGGGTCGGGTAAAGCCGGGAAGCTCCCTAATTTCCCCAGATCATTTCCCGACAGAATAGCGCTGTTTCGAATAGCAGCCGGTATGTTGTCCACGCCAATGCCCGTTTGGGGCCGACCTACCTCAAATAGCGCATCGCCCTGGGCGCGGCAGTACCAGTCGCCCCCCATACGGCCAATAAGGTCGAGCTGATGGGGATCAACGGCTCCTGTTGAGTCGAAAATGGTATCGTGAAAATGCCCCATAACGACTTCGCAGATAATTATATTCCCCGAGCCTGGTCCATCGCCCGTAGGAACGATCTGCTTTACCACGCACTCAAACGCGGCTGGCGATTCGGCTATCCGTGGCGGACGAACCCGATCAGACGGAATAGCGGTAAAACCGGCTTTTTCAAACTCGTTGATACCCCGCTCAAACTCAGCGCTCGCCAATGACATTTGTTCAACCATCGCATAGTTGACGATGTTTATAACCACTTCGCCAACCTCTTCCAGATTCAGCAACGTGTGTTTTTTATGGCCATGCCGGTTAATGGTTGGCGCAAAAATCAGCGTGGGCGGGTTGTAGCCAACGATGTTGAAAAAACTAAACGGGCTTAAATTAACCAGTCCGTTGGCGTCGATTGTGCTGGCAAAAGCAATGGGCCGCGGGCCAATGGTACCGATTATAAACCGGTAAAATTCATTGGGTTTCAAGTCTGCGGGATTGATTGTTTTCATGAATGAATAGTGCCGGTTACTTCCCCCAAATCGACTCGAATGCCGTTCAGGAAGCCACGCCCCCGAAAGGTCACGGTATCGCCATCGGCCAGGAATGTTCGGGATAGGGTGTGGGATATATGAAGGGGGCGTTCCCCATTCCAGCTTATTTCTAGTAAAGAGCCATAGGTGCCGGGTTCTGGTCCTGAAATAGTGCCCGTTGCCAGCACATCGCCAATGTTGAGGTTGCAGCCATTGACGGTATGATGCGCAATCATTTGTGCGAACGTCCAGTACAGATAGCGGGCATTTGTACGGCAAATAAACACCTCCTCACCATCAGCGGGTGTTAGCCAGACGTCTAATTCCAGGTCGAAATTAGCATCACCCGAATTTTGTAAATACGGTAAAGGGGCTGGTTCCTGTTCGGCACCCGACACGCGAAAGGGTTCCAGTTCATCGAACGGCAACACCCAGGCGGAGATACTCGAACCGAAATTTTTACCCAAAAACGGCCCAAGCGGCTGATATTCCCAGCGTTGAATATCCCGCGCCGACCAGTCGTTAAAGAGGGCAATTCCGAAAATGTAATCCTCGGCTTCGTTTACAGAAATTGGCTCACCCAGCGTAGACGCTTTACCGATAATTAACCCCAGTTCGAGTTCAAAATCCAGTGCGGTTGATGGGCCAAACATGAGTTGACCATCGTTCATGAACTGACCCTTGGGTCGACGGATGGGAGTTCCCGACACCACGATGGACGACGCGCGACCGTGGTAAGCAACGGGCAGGTGTTTGTAATTAGGAAGCAGCGGGTCGCCCTGGGGCCGAAACATACGACCTACGTTCTCGGCGTGGTGAATGCCCGCGTAAAAATCGGTATAGTCGCCAATATGAACGGGTAAGTGCATCTGCACCCGCGACTCATGAATGAAAACCTGGTCGTGAACCTCCGCAAACGCCGTGGCATCATGCTCCAGTAAGGCGTTGATTCGTTGATGGATGGCTCGATGAATGGGTTTGCCAAGGGCAATGAAATCGTTCAAAAAAGGTTTGGTGAACACAGCGGGGTCTATAGCCAGGTTATCGAAATAGCCTAACAAGCCCACAACCTCCAAATCGAGAACATGGTCCTTGTGTTTCAGACCCATGCGGGGTGTCGACGTATCATAACTAAAAATGCCGTACAACATAAAATCAGGGATGGCTTCAAGACACTGTTTCAGCGCTGATGTAAACCGGAACACAGCCTACGCACCAAGTCAATTATATAAAGAGTAATGACTTTGTTATGTTTGCCGGACAACAGCAAAGGCACTTGAAAATTTGAGTAATGATAGATCAATTTGCCTGGAAAACGTAATACGAGTTGATTTGTATCGGATCAAACCTGAACACCCTAAGAACGTAACCGAACCGGCGAACTGAAAAGTAGTGACTACTGCGTCAAAGGCATATGAAAAACTGGATACTGTCTTTTTTTTACCTGGCAACATCGACCGTTTGCGCCCAGACGCAATTGTTTGTTGCTCCAACGGGCAACAACGCAAATCCGGGCACCATCAAACGCCCATTTGCCACGTTGGAGAAAGCATTGACAAAAGTAAAAACAGCGCCTTCCGATAAAGTCCAGATCATTTTACGGAAAGGCATTTACTATCTGCCGGGAACGGTACGCATCAACCCACAAGTTACGCAAGGAAAAAGCCTGACGATTAGCAGCTATCAGTCCGAAGTTGCACAATTGAGCGGAGGCAGGCGGTTGGCGCTTCAGTGGAAAAAGAATGCAAAAGGCATCTGGACATCAACCGTAACGGGCCCGGCCTTTGAGCAGTTGTTCATCAACGGTCAGAAACAAATTCTGGCTCGCTACCCCAATTACGACGCCAGTGCGCGCGTCTACAACGGCACCGCTGCTGATGCCTTGAGTGACGAGCGGGTTAGTCGCTGGAAATCTCCGAAAGGGGGCTATGTACACGCTTTGCACAAGGGTGAATGGGGTGATTTTCATTACCGGATAACCGGCAAAAGCGGGGGGCAGGTTACGCTCGAAGGTGGCTGGCAGAACAACCGTCCGGCACCCATGCACCCGCAGGAACGGTTTGTCGAGAATATAATCGACGAACTGGACGTACCCGGTGAGTGGTTTTATAACAAAAAGACCCACGTGCTTTCGGTGATACCGCCAGCAGGGGTTAACCTGGCAACGGCCCGCATTGATGTGTCGCGGTTAAAAGGCCTGATCGAACTAAAAGGAAACCCAGGCAGTCCGCTCAGAAATGTTCACATTCAGAGCATCCGGTTTGTCAACGCCGAACGCACGTTTATGGAAACCAACGAGCCACTATTACGGAGCGATTGGATGATTTACCGGGGGGCAGCCGTTCTCCTGGCAAACACAGAGAATTGCCGGATTGTCAATAGTGAGTTCACCGAGCTCGGCGGTAACGCCTTGTTTATGAGTGGCTACAATCGTAACTCGGTTGTCAGAGGCTCCTATTTCCACCATATCGGGGCTAGTGCTATCTGCTTCGTTGGCGACTCATCGGCGGTTCGGTCCCCTTCGTTCCGGTATGAGCAGTTTATTCCGTATGCGCAACTGGACCGGCAGTCGGGGCCGAAGAATGAAGCGTATCCAGCCCAGTGTGTGGCCGAAGATAACCTGATTCATCATATTGGTCAGCTTGAAAAGCAGGCAACGGGTGTCGAAATTTCGATGGCAGCCGGTATTGTGGTGCGGCATAATTCCATTTACCAGGTGCCCCGGGCGGGTATCAATATCAGCGAGGGTACGTGGGGCGGGCATCTGCTCGAATACAATGACGTATTCGATACCGTACTCGAAACGGGCGATCATGGCTCGTTCAATTCGTGGGGCCGGGATCGTTTCTGGCATCCTGACCGGGCTTCGATGGATAGTCTGGTGACCGCTCATCCCGAATTAATTCAACTCGACGCCCAAACGACAACTATTATCCGAAATAATCGCTTTCGCTGCGATCATGGATGGGACATCGACCTGGACGACGGCAGTAGTAATTATTACATCGCTAACAATGTTTTGCTGAACGGCGGGCTCAAGTTTCGGGAGGGGTTCAATCGGGTGGCCGAAAACAATATCCTGATTAACAATACATTCCATCCGCACGTGTGGTTTAAAAACAGTGGCGATGTGTTTAGAAAGAATATTCTCATGCGGCCCTATACGCCCATTGGCATTACGGAGTGGGGGAAAGAAGTAGACACTAACTTGTTTCCGGATTTAACCGCTCTGGCGCAAGCGCAGAAAAACGGCACGGACACGCACAGTCTGGCGGGTGATGCAAACTTTATCAATGCCGCCAAAGGAGATTATCGGGTGAAGGACGATAGCCCGGCGTTAAAAATCGGGTTTCAAAACTTCGCTATGAACCAGTTTGGAGTCCAACGGCCAGCCTTACGATTCATCGCTGAAACGCCGAAAATACCAACACTACTGAACGCAAAACTGGAAGAAACCATTACCGAACTGGTTTGGCTGGGCGCATCTGTTCGCAATGTACGCGGGCTGGGCGATCGCTCGGCGTTCGGGCTTCCCGACGAACAGGGCATTATTGTCGTTGACATCCCTAAAGGAAGTTTGCTGGCCGCATCAGGACTAAAAAAAGGAGATGTAATTCGAGCCGCCAACAAGGAAGACGTACGGAACATAGGCCGGTTGATGGCTATTCAACAGCAGGTGAACTGGACAGGAAGACTGGCGGTAACCGTTTTGAGGAATCAGCAATCTGTTGAGTTGACGCTGCCCCTGAAGTAGTTGTATGTCTGGCGCGGGTAAATACCCGCGCCAGACCTAGCCAGACATACCTCCTCATCACTCACTTATATTGCTATAAATAGAGTCCATGATGTGCACAAAGTGCTGATAATCATCGTCGCTTAGGTCGCCCCAGCCTTTGCGTCGCATGGCAGAGACAACCGGCAGTACTTCACTATATTTTGCTTCACCGGCTTCAGTCAGATAGACCAGGAATTTACGCCGGTCTGTATCGGCCATACGCCGTTCTGTTAAGCCTTTCTGACTGAGCAGGTCAATAATGCGCGTAACGGTTGGCGCATCTTTGGTCGTCATCTCCGAAATCGTATTCTGACTAATACCCGGATTGCGGTAGAGGTGATCAATGATTACCCACTGATCGACGGTCAGCTCAAAACCCGCATCGGTAAATTGCTTTTGCAGCGCATTTCGGATTTTCTTGATCGTCGTGTCAATCTTAAAAAAATAAGCCCGCGTATCGGATGGATGCGTCATTGTCAGTAATCAGAATCAGATGGTGTAACTGACAAAAATAACCAATCTAGCTTACTAACAAGCCTTCCAGCGTTGTCTCTATCTGTTGAACGGATTGATAAAGCTGGTCGAAGGACTCAATCACGAAGTATTGTTCCTGAAAATGGTCGATGATGTATGGCGTTTTAAGCAACGTCTCAACGTCATACGGAATGCGTTTCGGCTTGTCGCTGAGCAGGCTGTAAGTCGTTTCACCAACGGACGATAAAATACCCCCGCCATAGATCCGAAGTTGATCTCCTTCCTGAATCAAGCCAAACTCGACGGTGTACCAGTACAGCCGCGAAATCATAGCAATGGCTTCTTCACTGTCGATATGATGCAGCGCAATCTGACTCAGCGACGCCAGAAAATCGCAAAAAGCCTGATTCGACAGCATAGGCACATGCCCAAAGGTGTCATGAAACATATCCGGCTCCGGCAAATAATCCAACTGGTCGTGCCGACGCAGCCAGGTAGTGGCCGGAAAGTTTCGATTCGCCATCAGTTCAAAAAAATCACGATTCGGAATTAGCCCCTCTACGTCCTGCACTCGCCAGCCCGTTAGGTTCTGTAACCGTAGATTCAGATCCCGTTCGAAATCAGGAATACGGTCGGCACGGAAGCCCGTTGCCGAAATACCATTCAGGTAAGCCTGACTGGCTTTTCCGGGCAGCTGCGCTATTTGCCGTTCGAACAGCAACCGCCAAACGGCCTGATCGTCGGGGGTATAGTTGGTGTATGTCTGCATGATTAATGAGAGAATGAGTGAATGATAGAATGGGTGAATGAAGGAGGAACCGGTTGCCCTATTATTCACTCAGTCTATCAGTCCCTCATTCATACTTATTACAACGTCCCCCGCAATGCCTGTTCGCGTTCGATGGCCTCGAATAAGGCTTTGAAATTACCTTTCCCGAATGAACGGGCCCCTTTGCGCTGGATGATCTCAAAAAAGAGCGTCGGGCGGGGGCAAATAGGTTTGGTGAAAATCTGGAGTAGATACCCCTCCTCGTCGCGATCAACCAGAATGCCTAGCTGGCGAAGCGTTTCTATCTCTTCGTCGATCTGCCCGATACGGTCGGCAAGGTGTTCGTAATACGTTTCTGGTACGGTCAGAAATTCGACACCCCGATCCCGAAGAGCCAGTACCGTTTCAACAATATTGTCGGTCGCTACGGCAATGTGCTGAATGCCGGGACCATCGTAGAAATCCAGATACTCTTCTATCTGCGATTTCTTTTTGCCTTCTGCGGGTTCGTTGATGGGGAATTTTACGCGCCCGTTGCCGTTGCTCATGACCTTGCTCATCAGGGCCGTATAATCGGTAGAAATGTCTTTGTCGTCGAACGAAACCAGTTGCTGAAAGCCCATTACATCGTGGTAAAAAGTCATCCAGTGGTTCATCTCATGCCAGCCCACATTGCCAACCATATGGTCTACGTAGTTTAACCCGGCATCAGTAGGCTGATAGTCAGGTGTCCAGGGTTGATAACCCGGCAGAAACACGCCGGTATAGTCATTGCGTTCCACGAATACGTGGATCGTGTCGCCGTAGGCATGAATACCCGAATGGACAATATAGCCGTGTTCGTCCTGTGCGCGGGTTGGCTCCATATAGACAGTAGCCCCCCGGCGGACGGTCTCCTCAAACGCCTTTGTGGCATCATCTACCCACAACGCTACCACCCGAACGCCATCGCCGTGCCGGTCAATATGCCGTCCTATTTCGCTGTCTCCATACAGAGGTGAAGTTAGCACGAGCCGGATTTTTCCCTGCTGCACCACATACGATTCCCGGTCACGCAACCCCGTCGACAATCCCGCATGTGCTACAGGTTGAAACCCAAAAGCCGTCTGGAAATAATGCGCCGATTGCCGGGCATTTCCAACGTATAATTCGATGTAATCCGTACCGTTGAGCGGCAGAAAGTCTTCGACAGTAGTTTGTTGAGTTAATTCGAGTGTTTCCATGTTTGTTGATGTTAATGTGTGCAGCGTGGGCGGAAGCCCGAGCAGCCGAGGGCTGATTGGAGAGGATTATATTTTTAGCCTTCGGCTGCACGGGCTTCCGCCCACGCTACATGATCCATGATTTATAATATTTTCCGTCGTCAATCTTTAGGGCCTGTTCCGTAACCATCAGCGGTCGGAAGGTATCGACCATGACGGCGTATTCCTGCGTTTCTTTCTTGCCAATACTGCGTTCCATAGCGCCCGGTGCGGGTCCGTGCGGAATGCCGCCGGGGTGTAGCGTAATGTGGCCGGGGGCAATGTCGTTGCGGCTCATAAAATCACCATCGACATAATAAATGACCTCGTCGGAGTCGATGTTCGAGTGGTTATAAGGCGCCGGAATTGCCTGCGGGTGGTAATCGTACAGACGCGGCACAAACGAACAAACCACAAACGAATCGGTCTGGAATGTCTGATGCACCGGTGGCGGCTGGTGTACCCGGCCCGTAATGGGTTCGAAGTTGAAAATCGAAAAACTATATGGAAAATTATAGCCATCCCAGCCAACCACATCGAATGGGTGCGACGCATAAACCAGCGAGTGCAGGGCACCCTGTTTCTTGATTTTCATCAGAAAATCGCCGGTTTCATCGTGCGTTTCCAGATTGCCCGGACGCACTATATCCCGCTCGCAAAAGGGCGAGTGTTCGAGCAGTTGACCAAACTGATTTCGGTAGCGTTTGGGTGTATAAATGGGGGAATGCGATTCAACATACAACAGCCTGTTATCCGCCGAATCGAACTCGATCTGATAGATTACCCCGCGCGGAATAATCAGGTAATCGCCATACTGAAAAGGAATCGTGCCAAACAGCGTCCTGAGTTTGCCTGAGCCGCGATGCACAAATAATAGCTCATCGGCATCGGCATTTTTGTAGAAATAAGCCGTGAGCGATTGACGCGGAGCGGCCAGCCCGAAAATCAGGTCGTTATTTACAAGCAGCGGCACCCGGCTGTCCAGAAAATCATCGGCGGGTTCAACCCCAAAACCAAGCAATTTTCGGGAGAGCATATTCTTCGCAACGGCCAGTTTCGGAGTCATATCAATACTCTCCAATACTTCGCGCACCATTGTTGGCCGGTGAACGTGATACGTCAGTGAAGACATACCCTCGAAACCAATGGTACCAAACAATTGCTCGTAATAAAATGGCCCGTCGCCAGCATTAGCCGTTGTGCCGGTATCACCTGCAGGCCTGGCAAACTGTGTGTGGCGTTTGGGTGGGATATGGCCGAGTGTATGATAGAAAGGCATTGCTTTATTATTTGTTAAGACAACTGTTGTCTAGCATACAATTATAACGACAACTGTATAAAATAGTATGTTGTTTAGATTAAATTTTATTAAAAGGGGTATGGATGAACATGATTGCTTAAAATTTGCTTTAAATAGCAAAGCCCACCCCCTTTTTTTAATTTTGAGTGGGCAACGTTTGTTGTAATTGGAGACTAACAACTGTTTAACGCACCGGTATTCCGGTGATAACTGAAATGCAACCTACCCTTTTAATTTTAGCGGCCGGTATGGGCAGCCGCTACGGTGGTATCAAACAACTTGATCAATTTGGCCCTAATGGCGAAACCATCATAGATTACTCGCTCTTCGACGCCATCCGGGCTGGTTTCGGGAAGGTTGTCTTTATCATCCGGGAAGAACTCCGCCATGATTTTGAGGAGGTTTTTGGTCAGAAACTAGCTGAAAAAATCGAGGTAGATTATGCCATTCAGGCGCTCGACTCGTATGTGCCGGCGGAGGTAGGTGAAGTACGACGCACTAAACCCTGGGGTACTGGTCATGCGATGCTTTGCGCAAAAGACCACACGCAAACGCCATTTGCCGTCATCAACGCCGACGACTTTTACGGACTGGAAGCGTTCCAGCTCATCAACGATTTCCTGACAACTGACACCGACGATCAACTTCACGCCATGGTTGGTTACGAAGTCAAAAATACGCTGTCCGAAAATGGGTCGGTATCCAGAGGAGTTTGTGAAGTTGCCGAAAACGGCAATCTTATTTCGGTGATTGAGCGCACGAAAATTTACGAGCAGGCGAATGGAACAGATGAAAAGAAAATTGTTTTTGAAGAAGCCGACGGTCTAACGCCACTGGCTCCTGAAACGGCTGTTTCGATGAATTTCTGGGGCTTTAAACCAACGGTATTTCCGTTAGTACAGCACCAGTTCGAGAGCTATGCGATTGCGAATATCAATTCGCCCAAGGCTGAATTTTATATTCCAACCGTCATGACGAACCTGATCCAGACCGATACGGGCCACTGTAAGGTATTCCGCAGTCAGTCGGCCTGGTTTGGCGTTACCTATCCCGACGATAAGCCCGTAGTGCAGGCTGCTCTGAAGGAGCTACATGATGGGGGGGCTTATCCGGAAAAGTTGTGGTAGTTGTGGTTCAAAGAAATTATTAACCACAGAGGCACAAAGGCCACAGAGGGTTCAATCCTCTGTGGCCTTTGTGCCTCTGTGGTTAATAATTTCTTTGAACTGCCTGGTAGGGGCGTCCTTACTGAAGCGTAGGGTGTTTTTTGTTCCATTCGGTAGCATCCTGATACATTTTGGCAACCGCCAATACTTTCCCTTCTTCAAACAATTGCCCCATAAAGGTGATACTGGTGGGCAGATTTTGCTTTGTAAATCCATTGGGCAGCACCACGCACGGGTGTCCCGTGAGATTGGTAAGCGTCAGGTTTCCACCTGCATAAGCCGGAGATACATACACATCAATCTTAGCGGCTTTAAGCTGCGCGGCCATCTCGTTGATTAGTTTTGTGCGGGCACGGTTTGCCTGAATATATTCGACTGCCGGAACAAACCGCGCTGAACGAAAGGAATTTGGCCAGGCGTTTTTCCCCTGCCGAACCAGCAAATCATCGCGGCCTGAACGAGTCAATTCATCGAATGAAGCAGCCGCTTCTACCGTCAGCAGAAACGAAATCCGGCCCGCTGGAACACCCGTTGGTAAATCGAACGGAACCAGCTCCGCGCCCAGTGTGCGCAGGGTCTGGAGGGTAAGTGAATCATTGGCCCGATTGGGGTAATTGCTTTCAAAGGCTTTTTTGACATAGCCAATGCGCATGCCTTTCAGGGTTGTCAACGGAGCATAGCGAAAAGGAGCAGCCATAACAGTAGGGTCATTACCATCAGGTCCGTAAATAGCGTTGAAAACCAGCGCGCAATCTTCCACACTACGCGTGATTGGACCAATCTTATCCATACTCCAGCTCAATGCCATAGCGCCGTGCCGACTCACGCGCCCGAAGGTTGGCCTAAGTCCCGTAGTGCCGCAAACCGTTGACGGCGATACGATGGACCCCAGCGTTTCAGTGCCAATAGCAAAGGGCAATAACCCCGCCGATACACTCGAAGCTGATCCGGCCGATGAGCCGCTGGAACCGGCCGTTGTACTCCACGGATTTCGGGTCATGCCGCCAAACCAGACATCGCCCATAGCCAGCGCACCCAGCGTCATTTTTCCGCATAATACGGCCCCGGCTTTTTCGAGTCGTTGGATAACCGTAGCGTCGAGGTCGAGCGTCTGGTCTTTGTAAGGCATGGCGCCCCAGGTCGTTTTGTAGCCCTTTTTTGCCAGTAAGTCTTTGGCTCCATAGGGAATGCCATGAAGCGGTCCTCGGTATTTACCCGCTTTCAATTCCGCATCGGCGCGTTTGGCCTGACTCAGAGCCAATTCCTCGGTTAACGTAATGACGCAATGAAGTTTAGGGTCGTAGGTTTTGAGCCGATTCAGAAAAAAGGTTGTTAGTTCGACGGATGAAATCTGTTTTGTCCGGATCAATTCGCCCAACTGCCCTATAGTATAGAACGCCAGTTCATTGCGATCGGCAGGCAAGCTTACCTTTCCTAAAACCGACGCTTTAAACGATGATGGCCCCGTAGGCATGTTAAACCCAGCCGGTAGGGGATTGAAATACAGGGCAGGAGCAATATCATTGGGTAAATCAATCTTGCGTAAAGCCTCGTAATTGGTGCGGGCGTTATTTAGATTGCCGAGCATTGAGTCGCGTTCGGCCAGAGTAAATTCCAGTCCAAATACTTTTGCCGCTACTTCTACCATATCGGCGGTCAACGGTTTTTGAGGGTCGTCGTTGGTTATGAATGCACCCAGTAGAAAGCTGCTGGCGCAGGCAGTAAGCAGAAGTAAGCGTTGTTTCATTGATTTGGCTTATTGATGAAGGAATAAGCCAAATTACGGCAGAAGGAGAATTAATGAGCCGTTTGTTGCAAAAAAATCTCGTGTAGCCGAATAATCTGTGGAAGTAATAATTGGCTTTCGTCGTTTTCAATTACGTAATCAGCGAGTTGTAAACGCTCGACGTCGCTGATCTGACGGTCAATAATGTTTTGTATTTCAGCTTCGGAGCGATGCGGGTCGCGTCTGCGAATGCGCTCGATGCGTAAGGCAACCGGTGCCTGCACGACGATGACTTTATCCAGCGAATTGCCCAAACCTGCCGCCTTCATCAGAGCGGCTTCTTTCACTACATAAGGCTTGTTGGCGTGTTCAATGACCCAGGCCGCTGTGTCGGCAAGTACTCTAGGATGAATGACGGCATTGAGTGAAGCCAGAAGCGCAGGTTCCGCAAATACTTGCGACGCCACCCAGGCTCGGTTATAGCGGCCCGGCTCTGTGTAAGCGTTTGGCCCAAGCACTCGCAGAATATCGGCTTTTAGAATAGGGTCGTGTTCCGTGAGCCATTTGGCCCGTTCGTCGGCTTCATAAATGGGAATGCCCAATGCCTTGAACACAGCACAAACGACGCTCTTACCCGAGCCAATACCACCTGTTACGCCAATCTGGAGGGGAGTTTTCATAAAAGGTGAAAGAGCGAAAGAGCGAAAGAGCGAAAGAGTGATACGCTGGTGAGTCACTCTTTCACCCTTTCGCTCTTTCACCTTTTGTTTTGGGGAGCAGGTGATAACAGTTCGCCAACTTCGAAGCTAACCGCTACACGATCGGCACTGGTGCGCAGGAGGGGGTGACGCAGTTGGTTTAACGGAAGTTCCTCATCGTAATTATCAGAGATCCGTTTGCGTGGAATCTTAACCCATATCGTGTCGGGGAGGCCACGTACCAGTTTGGCCGGGCCATCTATCTGAATGGTTCGGGGCGTCATGTTGATAAGGCTGGACACCATGAAACGGGGGGCCATGTTCAGATGTAAACTGTCTGGCAGCAGACGAACCGTTTTGGTAATACGCCGGTCGAAACTCATTTCGAGTGTGTCGGCGACTACGTAATTAACATGAAGTTTTTTAACCTGTTCTGCCAAAGCCGCTGCCAGCGATGATGTATTAATAACCGTTGCCCGCAGCGGGTCCTGCACAATATAATCGACCGGTTCAACTCGAAAAGGCAGCCAGGAATGGCGCAACAGTCCCCAGCCATCGCTCGACACATTCACGCGCACATCGTGTGGCAGGGGTGAAGTTGCTACAAACGAGGAGTCGTCATATACAAATCGAATTGGGTATTCGACATTGAGTGTATAGCCCGGTTTATTTAGCGCATTCAAAAACCAGAACAGCGCGGCTGCTCCCAAACAAAGCAAGGCTTTGGTAGGCTGAAAAGATCGGACGTTTTGGGCGCTGTTCACTCGTTATAGTTTCTCCGCGTCAGTCGGTTTTCCGGTGGCTTCGCGGGAGATAGAACTTTTTTCAAAGGTCATTTTAATGCCCCGATCCACTTCGAGTGTTACGGTTGTTGCGTCAACAGAGGCAATGCGGCCATGTAGCCCACCAATGGTAACGACACTGTCTCCTTTTTTGAGGCTATCCACAAAGCTCTTTTGATCTTTCTGCTTTTTCTGCTGCGGGCGAATGATGAAAAAATAAAACACCCCGGCAATGCCTACCCAAAGGAGTACATTATAAATCATTGAGGTGTTGGAGCCTGCGGCTTGTAATAAAATTGACATAGAGTAGTGGTTTTAGGATGTTTTGGTGGTATCGGCCTTTGGTTTCACCAGGGCTTTAAACTGCAGATCGGTCATGGCCGGCTCTGTATTGGCAAAGATGGTGATGGTTTTGTTTTGTTCACCCATTTTACCCCGGCTGTTAAACCGTACCCGAACCGACGATTTTGCACCGGGAGATACAGGCTCCCGTGGCCATTCGGGTGTAGTACACCCACACGACGCAGTTATATTGTTAATAATCAGCGGAAATTCCCCCGTATTGGTAAAGGCGAAAACATGCTCAACTGTATCGCCTTCCGTTAACGTACCGAAGTCATGAATACCCGTTTCGGCAAAGGAAATTCGGGGCATCTTTGCCGAAACCGTTTCTTTTGAGGCCTGGCCTTGCTGCCGGTTATCGCAACTTACCTGCCCATAACCTATTCCGGCTATAGCCACTATAAACAGCCAATTTCTTACGTTCATTATTGACTTAAAATTTTCGGTTTACGGTATTCAGTTTTCAGTAGTCGGTGTGCGTCGGCCAACCGATTATCGAACACTGTAAACCAAATACCCGGCACCGTGCATACTATGCGTTTTGCTGTTTGATTTGCGCCATCAATCGATCAACGTCTTCTAAAAGGCGTTCGGCTTTCTCGCGTGCATCATTCACGACACGCTGTCCTTCGTTTTTCGACGAATTTTCTGGTAGCTCGACCGAGTTGCTTAAATCTTCCAGCAACTGATTAATTTGCTCTCTATACTTCGACAGCCGGAATGACAGTCGATCACGCGTAATCTTGCCCTTGTCGGGCGCATACAGCAAGCCAATAAGGGAACCAGTAGCAATACCGGTCAGCAAAAAGGTTAAATCACGTCCAATTCTGCTCATCTTTTAAAAATGTTTGTGGTTTTTGGTTTACGGTAATCGGTTCACATTAGCGACAGCGCGGGTAATTTGTAGCGTTAGCCAACGTATCGACGGATCATTGTGCGACGAACCGCCGTAAATCTCAAACCGTAAACTCCTTTACTTATTGTCCAACAACCCTCGTCCGCTTTTACGCAAACGCCCCGAAGCGACTAGCTTTTCAGACAGGTTATCTAAAATACCGTTGACAAATTTACCGCTTTTAGGCGTACTGTACGACTTTGCCAGCTCGATATATTCATTAATCGTTACTTTGACCGGAATGTTTGGGAAACTGAGCAACTCGCAAACGGCTAACTTAAGAATGATTTTGTCAATCATCGCTACCCGTTCAACATCCCAGTTCTGGAGTTGATCTGCTAGTAGCTGCTCATACTCAGCATCATTTTCGATCGATTGCTCGAACAGCGTATTAAGGAACAATTCGTCTTCTTCCCAATCGTCGGTGAGCGGTTCGAGTTGTAAACCCGTGGGGCTTTGTGCCGATTTTAACGTTCGGATGGCCAGACCCCGCACCACTTCACTATTTTCTGCCCAGCTCAGGTCAATTTCGGACAGGTGATCGCGAATAACCTCGTGTTTGAATATAAGCGTACGCAGCACATGTTGGGCTAGCGCCTGGTCTTCGTCGGCGGTGTGGGTGCGCTGGTCGCAGTAAGCGCGGTAGGTATCGTCTGTTTTCAGGGCTTCGCGCAGCGCCTTACGCACAAAACCCAGATCATCGACCCAGGAAATTCCGTGCCGAACGGCTTCGTTCGTGAGGGGCTGGTGTTCAGAAAGCGCCTTTATAACGGCGTTATCGCCCAGATTCGACTCAAATGGAAAGGGGGTTTCGTCGACGTCGCGGTATTGACGCTCACTGTCAATTTGGGCTGCGTGACCCAGTTCGACAAGCAGGAGCATAACCAGTAAATAATCGTCGTAGATGCCGTTTACCTGCTTCAGCATCATCTGGGCAAGGTGCTGGCGATCTTTTCTGGTACGAATCTGGTAGAATACAAACCCATCATTAGCTGCTTTGAGCACATTACGGGGTGCTTCGTCGTCCTGAGCAGATTGGTTTTTTTTGATGGCCTCTTCGAACAGAAGACCGGCCAGTTTACGGTAGCCTTCGAGTTGTCGCTTATTCTGCGGCAACATCGAGTTCAGGTCGGGTTGGAAGAGATCATTAATGCCGTCTATGGCTAGTTGTTGATTGGAGAATTCGGCCTGCCGAAGCGCATATAACGCCTGCATGACCTTTATTCGGAGTAGTCGCCTATTGAGCATCCCGCCTAAAATCTATTTGCTACCAGTAAGAAAAGAACTTCTTGAATTGGGTGCAAAAGTACGGTTTTTCCAGTAAAAAGGCAAGTCGAGGGGTAAAAAGGTGGAGTGAGTGAAATTAGGGCAGTAAGTAAAGTGAGGAAGTGAATGGGACGAGCGCATGAACAATTGGCTTTTACTGCACTTACTCTACCTACTTCACTCACTCCCCTTTCCTGCAACTTTTCGCCGTTTGGGGCGGTTAGAAATAAAACGCCGTTGGTTAAATTGTGAAAGCACTTTCTTACCTCAACAAATACCTCCTTAAGTATAAATGGTACCTGATTTTGGGAACGCTGTTTACCGCGATTTCCAATCTGTTCGGTATTTTTCCGGCTCAACTGGTTCGGTACGCCCTCGATTTAGTGCGCGAAACGCTTGACGTCTATTATCTGTACGATAAATCGCCCCTGCAATCATCCCTCTACGATGTATTTGCATTCAGTATTTTGCTGTTTGGCGTGCTTACGCTGGTATTGGCTTTGCTGAAAGGGTTCTTTTTATTCCTGGTTCGGCAGACGCTTATTGTGATGTCGCGCCATGTTGAATATGACCTGAAAAACGAGATTTACAATCACTATCAAACGTTGCCGCTGAGCTTCTACCGTCAGCACAATACCGGCGATTTGATGGCGCGTATCTCAGAAGATGTCAGTAAGGTTCGGATGTATGTAGGACCAAGTATCATGTATGGGCTTAACCTGATTGTGCTGTTTGTTCTGGTTATCACCTACATGGTAAGCATCAATGCCCGCCTTTCGTTATACGTGCTTTTGCCGCTGCCCATTCTGTCGGTCGCAATTTATATCGTCAACAATATTATCATTCGCCGGTCAGAAGAAATACAGCGGTCGTTGTCGCGGCTGTCGACCTATGTGCAGGAAGCTTTTTCGGGGATTCGCGTATTGAAAGCCTTCGTTCAGGAAGATAATTCGGCCGCAAAATTCGAGTTGGAAAGTGACGAATATCGGAGTAAATCATTGAGTTTAACGCGGGTCGATTCCCTGTTTTTTCCCATCGTTGCCATTCTGGTAGGCTTAAGCAACGTACTGGTGATTTTTGTGGGCGGGCAGGAAATCCTGGCCGGACGGCTCACACCGGGAAATATTACGGAATTCATTCTGTATGTAAACATGCTGACCTGGCCGGTTATGGCCCTTGGCTGGACAACCAGCCAAACCCAACGGGCGGCTGCTTCTCAGCAACGCATCAACGAATTTCTGAACATCAAGACCGACATCGTATCGCAGAAGAATATCGAGCATACCGTTAAGGGCGAAATCGAGTTTAAGAATGTTCGCTTCGTTTATCCTGATTCGGGTATTGAGGCCATCAAAAACTTCTCGATGCATGTTCGGGCGGGCGAAACAGTGGCAATTCTGGGAACAACCGGTTCCGGCAAAAGTACGCTGGCTAACTTGCTGACGCGGATGTATGATGTAACGTCCGGTGAGATCAGGGTGGATGGAATTCCACTAAAAGATTACAACCTGACCTCGTTGCGAGAGCAGATGGGCTACGTGCCGCAGGATGTTTTCCTCTTCTCGGAAACCATCAGCAACAACGTCCGCTTTGGCAAGCCCGACCTGCCGCAGGAGCGCGTAGAACAAGCTATCCGTGATGCTGATCTGTACCAGAATGTGCTGGAATTTCCCGAACAGTTCGAGACCCGTGTTGGCGAGCGGGGTGTAACCCTATCGGGTGGGCAGAAGCAACGGTTGAGTATTGCCCGTGCTATTGCCCGCGACCCTAAAATTCTGATTCTGGACGACTGCCTCTCGGCGGTGGATACAAATACGGAAAACATCATTTTAAACAACCTGCAGCGTATTATGGCCGATCGCACCTCGGTGGTGATTTCGCACCGCGTGTCGTCTGCGAAGCTGGCCGACTATATTATCATGCTTGATAAGGGTGAGGTAGTTGAAGAAGGTACGCAGGAAGAATTACTGGCCAAAAATGGAGCCTACCGTGAGCTGTACGAGAAACAGTTACAGACGGAAGAAGCGTAATTCGGGCATTATTCATTCTACATTACTCACCTATCTCTGGAAATCAATCCGCTTTATTATTGTCTAGCATATTTTTGCTAATCAAGTCAAAATCATGTTTACCGATTTCGAAGAAGCCAAATCGAAACGGATAGCCCCATGACTTCTTATTCGGTATAAAGTCAAGATCATTGATTAGGGGAAGTATGGACGTTTCTTTAACCGCCTGAAATGTCACATTGCGCCGGAAAGGGACGAAATCCTCCGACACGGCAACTTGATATATAGCATCATCGCTTACTCGCCCGATCGCGGTGAATGACTGGCATTTCTGATCACTTTCCAGAATTTGCCTGGGTGAATAGAAAATCACCCAGTCGGTTGTCTTCATCCGTTTTAGAGGAGCCTGTTTTCCGTGGTTGGCTTGCATAAAGCCTCCAGAAACTCCTCGCATCACATGATCTTTTGACGCTACCACGATCCAGTATTTTGGTGATTCGCTCATACGATAGAAACTGGTTGCATTACTTATTGTTGATTTTTTTAAAACGACTGACGCCCTACTTTTACCTGGATAATACGTAAACGGTGGGTAGTCATGAGAAAGTTAAAACTGCAGGTACAGATTTCAGTAGATGGGTTCATTGCCGGACCGAATGGTGAAATGGATTGGCTAATATGGAATTGGGATGATGCGCTGATGACGTATGTCAAGGAACTCACCGAGCCAGTTGAGACCATTTTGTTAGGTAGAAAGTTAGCCGAAGGATTCATTGGTGCCTGGCAATCAAGGGCTGAAAATCCTGAAACAGCCGATGCTGGTGCCCATAAAATGAATGACTCGCATAAAATCGTTTTTTCAAGTACGCTGGAACGTATTGAAGGTAAGAATGTGACGCTGAGTCAAGGCGATTTGGTTGCAGAAGTTACCGCCTTAAAGGTGCAGACGGGTGGCGACCTGATTGCTTACGGCGGTGCTGAATTTGTGTCGTCGTTGATTAAGAATAATCTGGTCGATGACTATCACCTCTTCGTCAACCCGGTGGCGTTAGGCAGCGGAATGCCTATCTTTAGTAATTTGGAAAACAGACTGAACCTTGAACTGGTAAAATCGCAAGCCTTCGCCTGTGGTATCGTCGTACAGAATTATAAACCAGCTACCGCTAACGAAGGATAAGTTCAGGGGCGGAGTGGCCGGAAGAATACGGGTGACAAAGCGAAACGGGTAAGAGATACCTTTCAAAAAGTGTTTCCTGCCCGTTTCGCTTTGTACAGACTATTTTTATGCCTCTTCCAGTGCTTTGATGTCAATCTTACTCATTTTCATCATCGCCTGCATGGCTCGCTTGGATTTTTCGGGGTCTTTATCGCCCAGAAGCCTGCCTAAATCGGAAGGGACAATTTGCCACGATACACCAAACTTGTCTTTCAGCCAGCCGCATTGCCCGGGCTTTCCTCCCTCGCAGAGTTTATCCCAATACTCATCCACTTCCTCTTGTGTTTCGCAGTTGACGAATAGGGAAATACCATCGGAAAAGGTAAAATGCGGGCCACCATTCAGGGCGACGAACTCCTGCCCATTAATCTGGAAATTGACCGATAGGACAGTTCCCTCGCCGTAGCGGCTAACACGACCGATACTTGCGTTTTTGAATATAGATGTATACAGATTGGCGGCCTCTTCCGCCTGATTGTCGAACGTTAGGAATGTCGTGATCTTTTGCATGGTTTGCTAGTTGCTGGTAGCACAAAGATACAGTATCGAGTTTCTGCATAGGGATGCTAAAGCGTCAATAACAGGGTTGGATACGACAGTATATAAGGAGTATAGACCGCGGGCTAAGCTATAAGAAACAGGAGTATAAGAAATAGGTTTATGGCCTTTTGGTTTCCTGTTTCTAAACCTTATGAAGAAGTCTGTTTTCCTGTTTTTGTTTACCTGCCTGTCTGGTTTTGTGTTGGCTCAAAAACCCTTCGCCAACGGGCGGCTGAAAGTCTCGGATAATAAACGGTATCTGGTTCATCAAAATGGTACACCGTTTTTCTGGCTGGGCGATACCGCCTGGGAACTGTTTCACCGGCTTAACCGGGAAGAAGCCGATCAATATCTCAAACATCGGGCCGAGCAGGGCTTTACTGTTGTGCAGGCTGTAGCCCTGGCCGAGTTCGATGGCCTAAAAGAACCGAATCCTTATGGCGAGGTGCCGCTCGTAGACAATGACCCTACAAAGCCAAACGAAGCCTATTTCAACCACGTTGACTATATTATTGACAAAGCCGCTCAGTATGGACTTGTCATCGCTTTTCTACCTACCTGGGGCGATAAGATCTTTAAGAGTAGCTGGGGACAAGGGCCAGAAATTTTTAACCCGTCCAACGCGAAGGTGTATGGACAGTATCTGGGCAATCGCTACAAAAGCCGCGAAAACATTGTTTGGGTGTTGGGTGGCGATCGTCAGCCGCGCGATGGTTCGACTGACGTAGAGCTGTGGCGGGCAATGGCTGCTGGCATTCAGGAGGCCGTGGGCGGGACCGATAAAGCCCTCATGACCTATCACCCACAACCCAACGGGTTGAACGGAGGGGCGTCGAAGTGGTTTAAAAGCGATGCGTGGTTCGATTTCAATATGCACCAAAACGGGCATTGCCGCGATACGCCGATGTACGATAATATTACTGTGTCGTACAATAACCAGCCCACAAAACCGACGATGGATGCCGAACCAATTTACGAAGATCATCCGGTTTGTTTTAACGTCAAAGACTTAGGCACCTCCAATGCCTATGACGTTCGCCTGTATGCGTATCTTGAT
Source organism: Spirosoma pollinicola (assembly GCF_002831565.1). Lineage (NCBI taxonomy): Bacteria > Pseudomonadati > Bacteroidota > Cytophagia > Cytophagales > Cytophagaceae > Spirosoma > Spirosoma pollinicola. The sequence goes on along the minus strand of NZ_CP025096.1, from coordinate 5,543,702 downwards.
TTGTTTGCGGGTGCTCATGGACACACCTATGGCTGCCACGACATCTGGCAGATGTACAGTGCAAAGCGGCCTGCGGTTAATGGGCCGCATATTTTCTGGCAGGAAGCCCTCGACTTATCTGGTGCCAATCAGATGAAACATGTTAAGCGATTAATGACAGCCCGTCCCATTCTCGATCGTGTGCCCGACCAGTCGCTCATTGTAGAAAATAACCTGAACCCATCTGAACGGATTCAGGCCACGCGGGGCACCGATTATGCCCTTATCTATTCAGCTGCCGGGAAGCCGTTTACGGTGAATCCGGGAAAGATTTCGGGCAAAACGGTTACCGCAACCTGGTTCGATCCACGTTCGGGCAAAACGCAATCGGCGAATACATTCGATAATCAGAAGCCAGTCCAGTTTAAACCACCAACGCAGGGCTACGGTCAGGATTGGGTATTGGTGCTGGACGATACCGCTAAAAATTATCCGGCTTTGTAACATTCACTAGATTATTGAACCATGAAATCAATCCGGCAAATTTATGTACTACTTACGTCAGGCCGTATTTGGCTGGATGCTTCTGTAGCGAAGTCCACAACGCCTAAATCGCCATTATTTTCTTCTCGCAGGCCGCTGCTAGTGAGCCAGCTGGTTATCCTATTTGTTAGTGTAGCTGGGCAAGCCTTTACTAGTCTGCCTATTTTTGCCCAGTCGCCGGAGAAGGCTATTTCGTTGTTTGACGGCAAAACGCTGACCGGCTGGAAAACGGTTGACCCGGCTCATCAAAAACTCTGGTCGGTGGCCGATAGTCTGATAAAGAGCGGTGATGGCGTTCATAAAATACCCGAAAATACCTACCTGCATACCCTAAAGGAATATGGCGATTTTGAATTTCGGTGTCTGTTTCGCCTGTACGGCGACCCCAAAACAGGCATGATCAATAGTGGTATTCAATACCGGTCGGTGCTGGAGGGTGGCAAAATATTTGGTTATCAGGCCGATATGGGCAATGGCTATTGGGGTGATCTGTACGACGAACACCGTCGGGGCAAACTTGTCGGTGGCGACTTGCGAACGCTCAAACACCTTTTGAAAGAAGAGGGCTGGAACAGCTACATCATCCGCTGCAAAGGCAACCGCCATGAACTGTACATAAACGGCGTGAAAACCTGCGACTACATCGAGAAGGATAGCAAGATTCCCCAGAAAGGTGTCATTGCCGTTCAGATTCATAGCGGGGGCGTTGCCCAGGTTGAATTTCGGGATTTAGTGATAGTGGAGTTGTAAGGCTTTACCACCCCCAACCTTTTACCACCCCCAACCCCCTCCTAAAACAGGAGGGGGCTTTAAGAAGGGTAGCCCGTTACGGAGCCCCCTCCTGTTTTAGGAGGGGGTTGGGGGTGGTGCTTACATCAAACTAATACCACACTCAATCAGTAGGAAAACTAAATCATATAGTTTCCTAGTCAAACGTGTATCTAGTTACTTTACAATCACCAGCTTACGACGTCTTCTAATGAACAGGCTCTATCTATTCGTCCCTATTGTGTATGCTGTTCTCGCATTGTCCAGCCCGCAAGGCCTGGCCCAATCGACTAAAGCCAAACCAGTTGCCCAATCCACCGACAAGGTCGACCGGGAGTATGCGATGGAGGCAACTATGCTGGGCTATTTTTCGAAGGATGGAGCCCGAAACCCGACTTTAAAGGCTAACAAAGGCGACCGTGTACGGATTGTAATTACCAACGGTGAGCAGATGACGCACGACATTTCCCTGGAGAAACTCGGTCTCAAAAGTAAGTCGATCAACGATAAGGGGGCTAGTACCAGCATTACGTTTACAGCTGATAAAAGCGATACGTATTACTGCTCTGTGCCGGGACACCGCGCGGCTGGTATGGTTGGCAATTTCGAGGTCGTGGAGGGTTCACTAACCACCGCCACTGTGGCCGGACAGTTGCCCATGAAGAACGGAAAGCCGCTAAATCTGAACGTCGAAACGGGTACACTAGCTGACTGGACCGCTACCGGCGATGCCTTTACCAACCCACTTATCGATCAGGACCCATCGCCGGTACATGATAAAGAGATGCATATTGGTTTCGACGGGAAGTACTTTCTGAGCAGTGGAGGTACGGTAAACTATAAACAAACCGGCACGTTGACCTCGGTTCCTTTTACGGTTACGCAACCGTTTGCTGCATTCAAGGTGTCGGGTGGGGCATTGCAGGATACGCGGGTCGAACTCGTACAAGCAGGAACAGATAAGGTTATTTTTCACAGTACCGGACAGGGTCGGGCTACGCTTCAGCCGGTTGTGGTTGATTTGACTCCCTACCAGAATCAGGAAATTTTTATCCGAATCATCGACAATGAGACCGGTATTTCGCAGATCCCATACATCGCAAATGATAAAATGGCGCACATCAATTTTGATGATTTCCTGTTTTATCCGACGCGGCCTGTTTTCGATAATGAACTGAATCAAAAGGATATTATCATTCTGCCACCCCTGGACCCCGTTCTTCATGCCGGACTGTCAGGTATCGAAGCGGCCAAAGTAATGACCCTGCCAAAGGGGTTCAAAATCACGCTGGCAGCGGCAGAACCGGATGTGGTTAAACCGATTTGTTTTACAACAGATCCGCGAGGGCGGCTTTGGGTGGTTGAGGGGCACACTTATCCCGTTCCGGCACCGGAAGGACAGGGTCGTGACCGCATTCTTATTCTCGAAGACACCAATGGCGATGGGACGCTGGACAGCCGGAAGGTCTTTGCCGAAGGCTTGAATCTGGTTAGCGGCATTGAAGTCGGCATGGGGGGCGTGTGGCTCGGTGCGGCTCCATACCTGCTGTTTATCCCTGCCGACTTCAAGAACGATAAACCCAGTGGCCCACCCCAAAAAATGCTCGATGGCTGGGGCACCGACGATACCCACGAAGTACTAAACAGCCTCCGTTGGGGCCCCGATGGCTGGCTATATGGCACGCACGGCGTATTTACTCACTCCAACGTTGGCAAGCCGGGGGCACCCGACGCCGAGCGGACGAAATTAAATGCTGGTGTCTGGCGCTTTCACCCGACCACGCAAAAATTTGAGCTATTTTCCGAAGGTACCAGTAATCCCTGGGGGCTCGATTTCAACGATTACGGCCACGCGTTCGTAACGGCCTGCGTGATTCCGCATATGTACAATATGATACAGGGCGGGCGATACTTCCGGCAGGCGGGCAAGCATTTCAACCCTTACACCTACGACGACATTAAAACCCACGCCGACCACGTGCATTGGGTAGGCGAACGTGGCCCTCATGCCGGAAACTTCCGGTCGGCATCGGCGGGTGGCGGCCATGCACACTCCGGAGCTATGATTTACCTGGGTGGCGACAGTTGGCCGAAAGAGTACCGGAACGACATTTTCATGAACAACATCAACGGGGCCAAGCTGAATAATGACCACCCTGTTCGGGCTGGTTCAGGCTATATGGTTACCCACAAACCCGATTTTTTGACCATGAACGACTCCTGGTCGCAATGGCTGAATATGAAATACGACCCCAGCGGTTCGGTATGGGCTATCGACTGGTACGACAAGAACCAGTGCCACAGTCCAAACCCGGACGTGCATAATAAAACGATGGGCCGCATTTTCAAGATCACCCACGAAAACGACAAATGGGTACAGGTCGATCTGGCTAAAGCCTCGGACATGGAACTGGTCAATTACCAGCTGAACCCCAACGAGTGGTACGTCCGGCAGGCTCGAACGCTTTTGCAGGAGCGCGGTCCGAACAAAAAGGTGCACAAAGCCCTGAAAGAGATGCTGGCGAAAAACCCCGATCCTACTCGGAAACTCCGCGCCTTGTGGGCACTTCACGTTACGAAAGGGCTTAACGAAAAAGAGTTGACAGATTTGCTGGCCAATGAAAACGATTACGTCAGAAGCTGGGCCATTCAGTTGTTGGCAGAAAGTAAGAACGTTTCGCCCGAAACCCTGAAACGGTTTGCTGATCTGGCAAAAAATGACAACTCCCCCCTCGTTCGGCTTTACCTGACCTCGGCCATGCTTCGGCTGGAACCGGCTCAACGATGGGATGTCATGGATGCGCTCGTTCAGAAGTCGGAGGATAAAGACGATCATAACCTGCCGCTGATGGTGTGGTATGCATCCGAACCGCTGGCGGCTATCGACATGAAACGGGCGTTGGAAATGGCTCAGAAATCGAAGATGCCAAAGCAGTTGCCTTACACCATTCAGCGCATCGGCGCCATCGGTACAGACGATGCAAAGAAACTACTGAAGGAATTGAACGAGCGTGTGGGAAAACTGGATCACTCGCACGAAAATCACGAAATTCAGGAACTGATTGCCAGGGTGCTGGAAGAGTGAGGGCTGTAGCTAGCCTACGACCGGGGGCTGCCTGTATCCGAGGGCTGTGGGCGACGCTCTACCGGAGGGCTGCGCCCACCGAGGGCTGCGCCCCCGGTTATCCGGAGTCAACCCCTACGGGGTTATGATGTGATTGACTAGTACTTAACAACCCCGTAGGGGTTGACTTTAGATAGCCGGGGGCGTAGCCTCCGGTGGGTGTAGCCATAGAGATGATAGATCTCACCATGACCATGACCAAACGTATAACCATCTTACTCCTCGCCTGTTGTCTGACAACTGCATATGGTCAGGAGACAAAACCGCTGTTTAAGGTGCGCCAACAGCAGGCTGATAATACACCAGCACGGGCGACGGCAACTCCAGTCGTACCATCGGGCGATTTCAAAAAGACCACTCTCACCCGCGATTTCATTTCGGAGGGTGTGGCCGTTGCCGATCTGAATAAAGATGGGCGCATGGACATCGTTGCCGGTTATTACTGGTTTGAAGCTCCCAACTGGACCCGCCACGAGATGGCTCCTTCCCGCACGTTCGACCCCCGAAAAGAATACAGCGAGTCATTTCTGAATATGGGTATGGATGTAAATCAGGATGGCTGGGACGATGTAGTGATTATTGACTTTCCCGGTAAATCCGCTTTCTGGTTCGAGAACCCGAAGAGTAAGTCGGGTGCATCTACTACAGGCGCATGGAAAAAGCACATTATTGCCGATTCGGTAGGGATCGCTAATGAGTCGCCGGGGTTTATTGATATAGACGGCGACGGACGGATCGATATTCTTTGCGGAGACAAGGCTAAAAAGCAGATTGTCTGGTTGAAACCACCGTCTAAACCCGGCGAAACAGAATGGAAACGGTATCCGCTGAGTAAAGAAAATGTGCCCGGAACCGAGATATTTTCGCACGGAATTGGCTATGGCGATGTAGATAAAGACGGTATCAAAGACGTTGTAATTCGGGAGGGCTGGTTTAAAGGAACGGCTGACAAAACATCCGGCGATTGGGTATTTCACCCGGCCGATCTGGGCGAACCCTGCTCGCACATGCAGGTGCTGGACGTGAACGGTGATGGTAAAAATGATGTCGTCAGTGCATCGGCGCATCAGCTTGGCGTCTGGTGGCATGAGCAGGTTGCCGATGAGCAGGGGGGTATTAACTTCAAAACCCACCTGATGAGTAACACCACCGCCCAAACCCACTCGTCCATCATGGCCGACTTGAACGGCGATGGCCGTGCCGACTACATTACCGGCAAGCGGTTTCTGGCCCACCACGGCCGCGACCCCGGCGACAGTGATCCGGGTATCCTGATGTGGTTCGAGTTTACGCCCGGAAAGGCCCCCTATTATAAAGAACACATCATCGACAACGACTCCGGCGCGGGCCTCAACATCGTAGCACAAGACATGAACGGCGACCGCAAACCCGACATCGTCATTGCCAACAAGAACGGCGTGTTCCTGTTTGAGAATAAGCTGAAGAAGTAGAATTACGGTTTACAGATTACGGTTTACGGTTAGGCGGGGATATTTCGGTATCTTCGCCTACATTGTTTTAGAGTAGCCTGGACGTCCCGTCCGGGGTCAGTGGAACGCTGACAACTGAGTGAATATAAATTTAAGAAGTATGGCTACTGAAAATCCCCGCGTCTGGTTCAAGAGCATCTCGCTCAAAAACGTCCGTTCCTTCGGCACGAAGCAGACGATCAACTTCACCGATAAAGACGGCAATGCCGCCCGCTGGAATGTGATTTTGGGTGATAATGGAACGGGGAAGACGACGGTGTTGAAGGGGTTATTTTTAGCAGTAAACGAGAAGTATAATCTAAGTCGATATGCATTTGACTTTTACTCGTTACTTAGAAAAGATTATTTGGTAGCGGATATCAATGTTGAGACTGATGAATTTGTAAAGGAAGAAAAAAAGAATAGACATGCATTGTTGACTTTGTTTATAAGTGAAGAAGCAGAAGAGGAATTTCATGCTGATGATAATACATATCCAACTGTCTATTCCGCTACTACTATAGAAGATGAACGCATAAATGTGTTGGAGCCAGGTGAAATTAAGCCTACTGTTTTTACGTATGGAGCTTCTCGAAGAATAGGTGAATCTGGAATATCTGAAGCTTCTGAGGGATCTTTTATTACATTATTTGATGATACTGAAAATCTTCTTAATGCAGAAGAGTGGTTAATACAAGCTGATTATGTTGCATATAAGAACACAGATCTTCGCACTCGTTACGACCTAGTAAAGCAAACAATTCTAACAGTTCTGCGAGAAGAAGTTCTAGATCTAAGCATTGATGCCGATACCGGGGTACCCAAAGTATATTTGAAAACGCATTATGGAAACGTGCGCCTTCATGAACTTAGTCTTGGCTATAAAACACTTATTGCCTGGATGGTTGACTTTGCCAAAGGATTGCTTGACCGTTATCCTAATAGTAAAACTCCACTTGCTGAACCCGCCGTTTGTCTGGTTGATGAGATTGATTTACACCTGCACCCGAAATTTCAACGGACTATCATTCAATTTTTGACCGAAACCTTTCCAAATACACAGTTCATCGTTACGGCGCATAGTCCGTTGATTGTTCAGTCCGCAGAAGATGCAAACATTATTTTACTGAAGCGTGAGGGGAACGAAACGGTGGTCGCTGATAGCATAGACGTGCATAGCTGGCGTGTTGACCAGATTCTAAGCAGCGATTTGTTTGGCGGCATTAGCCCCAGACCGCCACAAGCAGAAGATAAAATGCAACGCCGACGAGCGTTGTTATTGAAAGATAACCGAACCGAAAAAGAAGATAAAGAACTGGAGCAACTGGAAGAAGAACTCGGTCAGCTAAAGGCTTCAGAGTCGGAAGAAGCCTTAAAAGCACTTGAACTAATAGGTAAAGTTTTGAGCAAATAACTCGTGATTAAAATTGACAAGTCCGCCGTAGTAATACCATCAATTTTAGCGAGTAAAGGCAGAGGGGAACAGGCAGCAGATGCGCTAAAGGCTTTATTTGATAAGGGAGAGACAACCTTTGCGTTTAACAAAGCTATTTATGGTCATAAAGCAGTAAAAGAAGCACTGATCGAAATTCAGCATAATAAATGTTGTTTCTGCGAAGCCAAAATTACTCATATTTCGCACGGTGATGTCGAGCATTTTCGGCCTAAAGCGGGTTATCAAATTGATGAAATGCAGGCGTTAATAAAGCCTGGCTATTATTGGCTGGCCTATGATTTCAGCAACCTGTTTTTCTGTTGTCAGGTGTGCAACCAGACATACAAGAAGAACTACTTTCCACTAGCCGACGAACGTAAGCGGGCCAATTCGCATAATGACGACTACACACTGGAAGAAAGTTTGATTCTGCATCCGGCGCTCGATGTAATTGACGACCATTTAGTGTTTGAAGCGGAGATCATCAAACCAAAAAATGGTTCTCAAAAAGGTGCCGAAACAATCAAACGAACAGGGCTAAACCGCCCAGCATTATTAGAAGAGCGGCTTTCCTATCTAAAAACGCTACGATTTTTAGAAGAGGCAGCAAAAGGAGATACAGAAACGGCTATGGAATGCCGTGCTCATTTCAAAGAGGTTGGAAAGAGGAAACACCTCTATTCCGCTATGGTACGCGCCAACTTCCCCGACTTAATCTAAATTAGCGTCCTCTTACTCCACCACCCACCACCCATAACCCTCCGGCTCGATCTCCACCATCAGTTCAACGTCATAATTCCGATTCAGTTTATACGCTTTCGCTTTTCCTTCGCCCTGCCGAATCATGGCCGTTTCGCGTAGACCGGTGTAATGGAGCGGCAGTTTGATGGTCCGGATAATTTTTGTTTTGAGCGGATTGAACAGCATGACCAGCCCTTTCTCTTTACCTGTGGGGCTCACGTGCAGGAAACCGTCCCAATCGCGGCCGTCGGGTCGGCGGAGGTGAACAAGGTCGGTGTTGAGGATAAGCCGGTATTTTTTGTACCAGTCAATAACCTGCTTTACGGTCTGCTTAGTCGCTTCGGTATCGTAGAGACGCGGGCCCCGGTAACAGGCCTGTACACCGGCTCCATAATACTGCATCATTAGTTGTTTGTAGTCGGTGAGGTGTTCGCTGAGGGGTTCGAGTACGGCTTCGGGACCACCGCCCTGGTATTTGGTGAGCGGCACAAAGCCCCAGCCCATCGCTGGCGTTTTCTCCCAGGTGCCATCGAAGATGTTTTGCCGGTTCAGGATTTTCTGCTGTTCGCGGGATAGTGAAAAATTGACTTCCCGATAACCCAATGCGATCTTGTTGGTACCGTCCATAAAATACCAGTCGGGGGCGTTGATGTACACGCCTTTTTCATTCAGGTCCCGGTAAAATTTCTTCTGCATCTCCATCTGTACCCACTGCGAATCGGCCAGTCCTTTGTGGCCGGGGTGCTTGGTCGATGCACACACATCGCCGGGGTAGGGGCCGTCGTGTTCGAGTAAGTCGAAGCCCGTTTCGGTAATGAATTTCTTAAGGCTATTCAGGTAGTTGATGCCCCACTGACTTGCCAGACAAGGCGCATGTCCGAAAAAAGCCCCCTTGTCGGGCAGTCCGGTTTTGGGGTCGATCACGTCCGTTTCGTCGTCGATCCGGCGGCTGCTGAACAGCGAGTAACCGCCTAGCAAGATGCCTTTCGCGTGGGCATAATCGGCAAGCTCCTTGAATTTTTTGATGTTTGCGTCGCTGGCGTCTTCCATATTCAGCCCACTGCCGAAACTCAGAATCACCAACTCATAACCTGTTTCTATACATTGGTCAATGGCCCGTTTTACCGTGGCCGGGTCTGTGCTGACCAGATGCATGAATATTGGATTCTGTGTTGTCCAGGGTGTTACCGTCTTGTAGAATTGCCGCCGGGCTAGCCCATTGCGTTCGCGGTCGTAGCTATCCAGTAAGAGTTCATACGTACGAATAGACGTATACGTCTGGCTTGCGTCGAGGTCGATGCCTACGCCGAGTGTGGGGTACACTTCTAACAGACAGGGCGTCTCATAATTATAATTGACTTGTGAGGTGTAGGCCGAATCGGTTTTCCAGTGCGTGGCCTGATCGGAGAGGTCGTACCGCATCGCGTTGTTGAACGCAAAGTTGTTTTCGACATAGATTCGCTGCGGTTTTTTCATCCGCTCGGGCTTTCCAACTACGGCAGATTCTTCCTCGGGCGTGGCCAGTATCTCGTTGATAACCTGATTGATGTGGAGCGGTCTCTGGCTTTTGTTCTCAATCGTTACCCATTTACACAGGGTTGGCATGCCGTTATATAGCGCGTAGTGGACGATTACCTCAACGCCCTGCACCTCAGGCTGGCTGGAAGTAAACCGCAACGTCAATTCTTGACCGGCGGCCTGCTTTCGGTTCTGCGTCCAGGTGCGTGACTGCCAGTTGATGTAGGGTGTTAATGCCGAAACCGTAAACGACTTGAATTGAAAATCGGCGGCATTGGCTGTAAATCCGTTGAGCCATTCCTCACGCAGATAGGCATGTTCTTTCTGCCCGTAAAGACCGCCAACGGCATACGCTTTACCATTCAGAATTACCCGTGCTTCGGGTTGGATGGAACGCACAAACTGCTCATTCGTAGACAGGTTCTGAAAATCGACCGTTGCCAGATTAGGACTTACTCGAAACCGGCGTGTGAGCAGGCCGTTTGACAAAACCAGGTCTTTACCGTTGTTGGCCTGAAATACCCCGGCTTTCTGCGTAAGGGGTGTAATTAGCCAGTCGCTTTTAACAGGTGTAGGCCTATATAGTGGCAGGTTATTGATTTGAGCAAAGCTATTTTGCGCTAAAAGCCCGCAAGCCAGTAGCCAAATTCTGATACTCATTCTCTTCTTGTTTAGGATGTTAGGCGCTATTCTGCGACGAAAGGCCTAAATAAAGAGAATATTTTGAAAGATCAGCTTTATAAGGAGCTCTGTGAAAATATGTCAGATTGTTTTTTGTCATGCTGGAACGCCAGCCCGGTGCCGAAGCAACCTACCGAAGATGCTTCCTTCGGCACCGGGCTGGCGTTCCAGCATGATAAAAAACAATCTGACATAAACTACTGCAAATTAGGGTGAGTATTTATTAGGACTCATCCTTTCTTGTTAGGCGTGTTGGCCCTGGTGCTTGCCCTCCCGGATTTCTTCAATCATCTTCCGATTGAAGGCGGGAATATCATCGGGCTTGCGACTGGTTACCAGACCCTGATCCGTTACCACTTCTTCATCGACCCAGTTAGCACCGGCATTGATAAGGTCGGTCTTGATAGACGGGTATGAAGTTAATTTACGTCCTTTCACTACATCGGCCTCAATAAGCATAATTGGCGCGTGGCAAATGGCCGCAACCGGCTTATGGGCTTCAAAGAAATGTTTCACAAACTGCACCGCTTTAGGTTCTGTGCGGAGTTTATCCGGATTCATGACGCCACCCGGTAGTAACAGAGCATCGTACTGGTTCGGGTCGGCACCGGCGAGGGGCAAATCAACCGGGAAGCTGTCGCCCCACTCAGTCTCGTCCCATCCTTTTACTTCACCGCCATTCGGAGCGATGAGGTGCGTTGTGGCACCAGCGTCCTGTAGTGCTTTGCGTGGTTCGGTCATTTCGACCTGTTCAAATCCATCGGTTAGCAGAATCGCTACTTTCTTTCCCTGCAATCGTTGCTGCGTTTCCATAATCATTGAGTGTTTTGTTGTCCTCTATTAACCAGCGATCAGGCGGAAGGTTATGCCATAAGGGTAGTTTTTTGTTAGGTTTGTAGTATGGACGCTAAATCATGTGAAAAGGCAACCGGCGCTATTGCCGATAAATACAGGCTCTCGATTTTACTGGAACTGGCTCAGCGGGAAAGGATGACCTCATCTGATATTCAGGAGTTGACGGGTTTGTCGCAACCCTGCGTGTCACATCATGTCCGTTTGTTAACGGAGAGTGAATTAGTGACTGCCGATAAAGAAGGCCGAAACATATATCTGCGCCTGAATAAAGACACAACCCGCCAATTATCGCTTTTCCTCTCGAAGCTGACGTAAAAATTTTGCCAAAAACATTTAAACTTTTAAATATTTAAATCAGTTTTCTGTCCGTATACAAAAATTAAACCCGTAGTAATACGGACTTATCTGGATGGCACAAAAACTTTTCTCGGCGGCTACGCTGGGCAACTTAACACTTCAGAATCATATTGTCATGGCTCCCATGACCCGGAACCGGGCAACAACAGATCATGCTGTAACGGACATTATGAGTACGTATTATGCGCAACGAGCCTCGGCTGGCCTGATTATTACCGAAGGCATCGCGCCTTCGCCAAATGGTAATGGGTATGCTCGTGTACCAGGTCTGTATACACCCGCACAAATAGCCGGGTGGAAAAACGTTACGGATGCTGTTCATGCAAAAGGCGGGAAGATTTTTGCTCAGTTGATGCACAGTGGGCGTGTTGGCCATCCAGTCAACATGCATGAAGGTGGCGAGGTTATCGCTCCCTCTGCTATTGCTGCGGCTGGACAAATTTATACCGATACCGACGGGATGCTGGACCATCCAACTCCCCGGGCATTGTCGACCCAGGAGGTCAAAGATGCAATTCAGGAGTTTGTGCAGTCAGCAAAAAATGCGATTGAAGCCGGTTTTGATGGTGTAGAAATCCACGGTGCCAACGGGTATCTGGTTGAGCAGTTTTTACGGTCAACAACAAACCAGCGAACCGACGAGTATGGCGGTTCTGCCGAAAATAATGCCCGCTTTGCCCTGGAAGTTGCCGAACAGGTAGCAGCCGCTATTGGCAAAGAAAAAACCGGTATCCGGTTGTCGCCTTACGGCGTATTTAATGATATGCCTTACTCACCAGACGACGATAAGATCTACCATTACGTAGCTGAAAAGCTATCGGACTTCGTTGTCTATATTCACCTTGTCGATCATTTGTCGATGGGAGCCCCAGCGGTCGATCCGGCTATAGTAGACGCTATTCGGGATAAATACACCGGTACGCTTATTTTAAGCGGAGGCTATGATGCCGAGCGGGCAGAGGATGCGCTGGCGAATGAGAAAGCGGATCTGGTCGCTTTCGGGAGGCCGTTTATTGCCAACCCTGATCTTGTCGAACGTATGGAAACGGGTGCTGAGTTAAATCAGCCCGACTTCTCGACTTTCTATACACCCGGCGAGAAAGGCTATACCGATTATCCGGTGCTTGAAGAAGCGAAGGCCTAAGTGATAGAATCAGGAGTGAGGAGTAGAAGCCATTCGGCGCGTCAGCACTTCTCACTCCTGATACTGTTATACCAACACCGTTTTTAGAAGTTGTTGCAGAATTAACCGTCCGTCGGTATTGCCAAGAGCAGAGTCGGCAGCCCGCTCGGGGTGGGGCATCATACCAAAAACGTTTTTGTTTTTATTGGCTACGCCCGCAATATTTTCCAGACTACCATTTGCGTTGGCCGCTTCGGTAGCAGCTCCAGTCTCGTCGCAGTAGCGGAACAATACCTGGTTATTGTCGTTCAAAGCTTTCAACGTATCAGCATCGGCAAAATACCGCCCGTCGCCATGAGCAATGGGGATTTTATAGGCTGGCTTATCTAAACCAGCCGTCAGCAAAGCGTCGGTCGATTCGGGTTTCAGGTAGATATTTTTACAAACATATTTCTGACTACTATTCTGTAGCAGAACCCCCGGAACCAGACGTGCTTCGGCCAGAATCTGGAAACCATTGCAAATACCCATTAGGTAGCCGCCCCGGTTAGCATGGGCAATCACCTCATTCATGATTGGCGAAAAGCGAGCTACAGCACCAGTGCGCAGGTAGTCACCGTAGGAGAAGCCGCCGGGCAGGATAATAAAATCGCAGCCTTGCAGATCATGATCTTTATGCCAGAGTTTTACGACCTCCTGGTCCATCAGTTCCAGGGCGTCTACTGCGTCCTGATCGCAGTTAGAGCCGGGAAATACAACAACGCCAAATTTCATAGCGGGAGAATTGCTAAATCGAAGTAATTCACAAAGATAACAGTTCAATCGCTACTTCTACGACTCAGTCATTGTCTTCTGCACGAAGATCACCAGTTAGATCGACGTTGCCTCAGCTTTCTAGCGCTACAAATAGGGCTTAACACAGACAGACCGCCGGGTAAATACCCGGCGGTCTGTATTATCAGGAAGGTGATGTGGGTGGATGTAGATAGAAATAACTCTACAAAGATGATAGATGTAGGACTAAAAGGATAGGGGAGAATTGCCCATTATAAGGGGGGAGAATTACGGTAACGGATACGGGAAAATTCCCGTATTTATTCTGAGAATACTTGTTTAAATTGGTTTTAATAATTGATAATCAATGGACTAGCTGTAAAACTTTGACTAAATCGCATCAATTTTATTTTTAATTCCTACCCGACCTTGTTAGCTTCCTGAAACTATTGCCTTAACTTTTTTAAACCTCACTGCTATGTTAGAATTTGTATTCAATAAAGTAAGACTGAAGGCGTTGATTGACGAATCTCCGGATGATCAGGATGAGGTACTTGTCCAACTGGCTTTTAGCATGGGCAAAGACAGTATTTTTCCGGCAACGGTTATTGCCCGTTGTCAAAAAACGGGCGATGTTAGCGAAAAGGGCGGCTCGGAAATTAACGGTTGCCCTCGCCCTCCCGGTTGTGGTTGACCGGCATGTTGTCCACGTATCAAATAGCTGATTTACTCTAATGTGGCCATTCGTTGCAAAAGCCATTGATTATTTCGATACAGTCCCTCCTCTGCTGTTGCTCATCATGGCCGTTTCCACGATGCGTCGACCGGGGAGGGATTATATTGTCTGTTATTTATGCTGTCAGTTTTTTTTTAACGGCTATGCCAATCTCCTGAATGAGCTAGAAAGGGATAATCTATTTGCTTACTCCCTCAATTTTTCCTGGTCTTATTTCATTTTATCGCTGTATTTCGCCCGGCTTTATGCCTCGCCAGTACTGAAGCGGCTCATCATGGGCCTTGTTAGCCTGTATCAACTAAACTTAATGTATACCTTACAGGTATCGAGTACAGTAGGTACTTTTACCAGTGTGCCGTTTGGAGCCGTTAGTTCATTAATCACCCTTGGCTGCTTGTCCTATTATGGGCAACAATTATCTGGCCAGCCCAGGGAAAATATTTTAAAGGTTAGGGATTTTTGGTACGTCAACGGTATCTTCACGTATTACGCCAGCAACTTCTTTATCTTCCTAACCTACAATACGTTGGTAAGCCGTAATTTGGTCAACATCGGTATCGTATGGAAAATCCATAATGCCGTTTTTCTGGTGATGTGCGTTTACTTTTTTATTGGTATGCGATGCAAAACCTTACCGGAGAGATAGAACTCGTTAGTATTGCTACGGTATTTTTGTTGCTCATCACGTTGGCACCCATTGCTTTCGTTTTGATGCATCAACGCCAGTATATGCGCTATCTGCAAGACAAAGAGCAGATGAAGAACCTCTACCAGCGCGAACTTCTCCAGTCACAGATCGAGATTCAGAATCAGACGCTTCAGCAGGTTGCCAATGACCTGCACGATAACGTTGGGCAACTGCTCACCGTAGTGGTTATGCGCCTGAACGCCCTTGAAGATGAGGTCGCTGAACCTACCCAGCAGGCGGCTGTTCTGCAAACCCGGGATCTGGTCCGAACGGTTATTGCTGACGTTCGTACACTATCCAAAACACTCGACCACGATACCGTTCGTCGGTTTGGTCTATTGCCCAGCCTAACACTCGAACTGGAGCGGATTCAACGAACTGGCCGGATACAGGCCGAATTAAGTACTCTAGGAGAACCCTATATACTGGGAGAACAGGTAGAAATCGTCCTGCTCCGAATGACGCAAGAGTCACTTAATAATGCCCTTAAACATGCTCAGGCCAAGAATTTACACGTTTTGGCCGACTTTAAATCCGATAGTTTTATCCTGACAATCAGCGATGATGGCCGGGGTTTTAGTGTTCAGAAAGCCACTGCCCGGCAACTTGATGAAGCAGGATCTGGCTTGACTAATCTCTACCGAAGGGCCACGCTGCTCGGGGGAACCTGTGTGATTACCAGCCAACCCGGAGCGGGCACCCGCGTTGACATCCGAATGCCTCGCAGCCAATAGTTTGCAACGATAGTCAATCGTGGTTATATCAACATTGTAATTTTTTATTAGTACTAATGTATATTTATAGTATACTAAAGAGATAGAATTGATTCTTTTTAGGTTAAAATAGTTTAATAGGGTATTGTGTGGTTAGGTTTAGCTTTCTATTTTTCAGCTAGCAATTTACATCTACGTTACCAATCCTATGCCCGTATCAATAGCCATTGCTGATGATCACCATTTAGTAGCGGCAGCTTTGTCTGATATGATCCGCAAGTTTGAGGAGTATGATGTGTTGCTCGTGGCCGAAAATGGCCGCGATTTACTCGATCAACTGGCTCTTGCGAACCAACTTCCTGACATTGTTTTGCTGGACGTGAGCATGCCGGAAATGGACGGGTTTGAGACCGCTCTTTGCCTTCGGCAGTTATATCCGGCCATAAAAGTGCTGGCCCTGTCGATGGATGATCGCGAAGAGCACATAGTCAAGATGATACGAAATGGGGCCAGAGGGTACCTGCTTAAAGGGTGCCGCCCAACAGAATTTCGACGGGCGCTGGATGAGATCATGATCAAGGGTTTTTATTATTCCGATTTCCTGACAACACAGCTCATTCGGAACCTGAACGCTCCTGCCGAAAATGGCCATAATTTACCCTTTAACCTGAATAGTCGCGAACTTGAATTTTTGAAAATCGCGTGTAGTGAATTGACTTATAGTGAAATAGCCGAAAAAATGTTCGTTAGTCCGCGTACCGTAGATGGCTATCGCGAAGTTGTTTTCCAGAAAATGAACGTCAAAACGCGCGTAGGCATGGTGCTGGAAGCGATGCGACACGGTTTAGTGGAATTGTAAGGGCCTCCCTTTTTTCTATCTTTACCGAATGCAATTGCTCTTTCATCGGGTGGATCTGCGCCTGAATCACACCTTTACTATTGCGCATGATAGCCGCGACGTGCAGCCAACACTAATCGTGGAACTGCGCGATGGCCAGTACAGCGGGTTTGGCGAGGCCACGGCCACCCGCTATTATGGCATTACCATTGACGGCATGGTGGCCGCGCTCGAAGCGATTCGCAATCGTGTCGAAACGTCCTCCCTCACAGACCCGGAAACCTTCTGGGCCGATATGCAGCCTTTTCTGGCCCAAAACCCATTTGCCCTCTGTGCGCTCGATCAGGCGGCATGGGATTTATGGGCCAAACGGCAGCACCAACCGCTCTATAAACTCTGGAACCTGAACCCGGCCAATAGCCCGATTACAGATTATACGATTGGGCTCGACACGCCCCAACGGATGGTTGAGAAAATGCAGGAACGCCCCTGGCCGCTCTACAAAATAAAATTAGGGCGGCCCGATATGGATATAAGGCTCGTGAGCAGCCTTCGGGAATATTCCGATGCGGTGTTTCGGGTCGATGCCAACTGCGGCTGGACAGCCGCCGATACCATCCGGAAATCGGAGGTATTGAAGCAATTAGGTGTTGAATTTATTGAGCAGCCACTCCCCGCCGATGATTGGGATGGGGCAAAAAATGTCTATGAACGGAGTGCCTTGCCCATCATTGCCGATGAGAGTTGCATTGTTGAAAGCGATGTTGACCGGTGCGCAGGCTACTTTCACGGCGTTAATATCAAGCTTACCAAATGTGGAGGGCTGACACCCGCCCGGCGTATGATCAGTCGTGCGCGCGAACTGGGTTTACAGGTTATGGTTGGCTGCATGACCGAGTCGAGTGTGGGTATTTCGGCCATAGCGCAACTGCTTCCACTGCTCGATTATGCCGATCTGGATGGGGCGATGCTTATTGCCAACGACCCCGCCACGGGCGTTACATTTGACTATGGCAAAGTCGTTTACGCCACTGAAAATGGCACAGGGGTGAATTTATTGACAAGCGAATGAGTGAGATTTTTCACATAGATCAACTGCCCAACCGAACGATAGCTCACAACGGTCAAGAGTATCTTTTTTTTAGTGGTACGGCTTATTTGGGCATACCCCAGCACCCAACTTTTCATCGGTTAATGACCGAGAGTATGTACCGCTACGGCACTGTTTTTGGCAGCTCCCGAAATGGTAATGTACGCATTGGCGTCTACGAAGAAGCCGAAGCGAAACTGGCCGCCCGAACGGGAGCCGAAGCCGCCCTGACGCTCTCGTCGGGGATGATGGCCGGGCAGGTGATCATAAACTGGCTGCGGAGTCAGACTGCCAGTTTCCTGTATGCTCCTCATGCCCATCCGGCACTTTGGCATGCACCCACGGTTACTATACCCCAACTGTCCTTTGCCGACTGGATAGACCAACTCCCCGATCTTGTAAACGCTCTGCCGCCCGGCCCGGTGGCTATTCTAACCAACTCACTCGATGCGGTTTGTTCAGACTATTACAATTTCGAGTGGGTCAACAACCTACCCGACAACCGGCCCATTACGCTGGTTGTCGATGATTCGCATGGGTTGGGTGTACTCAATAATGGACGTGGTATCTGGCCGCAGATTCCGCGAAATCCGAGCCGGGCTGGTGGGCCAATATGCCTGTTAGGGACCGGCTCGCTGGCCAAGGGAATGGGCCTGCCGGGAGGAATGGTTTTTGGCGATGCCGACACGATAAAAACGATACGTCAGACGGCCTTTTTTGGGGCTTGCTCGCCGATGGTCCCCGCCTGCCTGGACGCTTACTTACAGGCCGATAACTTGTATGCCGAAGGTTACGAGCGACTGCAACGGAACATACAACTGGCCGAAGAACTGTTGCTGCCCACCGGGCTTTTTCAACATGCTGAGGGCTACCCGGTTTTCTTCACAGAACACGATGAATTGTATGCAGACTTGCTACAGCACAGTATATTAATTTACTCATTTGCTTATCCAACCGCTGCCCACCGGGCCAATACTCGTATTGTGATTAGTGCTTTTCATGAGCTGGAGGATATTAAGCGAGTAACCGATCAGATCTTAGCCATTTGTAAAGCCGTTTCTTAAATAGTTTTTGTTTGACGCCACCAAAGGTTGTAAAATAGCGTATATACTAAAAAAGGTAATTAGCGATGAAAATACGATACGCCCTGCTTGTCCTTATTACAGTAATTATTGCCGCTTGTAGCAAAAAAAATGACATTGCTCCAAGCGATCCAGCTACCCAAGTGGCCGGGACCTATGAAATGAGCACGCTGCGGTATGATTCGGCGGGCGTTAGTATCTATAATCTTGCGCTTCCTATTACTGGAGCAGCGGCCGTATCAGGTGCAATTACGGTCCGGCGGGATTCGGCAACGGTCGTATATACAACCTATACCATCAAACAGACAGGGTTTAGTGATTTTAACGACACGTTTGGTCAATTGAAACTGAAGGGGACCACATCCCCGTACGACATTTACTACGGGGCCAATAAAATAGGTTCTACGGACGGGAAAACGTTCACCATTGATTACTCCTACACCGACCAGGGTATTACTTACCGGGAAGTCTACGCCGGACAAAAGAAATAGAGACTTTACGCAGTGAAAAGAATGGCGCTCTTTGCGCCGTTTGCGTTTAAACGCCTGTTACAAACCCGATAAAAAGGCTAGGCTTGGAGCCATTTGTTCCATCGAGCGCGACGATTCATCTTCAATAAAGAAGTGTTTCACACCCGACTTTTTAGCCTGTTTCATAATCGCGGCAATACCTACATCGCCCTGCCCCAGAATTACATTCGACTCCACGTCGGAGTGCCCGTTGTTGCTATCGGGCGTGCCGGGTTTACGGTCTTTCAGGTGCATCAGCAGAAACCGTTTGTGATATTTCTGCAACAGTGCAACCGGGTCATAACCGGGCGCTTTCACCCAAAACACATCCATCTCGAAACTAACCGATTTAGGGTCAAGATTCTCTGCCATGTAGTCAAAAAAAGTACCGTCTTTGTAGGTTTGAAATTCGTACCCATGATTATGGTAACAGAGCGTAATGCCATTCTGGGCTAATAGTCTCCCAGCCGTGTTGAACACGTCGATGGCCCGGTCGGCATCGTAAATAGTAAACGCATCTCCTCCATGAGGAATCCAGGTGCACACGACATACTTAACGCCTAGTGCTCTCGCTTCTGTCAGGATTTTCGGTACGTTATTATCCAAATCCTCAAAGCTTGCCCCTGTGCTAATGGCTTTAATGCCGTTCTGATCAAGAAGTTTACGAAAATCATCCAGACTCAGGCCATAGGTTCCGGCAATTTCTGCTTCCCGAAAGCCCATCTCTTTCACTTTGGCCAGCGTTCCCGGCACATCCTTCGCAAACTGGTTGCGGAAACTATACAGTTGCAGCCCTACCGGCGCAGGTTTCTGTCCCAGCGAAATCAGGCTACAGACCAGCAGCCCGGCAAGTAAAAAGGTAGATTTTAAACTCATGGAGCGAAAGAGTTAAAAGGTATTCGATTTATGGTTTATGGTTAGCAGACGTACCATAAATCGTAAACCGAATACGGTAAACTATCTACCCGTTTGGGTCGTAAACGTACTTTCAAAAATCTTGTCGGCGTTGCCGGTTTCGAACCCTTCGCGTCGGTGCTGGCGGGTGATCTGGTCAGCAGGTAAGTCCCTGAATGGCGGCAGTATACGCCGTTCGGCAAATTCGACGTAGGAGCCCGCAATGCGGAAAATGTCGCCATTTGCGAATTCGGCGTCGATCATCTGGGCAACGGTAGAGGCTTGCCGCAGGTCGCCATCCGGGCTTACTTTAATAGTGCCCCCCGCCGAATTGAGTTTCAGTCCCTGTTCTTCAAGAAAGGCAACGAACGCATCGATGGTGTTATAACCCGCTTTCAGATTATGCACGCTGATGGTAAAATGATTCAGGTAATAGCGGTTGTAGATCACCCAGGCCGCATATTCACTTTCGGCCAGTAATGTTTGGTAGTCGACCAGGGTGGGCGTTTCCCAAAGCGGCTGGTGCAGGAACTGGTCAACGGCTTCGGCATCGTCCAGGTTCAGCGAATCGACGGGGTCACTTTTTACAGTGTCGGTGTATTTGTGAATAATTCGTTGCGCTTCCTCCGACAATTCATGCACGCGCAGTTCACTAACGAAAATGCGGGGAAGATCAGGCCGGGGCGAGTCCACGCGGGGCGAATCCACGCCGGGCGGGCTGTACCAGTAAGCCGTTAATTTCTTGCCGACGAAGTTAAATTCGTCGCGCCGTTCGTAGCCATAATGCATAAAAATTTTCTCGAACGAGGCTATTCCCAGATTCGGTACACCCATCGTTCGGAAGGCAATGTGATCATTCTCCACGTCGCCCGGAGACTGGATAATCCCTTCCTTAACCATAGAGTCCAGTACTTTATGTACATCGGGAACGCGTTCGCTGTACCGGCGCATCAGGCCGCTCATCACAGCGTCGACAGTAGTTGTGGTTGGTTTATTTGTTGAAGTGGTCATGGTTGTTTTTGTCATGCTGGAACGCCAGCGGCTTCTCGCCAGGATCACATCTTTGCCCGATTCGGTTTGAACGATTCGATGTAGCAGCGCGTCTGTCGTTTCTATGGCGGTTTGAACATCCAGCCAATCGTGCCAGTGGCTTTCGATGCGGTAAACTAAATCAATTTCGGCAATTTCCCGCGATTGTAATGTCTCGGTGTCAATGGATTCGATTAACCACTGCACATACGCCACATTATTGACGTGCTTATTCTGGTCGATGCTCAACCAGCCGACCTGTACCCGTTTGGTATCCGTTGGAACGAAGGGAATTGTTTGGCCGACGAATGAAATCGGGTAGGGGAACCATACTCCGCTTTTCCATACTGAACACCAGCCATGTACTACCGGCGTCGGCCAGCAGCGTTCCATCTTCGGCCACTATCCGAAAGTCGCGGTGAATAAAATACTTATCGACCGTGGTGGGGTAGGTCATCAACTGAATTGTATCGCCATAGCGCGGGTATTGGTGCATCCGCAGGCAAAACCGCATCAGCATCCAGCCAAAGCCCCGTTGACCCAAATCGGCAATGCCGATGCCGTAGTCGATAGCATTTCGATTGGCCGATTCCTGCATCAGGTTCATCAGGGCCGGAATACTCATTCGCCCGAAGGCATCACATTCGTAGCCGCGTATTGTAAAGGTATCTGTCTGGATAAACGCCATGCTGCAAAGAACGGTAGAACGTCGATTGGTAAAGTTAAGCGGGACAATATACAGTAGTATAAAGTTTTGAGTCCTGTACGGGATCGCATCTTGCTGTCCAGCCCTGTGAGCTAAAATTGTATGTACTACTGGTGAAAAATTAGTCTGGCGGCTGGACAGCAGGATGCGGTCCTGTACATGACTGGATAAGTTATACTAGGTCGCATCCCGTCGGCATAAAAATACGGGCTTTTCTGCCTTCTTTTGCGGGTAATTGGCCAATTCAATTAGTCAGCTTACCATTGACGAATTCTTTTCCTTTATGACAGTCTGGTATATAACGGATTTAGTCGGTACGAGCGTTTTTGCGATTTCGGGGGCTTTATCGGCGCTCAGCAAAAAGATGTACCACGACCTGTTTGGTCTTTTTTTTATTGGGTTTCTGACGGCTGTGGGCGGTGGTACCCTCCGTGACATCATTATCGGAGCACATCCCATTGCCTGGATACGCGACCCGAATTACCTGATCGTTATTCTTGGCAGCGTTATGCTGGCCGTTCTGTGTCGAAAGTGGTGGCTTGGACGATTGCAACGGCCATTACTTGTTTTTGACACGATTGGGGTGGGTATCTACACAATACTTGGTATGCAAAAGGCGCTTGCCCTGGGTGTTAATGATTGGGCATCTATCCTGTTGGGTATTATTTCTGCTTTGTTTGGAGGTGTTATTCGGGATACACTGGTCAATGACCTACCCTTAATCTTTAGTCGTCAATTATACGCTACTCCCTGTCTGGCGGGAGCCCTTCTTTATCAACTTGGGCGGTCATTACCCATCGACCCAACGCTAACATTCATCGTGTCGGTGAGCGCCATTACGGTGTTTCGGCTCGTCGCTATCCGTAAAAATTGGGCGTTGCCACAAATTCAAAAATGATGATTTAGGCCGCTTTCTTGATTAGGTTCTCCGGCACCAATCTACAAAATAAAACTCCCCCGTCGCGTTGACCGCAGCGGGGGAGTTTTTTATGGATACGAACGAATCGATTACTGTTGGGTCGATGTTGGCGTTGCGTTTTCTTTGGTGCCATAGCGCTTGCGGAACTTGTCCACGCGACCGGCCGTATCGAATCAACTTACCCGATGGATACAGGCAGGGATTCGACAATGAAGAATGTATTCAATAAATCGTCCGCTGTCTTAAAAAGCTGAACGTCGTGTTTGATGCTAATCGCCGAGGCTAATTGAATGGCATCAAGACTACGGAGACCACGCTGCCCATATTTATCAAGTAATTGTCGGGAGAGTTTAAGGAGAGAGTCATCTGTAAGGACAAGCGTATAGACAGAGCAATCGTTATCAAAAGCATCCAGCAGGAGAGTCGCATTTTGAGCCGTAATTTCGTTCATTCGGACTTTGCGCCAGACAATGGACCGAAATTCAATCGTAGCCAATCCGGATAAATAAATCTGCTCAATGGATTGGGATTCAAACAATTGTTCTAATTCAGTTGAGCCATTTTCTTGAAAATACAACTTAAATAAGGAGGACGTGTCCAGAAAAATGTTCATAAAGACTCTCTTCGTTCCTTTATGACTTCCTCGCTAAATGATCCTTTGTAGTCTTTCAATGCTTCACGGGTTTTTCTGAACGAGAAATTTGCTAATGTCAGCCGTTTGTGTTTCGGTTTCATTGCGGGAGCTTCCAGAAAAGTAACAATAACCTTAGTCTCATTTTCAAATGGGACTTTGTCATGCAGGTAAACCTGTCCATTTTGATAGACTCCTTCAACAGCTACTAACATGGGCTTCAGTTTTTATCAAATATACAAAAAAACTCCCCCGTCGCGTTGACCGCAGCGGGGGAGTTTTTTGTGATGTGAACGAACCGACTACTGTTGGGTCGATGTTGGCGTTGCGTTTTCTTTGGTGCCATAGCGCTTGCGGAACTTGTCCACACGACCGGCCGTATCGAGCAGTACGTTTTTCCCCGTATAGAATGGGTGCGACTGCGAGCTAACTTCAATCTTTACGAGCGGGTAGGTCTGGCCTTCAAACTCGATAGTGTCTTTGGTTTGAACGGTCGAGCGGGTCAGAAATTTATAGTCGCTCGACAGGTCGTGGAATACCACTTCGCGGTAATCCGGGTGAATGCCCTTTTTCATGATTAATCTCAGTTTCTTGTCATCTTCTCGGTTTCCGACCGAAAAGGACTGCAAAGGTACGGCGTTTGACTGGAATACCAAAACCTTTTCCGGCTTCTTTTGCAGGGTGATTATGAACCTACTAAATTGGTGCCGTTTCCTAATATTAGGGTCACATAGTCTTGTGCCTATCCTTGTTTATTCTTACTTTTCCATAGAAATATTCTTCCTCTAACGAACAACGCAGAACGGGCTTTGCCTTTCTGCCCGATTAATAAAATCTCTTTTTTTATTTTTTAGACTAGTTCTACAATGGGCTATTGTTAAGTCGCTAAGGCTGACGACTTAACAATTTCTTAACCTGTTTGATAGAGTTGCACCTTTCAATGAATTCTGGAAATTCCCGAACCTTCCGGGTTGCTTTTCCGTCTATTTCAAGAGAACTTTAAAACGGCATTCTATTTCGGTGATAGCGTTCAACTGTTGTTGAATTTGCTCGATCAGCTTCCTGATAGATGTCACTCAAGGGAGAAAACCCGCCTACGGCGTAATCCAAGCCCTTTTACCAGAACGTTTACCGAATTCATCATTTTTTCATACATTAAAAACTAACCCAAACGCTCATGTTTGTTGTTAAACGCGATGGCCGCCGGGAGTCGGTTAAATTCGACAAAATCACGGCTCGGATCGAGAAACTATGTTATGGTCTCGACCCCGCTTATGTACAACCAGTAGAGGTGGCTGTAAAGGTCGTTAGTGGTCTGTACGACGGTGTTAAAACCACCGAACTCGACAATCTGGCTGCCGAAACAGCCGCGTCGATGACAACCAAGCACCCCGATTACGCTATTCTGGCTGCCCGAATTGCTATTTCGAACCTGCACAAGGAAACGAATAAGTCGTTCTCCGGCACTATCAAAAAACTGTATCAGTACGAAGATCCGAAAACCGGCGAAAATGCATCGCTGATTTCGAAAGAAGTGTATGAAGTGGTGCGCCAGCACGCGGCACTCCTCGATTCGACAATCATCTACGATCGGGATTATGGCTATGATTATTTCGGTTATAAGACGCTGGAGAAATCGTATCTGTTGAAACTGGATGGCCGGATTGCCGAACGTCCGCAGCATATGCTGATGCGTGTAGCCGTTGGCATTCACCAGGAGGACATCGACGCAGCCATTGAGACCTACAATCTGCTGTCCGAAAAGTGGTTCACCCATGCAACTCCGACGCTGTTCAATGCCGGAACGCCAAAACCGCAAATGTCGAGCTGTTTCCTGATAACGATGAAGGATGACTCCATCGACGGTATCTACGACACGCTGAAACAAACCGCTAAAATCTCGCAGTCAGCGGGGGGGATCGGACTGAGCATTCACAACGTTCGGGCTACGGGTACGTATATTAAAGGCACAAACGGAACATCCAACGGGATTGTGCCGATGCTGCGCGTGTTTAACGATACAGCCCGCTACGTCGATCAGGGTGGTGGCAAGCGTAAAGGTTCGTTCGCTATTTATCTGGAACCCTGGCATGCCGATATCTTCGACTTCCTGGATCTGAAAAAGAACTCGGGTAAAGAGGAAGGCCGCGCCCGCGATCTGTTCTACGCCCTCTGGACGCCCGATCTGTTCATGAAGCGCGTTGAAGATGACGACGTTTGGTCGTTATTCTGCCCGCACGAGTGCCCCGGCCTGGCCGATTGCTACGGCGATGAGTTCGAGGCTCTATACTCGCGTTACGAGCGCGAAGGTCGTGCCCGCAAAACCATCAAGGCACAGGAGTTGTGGTTCAAAATTCTGGAATCGCAAACCGAAACCGGCACGCCTTATATGCTGTATAAGGATGCAGCCAATAAGAAATCAAACCAGAAAAACCTCGGCACCATCAAGTCGAGTAACCTCTGTACCGAAATCATCGAGTACACAGCCCCCGACGAGATCGCCGTTTGTAATCTGGCGTCCATTGCCCTGCCGAAGTTCCTGACGCGCGGCACGGATGGGATACTTCGGTTCGATCACCAGAAGTTGTATGACGTGACCAGAACGGCCACCCGCAACCTGAACAAGATCATCGACATCAACTATTATCCCGTTGAAGAGGCTCGTCGGAGCAACATGCGCCATCGGCCCATCGGTATTGGTGTGCAGGGGCTGGCCGATGCGTTCATCATGCTTCGGATGCCGTTTGAGTCGGATGAAGCGCGTCGCCTGAACGAAGATATTTTCGAGACGATCTACTTTGGCGCTATGACCTCGTCTATGGAGCAGGCCAAAGAATCCGGCCCATACGAAACCTGGAAAGGCTCGCCAATTTCGGAAGGAATCTTCCAGTTCGATATGTGGGGAGTGAAGCCAAAATCAGGTCGCTGGGATTGGGAAAGCCTACGGAAAGACGTCGTAGAACACGGCGTTCGGAATTCGCTGCTGCTGGCCCCGATGCCAACCGCGTCGACCTCGCAGATTCTGGGTAACAACGAATGCTTTGAGCCGTATACGAGCAACATCTACACCCGTCGCGTATTGTCGGGCGAGTTCGTAGTGGTAAACAAACACCTGCTCAAGGATCTCGTGAAGCTCGGCTTGTGGAACGACGCCATGAAGAACAACCTGATTCTGGCCAACGGCTCGGTTCAGGCAATTCCGAACATTCCACAGAACATTAAAGACCTGTACAAAACGGTTTGGGAGATCAAGCAGAAGCACATTATCGACATGGCCGCCGACCGTGGTGCGTACATCTGTCAATCGCAGTCGCTGAACATCCACATTCAGGATTCGAACTTCGGCAAGCTAACGTCCATGCACTTCTACGCCTGGAAAGCGGGCCTGAAAACGGGTATGTACTACCTCCGCACGAAAGCCGCTTCCGATGCTGTGAAGTTCACGGTTGTACAACCACAAGCCGAGCCACAACTGGAGCCCGTCATGGTCGAATCTGTAACTGTAGAAAAACCCCTCGATTACGTACAATACGCCAAAGAGCACGCCCGAAACACGACTCCGCAGCCTGTACCGATGGTAACGGACCTCGAACAGCAGTATGCCGCCATGACCTGCTCACTCGATGATCCGGAAGGGTGTGAGATGTGTGGGAGTTAGGTTAGATTGATATTTTGAGTGTTTTTCAACTCCCGGCTGTGGTAACATGGCCGGGAGTTGTGTTTTTATACCTGCCGTAATGAAGTTGATCTATGCAGTTAGAGAAGTACAACGAAGCGTTTATAATGAGAAGAAAATAATGTACACTCAATATATGAATGCGGAAACAGTAAAAAAGACGAGCCAGAAGGCGTTGAACAGATTGGACGATCCGCGCTTGGATGATATCTTTAAGAGTGGGGTTATATTTCCTGAAAAGTTGGCGCAGGCTAATGAGTTTTTGGCTAAACATCCTTTGCCTAAGCATTTGAGAAGGCGAAAAGCTTAATTAATGCCTGTATAGATTCACAGAAGCAACCTAATACAGATTACGTTATCAACCGCTAAAGGGCTATATAATTGCTGTGGAGACCCTCACTGCCAACTAAATACGAAAAGCTGATGAGAGCCTGTCAATCTTGCATCATATTGACTTGGGACGAACTGCCTAAAAGCGCGTTTACTCTACCATGTCCGCATGTAAATACACTTTCATGAATCCTTCAGAGCTGACAGTCGGCATGGCATAGGGTATACCGTTACGGTCTGCAAACTCCAGCAAGCACTGTCCATTAGGGCCCATGTCAATGACAACCCCGATATCCCCCCGGCGGAGGTTATGTTCAGGTATGGGCTTCGTAAGAGCGACAACGTCATGTAGTTTTAGTTCTTCCATTGCGGCTGTAAGTTATGTAATGATGTAACAACTGGTTAATCGTGGAAAGTTTTCGTCATCATGAATAATCCAACTTGTGCGAACCGTAGCAGTTTTGGATTTATGCGTCATATCAAAATCAACAACATACGTTTCTCCATAACCATTACGACCGGCATAGGAAGCGGAATTAAGTAGAACGGCGGTTAAAACAGTATCCCGCAAAAGTTTCCAGTTCGCAGCCGTTATGCCTAATGCCGAATTAAACACGCGAGCTTTATGCTTTCCGTAAGGATGTTCTGTATTCAGACAATAATCTAAAAACTTAGAATCATCAGCATAGGCCTGCTCGGCAAAAGGTAATAACATAGGCCTAAAAGCTTATTTCTTGCAAAATACTAATTTCTGATAAGCATTATATGCATACTTATCAATCCCAAACTTACCCATCTACCGGCCGGGTTGAATCCTGAATTACCAGCTCACCTTCCAGATTGGCCTGCGTGATAGTGTTGTTCTTCTTTATGCTCTCCAGTAAGATTTTCGTGGCCAGTTGACCCATTTCCACCAAAGGTTGCCTGATATATGTGACCGATGTGTGGAACAGGTTATACGATTCGGCCTGGTCGATGCTCACGACGGCTACCTGCTCCGGTACACTCAGGTGTAAGGCGTTGATCTGTTGCAGGCCGTAGAGAGCAAGTGTATTGGAGGCAAACAGGATGGCATCAACGGGTTTAGTGCCTGTTAACAGCTCACCAACTGCTTTGGCGATGTCTGCTCCCTCTGCATCCATGCGTAATTCCTTCACCAGCGTTTTACGAACCGGGATCTTATTGGCCTTTAACGCAGATAGATAACCTCGCTTACGCTCCATAATATTGAACAAAGCCGTGTCGAACGTAACCATCCCAATTCGGCGATAGCCCGAGTCAATCAGGTGCTGGACAGCTTTATAAATAGACGCGTAATTGTCCAATGCTACATAACTGGTTTTGAGGTCGGGGAAATACCGGTCAATCAAAACGAATGGAATGCCCTGCTTCTGTAGTTCGATTAGTTGGGGCTCGGCTCCTTCTGAAGGAAAAATCAGCAGCCCATCGACCTGACGGTCCAGCAATGTCGATATAAGCTTTTGGGCTTTCCTGGGTTTCTCATCTGAGCTTCCGAAGAGAACGGTATAGTCGTACTTCTCCGCTTCATCTTCAATAATGCGGGCAAGGGAAGAGGAGAACGGGTTTGAAATGTCGGCTACGACCAGCCCTATTGTAAACGTTTTATTCGTCTTGAGACTCTTGGCAATCTGGTTGGGCCGATAGTTGAGGGCCTGGGCCACTTCCCTAATTTTTTGAGCCACTACTTTACTGATTCTGTTTTCTTTTTGGTTATTAAGCACATATGATACAAGCGTTGTTGAAACACCTACCGTTTGGGCAATATCCTTTAAAGATGGCTTTCTGGTCATAGTGAGCAAACATAAGAAAAAGTCAATAAATAATTTAATCGTTTAAACAACTGACTTGTTTGAACGACATATGAAGTAACCGTATAATCACAAAAAAAGAATATTATTGGACGTTTTATTGTACTATTCTATTATTAGCAAGGTTAATTATAAAGAACTTTAGCCATTTAGGTGGTTTTTGGTTTAAACGTTTAAACCAATACCTTTTGGTTCACGTTTTATAGCTGAAACCCTGTAGTAAGTCGATGCGAACAGGCTTAGTAAGAGCGATTTAAACCTTCTGTCAACCACAGAAAGGCTACTTACCAAACGCTCAGAAATGTCAGAATGATTGCATACGACCACAGGCAAAATCCGGTCTGTAGCGTAAAAGAATCTGGTTAGTCAGATTCATCCGAGACGGACCCGTAAATAAGTAAACAGCAATGGAACAACATCAAATCAATAGATCGACAACGACCCTGGCAAGTCTGCGTGTGTCACTTCGAAAATCAGTTTTAACATTCATCAATCAACACGCGGGTGTGTTCGAAACACTATCCCGCACTCAGGCACCCTTTGGTGGGTCGTTACTGGCTGGCAACCGGTAATGCAGCAAGATAAAAAAGGAGCGGAAAGACTCGTCAGTACGAAGTAGTCGCTTCTGGTATAAACTTAATATCAACAGACATGAATCGTTTCTCAGTTTTATATATGTTTAAAGGACAGTATCACCACATTGGCGCTACGACCCATCAGGAAGCCCTGTCCATGTTAAACAACCTATCGACAAACACAAAACGGGTACCCGTCGGTATCTACGACGCCAAGACTGAACTCTTCGAGTGGGAACCCAGCCGCCAGCAAAACTACAATCAGGCGGATTTTGAAGAACAAGGCAAATTAGCCACGCAAATCATTACGATTGCGCAGTCGCTACGTCGCCGTGACGCCACCTGGCAGCCAGCCAGCACATTCAGAAGGCCTAGTTTCTTTGCCTAAGTAAGTAAATGAATAATGTAAAATCGATAATATTAAGTTTTAAAACACTGACTATCAATGAATTGCTTCTCGATAGCCATTATTCGTTTTACATTATTAATTGTCCATTTACTTAAAGTCAACGTACGTACTTAACGTGACCCTTGATACCCCTCATAAATCAAGGGGTATCCTTGAGCTATGCTCAACTGATTACCGTAGCGCTGGCAAGTCGGTTGTCTGCCTGTGCCTTCTCTACAGTAAAACAGTACTGCAACTACCAATCTGACATCAACAATCTTAATCTTCTTTCCGATGTTCACAACCATTCAGGAAGTATCAACGGAACCTACTAAGCTCCGTATTTTAAATACAGCCAATAGTCTGTTGGCCTATCCAGCTCTTTTGGCCGGGTACCGGTCTGTCCAAGAGGCTATTGCAAATGACTGTCTTAACGCTTATCTGCACACGTCTTTAGTGATAGCCGATAAATCACTGGGTGATTTGTCGGCTGACAATGATTTGGACGAATCAATTGGCCTGGCTGTCAACCACTTATTGAGTTTGGAGGTTTCCCATCCGTTAAGTGTGTTAAGTAGAGATGGCGCGTCTAAACTACCGGCCTTTGTTCTGCCTGTCTTGCTCGACCGGCTCGAACAGGGCAAAGAGGTATCATCCTTTGCCTTTCTACTGGCTGCTTACGGCCATTACCTGCAAGCGGGCGTCGATGACAAAGGGGAGGAATACACGGTCGATGAACCAGCATTAACCAACCACGATTGGGCAATTCTGGCCAATGGGGATGTAGTATCTCTTCTGGATATTTCGGCTTTTGCGTCGGCCGGGTTACGGTCGTTCCCGCAGTTTGTCAGTCAGTACAAATCGTACCGAAATCAGATTGCCTGTTATGGGCTTACCTTTTCGCTCAAACAGACCCTTTGTGCCTTCTGGGAAGAAGAGCCCGAAGCACATAGATAAACAAGAGTGTATTTTGTTGCCCTATTCGATAGCACCCAGCTACGCCACTTATTCGTTTACTGGAAAAGTGGCGTAGCTGGCGTAATTCTGGAAATAACAGGAACCGGAGCGGCTCTGTTTTTGTCTGGGAAACAACTACGAGTTTCCAGAAATCAATAGACATATGGAGTATAGGCAACTAGGTGCATCGGGTCTGAAGGTTCCGGTGTTGAGTTTTGGTACGGCCACATTTGGTGGTGGCAACGAATTTTTCAAAGCCTGGGGCAGCACCCAGGTGGAAGAGGCTACCCGGCTGGTAAACCTGTGTCTGGATGCGGGTGTAAATATGTTCGACACGGCCGATGTTTATTCAGATGGTCTTTCGGAAGAGATTCTGGGTAAGGCTATCGAAGGGCAGCGCGATAAAGTATTGATCTCGACTAAGGCTACGTTTCCGTTTGGTGCGGGGCCGAACAACCAGGGTTCATCTCGTTTTCACTTGCTAAAACAATGTGAAAGCAGCCTCAAACGCCTGAAAACCGACTATATCGACATTTATCACATGCATGGCTTCGACGGGGTTACACCCCTTGAGGAAACCATGCGCACACTGGATGATCTGGTGCAAAGTGGCAAGGTCCGTTACATTGCCTGTTCCAATTATTCGGGCTGGCATTTGATGAAATCGCTGGCTATTTCGAAGCAGTATGGCTGGAATCGCTTTGTGGCACATCAGGTTTACTATTCGCTGGTGAACCGGGAATATGAGTGGGAACTGATGCCGCTTGGCCTCGATCAGCAAGTGGGGGCTTTTATCTGGAGTCCGCTGGCGGGTGGTCGGTTGGGTGGTCGTTATGGCCGCAACAAACCCGCGCCAACGGAAGGTCGTGTTCTGGAAGGAAAAAGCCCGGTGCCGCAGGCTGTC
Organism: Spirosoma pollinicola; assembly: GCF_002831565.1. NCBI lineage: Bacteria > Pseudomonadati > Bacteroidota > Cytophagia > Cytophagales > Cytophagaceae > Spirosoma > Spirosoma pollinicola. Next base: position 5,511,841 of record NZ_CP025096.1, on the reverse strand, counting down.
GTACCCGAAGAAACGTTCTACAAAATTACCGATGCCCTGGACGAAATAGCTGCCGAAACCGGGAAGTCCGTTGCGCAGGTGTCGCTCAACTGGTTATTACAACGCCCAACCGTATCGAGCATTATTATTGGTGCCCGCAATGAGGAGCAACTCAGGCAAAATCTGGATGCGGTAGGCTGGAACCTGACAATCGACCAGACAAAGAAACTGGACGCTGCCAGCGATGTGCCAACCATTTACCCGTACTGGCATCAACGCCAGAACCTGACGCTGAATCCCCCCCCGAAATTTTACTAGGCCATATGATTCAGTTCAGCCGATTAGATCATATTCTTGTGTCCATTCCGGAGGGGAAAACTCGCGAGGCCCGGGCCTTTTATAGCGGGGTGCTGGGCCTTGCCGAAATTCCCGGCGATCACCCCGGCGGTGCGATCTGGTTTCAGGTTGCCGATATTCAACTGCACCTGCGGGAAGAGGCCGGAGGGAGCGAATCCTTGCGGCACCCGGCATTCGAAGTCAAAAATCTGGATGCGGCCAGACAGGAACTGGAGCAAAAAGGAGTTTCTATTTCTTACTCGTCGGATATTGACGGCCGGAAGCGGTTTTTTATCCGCGATCCATTTGGTAATCGAATGGAGTTTCTGGAATTTGTTAGCTAAACGGGTTTACTACTTCACACATGCGCTTTTTTATAGTCCTACTCACGAGTTTATTGACAACGGCGGCAGTTGCTCAAACACCTTTTGATGTGCAACTTGCCAAACACCGGGAGACGTATAAAAAAGATTTGCTGGCCACGTCGGGTGGGCCAATCTCGGAAGAGGGAGATTTAGCTTATGTGCAGTTCTACGCGCCCGATTCAACCTACCGCGTAACGGCTACCGTAGAGCGGATACCCAATGCAGAACCGTTCGAAATGCCCACGTATAACGGCAAAACAAGATCGCATGTGGCCTACGCATTGTTGACATTTAACTTGAACGGCAAGCCACAAAAATTGACGCTCTATCGCAATCTGAACGTCATCCGCATACCGGAATACCGCGATTATCTGTTCCTGCCGTTTAAAGATACCAGCTCAGGCAAGGAGACGTATGGGGGCGGGCGCTACCTTGATTTACGGACGGGAGAGATTCAAAATGGACATGTAACACTGGATTTTAATAAAGCCTATAACCCATATTGTGCCTTCAAAGAAGGATATCCCTGCCCAATTCCACCCAAAACTAATGTGTTAACCGTAGCTGTTGAAGCGGGCGAGAAAGCCTACGGAAAAGACCATTGATAGAGGCTTCTGCCTGTATTACGCGACTACATGGGGTAAAAAATAGAACACAGATGGTACGGATTATACGGATTCACGCGGATAAAATCCGTACAGATCTGTATAATCCGTACCATCCGTGTTCCTCTTATCGTCAAAATCCGTATTCACGTAAATAATTTACTGACTTGAGCTTGTATGTATTTAGATTCAGTCAACTAATTAAAGGTTTTTTAACCACAGAGGCACAAAGAGCACAGAGGTTTGATAGGACAAAAAGTATCCCGTTGAACCTCTGTGCTCTTTGTGCCTCTGTGGTTAAAAAACCTTTGTTAAACGCTTAAAATCAACTACATGCAGCATACGTAAATGATAGTTATTCACATTTTAGAAGAAAGCCCTATAAACCAAAATCCCCTTCCCTAAATCTGTTAGAACAAAGGGAAAGGGGATCCAGGCAACACGTTATATAGATTAGGTTGGTTATAATTTCACAAATGACAGGTGTTCATCTTCTGCTGGCTCTTTGTAGTCGAGCAGGAGATTCGAGGATGTCGATGCACTGTTCAGATTCCAGGTTCCACTGAGCATGTCGAATGGTTTCGATGTGCCCATACTAAGCGTTATAGAGGCCAGGCCGTTACCACCATAATAGGTTACCGCTGGTGAATATACCCATGTCCCTTTCGTCGTTTTGCCGTTATCAGTAGCCGTCACGCTCCCATCTGCCGAGAAAACGAAGCTTATGTTTTTAAAGCTGGACGATTTGTCTTCCGTACGTTGGCGCAGCGTTCCCACCGACCAGCTGCCCACCGGCATAACAGTCTTCACGTCAATTGCAGCCGTTGTTGCGGCAGGCACAGCGTCATCTGACTTTTTGCAGGAAAAAGTCGTAGTAACTAATACCGCTAGTAATAATACAACAAGTTTCATAGGTATAGCGCGTTTTGGGTTTATACCAATACGGAGAACTACCAGTTCAAGTTGCGTGAACTACTCAAAAAATTTTCGCAGATCGTTTTGCGCTGAGCGCGGGTTTCCACCCACGTTACGTAGTTTTCCTGGCCCAAATTAAACCGTAGTCCATTTGTGTAGGAATATTATCAGGCGTTGGTTGCAAGCCCGCTTCGGTGAACCAGCTTCGGTACTCAGCCCGGCTGTAGCATCGGCCTTTGGTTCCCCAGAATAGTTGAGCAGAATAGTCCGTTACGGGTAGCGGGGCGTCCAGTGCATCGTTCAGGAATGCATCATGCACCCATAACTCGCCACCGGGTCGCAGTGCCGAGGCAAACCGGTGAGCCAGTAATTGGCAGGTGGGTGTAGGCCAGTCGTGGAAGAGGCTGGCCGCCAGGAGAATATCTGTTTGGGGAAGTTCATCCGTAAGCATATCGCCTGGCAGTAAACGTACACGCTCCTTCAAACTACCAGCACCCGGACGATCACTATGGCTAAATTCATCCAGTATTTCGGCAGCTACGCTCAGTACCGCCGGGCGATCCAGTATAGTAGCCGTTGAGGCAGGATTGTTCAATAGCCATTCGTAGGTATAATAGCCTGTTCCCCCGGCTACATCCAGTAGGTGCCCTTCGCGTTTTGATAGGTTGGCAGCTACAATCGGCGACAGGTGTTTGGCGCGTCCGGCCAGACCAAGCGTGAATTTTCGGGATAGTTCGGGATCATCCATAGGGGAGGGCGCATCGCCCTCTTTTACGAATGAAATGCCTTCCGGAGTGTCCATCGGGCCATCATTTTTAAGCCGAACGGCCATTTCGACAGCCCCAATGTCGTCCTTTTCCAGACCGGTATAACCCGTTAAATTAGGTGTTTGGCTCGTTGTCAGATAGCGGCCCAGTTCGGTAATGAATAACCGGCCATCGGCATCATAAGCCAGCAACTGCATAGCACAGAGAGCTGGGAATAGAACCATAGCCGGGCGTTCGCTCAACCCAATCCGATTACGTAGTTCAGCTACTGAGAGCGGTTCACTGTTCAGTTGGTCAAAAACATGCAGGTGATGAACGGCTGCGACCAATAAGCGTGAGCCAAACATAGCCCGTAAATGACGGGTAATAGGAGCAAGGTCGAGTTGGGAATTGTTGAGCATTGTCGCTAATACGTTATAGAAAGTGTAGCTAACATAAACAGGCTGGCTGCTTCAGCTTAGTATAAACGGTTTTCATCCCAAAAAATACCGCTTGTTTCGTGAGGCTTGGGGAAAACGCCCGTTTTTTGATGCTAGAAGTGTCTGAAATCAGTGCGCCGATAGAATATACCTGCTTGGATGTGACGAAAAAATATGAAAGAATTCCATGCGTTGGCTGCTGATTGACCTGTCTCTTTCCAAACTAAAAATCCCTAAGTTGGACGAATTAGGCCGTAATTACGTTTAGCCTATTCGTATGAGCCAAATTTGCCTGATCATCCAGCTAAGGCATTTATTGGTAAAATAGAAAATATATGCGCCGTTATAGAGTCACACTCTTTGTTATAGCCCTGGTGGTAATTAATGTCCTGGGCCTAAGCTTTACGTTTGTTAGCCGGGATAGTTACAAAAGTTCGCTTTATTACCGATTCACCCGCCAGCGTTTTGCCTGGTTACTCAGCGATCCGCACCCTAAATACACCATTCAGGCAGGCTGGGCAAAGGTAACCATCAGTCCGTCGGGGGCTTCTTCAACAAGTAGAAAGGACTCCATTCAGACGCGGGCACTCGTTCTCGATAATGGCACAACACGAGCGGTTATGATTACCGTCGATTTGCCAATGATGCCGCCCACCGTTGCTCAGGCACTCGAAAAAAGGTTGCCTAAACTGGGTTTCGCCTGGAAAAATGTTTACCTGGGAGCGACCTACTCTCAGTCTGATCCGGGTGGTTGGGCCAGCGATTACATGGGACAGCAAAAAATGGGTACTTATAATGAACAACGGGTCAATCAATTGACAGAGGCTATTCTGAAAGCAGTAACCGTGGCCCAACAAACTAAAGAGACGGTCCAGATCAGGTATACCAAATCGGAGCGAGAGGGTCAAAAACAGCTATCATCTGGCGGAGGCTCACGAGCAGCAGAACCCGTTTATGTGCTCCAACTCCGTAAACAAACAGGCCAATCGGCGCTTATTTGCTCCGGTCTCGCCAGCGAGAACTCAACGGATTCGACTAATTCATTCTACTCGTTGGCCCAAGAGCTTGAAAAACAGACGCACTCGTTTACCCTGGGGCTTGTTGGCTCTATTCTGGATGCAGGCCAGCCTGGTTCGGTAAGCCAAAAAGATCCGGCTGCACTCGCGGCTCAACTAACCACCTTGCTGGATCGGCAACCGTTCCAAACCGACAGTACTTTAGTCGCTCAAACGACACCCCTTATCCAGAATGATCCGCACATTCGTGTTAGCCAATACGTTCGGCTAAAGCCCTGGTTAGCCAAAGCGCTCTACGGTGATTATCCCGCCGAACTAAAAGCCTTGCGCATAGGCCAAACCGTTTTTGTGGGATGCCCCGGTGGCGTATCGGCTGAACTGGGCAATAGCCTGCTGAACTTGCCCGTAGCGGCTCAACGACAGTTAGTTATCACCAGCTACAATGGCGGAAATCTGGGGCAGATCGTTCCCGATAAGTACTATTATGCTGAAAATAGTCCCTACGCGATTGGGCAAATCAATCGATTCGGTCCTCATACGGCCGAGTTTTTTAACGATATTACCCAAAGTCTGGTCAGTAGTTTAAAATAGCTGGCCAGTACGAGAAGATGGCTGTATCAGCGGTGGTCTAGTTTGGGGCATTAGCAACCCCTTTGTTCGAGGCTGCTTTCGTATCGGATTGTACCAGCCAGTTGTAGCGACTAATGACTACCAGACGACCTGGCAATGCCCGATCATTAATGTTATGCGTCTGTACATAGTGGTGCAGTTCCCGATCATAGGCCGTCATCAGTGGCGTATAAATATCCTGATAGTAGCGATTAAGGTTCAATAATTGCCCGGCATCATACACAAAGTAATCGAAGTGGTCTGTGTTCTGCGCCATGACTGGCTGATCGGTGGCGTGCGATGGGTGGCTGAACCAACGTTTCAGAAAGCCATGTGACTGTCTCATTCGGCGAATGACGGTCAATGACCCATCCATGCAGACTTCATAAAATACCTGGTTTGTACGGCCCTTATCTAGCGGTTTTACTAGCGAAACAAAATTCCGAAGCTTATGCACCGAGTAATCGAACCAGGCAAACCGCGCTACCTGATTCGCCGAAAATGTACGGATTCGACCGTTTTCCTGACGAAGAGATACCATCTCGGCGGCCCAATTATAAGATAGGTCGCCCTCTAGGGTTGTGTTATCCCAAAGCTCTAAATGCCCCGCTTTCCAGGGAAATTTAGGAGCCGACGCCTGAATTGACGAGACAAGGAAAAGTACAAACAACAAGGCAAATATGAACGTATGTAGAGTTCTCATAACTATGCATGTTTAGATTATGTATGAAATACTTTCAAAACCTGACCTACAAACCAATGCTATAAGTCTTGCTTCCTAATCAGTATAATCAATACCTAAATACTTTGTTATGCGCTATAAAATTGTCCTATAGCTAGTTTTTTAATTATAAAAAGATTGAATTGAACGGATTGAGGAAAAGAAATGTATAGTTCTATTTTTCTCTTTTTAGATTAAATTCCAGTCAAAATCAATAGTTAGCTAGTGGTCTGTAAATAATTCTATATCTCGGATGAATATAGGAATAGTACAAAAAAAGACGCCCCATTTTTAGGGCGTCTTTCATTCGTTTATCTCAACGATACATTGCATCACTATAACCAGCGGTCTAGGTCACCACTTTTGAACTGCCGTATAGATTCGTATCTAAAAAAGCGTTCCGAAACTTGCCTTTGGGGTCATACTCTTTTACCAGTTCTTTAAAGGCCGGGAGTTTTTCGTAGCGCGATTGCAACACCGATGGAGCCATAGTAAACAACTTGCCCCAGTGTGGGCGGGCTTTAAAAGGAGCCAGCTCTTTTTCGATCATGGGCAATACTTTCCTGACTGCGGCCCACTCCTGTTTCCAGGTAAAGTGAATAGCCAGGCTGGGTTGCTTGTAACACGGGCTCATCCAAAGATTGTCGCCGTCGATGGTGCGGAGCTCCGTAATCATCAGATGAGGGCTTATATGGTCCCGTAGACGCTCAACGGCCAGAATGGCCTCTACCGCGTTTTTACGGGGTACAAAATATTCTGATTGCAGTTCTTTGCCGCTGCTTGGGGTAAAGCCCATTCGGAAGTGCGGCATGCGTTCGTACCACGGGCCGGGCACGCCCATTTGCTCGGTGCAGTTCACAGCCGATAACTCAGCAATGGGGTGCAGGTTCTTTTTGGCCAGCGTTGCCCCAAAATACTCCGGTTTGGCATCCAGCTTCACGCCCTTGTCGATGCGCCGTTTGATCCAGACTTCGCTGATGCGGCTTTTCTGCCAGTCGGTAAACAGGCTTACACTATAACCGCCCGACACAATGGCTTCAAAGTGATCTTTCAGCTGGGCCATTGGCAGGTTTTCGTATACGTCCTGCCGCATCAGAAAGGTCGGCTCAACATCGAGCGTGACCTTTGTTACAACACCCAGCGCCCCTAAATGGACAACGGCCGCCCGGAACGTATCGCCGTCTTTAGCGCGGGACAACGTCCGAATATCGCCCGCTGCGGTAATGATTTCCATACCCGATACGGCTGTAGATAAGTTGCCGTTCTTTACGCCCGACCCATGCGTGGCCGTAGCGCAGGCGCCCGCAATGGAAATATGGGGTAACGATGCCAGATTGTGTAAGGCAAAACCTTTTTTGTCGAGGTAAGGGGCCAGCTGGCCGTATTTCATACTGGCGTCAACCGTTACGGTATGCGCGTTTGTATCGAGTGAAATGACATCATCCATTGCCTGGAGCGACAGGAAATTATCTTTACTATCAGCAATGGTATTGAAACAGTGGCGCGTGCCCAAAACCTTCAATTTGGGCTGTTTTTTGATAAACTCCTGCACCTGCGCAATGGATTTGGCCGGATACAGACGGTCGGTGCTATACTGTAGATTTCCCGCCCAGTTTTGCAGCTTACTGTCAGCAGTCCAGCTAAGTAATGGCGATAGAATAGGTGTTGCCAATAGCGTAGATGATAATTTGAGGAACGTTCTTTTTTCCATAGTACAAGGGTTTAACGCTAAACTAATTGGATAATTTAACAAATTAATCGCGTACAAATTAAAATCGGAAAAATACCGGAAAGGCATACGTGCCAAGTACTCAAGTACAACTAGTCTGGAGTATTCGGACTAGCTGCTTTTGTCATGCTGACGAAGGAAGCATCTTCGGGCTGACTAAAATAGACTCATCCGAAGATGCTTCCTTCGTCAGCATGACAAAAAATAACCTGATGTGTTTTCAATAAATTACTTGATTCATCTAGTGAGTAGCCAGCGGGTCAGAACTGGTTTTAAGACTGCTAGCTAAATTCCTGCCTTACTGAATGACACCATCTGAAATTACAGCACTTTTTAAACGATTTGAAACGATTAACGTAGGCGTTATTGGCGACTTTGCCCTCGATCTCTATTTTACCTTACAAACACAAACCGGCGAACGCTCGCTGGAAACTCACCGGGATGTTTTCTGGGGAAGTCGGCCCAGAGCTTCTCTTGGCGCAGCGGGCAATGTGGTTCAGAATCTGGCTGCTTTAGGCGTGTTGAATTGCCGGGTAATTGGCTGCGTTGGCAATGATCTGTTCGGACGCGAAATGCAGCACTTGTTCAATCAGTTGGGCGTAAACACGCAGCACCTGCATGTGCTTGATACGGGCTGGGATACCTGCTTGTATACCAAGCCCAATCTGAATGAACAGGAAGCAAATCGAATTGATTTCGGCGTGGCCAATCAGTTATCCGAGGCTCTGTTTACCGACCTTATAACAGGTCTGGAGGAGGCCCTTTCCGACTTGGATGTCGTTGTGATCAACCAGCAATTTGCAAACCCATTGCTCAGCAAAGAGCGGATGGGAGTGATAAATGAGCTGATGGCTCGCTTTCCAACCGTTCAGTTTCTGGCCGATATGCGCGATGTAGGAACGCTGGTGCGGGGAGCTACGCTGAAAGTAAACACCAACGAGTTAGCCAATTTTCTAACGATCGATGTGCCTGCGTCGCCCGACCTGGATTGGTGCGTTCAACATGGAAACGCCTTCCGGAAACAGTCTGGTGGTCCTTTGTTAATCACCCGTGGTGAGGCCGGAATTCTCTATCTGGACGATCAGGAAACGCAATTTGTGAAGGGCTTGCCGCTTCGAAGCGAACTCGATACTGTTGGCGCGGGCGACACCGTGGTGGCTACCTGGGCTGCTTGTCTCGGTGCCGGAACCACTCCCGCCGAAGCGCTGGAAATTTCTAATCTGGCCGCTGCTGTGACCGTTCAGAAGCTGAACCAGACGGGCACCGCAAGCCTGTCCGAAATTCTTGCTTTGCATAAAATCTATACATAATAGGCTCACAGATTGCACGGATTAAACGGGTTTCGCTGATAAGACCCGTGCTGATCCGTTTGATCCGTGCAATCTGCGGGTTATTCCTATCCTATCATGACGAACGAAACCCTGCTGCGGTGCCGTCAGGAACTGCACACTCACCTCACCACCGAATTGCTGCCCTTCTGGACAGCCCGAACCGCCGACCACATAAATGGCGGCTTCATCACCCACTTTGACGAATACGGAAACGATTCGGGCGAAGATGAAAAATCGCTCATCGCCCAAACCAGATCCATTTATACCTATGCCTCCGCTCATCGCGCAGTCTACGGCAACGGTGCTTTAGCCGAGCTGGCCCGGCATGGCGTAGAGTATTTGCTAGCGAAAATGTGGGATACCGAACACGGTGGGTTTTACTGGATGACCAACCGAAAAGGGGAGGTATTGAACGATCAGAAGATCGTTTATGGGCAGAGTTTCGCCATCTATTGCCTGAGTGAGTATACGCTGGCCACCGGCGACCCGCGTGGGGTCGATTATGCTCAGAAGGTATTTGATCTATTACAGAAATATGGGGCAGATACGTGTTATGGCGGCTATTTTGAGGTATTTGACCGCCAGTGGACATTATCGGGGCCGGGGGCTGCCGGAGGCAATCGCAAAACGCTCGATGCCCATATGCACCTGATGGAAGCCTTCACTGCGTTGTATGAATGCACCCGTCAGCCCATTCATCGCCGAAAATTGCTGGAAGTTATTAACCTGCTGGTTGGAAAAATTATGCACCCAATCTATGGCACGGGTGTGCCGCAGTTCTGGGCCGATTGGCGCGTAGCTCCCCAAATTAAGTTCGACGTGATCTGGGGTTGGGATCGCTTCACTGAAGACGGCGTTAAGCGGGAGGCCGAAGATAATACCAGTTATGGCCATAATGCAGAGTTCGCCTGGCTGCTGATTCATGCGTTAAGCATTCTGGAGATTCCTCATGAGACCTACTTCAATCAATTGCAAAAAGCCCTTTCACATGCCGCTGATTACGGTATAGACTGGGAGTTTGGGGGCGTCTTTGTCGAAGGCTCGCATGGGGGAAAGGTGTATGATCGGGAGAAAGAGTTCTGGCAGCAAGCCGAAGTACTTATTGGTTTTTTGGATGCCTATCGTCTTTTCGGTGATGAGAAATACTGGCGGGCTTACGAAAATGTTCACCGCTTTGTGCTGGATAAAATGGTGAACCATGAAGCAGGGGAGTGGTGGCCGCTTATGACCCGTCAGGGTGTGCCAATCTGGACGCACATGAGCCATTCCTGGAAAATTAACTACCACACAGTTCGATCGGTGGTGCAGTCGATCCGGCGGCTGGATAAGTTGTTGACTACCCGCTAGTTGTTATATAGATCAGACGTAATCGTAAAAAATAAGTACATATATAGAGTATATTGTTTTTAGAATAAAAGTGCAAAAAAATAGTTGTTTATTCTAATAACGTTCTATAACTTGACCGTTAACTAAACATTTTCTGGTCATGAAAACGCCACTTTTGGTAACCGCCTTGTTGCTGAGTACCGTGATGTGTGGGTTGGCCCAGGCCGACAACGATGCCATTAAACGTGTGTTGCGGAGTGAAACCGAGGGATTTTTTAAACGAGACAAAGCCGAGTGGTCGAATGCATGGGCACATACACCCTACATTCATTTTGCGGCCAACTTGTATGGGGGCGATTTTATGCTGATAAAAGGTTGGGATAAGCTGGAAAAACAGTTTGCCAGTCAGTTCAAAAGCTCCAAAGTATCGGATAAGGTAACGGTGCAAAATTCAAATTATACCATTCATCAGAATGGTAATATGGCTTTTGTTGCCTACGACCAAACGCTTGTGGATAGTCACGGCAAAACAGAATCTAAAGAGTCGCGAACAGTCGAGAAAATTAACGGACAGTGGAAAATCATTAATGTCACGGCGTTAACCAACCTGAAAAACTTTGGGTTAGCGCAAAATGCCAAGTAATACTGAGCGAACAGTAATTTCTAAAAGCAAAAACTCCGACCGCGTTTCCACGGTCGGAGTTTTTGCTTTATATACACGTTATCAGCTACCAAACTGTTGTACTAATCCTTCCAGCGTTTTCAGGTTCTGAACGCCCGACTGCCGCCAGACGATCTTGCCATCTTTAAACATGATCATGGTTGGAATGCTCCGAATCTGGTATTGCTGGGCCGCGGCCTGGGCTTTGTCGACGTCGATTTTAACAACGCGAACTTTATCGCCCGAGCGGTCGGTAAGTTGCTTTAAAATAGGGGCCTGTTGTTTGCAAGGCCCGCACCAATCGGCATAAAAATCGACCAGCACCGGTTTATCTCCGTTAATGAGGTCTTTAAACGATTGCTTGTTCATAGTTCGTAAAGTGGTTGATTCGTAAGTAGTGAAGTGGTGAAGTAATCGGGTGGCGGCTTTACTTATACACGCATTAACTACTTTACTACCTCACTATTTACTGGTCTACTGCTCTTCATTTACCGGCTCGTTCATAATGGTATGACCCATTTTGTCGCGTTTTGTTCGCAGGTAGCGTTCATTATGTGGGTTGGATTGAATTTCGACGGGTACGGTGTCGACAATTTCAAGTCCGTAGCCCATCAAACCGGCCCGCTTTTTAGGGTTGTTCGTAATTAGCCGAAGCTTGCGAACACCAAGGTCGCGCAGGATTTGAGCTCCTACGCCATAGTCACGGGAATCCATTGGCAGACCCAGGTCGAGGTTCGCTTCCACTGTATCGCGGCCCATTTCCTGAAGTTTATAGGCTTTCAGTTTATTAAGCAGACCAATACCCCGGCCTTCCTGAAACATGTAGACGACCACTCCTTTCCCTTCGGCTTCGACCAGCTCCATAGATGCATGGAGTTGGGCACCACAATCGCATCGACAGGAACCGAAAATGTCGCCCGTAACGCAGGATGAGTGTACACGAACCAACACCGGTTCGTTAGGCTCCCAGGTTCCTTTTATGAGAGCAAGGTGCGTATCACCCGTATTGCTTTGTTTGAAGGCAATCAAGTCGAAGTGCCCCCATTGTGTGGGCATATCCACCCCGATTTCGCGCCGGATCAGCGTTTCGGTGCGCAGCCTGTATTCAATTAAATCCTGAATACTAACGAGCTTCATATCGAATCTGTCGGCCATAAGACGTAGTTCGGGCAAACGAGCCATAGTGCCGTCTTCGCTCAGCACCTCGATCAGCACGCCAGCCGGTAATAAACCCGCCATGCGGGCCATATCCACGGCAGCTTCTGTATGGCCTGCCCGCCGGATTACTCCGCCTTCAACAGCCCGTAGCGGAAAAATATGGCCGGGTCGACCCAAATCGTCGGGCTTGGTGTTCGGGTCAACCAGTGCCTGAATGGTCTTAGAGCGGTCTGAAGCCGAAATGCCGGTCGTACAGCCATTACCGAGCAAATCGACCGATACGGTAAACGGCGTTGTATGAACAGAGGTGTTGCTGATTACCATCATATCCAGACCCAGTTCGTCGCAGCGTTCCTGAGTCAGGGGGGCACACATCAGGCCGCGGGCTTCGCGAACCATGAAATTGACCAGTTCGGGGGTAATCATTTCGGCCGCGCAGATCATGTCACCTTCATTTTCGCGGTCTTCATCATCTACCACGATCACGATCTTACCCGCCTTAATATCAGCAATAGCATCCTCAATTCGATCCAGCCGAATAGGAGTTGCCTCGCTCGAATTTCCCGGCACTTCGGGAGTGGTTTCAGAGTTGGTACTATTATTGCTCATTTTATTGGTTGGTGCACGTCAGTGCAGGTATCTTTGGTAAGCCGTTTTTGGCTTCGGTTTAAACGGAAAACTGATTTTAAGAAAGATACGTTTCGCCGGATGCGAAAATGTCCACCGAAGCCGTTTCTATACGTAGAAGCGATTTATATATACGAACGATAAAAAAATACTCTTCGTGCGAATTTTACGACCGTGGCCAACCAGGATTAAAGTGAAAACGAGTGGATTTCCTGCCAGTCTGGTTGCCTTATTGCTTTTATTGTTTTTGCCTGTAAAATCATTGTTGGCGCAGGATAATTATTGTTCGAAACCTCCGGCTGGTTCAAATCCGGGAGGTTTTACAGTAGTGAATGACAGAATATGCGTTGGGAGCACAGTGCAAATCAAAGCTGGAAGCGAACAGGCAGGCTTGACAAACACGGCTTATGTGTATGAGTATGATGGGAAAGGTCTTCCGAGTTCGTTTGACCAAAAGAAAAGCCATACCTATACTAAAACGGGGACATTTACTATTCTGCAGGTAGGGAACTTGAACGGATTTGATGCCTACGCCTGTAAAACTATTACCGTACTGCCACTCAACTCTGTCACCTTTAAAGTACTGGCTTGTTTGGGCCGACGAGTGACTATAACGGCTGACCCATCGACATTGGGCCAATATGACAGCTATACTGTACGGTGGGGCGATGGCGCTGTCGATAATTTTAGCCGGGCTGAGTTACAGGCCCAGCCATCACACACGTATAGTAATTCAAACCCTAATCCAATAACAGTAGAAGGGGTATATACGAACGCATGCAGCGGTACTCAATCAAATAGCAGTGTTCCCTATACCCTTTTATCGTCGGCAGATCAACCCGCTATTACGGCTTTAACTACAACGAGCGACAAAGCCATTGACATTACGTATCAGGCCAGCACGGGGGTAACTGTGCTGCTTTATCAGAAAATAAATGGTACTTATACCGCAACAGGGCAGAAGGGTACTGAAACAGGCACCTTTACCGTTCAGACGGATGCGAAACAGGTACAGTGTTTTCAATTAGTTACTCAGGACGCGTGCAACAGCACTCCATTGAAATCTGATGAGGTATGTAGTCTGGTGCTGGATGTTAAAGCTGCAAATAAACAGAACAACCTGAGTTGGCAACCCTATGCCGGTACAGGATCGTTACGTTTTTACGGGTTCAATCGGAACAGCGCACCCTTTCCTGCCAGAATAATTAACAAAAATACCAGCACATATGCTGATGATAGTTCTATCGACTGTGGTAACCAATACTGTTACCAGCTTGTCGCAACTATTGATGGTGTAGCACAGACGATCATTACGTCCAACAACGCTTGTGTAACGGGCATTAGTGGCGATATGCCGGGCGATGTTGTTGATTCATTTGTTACTATTCAGGATGGGCACCCATTGTTAATTATTACGCCACCAGCCAATATTGGTGCTACTGATAGTTACACGATGATTGTTAGTCGGGCATCTGGCTCTTCGGGTACTTTCCAGCCAATTGCCGCTCTTGAACGTATAAACAGGTATAATGATAATGCTGTAGATGCATCCAGTGGCTCTTATTGCTACCAGGTGACATATAAAAATAGTTGTGGGCTGGAATCCAAGCCATCTACACCCGTTTGTACTGTATTCCTGACGTCAAAATCGGCTACGGGGATTGACTGGAATCCAGACTCGCCGTTTGCACCGGAGACTATCGATCATTATACGGTAGAAGTAAACGACTTGATAAGTAGCCTCACTGATTTGATTTCCATAGGTAGCAATACGCATTACGAACCTGACCAAAACGACCCTAATCTGCAATCGAAGCGGTATCGAATAGTGGCAACTGATAAAAATGGGTTCGAAAGCTATTCCAATTATTACACGTTTCGGCGGGAATCTATGATTTTTGTGCCTGATGTCTTTACGCCCAATGGCGATGGAATGAATGATATTCTGCTGGCAAAAGGTATTTACGTTGATCAGTTTGTCATGAATGTCTACAGTCGCTGGGGCGAAGTAGTGTATAGCACAACCGATAAAACACAGGGTTGGGATGGGACTACAAACGGTCAGATTGCACCCGCCGGCCAATATATGTATCGCATTGAGGTCATAGACCTGACCGGTCTGAAAACTGTTCGCACAGGTGCTGTGTTATTAGTACGATAAGCAGTGATACGTTGATAACTGACTACAAGTATGAATATGATGGATATGTTCGGGAAAATGAAGGAAGTTCAATCCCGAATGAAAGATGCCCAGGAAAACCTTAGCACCGTTATAGAAACGGGCGAATCGGGGGCAGGTTTGGTGAAAGTGACGGTTAACGGACTGAAAAATGTGCTGAAAATCGAAATTGACCCCGATCTGATCAAGTCGAGCGCGACCCCGGCCGCAGATCGCGAAATGCTACAGGATCTTATTGTAGCCGCCACCAACAAAGCAATGGGTAATGTAGAAATTAAAGCTCGCGAACAACTACGGCAGGCCACTGAAGGACTGCTGCCAAATATCCCCGGCCTGAATCTGGATGGGTTAATGTAGTAAAGAATTAGTAGGTTTACGGTTTATAGTTTATGGCGATGGGTGTAATACGCGCTGGTGTTGGCCAGCAGTAAACTCAAAACGATAAACTGTAAACTGTAAATTATAAAAGCACTTTGTGGATACCCTTGCCATTGTTATTCTTAATTACAACGGGCAGCCGTTTTTAGCTAAATTTCTTCCTGCGGTTCTAGCCAATGCCGATGGGCATCCGGTTTACGTAGCCGATAGTGCCTCTGTCGATTCATCGGTTTCATTTCTTAGAGCTACCTTCCCCACCGTTCGTATCATTGAGCTTCCCCGCAATGAAGGCTATGCCGGTGGGTATAACCTTGCTCTCGAACACATACGAACACACTACGGTGGAGCCAGGTATTACGTGCTTCCTAATTCTGATATTGCCGTAACACCCGGTTGGCTGTCGCCGGTGCTGGCGATGATGGAGACCAATCCAAAAATTGCTGCCTGTCAGCCAAAAATCAGGTCTTATGATCAGCCTGCCTTATTTGAGCATGCCGGTGCTGCCGGGGGCTTTGTCGACTGGCTGGGTTATGTATTTTGCCGGGGACGCGTTTTTGCCACGTTCGAAGAAGATAGGGGTCAGTATGACGATAACCGACAGGTGTTCTGGGCCACGGGAGCGTGTCTATTTATGCGGGCTGAGGTGTTTCACGAAACCGGTGGTTTCGATGGGTCATTTTTTGCTCACATGGAGGAAATCGACTGGTGCTGGCGTATACAGCGACTCGGTTACGAGGTTTGGGCGTGCGGCCAGTCGACGGTTTATCACGTTGGGGGCGGTACACTTCACAAGTCCAATCCGCATAAAACGTACTTGAATTACCGCAACAGCCTGTTTATGCTGTACAAAAACTGGCCAGCTGATTTCTGGCTATGGCCTAAAATTATGTTTCGTTTAATACTCGACGGACTGTCAGCGATCTTATTCCTGAAAGTTGGTCAATGGCGTGATGTATGGGCAATTATAAGGGCGCATTTTGCCTTTTATGGCCGCTTACCACAACTCCATCGCGAGCGCAAACGGTTAAAAGCTCAACAAACAACAGAGGTACCTCTATATCCAGACAGCATAGTCTGGAAGTATTTCGCCGAAGGGAAAAAAACGTTTGGCGAAATAATGTAAGATGTATGATATCTGATTTATGATATAGTCAGTCAGATACGCAAAAAGTAATACGCCCTACATCATACATCTTTTCACAGTTCCCAAACTGTTGGATGGGCGTGTCGGCGGAGGTGCTTTTTCATTTCCATCCAAAACGCCAGGATCAGGTACAGAATGACTGGCGAACCGAGCGTTAAGAATGATGTATAAATAAAATACAGCCTGATACTACTGGCCGAAATATTCATTTTCTCTCCCAGTCGTGAACAGACGCCAAATACCTGATTTTCAACAAAATATCTGATCTTATCCATGCCTTTGGTTTGCGAAGTGTATATATTCAGGTAAATCTTTATTCTGGTAAATTAACGGCTCTAGTAAATAGATTGTTTGCCGTTTACACAAAATGCCCATATAAACGCAGTGAAAATAGCTAAAAAATAGCCTCTATCTACTTGCGGTAATAACATTTTTCTTTTCTTTGTATTATAACGACATCGATGCCTAAAAAAGGGCTACATCGTTTTTATGTCCAACAAATATCGCTGATTTTACGAATGTATCTACTGATTTAGATATCCGGCTGTGTAGTTCGCGCTCTTTGTTGATAACTGACCCTTTAAGTTTTTAATTGTTAAATTGTTTAAGTTTTATGCAAACAGGTGTAGTAAAATTTTTTAACGAAAGTAAGGGTTACGGATTCATTGTTGAAGACGATACCAACCGGGACATCTTCGTCCACATCACCGGCCTCAACGGTACAACCATTCGAGAGAAAGACCGGGTTCAATTTGAAGTGGTTGACGGCAAAAAGGGACTGAACGCCGTAAAGGTGAAAAAGATAGATTCAGAGTATTAAGTCTTCAGCGCGTCTTGTCATGTATGTATAACCCTCACCTTACATCAGGCGAGGGTTATTGTTTTAAGTTAGTAAGTAGGGCGGTAAGTGAATGGTCAATGGATAAACCCATACTTGTGCTAGCCCGTTGACCAATCACTTACTACTCCACCTACTTTTAACTCACTCACTTTTCCCCTATCCAGCCTTTCACCTCATCGAGGGTTGGCATTTTAGCGTCTAGCTTCAGTTTCTTGCGCACACCACCCAAATCGTTAAATAACTTGTTTGGGTTGGCAGCCTGAAGTTGATCTACCGTCATAAAGCCTAATTTCTGTAAAGCCGGAACCCACTCAGGCGCAACACCAGCCGCAATGAAATCGCTCTCGTCAGCTTGCTCCTGCTTCTTTTCGGGGCGCATCTGCGGAAAAAACAACACATCCTGAATAGACGCCTGATTGGTCATGATCATAGCCAGACGGTCGATACCCAGACCTACACCCGCCGTTGGCGGCATACCATATTCGAGCGCCCGCAAAAAGTCCTCATCAAGAACCATCGCTTCTTCATCGCCCCGTTCGGCCAGCCGCAACTGTTCCTCAAACCGCTCGCGCTGGTCGATAGGGTCATTTAGCTCAGAGTAGGCATTGGCAATTTCTTTTCCGTTACAGATCGCTTCGAACCGCTCAACCAGGCCGGGTTTGCTCCGGTGCTTCTTGGTCAACGGCGACATTTCGACGGGGTAATCGGTAATGAACGTCGGCTGAATCATGTTCGGCTCACAAGCGTCGCCGAACAGCTCATCGATCAGTTTCGATTTGCCCATGGTGCTATCCACTTTGATAGCCCGCCCTTCTGCTACCTGTCGAAGCTCATCTTCTTCCATTGTCGATACATCGACGCCGGTATATTCCTGAATAGCCTCGAACATGGTGAGCCGTTTCCAGGGGCGCTTGAAATCAATAATGTTTTCGCCTACCGTCACCTTTGTTGTACCCGCAACATCCAGCGCTACTTTTTCGACCATCTCCTCAATGGTGTCCATCATCCAGAGGTAATCTTTGTAGGCAACATAGAACTCAACCTGCGTAAATTCCGGGTTGTGGGTACGGTCCATACCTTCATTCCGGAAATCTTTGGCAAACTCAAACACGCCGTCGTAGCCGCCAACGATCAACCGTTTCAGATACAATTCATTGGCAATCCGCATATACAGCTTCATGTCGAGCGAGTTGTGGTGTGTGCTGAACGGCCGTGCCGTTGCGCCACCATGAATAGGCTGTAAAATTGGTGTTTCAACCTCCAGGTAGCCTTTGGCGCTCAGAAACTGCCGAATGGAGTTGACAAGTTTGGTACGTTTGACGAAAACGTCGCGCACCTGTGGGTTCACGATCAGATCCACATAACGCTGCCGATACCGCTGTTCGGGGTCAGTAAAGGCGTCGTAGGTCTCTTTTTCACCTTTCTCATTCACAACTTCTTTTACCACCGGCAACGGGCGCAACGATTTGTTCAGGATTTTGAATTCACGAACATAGACCGATAGCTCACCGGTTTTGGTTGTGAACACGTTTCCCCGAACGCCGATGATATCGCCAATGTCGAGTAGTTTTTTAAAGACCGTGTTATACAGCGTCTTGTCTTCGCCGGGGCAGATGTCGTCGCGCCGAAAGTAGAACTGCATCCGGCCCGTAGAATCCTGTATCTCGGCGAACGACGCACTACCGCTGATACGGAACACCATCAACCGGCCTGCCAGCTGGATGTTTCCCCAGCGTTCATCGCCCGAAAAATCCTGTTCGGGTTCAACTTCTGTACCGGGGCCTTCGGTTTGAAAAGCCGCCCGTATGTCGGCGATGGTTGTATTTACGTCAAATAACTCGGCGGGGTAGGGGTCAATGCCCATCCGCATTAATTCTTCGCGCTTTTGTCGGCGATTTATTTCCTGTTCACTCAGCAGCATGATAGTCAACGAGTCGGTCAGCCAGAAAGCCGACCAGTATTTAAGGGTGCAAAAATAGTGAAAAGGATTGGCGTTTATAGTGATAGCGTCAAAGAAGCCGTTGATGGAATTCCCGAACCGTTCTTCCAATTTTCTCTAAAGTGAACGAGTTTTTGTATATCATTGTGCTATCAAAATGATATCAATTATTTGAACTAACTTTTACGGTCATGCAGGAGAAAAAGCTTACGTCCGTTTCCGGGTACCTATTTTTATTAGCTGCGTTAGCCTGTTTTGGGTTGGCTGGTCTTGCGTTTTATGGATTGTTCAAGGAGTACGGTCCCATTCCGGGAATAATTATGCTCCTTTTGGGCTTTTTCATTTTAAAAGGCATCGTCATTATTTACCCGAAAGAGGGGATGACGGCTACCTTCTTTGGCGACTATGTTGGGACGATTAAAGAAACGGGTCTGCGCTGGGTGAATCCACTTTATAATAAGATAAAGATTAGCCTGCGGGCTCGTAACCTGAACGGCCAGACTTTGAAGGTCAACGATAAAATGGGTAACCCCGTTGAAATTGCTGCGGTTGTAGTCTGGCAGGTGAAAGACACGGCCAGGGCGCTATTTGAGGTTGACAACTACGTAAATTTCGTCCAGATTCAGTCCGAAGCTGCCGTACGGAAGTTAGCTAACTCCTATGCGTATGACCACATGGAAGATGAAACCTCATCGGTAACATTACGTGATAGTACGGGTCAGATTAACGTATTTTTGGAACAGGAATTAAATGAACGACTCGAACGGGCCGGTGTCGACATTATTGAAGCCCGCGTTAGTCACCTGGCTTATTCATCCGAAATTGCTGGTGCCATGTTGCAGCGCCAGCAGGCATCGGCCATGATAGCGGCACGTCGTTTAATTGTGGAAGGCGCCGTTGGTATGGTTGAAATGGCGCTGGAGCGACTTGAAAAAAATGGCGTAATTGCGCTGGATGAAGAGCGCAAAGCAGCTATGGTAAGCAATCTGCTGGTCGTGCTCTGTGGTGAGAAATCAGTTAGCCCGGTTGTCAATGCGGGAACGTTGTATAATTAAGGAGAAAAGGGAAGGGAGGGAAGAGAAGGAGGAGAGGGAAAAAGGGAAGTAAGGGAAACTTGCCTATTCATACCTCCTCCCTTTCTTCCCCTTATTCCCTCTCCTCCCTCTCTTCCCCTTATTCCCTTTCTTATGGCTGCTGAAAAAAAAGCATTTGTCTTACGCATTCAACCCGAAACGTTAAAGGAACTGGAGCGTTGGGCGCAGGAAGAGTTTCGAAGTGTGAATGGGCAAATTGAGTATTTATTGAATGATGCCCTGCAGAAGCGTAGAAAACGTACTCCGAATTCGGCTGATGATGAAGCAACAAAGTAGGGGTAATTGGTAATTGAGTTAGGAGGAGAGATGCTAATGTCGAATGTTATGTCTTGCTGGATAACCACAGCACCTAAAAACTACTTTGCTGCCGTGACTAACTCACCAATTAACCGGATGCCATCCAGCGTTAGCGATGGAACAATGTCGGTGAATACATCCTGTAGAGAAGGAATCCGGCTCGATAAACCACCGGTGGCTACAGCAATACAGTCGCCATTCAGTTCAGTCTGAATCCGGCCAACCAGCGATCGTACCAATCCTTCATACCCTAACACAACGCCCGCCTGAATGGCATGAGTCGTGCTGGTACCCAATGCCGATGAGGGCACTTCTATAGGGACTTCGGGCAGTTGCGCGGTATTGGCAAATAAAGATCGAATGGCTGTTTTCAGGCCCGGCGCAATCGCTACGCCCAGGAGTTTCCCCTCGCCCGATACGGTCGTGAAGGTTAAAGCAGTACCAAAGTCGACCACAACACAAGTACGACGGTAGCGGGTATAAGCTGCCAGTGCATTGGCCACTAAGTCGGCGCCAATTTCGTGCGGCCGTAACACCTCAATAGGCAGAAGCGGATAAATCCCCGGCCCAACCACTACCGGTTCAAACCCGAATAGTTCGGTCAGCATGACCCGCATAACAGGGCTCAGATCGGGAACGACGCTACTCAAGACAGTTGACTTTACAGCACTCAGCGGAATGCCGGCTTCCAGCAACCAAAGCCGCAACCGACCTTCATACGATTGAGCTGGCTCATCGCGCCGGGCGGGTGTTCGCCAGATGCATTGCCAGGTGGTGGAGGTATAAAGTCCGAAAACGGCGTCGGTATTGCCGATATCAACGATAATTTGCACGAGCGATGGATGTAGTTGCCGGGGCGAAATAAGGAGAAAAACGGCACATTCCCACCTTACTGGCCGACTCACCCAATGAGAATGGCTACTTCTCCCATTAAAACATCGCCTTTTTGGGCTTGATAGCCATGAAATCTTTCAGATAAAACGGCTCAAAAGTGGCTACATTCTCGAATTGGCTCTGGCCAAATGCCTGCGCTGCCAATTGGCCAATCGTGCGGGCCGAAGGGAGAACGGCTATATCCGGAAAAATTGCATTTGGGTGGGAGCCAATAAGTGACCGACATTTTTCGGCTCCATCACCGAAAAAGACAACACGTGTTTTGTCAAGCCAGTCCGAAAACGATTGCTCGTCAATAACCTTCGCTGATGTTTGTTGAACCTCCCGTCCATCGGCGCTATAGATCGCACAGTAGACCTCCATTCGCCGGGCGTCGATCATTGGGCAAAGCAAGTAATCTGCCGGAAAATAAGCCCGAACCTGTTCAGACATTGCGGCTAATGTATTGATCGCGATCAGGGGTTTATCCAGCGCAAAACAGAGCCCTTTTGCTGTTGAAACACCAATTCGTAAGCCTGTATAGGAGCCGGGGCCTTTCGCAACGGCAATGGCGCTTATTTCTGCCAGATTGTAACCTGACTGAGTCACAATGTCGCTGATAAGTGTAGTAAGCATGGCTGAGGAGGTCCGTTCGGTAAATAGTTCGTAAGAACCAAGTAAAGTACAGTCAATTAAGCTATTATAGCGATGAAACGCAACTGAACAGACTGTTGTCGATGTGTCGACGGAGATAAGTAGAGACATGTGACTGAAAAAATAGAAAGTCAAAATAAGCAGTAGCGTGATGAATTACAATCGGTACGGCCAATATTGCGCAATTAAACAGGGCAACTAACAAGCCTAAGGAATGTAAACGCTTTTGCCGTTGCTTTCTTTACAATTAGACGGATGGTTATTGACTGATAATTCGATTTCAATAAGTATTAATCTTTGATTAACTAAGAAAAACTACTTAAGTAACTTAGTATATATTTAACGTTTAGGTAATGTACTTTTGCCAATCATCGTTAATTATAAGTATGTACTTAAAATAAATAGTTGTTTTAAGGTGACTTTTTGTTAACTATAAATTCTACATTAGCAGTAAGAATCTAATGTTGCCTCAGAATATAGATGGAAAAAATTAGAAGAAATCGCGCGGAGACCACACAGCGCATCGTGAATGCCCTTGAAGATGTACTAGCCGAGCAGGGTCTGGAAGGAGCTAGAATCAATCAAATTGCTGAAAAAGCAGGTATAAGCAAAGTGCTTATCTACCGATATTTTGGCGGTTTAGATGGTCTAATGGAATACTATGTGCGGATGGGACGTATGTTCCCCCAGTTCACACCAGCCATGCTAGACCAAATTCGCCCTATGCATCAAGGTGATCTGGCTAAGGTATGGTACCGTCAGGCAATACAGATGTTTCGGTATATGCGAACATCGAAGGCTGCCCGTGAGGTATTAAAAGCGAATGTGGTTGAGAACGATCCAACTGCCGACGTCATCAGCAAAGCACAGGATGATGAACTGATGCGCTTGGTGGGTCAGCTTTCGTTTATAGAAGGTCCCGATAACCAAGCGATATCGGCGGTAATGCTGGGGGCTTTATCCTACCTCACTATTCAGGCTCAGAATAATCATACAATGGTTGGTATTGATCTTCGAAGTGAGCAGGGATGGCAACGGATTGAAGGTGCCGTTAAAATAATTTACCTGGCATTAAATAAAATGGCTGTTGAATCTCAGATAGTAAAATTGAGCGCTCAGCCCAAAGCCCTACCAACAAGTCAATGGTAAAGAACCAACACATTGAGCATAAAAAAAGCTTCCCTGCAACAGAGAAGCTTTTTTTATGCTCAATGTGTACTTACAGGAGTGAAAAATTTATCATTTCCCGGCCAAACTGCTGGATGAGTTCTTCTATCTGCTGGGCTTGCTGATAAGAAGGATGCTGTTTACTGGTCATGAACTGACTTAGCGTATCTGGTGAGATATTAGCTTGTTCAGCTAAAGAGCTAATTCTGAATTGCTGGAATAACTCTCTAACGCGAGTCATATCGTATAAGTAATTAAATGTAAAATCGCCAGACAGCATAAACTCCTCGCTGCTGTGTGAACCAAGGTAGTTTGTAAATTCCCTTAGTTGCGAACTTAGCTTTTTAGCAACGATCTCGGGTGTATTGCCCGTAGTAATAGCCAATAAATTCTTCCGCTCAATACGCCCCCAAAATTGGCTTGCCTGTTTTTCAAGGATGATTGTTAACACAGGCAACGGTTTAGCATTCTTACTTATCGTTGGACAACCGATTTCTCGTGCGTTGTAAACAGACCGAAACATGGAGTCGATAGTACCCGACGGTATTCTGCCAACGCTTTTCAGTGGAGTAATAAGATGTTGATTATCAGAATGATATATGTTGCAGGAGGGACCTGAATTGACTAAGTTCCATTGTCTATTTTGTAATATATTTAATGAAGTCTGTAAATTCATAGTATATGTATAGTGGCTTTTGCAAATATGCAACTTTTTTAAACTTACGCTAAGCATAAAACCGCCTAATATGTATTTTGTACAACTATTAGTAAAAATAATTTTATAAATAATGCAGTTAAAGTAGTGAAATTATAAAAAGAATACTATAGTGTATAATATTTATATTAGTAAGTATTAAATTACAACTTTATAGTATCATAAGTATAGATAACAGTTTAGTATATCCTTCATTTTTAAATATTAAACCAAAAAATAATTATATTACTGAAATGCAGTCAATAAATTGTTTATGAATTATTTAAACTGTTAATATAATATATACTCAAATCCTTGTTACTATAGAAAAGATGCTATATATTTGGAAACTGATAACAAGATATTGTGCCTAAAACATACAAGTATTATGATCATATATGATCGGTTTTTATAGTCAAAAAATAACAATACATAACTAAAGGGTAACTAACATATAGAAGCCTGATCTGTTCAAACATTCTTACTATTTCTCATCCTGTTTTACTTAGCCAAGCCTGCCACTTTATGGTATTATCCTCTTCTCTCAAAAAACTGTCTTTAGTAATCGGAATAGCCTTAACCTCACTTGTCTCAGGCTGCATTTCTTCTAAAAAGTTAGTTTACTTCCAGGATCAAGTAGCCGCGTCTGACTCCATTAAATTAATGGATCGGTTTGTTCCGACAGTGCAACCGGGCGATGTTCTGACTGTGCGGGTAAGTAGCTTAAGCCCGGAAGCGACTACGTTCTTCAACCCCCCATCGGCTACCATGCCAATTGATCGGATGATGACGCCGACCATGACAGCACTGCCAGAATTAACGGGGTATCTGGTCAATCCAGACGGTACGCTTGAATTGCCCCTGATTGGTAAAATAGCCATTGGCGGATTAACTACCGCGCAGGCTTCTGACCGCATCCGCGAAAAACTCAAGGACTACCTCAAAGAGCCGACCGTCAATATCCGGAACCAGAATTTCAGGGTTTCGGTCATGGGCGAAGTTGCTCGTCCATCGCTCTTCACGATTCCCAATGAACGGATTACGATGTTGGAAGCGCTGAGTCTGGCTGGCGATATCACGATCTATGGTCGACGCGAAAATGTCCTGCTCATTCGGGAAGTGAACGGCCAGCGGACTTTTACCCGCATTGACCTTACCAATCGTGACCTGTTTCGTTCTCAAAACTATTACCTGCGCCCTAATGATGTGATCTACGTTGAGCCCGGCCGCGCCCGCGTAGCCACTGCCGACAGAACCTACCAGTTATTACCTATTGCTATAAGTGCACTTTCTTTTTTAGCTATCATATTTAGTCGCTTTAAATAATATATATATGTCAGAAAATGCCTACTCATATACGCCTTATCAGGTTTATAGCACAGAGAATGAGCCCAATCTGCGGGTAATACTGCTTCGCTATCTGAAGCATTGGAAGTGGTTTGCACTTTCACTGACTCTGGCGGGAGCTGCGGGTTACGTCTATTTGCAATATAAAACGCCTATCTATAAAATTCAGGCCAGTTTACTCATCAAGGACGAGAAAAAAGGCCTTGACGGAGAAAGCATCCTGAAGGAAATGGATATTCTGGCTCCGAAGAAAACGGTTGAAAATGAAGTTGAGATCATACGTTCGTTTACCCTTATGGATAAGGTGGTAAATCGTCTTGATCTTGATGTGCAATATTTTATGCCGACGGCTACTATCGACGAAGAAGTTTATGGTAATGTACCATTCCGTTTCATCGTGGAGCGTCCAACGTCGGAGCTGTATGAAGATAAGCTTTTGCTTACCGTGATCGACAAGAGTCATGTCCGTATCAATGACAAGGTTTATCCGGTTAACCAGTCTATTCATACGCCCTATGGCCGGCTGCGCGTGTTTGCCAAAAAACCGCTGATGGCGTCAATGGAGCCAATGAAAATTAAAGTATCGCCCCGCACGGAAACGGTAAATGGTTATTTAAAACTGCTGACCGTAGAAACTACCAGCAAAGCATCGACGGTGTTGCAGATAACCCTCGAAGAAGCCGTACCGGCTAAAGGTGAAGCGATACTGGCCCAGCTCATTGATGAATATAACCAGGCGGCTCTTGTCGATAAAAATTTATTGGCGGCCAGTACACTGAGTTTCATTGAGGACCGTCTAAGCTTAATATCGGGTGAGCTGACTACTGTTGAAAAAGATGTTGAGCAATACAAAACGCAACAGGGTATCACCGACCTGAGCACGCAGGCACAATCGTTTCTGATGACAGTGCAGGACAATGATACCAAACTCAATCAGGTAAATATTCAACTGAGTTCACTGAACGATATTGAAAAATACGTTGACAGTAAAGCATCCAGCCGGGGCACTACGCCTGCTACGCTGAGCCTGAGTGATCCTGTTCTGGTTGGCCTGGTAACAAAGGTATCTGAGCTTGAACTTCAGCATGATGTGCTGGCGCGTACGACGTCAGAGAAAAATCCGCTGCTTCAAACCCTTGATGGCCAGATAAAAGCTACGAAGGAAAGCATCTCGGAAAATATCCAGTCCATTAAGCAACAGCTCAACAGCACAAAGGGCCAGCTTTCAACAACAAATCGGAAGCTCGAAAGCATGGTGCGCACTGTGCCTCACAAAGAGCGGGCGTTGATGAACATTACACGCCAGCAGGCCATCAAAAATAACCTGTATACGTACCTGCTGCAAAAACGTGAAGAGACCGCTCTGTCCTATGCCTCTGCATTGCCCGATAGCCGTACGGTTGATCTGCCACGTCACGAAGCGGATCCTATAAAACCTGTAAAAGCACTTACGTTCCTGCTGTTTGGCATTGTTGGTTTACTGATGCCAATTGGTGTGCTGGCTTCCGGCGATATGCTGAACAACCGGGTTCGTCGCCGTTCGGATGTGGAAGATGCTTCGCAAGTCCCCATCCTGGGTGAAGTCGTTAAATCTGATGGCAAGAAGGCACTCGTGGTTGTCTCTAAAAGCCGCTCGGTTATTGCCGAACAGATACGGGCCCTGCGGACAAATCTGCAATTCCTGCGCAGTAACCCAACGGGTAGTCAAATTATCCTGTTCACGTCCAGCATTAGTGGTGAGGGCAAGTCGTTTATGTCGATGAACCTGGGTGCCAGTCTGGCCCTGGTAGATCGTCCAACGGTTATTCTGGAGATGGACTTGCGGAAACCGAAGCTGCATATGTCGTTAGGTATGCGCAACTCGGTAGGGATCAGTAATTACCTGATTGGCGAAGCCACCCTCGACGACGTGCTGCAACCGATTGAAGGATTCCCGAACTACTTTCTGATTCCCTGTGGTCCGCTGCCGCCAAACCCTTCAGAATTACTCAACGGCCCTTATCTGGCCCAGTTATTTGACGAATTGAAGGCCCGTTTTGCCTACATCATTGTCGATTCACCCCCAATTGGCCTGGTAACGGATGCTCAGGTAATTGCGCCTTTTGCCGATGCAACGCTTTACATGGTTCGACATGATATTACGCCGAAGACTCACCTCAAAATGGTCGATACACTGTATAAAGAGCACCGATTCAATAACCTGAACGTCATTTTGAATGCCGTTGATGATGGTGAGTCCTATTACTACAGTTACAGTTACGGTGAATACTACGAAGAAGATAAGTCGGCCCGGAAATCCCGGAAGGCCTTATCCTAGTTAACGTCTATCCCATGAAAAGCTAATCAAAAATATCATGCTTAGTAATGCCTCTTTCTCCGACACCAGCCCGTATATAGATAGTGAGGCCGAGGTTTTTACAGCCTCGGCCACCGAAACGGGAATCGTACTTAAACGAATATTTGACATCAGTTTCTCCTTATTGGTCAGCCTTTTTGTTCTCTCCTGGCTACTGCCAATTCTTGGACTTGCCATTCGGTTCAATTCACCTGGGCCTATGTTGTTTGTTCAACTGCGCACTGGCCGCAACGGTCGCCAGTTCCGGTGTTTCAAGCTCAGAACGATGATCAGCCGACCCGAAGCGGAGTTTCGGCAGGCGGCTAGAAACGACTCACGAATCACGAAGCTGGGGCAGCTGTTGCGCAGAACCAATTTAGATGAGCTGCCCCAATTTCTGAATGTTCTCCTGGGCGATATGAGTATCGTAGGTCCACGGCCGCACCCCATTCCACTGGATGCTCAACACTGGTATTCGCTTCCTAATTATCCGGAGCGATACGCTGTGAAACCCGGAATAACGGGACTGGCGCAGGTGCGGGGATGCCGGGGAGAAACCGATACGCTTCAGAAAATGGAACACCGGGTTCGTCTGGACCGCTGGTACATCGCTAACCGGTCTTTGCTATTGGATATAAAGATTTGCTGGTGGACAGTAATGAGTACAGTCAAGGGAGATAAAAAAGCCTGGTAATCATGAAATGTAGTATCATTATTCGCGCATTTAACGAAGAAAAACATATTGGTAAACTACTGGACGGTATCGCCTGCCGGGAGAGTCAACATACTGTAGAAATTATACTGGTAGATTCAGGGTCAACAGATAATACCGTTCAGATTGCCGAGGAAAAAGGCGCTAAAGTTGTTCGAATTCGTCCGGATCAGTTTTCATTCGGGCGGGCGCTGAACTTGGGTTGCCAGCGTGCTACCGGCGATATTCTGCTTTTTGCCAGTGCACACGTATATCCGGTTTATACCAACTGGATTGATCGGATGCTGGCCCCTTTCGACGATGCCAAAGTAGGTTTGACCTACGGTCGGCAGATTGGCAATCACCTGAGCAAATTCTCCGAACAGCAGCTATTTGCCAAATGGTTTCCGGCTGTTTCCAACTACGACCAGCCGATTCCATTTTGTAACAACGCGAACACGGCTATCCGTCGCTCACTCTGGGAACAGATGTCGTATGACGAGTCCCTGACCGGACTTGAAGATTTGCACTGGGCCGGTACCATTCAACAGCAAGGCTACAAAATTGCTTATGATGCCGATGCTGTCATTGTACACGTGCACGAAGAAACACCCCGCAAAATTTACAACCGATATTATCGGGAAGCCATTGCGTTTAAACGGCTTAAACCGCACGCTCGGTTCAACGCCTGGAATTTCGTCTATCTGTCGGCTACCAACATTCTGAGCGACTACATCGCTGCCGCACATGAGGGTACGTTTCTGACCAATGTTTTTGACATACCTGTTTTTCGGGTACTCCAGTTTTGGGGCACTTACCAAGGGTATCGCTTTATCGGTACGCTTGACCGCACATTGCGGGAGCGGTTCTATTATCCGAACGAGTTTTTCCGGCGCGAGCGAGCGGACCAATCGGTTCAGACACTCATGAAACAAATTGCGTACGACTAGCAAACGTCAACACGTCAGCGGCTTAGGCCGCGCATTACTGTATCGAAATTATTAATCTATACTTTATACTAACATCAATACTAGCTTATGTCTTACTCAGTTGCTGCTATTGTTCCTATGCGTCATTCCAGCGAACGCGTTCCTGGAAAAAACTACCGTGACTTTGCCGGTAAGCCTCTTTTTCATCGCATCATTGATACCTTACTGGAATGCCCGTCAATTACTCAGGTTGTTATTGACACCGACAGCCCCACCGTTATCGAACAGGCTGAGATTTATTACCCATCCGTAACGATTCTGGAACGCCCGCAACACCTGCGCGACGGGTCTATCCCGATGAACAATGTGCTGCTCAATACCTGCGAACAGGTTCCTGCCGATTTTTACTTACAGACCCACAGCACAAATCCGCTCCTCTCTGCCGAAACTGTTGAGAAAGGCGTAAAGCAATTTCTGAATCAATATCCTGTATACGATACCCTGTTTGGCGTGACACGTATGCAGACACGTTTATGGGATCCGTTAGCGCGGGCCATCAACCATAACTCCAATATTCTGCTCCGTACGCAGGATTTACCTCCCGTTTATATGGAGAATTCCTGCATGTATATTTTCAAAAAAGAAACACTGCTTCAGAAAGGCAATCGGATTGGCGACCGGCCTTTCATGTACGAAATCGCTGAAATCGAAGCGCAGGACATTGACGTTGAACTGAACTTTAAAGTAGCTGAATTCCTCTTTACCGAACTTTATCCTGAAATGGCCCTATGAAAGTCTTAATCACATGCCCACCCATGCTGGGGCAACTGGCAGAATTTCTGCCCATTTTTGAGGAGGCAGGCATTGAGGTGATCGCGCCCAATGTTGTTCAGGTATTGTCGGAAGAAGAACTAATTGACCTTGTACCAACGGTCGATGGCTGGATTATTGGTGACGACCCGGCTACCGAACGCGTGTTTAAAGCGGGCAAAGCCGGTAAACTGAAAGCGGCCGTTAAGTGGGGTATTGGTGTCGACAACGTCGATTTTAAGGCCTGCAAAGCCCTTGATATTCCCATTATTAACACACCCCTGATGTTTGGTGCCGAAGTAGCCACCATCGCCGTATCATACGTTCTGGGACTGGCCCGGCAAACCTATTACATCGACCGCGAAGTTCGGGCGGGCAACTGGGTGAAACCGGCGGGTATGTCGCTGGCAAGTCATACCGTGGCACTGGTTGGTTTTGGCGACATCGGCAAGGCAACGGCTCGTTTTCTGAAAGCCTTCGATATGCACATCAATGTGTACGATCCATTTGCCAGCCGCACAGAAGCCGACGAAGAAGCCTATCGTTTTCTATCCTTTCCTGAAGACCTGGAAACCGCTGATTTCGTGGTGACGACCTGCGCTCTGACAGCGGGTACCAAACACATGATCAATGCCGAAACAATCCAGCGCATGAAAGATGGTGTTCGCATTGTGAACGTGTCCAGAGGGCCAATTATCGACGAAGCCGCCTTAATAGCGGGCCTGAAAAGTGGCAAAGTACACTCGGCTGGTCTGGATGTATTCGAAGTAGAACCGCTGCCAATGGACTCCGAGCTACGGACGTTTGACCGGTGCATGTTCGGAACCCATAACGGCTCCAACACCATACAGGGCGTTCGACGCGCCAGCCATCAGGCCATCCGTACCATATTCGAGTTTCTGGAAGTTGGCGTAACTGCGTAAGATGATGAAAAAAGTACTGATTACGGGCGTATTAGGTGGTATTGGCAGCGCCCTGGCGCTGGCCTTTCGGGAAGCTGGTTTTTATGTTTATGGACTTGATATTCAGAATTCTGAGCGGCATGAAGCCGACCGCCTGATCCAGTTCGACCTGCACAAGTTCAGCACCGATGAGGAGTACCGGAACGAGTGGAAGCGCAATTTCAATGCGTTGATTCCGGAACTCCACGTACTGATCAACAATGCTGCGGTGCAGTTATTGGATAGCCTGGCCGACTTGAAACTGGACGATTGGAACCATACCATGACGGTAAATCTGACCGGCCCCTTACTACTCGGCCAGCACTTTCTGGAATCGCTGGAAGAGGTAAATGGCTGCATCATTAATATTGGCAGCATTCACCAGCAACTCACCAAACGGCGGTTTATCAGCTATGCCACGTCGAAGAGTGCGCTTATTGGCCTGACCAGAGCGTTGGCGGTAGACCTCGAAGGCCGTGTTCGGGTCAATGCTATCAGTCCGGCGGCCATTGAAACAGACATGCTCCTGGCGGGATTTGATGGTAACCAGGGTGCGCTGGATGAACTACGGAAAATTCACCCCGTACAGCGTATTGGCAGCCCGAACGACGTGGCTAAAATGGCCTTGTTCCTGGCCTCGGAAAGCTCCGGTTTCATTCACGGCGCCAACCTGACGCTCGACGGAGGCATTAGCTCGGTGTTGAAAGATTTGTAGTAACACTATGAGATAATAAACGACGTGTTGGGTGAGGTGATTTATCCTCACCCAACTAAAACAAGTATAATTATAAAAATAGGCTACTAATAAAAATATCTAAGTTCATTCAATACGTATAGCCGTAACCGGTATCTATCTATGCAAATCAAATTAATCGCCAATAAGCTATGGAACTCGCCCACGATAGCAACGTGGATGAGTTACTCAACAAAGGCATTGAGTCTTTTTGTTGTGCTTCCATTGATATTAAAGCGATTTTCCGAAGGTGAGGTTGCTTTGTGGTATCTCTTTTCAACAATCATATCCTTACAGGGGCTGTTGGATATGGGCTTCAGAAATACATTCATTCGGTTAATCTCCTACGCAATGGGAGGAGCAACTGAGATCACGTCTGTTGTTTCCGTAAAAACACCCAATAAACTTTCAAATACGCCGAACTGGGAATTGATTGGGAAAGTGTATGCAAATATGTCTCACATTTACAGCTGGCTTACGATTGCTGTCATTTTGATTATGATCACATTAGGAAGTTGGTCAATGTTGCGGCCTATTTCATTTGTAAAAGATAATGGATCTGCGTGGGTGGCTTGGGGTGTAATTATAATAGCTTCTGCTTACAGATTTTATGGTTCTATTTACTCAAATTACCTGGAAGGCTTAAACAAGATTGCTCTAGTCAGAAGGTGGGAAGCCCTTACGTCAACCGCGTCGATTACATGCTGCATCATTGCTCTTACAATTAATGATAGTTTACTACTCTTAGTATTTATTAACCAATTGTGGGTTATTTTATCCGTTGTTCGTAATTACTTTCTGAGCAGAGCCGTTGATGACAGTCAGTTTAAAAAAATTAAAACTAACTATTCATTTGATTATCAATTTTTCTCAAAGATTTGGCCAGTAGCCTGGAAGAGCGGATTATCAGGCTTTATGTCAAATGGGCTAAGTAATCTTAGTAGCGTGTTATATGCCCAAGTTGGAAATAGTGCTAGTGTGGCTTCATATCTCCTTGCCCTACGAATTATAGCGCAAATCAAAGAAATTTCAATGGCTCCATTTTATAGTAAAATTCCCCTGTATTCGCGTTTGCGAATACAGGGAGATCTGCCTCAATTAATTCAAAAAGCGCAGAGGGGAATGTTTCTATCACATCTTGTTTTTACCGTAGGTGTAATTGCTGTGGGGCTAACTTCTAATTACTTACTTATCTATATTAACAGTGATATAAAATTTGTTCCAAATGAATTATGGCTGTTATTATCACTTGCCTATTTTATACATCGTTACGGTGCTATGCATATGCAATTATATTTAACAACTAACCATGTTGTTGGTCATATTGCAGATGGGATTTCGGGAATAATTTTTATTGGTGTAACCTTATTATTGATCAATTCATATCAAATTTATGCTATACCAATTGGTATGATAGCGGGCTACTTAGGATTTTACGCTTGGTACTCCGCTTATTATTCTTATAAATCTATACATGTGAGCGTCTTTAAATTCGAGTATAAAGTCTCTCTTCTACCAATGTTACTATTAATTATTTATTCAGCCACTCAATTGATCTAATATTATATGGACTTACTGGAAAATCAAAATCTACAACTAAGGGATACATTGAACCCGTATCGTCAAGCTGCTTTGCTAATCAAGAATAGGCTCAAATGGGATTTTAATAAATTATCTTGGGATTCAAGAAAGAAACTCCAAGCAGTCAAAAATAAATATCAAGGCCAAAAAGCAATTATTATCTGTAATGGTCCGAGCTTGAACAAAGTGGATTTTCAACAATTGGATGGTGTTTTTACGTTTGGATTAAATAAAATTAATCTACTATTCGATCGAGGCAATTTTCGTCCATCGGCAATAGTGGCAGTAAATAGCATGGTTATCGAGCAGAATTATGACTTTTTTAATGATACACAAATTCCACTTTACATAGATGAAAAAGGAGCTTACCTAGTTAAAAATAGAAAAAATGTCACCTTTTTACACTCTTCACCAGTAAAAACATTTGCCAAAGATTGCTCATTAAGTGTGAATCAGGGCGGAACTGTAACATATGTTGCACTCCAATTGGCCTTTCATTATGGATTTAGTAAAGTGGGCCTCATAGGATGCGATCATTATTTCAAAGATAAAGGTCCTGCAAACGCACTTGCCGTTTTTAATGGCCAAGATGACAATCACTTTGATAAAAATTACTTTGCTAGTGGTCAAAAATGGCACTTGCCAGATTTGCCCCAAAATGAGTACAGCTATTCAATGGCTAATGAAGTGTATAGTAACTACGGAAGACAAATATATAATTGTACCGCAGGCGGCCATCTTGATTTATTTGATCGTTTACCATTAGAAGACTTTTTGAAGATATGATATTCAATATATTTATACCAAACAAAAAAGGTCATTACGAAGATTATTCAAGTTTTTTGAATAATCTTTTAAAAAATCATGAGGTAAAAACTGTTAGAAGTTTTAAAGAAAAGTTAACAGTATTATTCAGATACAATCAAAACGTTATCTTCCTTAATATAGACCATAAAGACATGTATTGGTCACTTTTAAGGAGCTTATTTAGTAAAAAAAACTTTGGGGTATCTGTTTCTGTTGAATCTTTAATAAACAAAAATAATATTCCAAGTATACATTATAGGAATTTATTGGGTTTAATAAAAAAGAAAGCAAAGTATAACGTATTCAAGCTTTTGAAGTCATCTGATCGCTTAAAATTAATATCTATTCATAAAATGACAGATTATGAGGGGAAGTTGAAAGATATAACGTCCTTTCTTACTTACGATTTTCAATATTATGATTTGCCATATTTGAATGTTGGCTATCAACAGCCGAAGGAGTTATTGAATTTATATATTGAAGATCCTCTGATTAAATCTGTATTAATATTCAATAATACTAGTAAGGCTAAGAAAAATTTATCTGAATTATCTGATTGGATATTTACATCAAACAAGTACAGATTTTTCATAATAGGGGATTCATCTTTTTTGAGAAATGATATAAAACATAATGTTGTATTGATCAATCGTTATGTGAGTAATGAAGAGATGATTTACTTTATGGAAAAGCTGGACATTATTTATTGTTACTATAACAATGACAAACCAAGTGGATTCATGGGGCGGGCTATGCAATTAAATAAAAAAGTGATTGTGCCACTTAATAGCTACTTAGGTTCTATACCCTATACTAGTTCGATACGTGTGACTAGTTTAGCTCAAATGGATGAAATTGACTGGGATAATATCTCCGATACCAATTCGAATAATTCCAAAATAAATCAGTTTGATGAATCAGAATTATTAAGAGAGTTCTTGCTACAAGAAGCATAAGGATGTATCGGTGATGTCAATATTCTAAATGAATATATATTGGTAATTTAACGGATTTTTAAAGGCTAAGGCCAAAGAAGCTATGTACCTTGTTATTTTCGCTATAATAATTTCGTTGCTACAAGTTAACTCTTACTCCGAGTCTATATTGATTAAGACTCTTCCAATAGTTACATCAGCTTTAGCGCTTTTTTATTTTTTGATCATTAGTAATGGCAACTATTTGTTCAAGACTATCAAAGAGAATTTAATGGCAATATTTCTACTGTTACTAATATTAGTAGGTAACGTACGTTCAAACTTTCCAGACCAGACTATTGGCTTTACAATAAGTAGAACAATAAACACTGTATTACTATTTAGCGCAGTATTCTCGGCTTTTCATTACTATAAAAATAAATATAATTATTCCATTGTTGATATAGTGGCGAAATTTATTATTCTACCATATTGCCTGTATTGCTTAATTAATTTTTTACTATGGGCTGCAGGCATATCAATTAAGGAAAGTGTTATGACTGACGAAGTCGTTAATAAAAAAGCAGTATTGTTGTCATATTTTGGACTCAATATAGATAGAGTTCAATTTCCATTATCAACGGGCTTGAATAATTATGCAGTCATCAGTGGAGCTATGTTCACTATTTGTCTTGTACTTTTATTTGTATCAAATACAAAAAAATATAAAATATTAACAATAGCAAGTTGCTTAGTATTTCTTGCGACATTACTTTTAATTGATTCAAGAGCATCTATTTACTATCCAATATTAATTTGCTTTACCTTAATATTATGGCAAAAATCAAAGGCTTATGTTAAAAATATGCCATACTTAACTTATCTAATTGTTTTAGGGCCTTTGTTTTTATACTTAATGGTTCCCTTAATGATGGTACTTCCTTTTATCGAATCGATAACAAGGAACAGCGAAGAATTAGCTACTGGAAATTCGAGATTTCTTATATGGTCAGCTTGCTTGTTGGAATTTATTGAATTTAAGCCTATTCATCTAATTGGATTTGGATATTTTGGACATTTCGGTTCAGGGGTCTCCGCATCTTGGTCTAGTATATTTTCAACTTGGACTGATGGTGACTTGAAAACTTCTCACAATACTTTTTTTACAATACTTTTTGATCATGGTTACTTAGGTCTTGTCGTTTACGTTCTTGTTATTTATAATACATTTAAGCGAATTTCTAGATTTTGGAATATAAATCGCGAAGGAAATGTTTTGCTATTTGGATTTTTTTCTTTTAATATTTTTGCAGGAATTACAGAAACATTAATCGGTTTTTACTCGCCAAATTATTTTATACTTTTCTTTGTATTTCTATTTGCTGAATTTGTTGGTAACAGCCCTATATTAGTTACGGAAAATGCTACTAGTCGATCGAAAAATGGTAAAAATTTTAAAAGTAGTACTAACATGGTAAGAAATACATCCAATAGTCAGTTGCCAAAATTGCAAAGTTATTAAGTGGTTATTATTAATTATCTCAATGTGCATGTAATTAGAATTTTTAATTATAAAAAATATATGTATGATCGATCTAACCAGACTATCTCCATCTCGAATTCTTCCAGCAGTAGAGCGCCGGTTGAAAGAGGTACCGTTTACCCAGGCTTGGTACCAGTCCCAGCAGGGGCAAAAAAACAGGAGTTACCTTCAGCAACTACACAACCGCTATGCAGGTAAACGTCTCTTTTTGATAGCGAATGGGCCCAGCATAAAAGATATGGATCTTTCGGTTTTGAAAGATGAATACACTATGTGTATGAATCGGTTCTATATCTATTTTGATAAACTCGGCTTTGTGCCTACTTTTTTAACGTGTGTTGAGGAGTTAGTACTCGATCAGTTTAAAGAGGATTTCAATAATCTGCCTTGCGAAACTTTTTTTAACTGGCGTTTTTATAAGCATTTTCCTAAGGCACATTTTCTGAAGGAAGCTTATTCATTTAATCCGTTCTTTCAGGATAATCTAATGGAGCCAACTCACTTTGGCGGAACCGTAACTTATGCCTGTCTTCAATTAGCCTATTATATGGGTTTTGAGGAAGTGATAATTATTGGTATGGACCATAGCTTTAAAGAAAAAGGAATGGCTACCAAAGTAGAAGTGAGGAATTATGAAAAAGATGAAAGCCATTTTGATCCAAACTATTTCCCTAAAGGAATAAAGTGGAAGTTGCCTGATCTGGATAAATCAGAATACTCGTATGCGCTGGCTCGTGATTTTTATAGAAAAAATGGTCGCAAAATTATTGACGCTACAGTAGGGGGTAAATGCACAATTTTTGAAAAAGGCACTTTTTCCGACTATTTATAATTGCAAGGCTTTATTATAGAATGCCCTAGTTGTGTTGCCGGTTATTAAAACCGTCTTTCCTTTTCACATTCTCAATTCCAATAGCATCTAATACACCGTTTTCAACCTGAAGAAATATGACTGCTATTACTGATCTATTGTATTCATCGCCAACCTTAATTATTGCTGTAGATGGCTATTCAAGTTGTGGTAAAAGTACAACAGCCAAACAGGTGGCAGCCCGCCTGGGCTACGCCTACATTGATACCGGCGCTATGTATCGTGCGGTTACGCTTTTTTTTCTCCGAAACGGGGTCGAATTAGACGATGCTGATGGCATTAGGCGGGCGCTTGATTCTATTTCCATATCGTTCAGATTTGACCCCGTTACGGGCCGAAATGAGACCTACTTGAACGGCGATCCTGTTGAAGGCGAGATTCGAATGCTCTACGTTGCCAATGCTGTAAGTAAGGTTAGTGCGCTGCCCCAGGTACGCCAGTCTATGGTGACACTCCAGCACCAAATGGGCAAAAAGCGCGGTATTGTGATGGATGGACGAGACATTGGTACACACGTCTTTCCTGACGCGGAACTTAAGGTGTTTATGACGGCCGATCCACTCATCCGGGCCGAACGCCGACAGGCCGAACTGCTGGCTAAAGGGACTATTGTTGGATTGAATGAAATACTGGAAAACATCAAAAAACGTGATCATGATGATACTACGCGTGCTGTGAGTCCTTTACGCCGGGCGCATGATTCGATTTTGCTGGATACCTCCTATCGCACAGTCGATGAGCAAATCGAGTGGGTGATACAGGCGGCTCGTGAGCGAATGACCCAGTTGAAAGAAAAGATTAGTCTGGAGATTGTCTCAGCCTAGTTGCATCACTTTATCCCTTTAAACGCAGACTTGGGCAAGGCATAAAAATATAACCATACTAGCGATAATGTATAATTAACCAGCACTCAAATGCTGGATACGCTACGCTATTGCCTTTCCTTTAACAAACGACTGCTTTCTGCCCAATGTGTACCATTCGATGCTTGGGCTATGCACATCACTCATCCGTACAATATCAACTTAAAACACCATCATGGAAACCTTACTCGCCGTAGCTAAACCCACTACCCAGTCGATTATTGATAAAGTCAATCTTATCGAAGACGCTGCAGCTGCCGATCAGGTATTTAATCAGGCGCTAGCCAGTTCAGGCCCTACGGTCATTTCGTACATCAATGCTCATGCGTTCAATCTGTGCTTTGATAGCCATGATTTCGCAGAGGCTTTGCTAAATTCGGATTATCTGTTGCGCGATGGAAAAGGGATAGAAATGCTTTATAAAACCCTTGACCGGGAGCCGGGTATTAACATGTGTGGTACGGATACTATTCCTCAATTACTCAAGCTGGCAAAAGGAAAACGGATCGCACTGATTGGTACACAGGAGCCTTATCTGCAACAAGCAGCCGATTTCTTAAAACAAAAAGGTCATAACGTTGTTCTAACGGCTCATGGCTTTCATGCCATCCCCGATTATCTGCCAATCATGCAGAAAGCTAAACCAGACGTGGTTATTTTGGGAATGGGCATGCCCAAACAGGAGCGGTTGTCTATTTTTCTGAAAGAACAACTCGATAGCCCCTGTGTGCTTGTTAATGGAGGGGCTATAATTGATTACTGGGGCGAGAAAGTACAAAGAGCCCCTAACTGGGTTCGGCAGATGGGGGTAGAATGGGCATTTCGGTTGCTCCTTGAACCCCGGCGGCTGTTCAAACGCTATGTAATTGGTAATGTTGTTTTCCTCCGACGTGTTCAACAGTTAAAACGTCAGGAGCTTGCCGCGCTTAAAAGCGCTTAAGCGGTACATCTCATCGTTAGTAAAACGCACGTTCATATGCGCTGGCTTTTCATACTATTAATACCCGCTTTTGTCTGGCGGGCAGCAGACGCGCCCCTGAATCCTGAACAGGACAGGATGACGCTTCAACAAGCCGCTCCGTTCCCAATAGGGGTAGCAGTCGATGTGAAGTTGCTAATGACAGACTCGGCTTACAGACATACCGTTAACCAGGAGTTTAGCAGTCTAACGTCTGAGAATGCCTTAAAGATGAACCGTCTTCTTGTGGCACCCAATCAATATAATTGGACAGGTGGAGATGCACTGGTTGATTTTGCCCGTCAAACAAACAAGCGTATGCATGGGCATACGCTTGTTTGGCATGTAGCCGTACCCAACTGGGTACAGACATTCCAGGGGGACTCACTGGCGTGGGAAAATCTCTTGAAAAGTCACATTCAAACCGTTATTCGCCACTATAAGGGGCGCGTTAAATCGTGGGATGTTGTCAATGAAGCATTTGAAGCTGACGGCTCTCTCCGTAAAACAATTTGGCTGGAGCACTTAGGTTCCGACTACGTTGCTCGTTGCTACCAGTACGCCCACGAAGCAGATCCTGATGTGCTGCTATTCTACAATGATTTTAGTCTGGACATTAAGCCGCTTAAGGCCGCTGCAGTGAAGGCGATGGTAATGGAGTTTAAGCGGAGAGGAATTCCTATAAATGGTATTGGTTTACAAGCTCATATATCGATTTACAATTCTGACAGCAAGTTCAGGGACTGTCTTGATGACATGGCGTCTACGGGTTTACAAATACATATTTCGGAGCTGGATATTCGACTAAACGCCAAAAAAATAAAAGACTTCATTGTGTCAGATGTTTTATTACAGCAACAGCAACAGAAGTATGCGGCTATTGTAAGAGCCTACAAGTCGGCAGTTCCTAAAAAACAGCAATATGGCATTACAATCTGGAGTGTAGGCGATAACGACAGTTATCTGGTAAACGATTGCAAGTGTCCCGATGCGCCACTACTGTTTGATACGGGCTATAAAAAGAAACTGGCCTATAAAGGACTGATGGGGGCACTGAGGCAATAATACCAAAAACTTAACGGTTATAAAAAAGCTTCGGGTTAGTAGTCTTGACTACTAACCCGAAGCTTTTTTAGGCAAACCCAATACGTGATCTTAAATTCTAATTTTACTCAGTCAAACCTTGCATGAAGCCATAAAAGGATAACTTTCGATTGTAGTTTTCATCGAAGAGAAGTGGATGATCTTCGCTTTTGCTTTCTGTTAACAACCAGCTATCACTGTCGCCAAGGTTCCAGTTGGTAATACCAAACTGTTGTGCTTTTGCGACGACACCTTTGTAGATTTTTGCAATAGCTTTATATTTACTGGCATGGGCATTTTTAACGGCGTCGGTTAATACAAATGTTGTTGAAAGGCTGTAATTCATCCGAATATCTAACTCGGAAATATGAATTAATAAACCTGTGCTTGCATATTGACGAATAACGTTTGTAAGGATCGACTCTGACGTATTGACCGTGATATGCATTTGTAAACCAACGCCGTTTATGGGGATGTTTCGCTGTTTCAAGTTTTTAAGCATGGCATACACAGCATCTGACTTTTTAGTCTGATAAACAGAGTTATTATCGTTGTAAAAGAGAAGTGCCTGTGGGTCTGCTTCATGGGCGTACTGGAAACAACGAGCAATGTAGTCTGCCCCCAAATGTTGATACCAGATTGATTTCCGTAATGACCCATCTGCTTCAAAAGCTTCGTTCACAACATCCCAGGATTTGATACTGCCTTTGTAGTGACCTACAACCGTTTGGATGTGGGTTTTCATTAATTTTTCCCAGGCCAGAGAATCACCTTGAAAATTGGTAACCCAAGTTGGTACAGCTACATGCCAGATCAGCGTGTGGCCATGTACTTTCATGTTGTTTTGCCTGGCAAAGTTCACCAGCGCGTCTGTATCAGTCCAGTTGAATTGGCCAGCTTTAGGCTGAAGCCGGTTCATCTTAGCACAGTTCTCGGTGCTGATGCTATTGTAATTCTTTACTAGAGCCGACTTGTATAGTGCGTTCGACGCCAGGAGTTGAGGGTTGATAGCCGCGCCAATTGGGAAAGAAGCAACGCCCTTCAGTGTATTGCTGCTGTCGCTGGAGGCAACAGCTCGTAGACTCGATGCAACGATTGTTTCGGTTTCCGGGCTGATGGCATCGGCCTTTGGATTGCAGCTTGTCAGGTTGAAAAGTAATGCGATCAGAGCTGCGAAAACAACAGCACGGAAGCTGCGAATGGTTGAGTTTTGAGTATTGTTGGTTGCAGTATAATTTGCCATGTTTTTGATCTTTTTGCGTTTGCTTGATCAAATTTGGCTTCTTAAAAAGGGGGTGGTCGGTTCTATTCGATAACCAGTAATTTTTACCCGATATATGGTAGTTTTTGAAGGAAAACGGTTTCTTGTTTCAATAAGAATAATTGTATTATACTTATAGTTAACCGAAATTAAAAAATGATAATTTCATGTTAAAAATAGTAGAAATGCCCTGATTTTAGCTTTTTTATCCAAAAAGCGGGCATTTTAAGCGATTTATCGAATAAAAATTGCTAGTTTCATAATTCTATTATGCTTTTCAAAAAAAATGTAGGAAGATTAGTTTTTGTATTATTCCTCTTTTTGAATGCTACTTACTAAAACGTTACCATTGTGTTATTTGTAGTAACAGGATGCATGAAGTATGGCAAAAAAAGTGGGTCGGCTCTTGCTAATGCACAGAGCCGACCCATTTGTCGCGTAACTTATGAACTACAGTTATGTGAGCATTTTATAGCAAATGCTCACAATAGGTATATTATCTAATCCATT
Source organism: Spirosoma pollinicola (assembly GCF_002831565.1). Taxonomy (NCBI): domain Bacteria; kingdom Pseudomonadati; phylum Bacteroidota; class Cytophagia; order Cytophagales; family Cytophagaceae; genus Spirosoma; species Spirosoma pollinicola. Next base: position 5,469,840 of record NZ_CP025096.1, on the reverse strand, counting down.
AATTTTTTTGGTTACAGAACGTTTCTCCCGTCGCTACAAACAGACGTTAACAGCCGTTTAAGTGTATCGGCATATGGTTAAAACAACGGCACCCGTTCGGCCGTCACTGACCTGTAAACACGACGAACAATGTACGTTTTTTTGCCCTGTGATTCGTGATAGGTTCTCATCTGGAGATCAAGCACCAGGCCGAACGCCAGGAATTGTAAACCAGCCAGTAGCCAGACGATACCAAGAGCAAAGCGATCAAGACTATTCATACTCTGATCGCTACCCCATAGAAAACGCATCGCCAGGCCAAAGCCGCTTACCAGGAGCAAAAGACCCAGGCCGCCAAACAGGTGCATAGGCTTGTTCAGGTATCGTTTCAGGAATACGAGTAAAAGCAGGTCGCTCAGAACCCGGCCTGTACGCCCTAATCCGTATTTGGATTGGCCAATCCGGCGCGGGTGATGCCGGACGGGTACCTGAATGATCCGGGCACCGTCGAAGTGGGCCAGTATGGTGATGAACCGATGCAGTTCGCCATATAGCCTGATCCGTTTGGCCACATCGGCCCGGAAAACCTTGAGCGCACAACCGTTGTCATTGATTCGCAGGCCAACCGTTTTGCGAATAAGCCCATTGGCCAGCCAACTCGGAAACCGGCGCAGCAAGCCATTGTCCTGCCTATGTTGCCGGTGCCCTACGACCAGATCCATGTCCAGATCTTCGGCTACCCGAATCATGGGGAGTATGTCGAGCGGGTCATTCTGCTGGTCGCCATCCATCGTAACAATAAATTTGCCCATTGCCGCGTCGATACCGGCGGCAAGGGCAGCACTCTGGCCATAGTTTTTCTGTAGATCGAGAATCGTCAGTCGTTCATCCCGAATAGATTTTAGCTCGGCCAAAGTTGCATCGGTTGACCCATCGTTCACATAGATGATCTCGAAATCAATCGTTTGTAAAGCCGCGTTGATTTGAGCAATCAGGGGTTTGCTGTTTCCTGCTTCGTTATAAGCACAAACAACAACCGATACATAGGGCTGTTTCATAAACCTGGAGTTAGCTGTGGGCTTGCGTGTAGCTGTGATTGCTGATAACTGGCTACCATTCTGCGTAATCCTTCATACAGATTGGTCGTTGGTCGATAATCCAATACCCGACGGGCCTTCTCAATAGCCGCATGGGTGTAGGGAACATCGCCGGGCTGCATGGATAACCAGTTGATAGGGACACGCTGCCTGGTTAGCTGTTCGAGCTGGGCAATCAGGTCCAGCAGGGTAACGGGATTGGCACTACCCAGATTGATGAGTTCGTAGCCCTTCACCCGCTCAATTGCCTGACCGATACCGCTGACAATATCATCGACGTAGGTATAATCGCGCTGACTCAGCCCATCGCCGAAGAGGCAAATTGGCTGATTGGTATAGAGTTGATGAATGAAGCGTGAAATGGCCATATCGGGCCGTTGCTGTGGCCCATAGACGGTAAAGAACCGCAGGCAAAAAACATTCAACCCGTATAAATGATGATGCCGCAGACATACTCGTTCGGCCGCTCGCTTAGATAAGGCGTATGGCGAAACGGCATCCTCGGCAGGGTCGGTTTCCTGAAACGTTCCGCCCGTTCGTGCGCCATATACAGATGAAGATGAGGCAAACACCAGTCGTTTGACATTGGCCGCCCGCATGGCATCCAGCAGAACGGTGGTGCCATTTACGTTATGGTCGAAGTAAGCCGCCGGGTTCTGCAACGAAGCGCGCACACCGGCCAATCCCGCCAGATGGATGACACCATCGACCGCGTGAGTCCGAAAAATCTGACGCAGAAATTTTTTGTCACGGATGTCTCCCTGAAAGAGCGACCAGTTTGGCAGATGACTTAATGACTCGATATGCTGCCATTTTATGGCGGGGTCGTAGCTTTCGTTGAAATTATCGACCAGCAGCACGGTATGCCCCTGGCTCAGCAAATGGCTGGTTAACGTATGGCCAATAAAACCCGCTCCGCCAGTAATCAGGATCGTCATAGTACGACTAATTAAGAATCTGTTTCAACGACTACTTTTTACCTCACTTAAATTGGACAATTGATGCCGGGTGCCTGTCGAACAGGACCATGCGGCCAATGGTCGTACAATGTTCATTGGCCAGCGTAACCGAGTCGCCGATATAATAGGCATCTGCAATTTTTTTGTCGGTTAATCTTAAAATTTCACCTCGTGCGGCTGTTATATGAAACGAACTCACATCGGTAGCAGGACCGTCGCCTACTGTCGTTTTATAGCCATACAGCCGATGCCCCCGTGTTTGATTGGCCGCCTGCGTGGCGCTTTCCTGATAGAACTGTCGTTTGGTGGCCCGCCCCGGCAGCACCAGCCAGTTGAACCCCATCCGGATGACGATGAACACGGCAATCATGAGCACGAGCCGGTTTGGTACGTTGAGGGTCATTTGCCAAGCCAACCCGGAAAGTAGAATCGATATGACTGCGGTTTTCCAGAAAACGCCCGGAAGAACGCGGGTGGTTGGGTAAAATACGGCGGTCCAGACGCCAACCGCCACCACGAGGGTTGTTACCAGCCAGATGCGTTCGACCCACCAGCGTCCACGATCGGCAGGAGAAGAATGTTCACAATAGAGGTACGCCAATACCGTAAAAAACATGGGAATTAGCCCGATCAGGTAGCGGCCGTAGGCCTGTGGAGACGACCAGTAAATGAGCACCGTCAGGATAAAGGTCAGGGCATTAAACACTACAAATGGACTCTTCTTTATGGTCGGCAAAAGATCCCGACGCATGAGTAGTACCACCAGCAGCGTGAATGGGGCGAAGTGGTAAATGAATTCAAAAGGAAACGTAATCAGATGCAGCAGCGTTGGACCCCAGCCGAAATAAAGGCCCGTTCGCTTTGTACTTTCGCTGAGCAAAACGCTGGCTACATCCTGATAGGGAATGGCGTTCTGGCTAAAGTAAGCCGCATAATAACTACCTGTAATAAGAAGAAACACGCCAATACCGACAACGTGAGCTGGATGGAAAAGCAAACGCACTCGACGGGTGTAAACAAACCAGCCAAGCAACGTTAGTGCCTGAAACGCCACGGGGGGTAAGCCTTTTAGCAGGAAGGCCAGCGCAGTCAGGGTGTATGTGGTGAGATAGAGCAGCCAGTAATTTCGCTTTCTGTCGTAGTAATACACCAGCATCATGGCGGCATAAATCGCCAGTGAGAATGTGATCTCGATCAGCCCCAGCATGGAATCATAAAGTAGTACCCGGCCGTTGGTCAGGGTCATCAAAGCCGCCACCCATGCAACGGTTGAGTTGGTGTATTTTCGGACAACAACAAACATCGTGAGGCCCAGCAACAGCAGCGAAACCAGCATGGGAAACCGCAACGCAAACGACGAATAGTCGCCAAACAGCCGGTAAGAGCCAATGATCAGCCAGTTATATAGGGGTGGTTTGTTGAAATAGCGTTCACCATGCAGGGTAGGGGTAATGTAATCGCCGGATAGCATCATCTCCAGCGAGACCAGCGCCCTGCGGGCTTCATCGCCCGTATCGAGCGGCATAAAACCCAGGTGAGACACCAGTACAACCACCAGGCCTACACTTATGATAAGTGGCCATTGAGTGGTTTTGTGCCGGACAGACGGCCGTTCGATTGTTGTCGGGAAATCCATACGTTACGGGATAGATTTGTTTATCGTTGCTGGATCACTTTACGCAGACTTAGCCAACCGCCTACATTGTTCGTCAGCCACTGACCCTGGTCGAGAGCCAGCGCCAGATTGAGCTGTGATCCCCCCAGCCAGGGTACGGGTAACATGAGCTGGGCCATTCCTGAAAACTGCGATAGTGGCGCTCTTGGATCACTGCGCATAGGCTGCCCAAAGTTTCGGCTATAGGAAAGTAAGGCACGTATCTGCGCACCCGACGGCCACTGGCCCAGCAAACCGAGGTGACTGACCTGAACGCGGTTATTGCTGATTATCATCAGGCCATGCTTTCCATTGCCTCCCACCAAATCCTGTAAGTCGGCGCGTGCGTCTGGTCTGCGGGTTATAAAGGGTGTGCCAATAACACGCTGCCGATGCGTCCAGCCATCAACATACTGGTAGTTGTTGAAGTAGTCATCGGCACCGTTGTACAAACGACTGCCAATCTCGAAATTAAAGCCGCCCTGATCTACAGTGCTTAAAAATTCGGCCGTTATCTGCATCAGGCGAAAGCCATTGTAGGCTTCCGTTTGTTTGTTTTTCCAGCGAATGCCGTACAAGCCGTCGGGCATGTTCTGAAAAGCCACCCCCGATTTATCCTCGAAGGGGTGCTGATAATATAGGAACCAGTTGGACTGGGCATTATCAATTTCCAGGGCTACGTCAATAGACCCAAGATGATTACCCGCCTGATTGATTATGTCATGCCCGCTGTACTGAGTCGTGTCATTTGGTGGCTGCTTGAGCAGAACAATATCTTTGTAGGTATCCAGTGAACTCGCAATCTTGCCATCTACGGCAAATCGGTTACTCAGCGCCTTGGAATAACCTCCCCACTGAGCATAATGAGTAAGGCCCCCATATAGCTTTACCCGGTTGCGGAAGAGATTGATTCGGACAAATAAGGCCTTTTGGTGGAGAAATGAATTCTTTATTGAATCGGTGTTGCCAAACCAGCCGTGGGCATACATACCGTTTAAAGCAACAATGCCCTTTGTGAACCTCAGCGGTACATACCCACGAGTGCCAAACTGAATTTTGTAGGTGGGTAAGGCATTGCCCGACCAGGCATACGAGCCTGACGACAGGAGTGTGTCGACCAAACCAAACACTTCTCGCCGACGACCGGCATAGAGCTCAAAATTTTTGGAAAACAGACTAACATACGCAACCGGCAAAATGAGCTGCGAACTGCTGCCTGCATTAGCTACCCCCTCGACAGCTACTTTCGCGTGTATTTTGCGGGAGTTTTGGTAGTCGCCAAACTGCCTTATAAACCCCACCCGCATAATACCGGCGGGCCCCTGTAGGGGTATGGCACCATATTGGCGCGAACGGAACCAGAATGGCGTTTGAGTAGCCGACGAACCGAATCCGCCTACTTCGGCCATAATGCTTTGCCGGGCGGTTACTGTATCGGGTATGGCCTGGCCAATCAGATCGCTGGTAGATATGAAGTAGACTAATGAAATAAAGAAAAATCGTAGTCGATTGACCATAGAGTCAAGGGCTTTGATAACTGACGAAGTATATCGTTATAAATAAGAGTATAAAAAGTGCTTATGTATAGGCACTTCAAGATAGGTAATAACTTTAATGGGAAACCGCTATTGATATATATTATGCTTCCAAATCTAATATAAATTAATTATAAATTTAACTAAAATTGTAATGAGTAACATAACTAACCGATTAATATACTGCTGGTTTATACAATCGCTATAAGGTCATACCCGCAACAGCCTGAAAATTTTTAGTATTATCACCATAGGCTTTCACGACCACGCCACCCGTAAATCCATTATCAAACCGATACAGTAAACCATATTTCTGGTATGTAGCCGGTTTATACCAGAGTGGGCGCGCTACATTCCAGCCCATATGAGCCGTAAATGAAAAGTGCCCCTGCCAGTATTCATAGCCTGCCAGTAGTGTTCCCTGCTGGTAGGGTTGGTAACGGTCTGTCCACTGCTTGATTTGCTCTTTAAAATAATGATCATCGAGCAGTTCGATACCGCCAGATACGACATGGGTTCGGGTCAGATGATAGCCCGCCAGCAGGTTCAGGCCATAGATGGGATAGCCTCGCTCCGGTGTCTCGCTAGTGGCTTCCATCACTTTCACAGAAGCCAGAGCCAGCACGCGAAACATCCAGCGTTTGTTTACCTTGGTGGTCCGCCAGCCAGCCGGGTTTGGTAAGGCTATCGACCCTGTATAGTGCTGAATGCCAAAGGCTAATGATGGTATATTCAATCCCTGATTTGGTAATCGGACGCCCGCGTTCGAAATATGTTTGTAGTCGAAGCCCACCAGTAAACGCCAGTTGGATGCCACGTTGTAGCGGGCGTAAAGACCTGCGCCAATAAGCCCGTTTATAGGCGTTCCAAAGGCTACGTTGCCGGGATTGGTGGTAACATCGTAACTGCGCGAGACATAGGTGATACCCGCCAATGCGCGAATCGAAAGACCCCATCGGGCAGTATGCACAAGAATCGGTTCGTAGAAAAGACCCGCCCCTATCGAGCGGCCAAGGACATCCGGGTTACGAAAGGAATAGGCATTGACAAAAAAACCTGACCGAAAAAAGCATTGGCACTGCTCCCATGACTCTTTTCGCATCGATAAATGACTGTAGCGAAACTCAACACCTATCGGGCTTTGCGTCGAGACTGGGGTAATGTGTGTTGGTTTGTTTAAGCCTGCTAGGGCGATCAGGCCTACCTCTCGTTCTTCTGTCGGCTCAGTTGCCTGACCCAATAAGCAGGTGGTACAGTAAAGAAGTAGCCAGACTGCCAAAAAAATCGTTAAACGAACCATAAAAAGTAATGTATAGATAAGTTTTTCATTTGGAGATAATTATTCTATATTCGTAAAATAAGTTAATGATATTATAAATAAGAATAAATTAAATATATAATTATAGGTAAATATAAATAAAAACATGCCTATTGCAACACATGGTTGTGCATTACACACCAGATTGTTAGTTGGATGCTGCCTGTATATACTCGTCAGTTGCTCCGGTAGGGTAGGTGCTTGTGCTGTTCAAGTTGCCTTGGTAGATTCAGTTCCGGCGCAGCAATCGATTAGCTTACAGATGGGTACTACTGGGCTGGGTGTTTTCTACAACAGGGTGGTAAGTACGTCGCATCGACTGACGTTGCGGGTGGGCGGACAGTACTTTGCTTATCGTAACCAGATACGGGTTAAAGCCGCCGACGATTCCTACATACAGATTAAGCCCGATCTGACAATTGGCATTGCGGAGGTGAACCTGAAATGGCATCCGTTCGAGCGTAGTTCGTTTTTCGTTACCGGTGGCCTTGGCTATACCTGGCATCCGGATATGCGCTTTGTGATAACGGCCGAGAATACCCTCAATTTCGATGGGCTTGAGTTAACTCCTCAGGATGTTGGAACCATAAACCTTGGCTTTCGCTGGCATCCGGTTGTTGGTTACCTCGGTTGGGGGTTTGGCCGGAGTATGCCGACAAAACGCCTGGGTATTGGGGTTGAAATGGGCGTTTTTTATCTGGGCAAACCTACCGTAAAACTAGATTACGAAGGCTTTTTGGAAACGACCACTATTGATGAACAGGTGCCTGCCGTTGAGCGAAATCTAGCCAGCTACCGCTATTTGCCGAGTATTAGTCTAACGCTTTCATACAAACTAAGGGAGGGAAAGTGAAAGAGCGAAAGAGCGAAAGAGTCCCACACTGGATAGTGAAGGGTCGAATTAACGAAAGAATGCTGCAACGGATGTTGATAGAACGAAAGGGTGATTGTGAATACGTCGGCCACTCTTTTGCTCTTTCGCTATCCAGCGCGGCACTCTTTTACTATTTGTTTGTTACACTACTCCTTGTGGCCTGTCGTAACCCGCTCGATGGGGTAACAATCGGGCTGAAAGATCCAATTCAGGATGGTGTGGTTGAATTTCAGTTTTATGATCCGGCCGGAAATTCCTTACCTGTCGGCAATCAGATAAAAATTGCCGGGCCAGATGCCCAACAGGTAGTTACGACGCTTAATACCAAAAAATACAAGATTAACAGCGATGGAGATTTATTGCTGGCTGCTTTACCGGGAACATCTGTGTCGGCTCAAAGCCCCTTTCGATTCACTGTTGTAGCTGAGGCTTATAATTACCTGCCAGTTGTTCAGTCGGTAGTGCTCACCAGCCTCAATCGGCAAACTCGTCCTATCCGTCGGATCAGCTTGCTCAACCCGCCCCCGACACTCAATGCCGCTCTGGCAACCGGGCGTGCTGATGCTAATGGGGCCGTGGCTGCAACCTTTGGTGTAACAACGGCCGCGCAAAAAAGCGATGCCGATCATGCAATGGTTACGCTTACCTCAGGTACTAAACTTACCAACAGAGAAGGAAACGTTGTTGGGGGTGAACTGGTGCTGTCTGTTATTCATACGAATGCCCGCAGCGATGAAGCTGCCAGCTATATACCGGGAGGAGGAATAATGTCGGCGGTGGCGGGGCGAAATGGTGGCCCTTCGCTCGGAAACTTCCGGTTTCTGACCATTGCTGGCTCGGTCACTATAAAGGTTTATAATGAGCAGTATGAATTGGTCCGGAGCCTGTCGCCAGCTGGTCAATGGACTATGGATTTAAATCCAAATGCCTACAATGTGAGCAAAAGCCGGGCTATACAGGTGGGCGATTCGATCCCTTTATTTAGTTATGATGAGTTCATAAGCCGCTGGCAGATGGAAAGACCCGGTGTTGTAAGCCGCAATGCCCAAACGGGGCGTTTGGAGTGCCGGGCCGAGGCTGCTCAGGCGGTAGCTTATGTAGCGGGATGGGCAGAATCGATTTGTGCCGAGGGGCCATACTTTAAGGTCAGTAGTAAGCTGGCCAATGTAGATGTGAACTACCTCTGCAAATTGATTGACGTGACAACCGGCAAACAGGCTGCCTCCTTTTATGCCAATGCCAACAACGGCTCGGTTATTCGAATAACCAATCAGTCGAAAAATCGAAAATTGAAGCTTCAGTTATATGACGAAACCGACGCCTGGGGCAAAGGAACAAAAGGGGGCCTGATCGCCGAATCCGGCACGGGCGTTTCCTGCGACCAGACGCCTGTAGCTATTAATCTGGCAGCTTTGCCGGTGCCGCCTGTCATGAAACTGGAATTTTCCTTTTCCTGCCCCAACGGTACGACCCTGAATGAGGCTTCATTACCCGCCCTGATCATAACCCAATATAGCGAAGTGGGGCAGGGAAACTGGCACGATCTAATAAGAGCTACTCGTACAAATCGAAAAGCAACATCCTACAAACTGAAGGTAGGTCGCCATTACGATTTTCGGGCCAGTACAGATGGTGGTGCCACCTGGCCTCTTCATCAACCTAATTATTTAGTCGACAAGCCCGAGTGGATACTCAAAATTCGGGCAGAAATGTACTGTAAATGAAAATACTGATCCTCCGTTTCTCATCCATTGGCGACATCGTTCTGACAACACCCGTAATGCGGTGTTTAAAACAGGCTATTAACGACGTTGAGATTCACTATTGTACTAAACGCCGGTATCAAGAGTTGATTGATGCCAATCCGTATGTCGACAAAGGCTATTACCTGGATGATCGCCTGGCTACATTGGTGGGTCAGCTACGGAACGAGCAGTATGATCTGGTTATTGATCTGCACAACAACCTGCGCACAAGTATCATCAAGCGGCTACTGGGTAAGCGGGCGTTTTCCGTTAACAAGATCAATACTCAGAAGTGGTTATATGTGCGCTTCAAGATCAATGTTATGCCATCAGTTCACATCGTGGATCGCTATATGGAAACAATAAAGTGGCTCGGTGTAGCCAACGATGGAAAAGGACTGGACCATTTTATTTCGGAAGAGGAACACGTCTCGTTGAGCCAATTGCCTTACACGCATCGCTCAGCCTACGTGGCCTATGCCATAGGAGGGCAGCACGCAACCAAACGGCTGCCGGTAAACCGAATGATTGAACTTTGCCGTAAAATAGGCGGTCCAATTGTTTTGCTGGGCGATGAACATGACCGCGATGCAGGTGAAATTATTCGCGATGAGCTGGGCGACGCCCTGATTTATAACGCTTGCGGTTTATTCACCATCAACCAATCGGCGTCGCTTGTTGAGCAGTCGCAGGTGGTGTTTTGTCACGATACAGGTCTGATGCACATCGCGGCTGCCTTAAAGAAGCCGATTGTGTCTATATGGGGCAGTACAACGCCCCAGCTGGGTATGTACCCCTATAAAACCCCATCTCTGATTATCGAGAATGCAACACTTCCCTGTCGTCCCTGCTCAAAAATCGGGCACGATCAATGTCCGCTCGGGCATTTTAAGTGCATGAATGATTTATCATTTAACCTTGATCCGGCATTCATCTGGGAAACCGCGAAGCAGAGTGAGTTTTAAGATTTTAAACTCACTGACTCACCAGTGTCATATTCCGCAAAGGTTGAGTGCGCAGTAATTCGTATTCAGGAAGGTTGAATAGTGAGCCCAGGGCTGGTAAATCTTCGGGGCGATGCATGTCGCTGCCTATAAAATCGACCCAATTATTTTTGAGAATACGCTGTGCCTGTGTGCGCACTTTATTGCCATAACGACCTGTTAACGAAAGCCAGTTGAGTTGAAATAAACACCCGACATCGCGTATTCTGGCAAGGGTTGCTTCATCGTTGTGGTAATACGTATAGCGTTCGGGATGAGCCAGTATGGGTGTATAGCCACGTGTTTGAATGCGGAATAAAATGTCTTCCAGTTGTTGGGGGGCGGCAACCCAGCCTGTTTCGATAAGCAAATAGCGCTCAGCGCCAAAGGTCAGCAAATCATCGGCATTCAATAAATCAGGGAAGAACTCATCCAGCATGTATTCGGCCGCCACATCAATCTGAATCGGAATGTCGTTAGCGTCGGCCAGTGCCTGTAATTGAATTTGTCCCTCCCGCAACATCGCTGATGTATTTGGGTACCAGTCCCGGCTAACGTGGGGTGTAGTGATGATCCGTTGAATACCCCAGGCTACCATTTGTTGCAGGCAGATGAGTGTTTGTTCAGGATCTTTAACACCATCGTCGACGCCGGGGAGTAAGTGTGAATGCATATCTACCTGCCAGAAACAAGCTTCATCAACCGATAAGGGGTCATTGCCCGAAGTCGGAATAAACCGTTTCTTAAATCGTTCCCAAGCGTTCATAATTGCGTAATCTGTCCAAATCTACAAAATCGGTTGGCTAACAAAAAATAGACCGATTGTCACTTACTCAATGTAACCCGACTAATTGAGTGCCTATTTAGCAATAAAAGGGTTAATCGTCTTAACAGGTTGTACTTAAAATTAATTTGCCGACGTTAAGCTGGCGTTAAAAATTATTGTTTTCATGTTGACACTTCCATCACTTACGATAAAAACAAGTATAGGGTTTTCTCGGAAAGAGTTATAAAAGAACTACGTAGTTCTGACGGGTCGGGTTGCGTTGGTAACGCGAACGCATGCTGATTATTTTGCCTGCAGGGATTACCTGGATGACCCAATCAGAAAGGCCAATATAAACAAATGAGCCTGCCTGGGGTTTTAAACGGTATAGAACGCGATTCAACAGGCATCGTTTTCACAGGAAACTATGAAAAGATTGTTCATAATAGTCGTCCTTTTGTCGATGGGATTTTCGACACTGGCGCAAACCAAGCCCGCAACGACCACGCCACCTGCTGTCGTTTCAGCGATTGAAGGCGTTAGTGGCAAGCAGTTTCTCCCCGACACAAGCTTCGCTGCCTTGTCGGAGGATGACATAAACCTACTGGCTAAGGAATCGACCGCCAACTGGGGGCTGTTGCAGGAGTCGAGCCCGTACATAACCTATTCGAATCTGGTTGTTGGCACACGATCCTACCAACTGCTTATCACAAAGACCCCCAAAGACGAATTTCCTACGGCGACCTTGATGCGTTACACGACGCCAAAGTCAAAGCCCGAGCCTATTGCCCGCGGTATACTCAAGCCCAAAGCAGAGGAAAAGCCAAAATGATCTGGCTCAGCATACTATAAAAAATGCCCGGCTTCAACAGCCGGGCATTTTTCAGTTACAAACTAGCTATTTCCTGTTGTGGCGTCGGACCGGGTGGCCGGAGCCATGACAAATTCAGTATTGTAATCAAAATTTAAACAGCTTCGTAGTAAGACCTGGTCAGGTAGTTACTAGTCTGCCTGCTGCTCGAAAATAGCCATTGCTTTATCAATAGTTTCGTCGTCTACGCCATCAATTGTTAGTTCGTTATCATTCTCTACGTTACTAACAATGGTAACGGTATCCATGCTTAAGCCCGGATCGGCCAGAAATAGCGCAGCTCGGAATCGTTCTTCAATCCGACGGTTCAACGCATCATTTATATCATGCGTGAGGGCGTTCGCTAATTGAGTTTCCTCTTTATTACTAATCATTCTTACCAGTTTTTTTAAGACAGTTTGACGTTATAAAGATAACGAAACAAAGCAATCGCCCAAACACCTATGGCTTCTTTTACAACTGGAAATTATCCCGGATAACATTCCGTTAACACCGATACCAAATGTCGCTCGCAAGTCCCTGTTGTATCAGGCCAATAAACCAGTGGAAGCCCTGTAAAATAAGGCTTCGATGACTGGAGTTGCAAAGTAGCTTGTTAACCTGGCAGACGTATTAAGCGTTCTGTCTCTAGGCCAGCTGTAAACTTCTTTCTTCTGAAACGGACTCTTGCTGATTCAACTCTTTCAACACAGCCCGTGCAAACGCCAGCCTGTCCGATTTACGATATTGCTCCATATGTGGAGCGCCCGATGGTGGAGAAAAGCCTTCATTCACACGCTGACAGGCAGCCCATAACTCGGGGTGCAACTTGATTTTATGCTGGCGGATGGGTGTATCTGCACCGAACCACAAATTCTTGATGTTATCTACTGTTGACTTCATGTCAATAAATGATAGTATGAAGCCAAACCGTGCCTTGTTGATTAATGTTTTATGTAATTCTGATTATTAACAGAACCTTAATCTTATGGGTACTGGCTTTGGCTTCCGGATAGATGATTTTAATTGTTCCGTTCCTTTGGCTGACAATTAAGTGCCAAAGGAAACGGAGCTACTGCTTTATTCATAATTTATAACGAACAAATAATAAAAAAGGTGGTACCTGTTAATAAAAAAATGGAGAACACTATATTTTATATTTTACTTGCAATACACTGCGATACATATATTATATTGCGCATCTACAGGGTTACGCCCTTTTTATGCGCTATTTGAGAGACAGCTGCATCCATACTTTGTCGATACGTAGTCCCTACAATCTGGCACCAAAACATCGCCTGGCCTTGCTATGGAGAGATTTGAGGAATTTGATAATAAGCTGTTCGGCCCGCCTTCCAACGAACATGTATACGTTTGGCGCTATATGGATTTTACCAGATTTGTTGCTCTGCTCAATTCAGCAAGTTTGTGCCTGACCCGGTGCGATCAGTTCGACGATCAGTACGAGGGAGCTGTGCAGAATAAGGGTAATCAATCGAGACGGGGAGCCTATAAAAATGAAATTACAGACAAAGATTCCGTTTCGCCAGAGCAGTTATCGGCTGTGTTGGGGAGCTTGTGGAAAAAATACCAACACCAATACGTATTCATAAACTGTTGGCATATGGCAGACTATGAATCGGCAGCTATGTGGAGGTCGTATAGGAAGGCAAATGCTACCATTGCCATTCAAACAACCTATGCAAAATTAAGGAATGCGCTGCCTGACAGTTGCCACATAGGTGAGGTCAATTATGTTGATCATCAAACGTATATAAAGGACGAGAAAGAGGGATTCTTCAGTGTTATGTGTAAGCGGAAATCCTTCGAACATGAGCGCGAATTGCGAATTTGCTATGTCGATTCATACGAGTTTCAGCAGGATAGCAAAGATTCTAGCCAGTTTTTAGGCGAACCCAATACACGCCTGCAGGAATCCGTTCCCGTTGATTTGCAGGTATTGATTGAATCGGTACGCGTAGCACCGGGAGAGCCGACCTGGCTTGTCGAACTCATCAAAGACACTATAATCCGGTTTGGCTACAGACTGCCTGTCTGCCAATCGAATTTTGATGAATACCCGTTGTTTTAAGCGGTTGGGACGGCCTGTGCTTTACAATTCGCCGAAAAATCAAACGGCGCCCAATCGGACACCGCCTGAAAATAATCTCTATTAAAAACATAAGTCTGTACGCTGGCTCAGTTCACAATGTTGCATCGCAATTTATGTGACCGGCTATAGGCTAACTTGGTCTAAACCAGTGGTTGAATTAATTTGATGACTAAATAAGCCCGGCTGCCCAGATGTGGTCGGGCTTTTTATTTGCCCGCTCGTTTAGAAAAAAAGCGGATGTGAATTAAGTACCTATGAAAATTTTTTAACCACAGAGACACACAGAATGCAGAGTTTTAGTCGATTAATTATCAGATGCTTACACCTCTGTGCCTCTGTGGTTAAATTTTTTTTATAGTGTACCTGCTAACCACCTGTGGTTAAAATGGCATGACCTGTTGAGTCTGGCTACTCTCCAGCGCCAGGTCGATCACCCTGGCGAGCTGCCGAATATCGTTGGGTGTTATGGCTGGTTCAGCCTTGTTGACAATGGCTTCGTACAGGTTATCATAAAAGGGAGTGTAATTGCCCTGTTCGCTTTCCAGTTGTTCGGATTGGCCATTCCGGTAAAGCGTTCCCCAACGGTCCTGCGGTTCGGTGCCCCAGCTAGCCTCGCCTGGCAGTTGATTGAGCCGAAGTCGCTCTTCCTGCACATCTAATCCGCTTTTTATGAAGGAGCCTTCTGTACCGTGAAGGCTGTAGCGCAGGGCGTTGTGATAGACCAGCAGACTGGATTCCAGTCGGACGACCTTGTCTGCGTAGCCTAGTTTAATATCGAAATAGTCGTTGATGAGGCTATTGGGCCGGATAATTCGGATAGCGGCCTGCACGCTGTCGGGTGCGCCGAAGAGGTGTAATGCCTGATCCAGTATATGCGGTCCTAAATTGTAAAGATTACCCCGACCTACGCCCGGCTGTTCTTTCCAGGTTCGTGCGTTTACGTTCACAGGCGAGTACCGATCATAGCGGCCTTCATACTCCACAAGAGTGCCTAACGCACCTGCGTTTAGTAAGCGTTTAATCGTCAGGAAATCGGAATCCCATCGCCGGTTTTGGTAGGCCGTAGCTATGCAGCCCTGTTGCTGTGCCAACTCCAGTAGTTGGTTAGCTTCTCGCTCAGACGTAGCAAATGGCTTTTCGACTACCACGTGTTTTTTATGCTCCAACGCCCGTCGGGCGTAGTCGACGTGGGTTTCGTTGGGGGTGCAGATGAAAACCAGGTCGATGGATGGGTCGGCAAATAACTCATCCGCTGTAGCGACCCACTCAATCGAGGAGTCGAATTCATGAACAGCATCGGGACGGCTACTTGCGATCTTTTTAAGATGAAAGCGTGGATTGATCGACAGGAACGGTGCGTGAAAATACCGGCCAGACAATCCAAATCCCACTATACCAACCTGAATAATAGTAGACATATCGACAGAAATAGACATCAGAGAATAACTTATAAAAGGTGCATCAGATGGCTAAATACCCGCCAGACAGGTAAATAACATCATACGCTATTAGTAACATCTCTTCAAAAATCAACCGGATCAGTATACTCCTTATACTAATGTTTATGTTTTTTGCTCTTTTCTTAAACAATAAAAATAAACATGAGCTTGTTTTTAACGTGTTTTTAATAGAGTACGTTAATTCAATTTTTAAAAAAACGCAATCGTTTATGAATGCTTCAACAGTTCAATTCGGCCGTCGGGCCTCTGGTATTTTAGCCTCTCTCCTTGTCTGTTTTTCAGTAGCGCTTACAAGCTGTAAAGACGACGAAAATCCAACGACAACGCCACCCTCGGGTTCATCGACCATTACTGATCTGGTCGTTGCCGGGGATCAATTTACATTTCTCGAAGCGGCTGTTGTTAAGGCGGGTCTGACAACCACCTTATCGGGCACGGGTCCGTTCACTGTTTTTGCGCCTACGGATGATGCGTTCCGGGCGGCCGGTTTTGCGGATGCTGCGGCCGTAAGTGCTGTTGCGGATACTACATTGCGCAGGATATTACTGTACCACGTTCTTAGCGGGTCCTATCCTGCATCGGCTATTCCGAGCGGCCAAACAGCCTTGCCTACGTCGCTTAGTGCAAACGGAACAACGTATGTTACGAAAGCTGCCGCAACGACAGGGACCGGCGTTTCGGTCAATGGCGCCCGCGTTATTACGGCCGACATTCAGGCATCCAACGGGATTGTTCATGCCATTGATCGGGTGCTGATGCCTGCAACCGGTAATGTACTTCAGGTAGTACAGGCCGATACAACGCTGAGTTTATTGGGTGCTGCAGCAGCACGTGGTGGTGCCGCTGTGGTATCTGCTTTATCGGGGTCAACACCCCTGACCGTTTTTGCACCAACCAATGCCGCTTTTCGGGCAACGCCATATAACACGGTGGCCGCCATCAATGCGGCTCCGGTTGCCGCGCTGACAGCTATTTTGACGAACCATGTAGTGGTTAACCCCGGTCGGGCATATTCGCCTACGATTGTTAGCGGTCCCATCACCACCTTCGGTACCGGGAGTGTAACGGCAACGGTGGGCACAGGTACGGCTTTAACGTTGCTGAGTCCGGGTAATGGCGGCCAGGTATCTAATGTACTGGCTAATACCACAGGCGTCCAGAATCGGGATATCACCGCTACGAATGGTGTTGTTCATAAAATTGATCGGGTGCTGTTACCATAAGTTGGTAGAGTAGGGAAGTGGTGCAATGGTTTTGCCATCCTGCTTTCGAATATACACTTAAATGATGCGGTCGTTTATTGCCTTTGTCGGGTGGTAAACGACCGCTTTTTGTATTTGGGAAGCGCATCAGCCAGCATCCCTGGTGTCTAGTTATTAGGCTTAAAAGCATGAGCAGGCGTAATATTTCAGGAATTGAAAGTCAGGCTTATTGCACGATGAGTGATTCATCAAAAATAACCTTAAGAATACTCTGAACTATTTGTACTTGATTAAGTAGCAATGGAAACGGATGAACTTTATTTGTTAGGTGAACAGAGGTAATCACCGCCCATCTCTCCCCAAACGCTATGTCCATTATTGACAGAAAAACATTTCTGAAAGACATTTCCCTGCTGGCAGGCGCGTCTATCCTGGCCGGACCAGCCTTTGCTGCTGACCTGGCGCGGGACAAATCGGCGATCAAGCTGGGCTTCGTTACCTATTTGTGGGGGAAAGACTGGGATTTGCCCACGCTAATAAAGAATTGTGCCGATACAAACATAACCGGTGTGGAGCTGCGTGTAGAACATGCCCATAACGTGATGCCCGAACTAAACACCGCACAACGGCTGGAAGTCAAAAAACGATTTGCCGATAGCCCCGTTCAACTGGTTGGGCTGGGAACAAATCAACAGTTCGATTACCTGGATCAGGGCCAGTTGAAAGCCTCTATCGAACGCGCAAAAGCGTTTATCCGGTTGAGTGCGGAGGTGGGAGGATCGGGCGTGAAGGTGAAACCCAATGGCCTGCATAAAGAAGTGCCTGTCGAAAAAACAGTGACCCAGATTGGTGAAGCCCTGAATGAATTAGCTCGCTACGGGGCTGAGTTGGGGCAACAGATTCGGCTGGAAGTTCACGGCGAAGAAACCCAGGAACTACCCATGACAAAGCGGATTATGGACGTTGCCAACCATCCGAATGCCACAATTTGCTGGAATTGCAACCCACAGGACCTAAATGGCAAAGGGTTTCAGGCCAACTTCGATCTGGTCAAAAATCGTTTTGGCGCGACCTGCCACGTTCGTGAACTGGACCGAACCGATTACCCCTACCAGGACTTGCTGAACAATCTGGTAAAGATGAACTATAGAGGCTGGGTGCTTCTCGAATGCCATACCAACCCAGCGGATAAAGTAGCCTCAATGAACGGACAAAGAGCCGTTTTTGACCGGATGCTGGCGAAGGCATAATGGCGGGCATTCGTGTAAACAGGATGAACTACAAATGGCTCGCAATGATCTTGACTATAAACTAGCCGGGCCTATTCCTGCGCTGGTCGATTTTGTGGATAGTATCTGGATGATTGCCAATCAGTCAGACGCTGATCTGGAAACCGTTGTTTTGCCCGACGGACGATTTGATATCTTCTTTTCTTATTCCGCTACCGAGCCCTACCATGTTTCCCTGATGGGGTTGGGAAGTGAGGCATCACAAACCACAATTACATCGAAAACTGTTATCTACGCTGTCAGTTTTAAACTGCTCGCAATTGAATACCTGATTGAAATGCCCGTATCCTCCCTGTTAAATTCCGCCAGCTACTTGCCTGATGATTTTTGGGGCATTACTGCGGCTGATCTTACCGATTTTGATGACTTCTACAATAAGGTTTCGGCCAAAATGGTCGGATTGATCAACGGGGAAATTGACAATCGAAAACGCGTCTTGTTCGACCTGATCTATGCCTCAAACGGCTCAATGTCTGTCAGCGAATTGTCGGACAGGGCGGCCTGGAGCAGCCGACAGATTAACCGGTACTTCAATCAGAAGTTTGGTATTTCGTTAAAAACCTACTGCTCTATTTTACGATTCAGAGCCTCGTTTCAGCACATACAGGAAGGAAAACTATACCCGGAGTTGAAGTTTGCCGACCAGGCTCATTTCATAAAAGAAGTAAAACGACTATCGGGTGCAGTGCCCAAAGAACTGGCTAAAAACAAAAACGACCGATTTATACAATTTTCAGCCCTGACGAAGATCTAGTTTTGCCTCATAAAACTTGATTTTCAATGATGGTAACGCAAGGTAAAACAATAGCTATAGTCGGCGGTGGGCCCGGTGGTCTGACGCTGGCAAGACTCTTACAGATGCGCGGGGCAACTGTAATCGTATATGAACGGGATGTAAAAAAGGATGCCCGCGTACAGGGCGCTACGCTCGATCTGCACGATGAATCGGGTCTGAAAGCCCTCAAACAGGCCGGTTTACTGGAAGCCTTTAAAGCACACTACCGACCCGGCGCAGACAAGGTCAGGCTCGTCGATAAACACGCAACAATCGTTTTTGACGAACATACGGCCCCGGATAAAGAAACATTCGGGCATGAAGCCTTTCGGCCGGAAATTGACCGTGGACCATTGCGAAAACTATTGCTGGAGTCCTTACAACCCGATACAGTCGTCTGGAACAGCCAATTTCTATCCATGACGCAACTAGGGAGTGCATGGAAACTTGACTTTCAGAATGGCACATCTACCCAAGCCGATATTGTTATAGCCGCCGATGGTGCCAACTCGAAGATACGCCCGTTCATTACACCTATAAAACCCTTTTATGCCGGTATTACCGTTGTGGAAGGAAGTGTATATGACGCCGAAACCACCGTTCCGGGTATTTATTCGCTCTTGAAAGGGGGTAAGGTGTTCGCTGTGGATGACAGCAAAACGCTTATTGTCAGTGCCAAAGGGGATGGGAGCCTAGCGTTCTATACGGGCTGTAAAACGAATGAGCATTGGGCACAGTCAAGCAACATCAATTTCGCCGATAACGCGCAGGTGCTGGCCTGGTTCAAGCAGGAGTTTTCGGGCTGGGACAGTGTTTGGTGGGAGTTATTTGACAATGACAAGGCGCAGTTTATGCCTCGCCCGCAATACTGCATGCCGGTAGACCAAACCTGGGATGCGCTGCCGAATTTGACCATGCTGGGCGATGCGGCACACCTGATGCCACCCTATGCGGGAGAGGGCGTAAACATGGCCATGCTCGATGCGCTGGAGTTGAGCGAGTGCCTGACCAGTACTGGTTTCCCGGATGTGAAAACAGCCATTGAGGTGTATGAAAATCAGATGCGGGCAAGAGCTTCTGAGACGGCCCAACTAACATTGGAGCAAACAGAAGCCCTGCACTCACCCAATGCAATGGCTACGATGATGGCAATTTTCGACTAGAGACCTGCCACTACACTACCGGCGTTTGGCCAGCACCTCCTGTACACTTGTCCATTGTATATCCGGGTAACGGCCGTTGTCGAGCGGTTCGTTTTGAACGCTGAACATGCTTTGGATATACTGGCTTCGTTGCCAGTTTGGGTAAACTTCCTGCTCGCCTTCGGGATGCGCAGCCCGCTCACGCTTGTTGTAGGCCGCCAGATCATCGCGACTGCCCAGACGAACCAATGTAAATGGCTCTTTCATAGTCTCTTCTGCAACCGCTTTCAGTTCATTGGCATTGATCTGGAAGCTGGCTATGCGCAGAATTCTTGGTGCCGATGGATCCATAGCGGCTGCTGCCGTAAAGGCCGCTGTGTTATCCATCGTCGTGAAGTCTACCCGCCAGTCGGCACTCTCCCAATACCCAACGCTTTTCTTTTTGAAATCCAGAAAGGGAATATTATAGGTTAATAACTCGGCAAAAGCCCCGTTAAGAATTGACGTTCCCGCAATGGTTTTTTGGGTATCCAGGTATGTATTGAACTCCCGTCGCAAGTCGAAATTGCGGTTGTCGCCGGGGGTAAGTTTGGTGAAGTCGCTCGAAAAATCGGACGGAACAAAATGGGGAACGCCTGCTGCCACTGCCGCATCGAGCAGGCTTGACTGGGCGTCGACAATAACATCGCGCAACCCCTGTAAGGCCGAGACAACGCAGGAGGCTCCGGTACACGCCTGTGTAAGTTCGGCAATATCCGTCATGTCAACCTGAATGACGTCAACCCCTTGTTGTTTAAGTGTGTCTAGTTTAGCACTATCGGTACTGGCGCGAACCAGCGCACGAACGTTGGCGCCTTTGCTACGCAAAGCATGAATAATTCGGCCACCGAGATCGCCGGTACCACCGGCTACGACAATTGTTGTTGACATCTAACAGGATTTTGAGTTTACGTCTCGTTACGTGTAGACTAATACTAATAACTCGTATAAGAAAAGTGTTTTGTGTAAAGCCCGGTTTTGTGCCTTGCCCAAATGGCAAACAAACAGCCTCCTATTCGCTATCAGCAAACTATATCATACTACTTACGATAGGTCGTAATGGCCTCTTCGTAGATCCGTATGCCGGGTATGTCTCTAACCCCACTGGCAATAGCCGTTTTGATGGCTCCTTCATCAATGGCCCAATAGCCGTTGGGAATCTGGTTGCGGTCAATGATCTCAAATGTCCATTTCAATTGTACACCTTTGGGCAAGGCCACAAGGGATACTTGAGGGGTAAGCCAGTTGATATCGCCTGATGGAGCCAGTGAGGCTTGCTGGGCAACGTCGGCCTGCTGATGCTCGCGCACCCGCAGCAACTCCCGATTGTAATGTTCAACGGCATCTTTGAGTGGCTGCATGGCGGTCAGGATAGGCGCCGTCATTTCCTTTTCTAACTCCATCCAGTCGTGTTTCTGCTTATCGAGCTGACGGGTGATTTTAAGTCGTTCGGCCGCTACCAGCTTGATAAGTTCATGTCCCTGGGCTACATGCTTAACAAGAGTTTCCTGTTGTTCGGCAGTGCCACAAACAGCAGGCTGTCTGCGAAGAAAGTTAACGTACTCAGTTAGGGTAGACTGGAGGAGTTCCCGACCACTCGAATCAGCCAGCGACAGGTCAGTAGTAGGTTTGGGTTCAGTGCTCATGCCTTTAAAAGCGTTCAGAGCCTAAAAATGTTAGTCGATTAGTGTCAATTTCTTGCTTGCTGGTCTAATTGTGTCCGAGATGAATAAGGGGTATCCGCTTACAGGCATTAAAGAGACTTGGTGCTTCCCTGTTCAACTCCACCAGACATTATTTATTTCGTTTGACTGCTTGTAACGGTCGAGGGAGCGAACTAAGAGGAAGTAAAATATAAGCGAAGTGAATGGATAGATCAGACACTCATTTATACTCTTATGGCTTTAAAGGGATCAATTCCAAAAGTTGTGGAGCATCAAGGATTAAGCATATAACTGAGTTAGGCGGTACAGAAAGAATTCGATGTTTCGCACCCCGCGGAATTGACTTCGAAATGCTTTGATCTTCGCATTGAACGACTCGGCTGAAGCGTTGGTACTGCGGTTGTCAAAGTAGTTGAGAATCGTTTCATAATGATTTTGGATAGAACGGGCCACGGTGTTGAAAGTTTTGAATCCCGCTTGGCGTACTTTTTCATGCCATTTGGCCAAGCGGGCTAAGCCATAAAGCTTATCGGTCGTCTTCTCCTAGCTAGCTAGGGGTTTTCTGCCTTGCCCTTTTTGGCGCATGAGCCCGACCAAACCCAGTTCTTGCCAGGCAGAAAGCCACTTGCCAACCGAATGCTGGGAGACTTCGGTGTGGCCTGCTACCTCTTTGGCCGAGAAGCCTTTATGACTCCAAAGTAATGCTTGACAAGCCCGTCTAAACTCGTACTTAGGGTGGTTTTTGATGGCTTCCTGTAAAGTAAGTTTCTCGGTGTCAGACAAGGAGATGCAGCGTTTTGGTCGGCTCATACTGCAAGTTAATAAATGAAAGTTAAATTTGCGTGATTACTTATGCATGTGGCAGTTTCAGGGTTTATTTTTTCGGAAAATTATTGTCATTAGTTATCGTGAACTTCAAGAACCATTTTGCCCATATTCTGACCGCTGAATAGTTGATCGACCAACGCTACGAAACTATCTACACTACCGGGTATGACGTGCGTATCGGCATTTAACAGCCCAGCTTTAATCCAGCCTTGAATTTCGGCACGGGCATGCTCAAATTCGTTTGCAAAATCCGTAAAAACAAATCCTTCCATGCGGGCCCGATTAACGATCAGTGCTAAGTAATTGGCTGGCCCCTGCATGAAGCGCATATTGTTGTATTGAGAAACAGCCCCCGACAGCACTACCCGGCCGCCAGGACGCAGATGGCCAAGGGCCGCGTTGAGTACGTCTCCGCCAACATTATCGAAGAATACGTCGATTCCTTCCGGACAGGCAGTGGCCAGTTGGTTCGTTAGCTTGCCCGCTTTGTAGTTTAATCCTGCATCAAAACCAAACGCATCGACCAGCGCCTTACACTTCTCATCGCTGCTGGTAATTCCAACGACCCGGCACCCTTTCAGCCGGGCAATCTGCCCGGCAATGGTTCCTACGCCACCTGCCGCACCGGAGATAACCACCGTTTCGCCCGGCTGGAGCTGCCCTATCCGCAACAGCCCAAAGTAAGCGGTCATGCCCGATATCCCCAGGGCGCCCAGATAAGTCGGCAACGGAAGGGCGGCATCGATAATCGTCAGTTGCGATCCGAAAAGCGGCCTGTTGAGCCGTTCCTCGGTAAGGTGTGAAAATGCCTGCATGCCCAGACCGGCATACACATGCTGGCCCGGCACAAAGTCAGCGTGCCGCGATTCTATAACCACGCCCGTACCCATTGCCCGCATGACCTCGCCAATGGGCACCGAGTCGATGTACGATTTACCACCACTCACCCAGCTACGCATAGCGGGGTCAATGGACAGATATAGATTTTTAACCAGTACTTCATTAGGCGCCAATGGGGGAATGTCGCTCCGGTCAACCAAAAAATCGGTTACTTTGAGCGCACCCAAAGGACGGTTTATCAGACGAATCTGGGTATTTTTCATAGCTGAATGGATGTTTAACAGGAAGCTGATACAGGTTAATTGGGTAGGAACGGCGTAGTTGTTTTAGCACGGCCAGCCGTACCCCAGTTCAGGAAGAGACCGAGATAAAAGAATCGTGTAGCGAGAGGGGTGATGGCTACGCGCTCGGTAGGACTATTGTAGCGGTACCCGAAAATTTGCTGACTGCCCAATAGGTTGCTCACCGAAAAAGCCAACGTTGAGTTCGCCCGGAAGAAATGACTTAGATAAGCTACAGTCAGGCCAACATTATGGTAAGCAGGTGTGTAATTGGTCATGAATTTGGTTTCGCTCTGGTTCGGATTGTAGTACGATCGCCCGGAGGCTGCAACATAGGTTAGCCCAATGTTGAGTGGCACGGTCGGCAGCAGGACGTTGACTACCATATTCAATGTATGCGGGGCGGCAAAACCAGGCCGTGCCAACGATGGGTAACTCAGGTACTGCCGTTTGGTATCCAGGTACGAATAGGATACCCAGTAGTTGACATTTTTGATTCGGCCGTCTTCTTTCCACATAATATCGAAACCCCGCGCGTAACCCATGCCGGTTGTGCTGGTATCGGGCGTGGTACGGAGCAGATGGCTGTACTGCTTCTGGTAAAATTCTACGCGAAAAAGTTTGTTGACGTTTGCGTACTGACCGCTCAGAATGAAGTGAGTAGCTCGCTGGAACGATAGCTTTCCGGCCTGCTGAAGCAGATAGTCGGCGGTAGGTTCCTGGTAAAACTGCCCGAAACTACCCGTCAGGTTCAGGTGTTTTCTCAACGCGTAGGTTAGCGTTAGCCGGGGCGACAGGGCTGCGTCTCTAACCAGGCTGGAAGCCTCAGCACGCAACCCCGCCCGCAGTTGCAGCGAACGACTTAGACTAATGTTGCTTTCAACAAAAAAGGCGCCATACTGGTCATCGGCCCGAAGCCTGTAACTCCGGCCATCCTGCTGGGCATATACGCTGCTGATGCTGGTGGCGGTGTGTTCAGCTCCGATATACAGATCTGCCGACCCGCCCAATGGTCGCCGGGCTACTAATCGACTGGTATAGGTGTTCAGGTCGAGCGTCCGGGTGTTGCTGGTCCAGTCGGTGTCGCTGGCAGAGAGCAGCGAGTCCCGGCTGTACCGATTGTGGGTAAGGGTAATGGCCGCCCCCGCGTTGATGGTCCAGTAGGCTCCCATACTACCGGTGTATGTCACATTGGTGTAGGCGTTCCGGCTAAGCAAGCCATACTGCGTGGGTCGGGCAAACGATTGATCCTTGAATTGCAACTTGTTGGTTCCCAGGCTAAAAAGAACCTTAATTAGCCCGCCGTTTGATAACTTATACTTCCCGTTCATAAGTAGATCGACCTGCTCGGGGCTGCGACCAAATGAACGCCGTTGCGGAATTGTGTTGTAGTACGGCCCGAGGTTGGTGTAATTCAGCTGGACACCTACAGAAGCCCGGTCGGCTCTGAGTACCCGGTTGTAGTCGAAGTTGCCACCCGTTGTGCCTATACTGCCGCCCACGGTGGAGCGACTGGCAACGGTATTAGACTCAAGGATCAGGGCCGACGACATCGCCTGGCCATACAGAGCTGAATAGCCTCCCGTACTAAAGGATGTACCTTTAAAGAGTTCAGGGGCGTACCGGCTTCGTTGAGACACATCGGGGCTGCCCGTGTAGAAGAAATTATTGACCGTCAACCCATCGACATAGACCCGCGTTTCGTCGGCTGAACCACCGCGCACGAACAGCCCTGTTGCATCGCTGGTGGCCTGAACCCCTGGCAAGGCCCGGATCGCGTTACCAATGTCGGCGTTCGCTCCGCCCATGGCTCGAATTTCGAGGGGCCGAAGGCTATTCAGACCCTGAGTAGCCAGAAAATTGGTTTTCTTGGTCAGTACCGTCACCGCGTCGAGCATCTGGCTCCGTTCGGCCAGCACCAGTCGCAGCGGGCGGATTGTCTCACCGGGTTGGAGAGTCAGTTGCTGATCGGCGTACCCAATCGACTGTGCGACCACCGTAATGATCCCCTGCTGGTTCGTATTGAACTTAAACGTACCATCCGTTTCGGTCGAAGTTCCGTCATAACTGTTGAGGACCCTGACGTTAGCGTTGGCTAAAGGGGTTTGCTGGGCATCTACGACCACACCCTGGATAAGTACCTGACCAGCAACGGCTGAAGATAGTAGTCCGGCTAGTAGCAGACCATAGCCGGTGCGAACGAATAGGGAGTGTTTCATGAGTTGGAAAAATTAGGGAAGATTGGACCGCTCCGGGCTACGGAATCAGGAACGCAGCTGCCGGAATCGCTTTACCCAGTGATAGGCCGGTGCGAGCGAGCGGGTGGCCGGAACGCCGAAAAGGCAGAATGTGAGCGTAGTTTTGAGCAAAGGTTCTACCGTGCAGAGTGTACACTCGTTGATAGCGGCCCCTATCAGGCGGGGGTACATGACCATCTTGTCGACCAAATACTGCCCACCCCACCACACCAAAGAAAGTAGAAATACATAGCGGCCGACCGTGTAGAAAATCAGGTAGGGATTCCTGACGTTAATCGATTCCAGATTTGGTCTGCGAATCCAGCGGGGAAACAGAACCGATCCGGCAGCCATCAGGCATACGCTGGCCTGCCGCTGCAAATTGGGTAGGGAAAACAGGTCGCTGTAAAGCCAGTAACCATCGAGTTTGATGAACGGAATGGTATTGATGACCATCATAGCCACGTTCAGCTGGATCAGGTAGCGGCTAATCGTGATCCGGTCAGCGTTGCCGAAATTGCTAACCAAAAACCAGATCAACAGTAGATTGATAAGCAGTTGAACGTAAAAACCGCCCAAGTTGACGATTACCCGTTTGGTTTTATTCAGTCGCCAAATCTCGGTCACGTCCGCATACAGAACAGGAAATATCAAATAGAGGCCAATGCCAATTTCTTTAGGTTTAACGCCAAAACGGTAGCTGGCTGCTGCGTGGCCCAGCTCATGACTGATGAGGATGAACAGCACCGCCGGATAAAAAAATAGCAGATAGGTAGCGCCCCGCCCACATTCGCCCGTGGCGGTGAGCTGGCTTGTGTATGAAGTTACGTAATGTTCGAGGGCCATTAATTCCCTCATTAGAAACACGTTGGCCAGCAGAGCCAGGCCCAGAACGGAGAAAAATACGGCAGGTGAAAACGCATACTTCACCAGCCGCAATAACCATTCGTACTGTTCGAAAGCCAGTAGCCGCCGGCGGAACGCAATGGCCCCTGTCGGTGTGGCCTTCGGTGCGGCCGTGTCCGATGTACCAAACAGCCCCATTGGAGTCAGCTTGTTCTGTACCACAGTGGCCACATCCTGAGCCGAAAACCGATCCTCGTTGAGGCTGGCGTTCAGCAGCGAACCAATTTCCTGGTAAGTCAGTTGACGCGCCAATCCATCTACGATCAGATAAATTAGTTCGCCGATTTTATACGAAGCCCCGTGTATTGTCAGCAGGTAATAGCGTTCGGGACCAGCCTGCTCAATGGCTTCGAGTTGATAGGTAGTTGTCTGGAGGGGAAGCATTAGTCAAATCTGACAGAAAGTAGTAGGTTGATAAAGAAGGAGATATCAGCTCGCTGGCTGACATCTCCTTCGGAGGCTGTTGACTTGGGATTGCTCTGCCCGGTAGGGCTGGCAAACCGGCACGTTGGCTACTCAGCTAAGAGAAGGTCCGCTCAAAACGCCTGGTAATCCCGGGGGGGCTGATGTGAGCCCATGGGTGAGAGATTGCCGTGTACGTCTGGGGAGTAAAGCCGCTGAGTGGGTCAGCTAGGCACCTTCCGGTGCTTATTTACTTACTGTGATATCGAAGCACACGGCTGAATCAGCAGCGGCAACAGTAGTCTCGAAACGGTCTTCGAGTTCAACAATAGTCAGGGCGTCGTTTGATGGTTGCATGGTTTGCTTAGTTTGATTGTGAGAAAAATGAAAGCCTGTACACCGTCTGGTGCTTAGGTATTATTTGATGTTAATGTCGAAGCATACGGCTGAATCAGCAGCGGCAACAGTAGTCTCGAAACGATCTTCGAGTTCAACAATGGTCAGGGCGTCGTTTGATGGTTGCATGAGTTGATTGATTTGATTGTGAGAAAATGAGAAAAATGAAAGTTTGTGTACTCTGTGGTGCTTACTTGCTGTTGACTGTGATGTCAAAGCACACGGCTGAATCAGCAGCGGCAACAGTAGTCTCGAAACGGTCTTCGAGTTCAACAATGGTCAAGGCGTCGTTTGATGGTTGCATGGTTTACCTGGTTTGATTGTGAGAAAAAAGGGAGAATTATGATTAACTAAACGGGAAGGCCGCGATTCTTCCCTACTATGCACAGCAAGTTTAGTTCGGTTGAAGGCTGGCCACCAGAGCAGCCAGCGGGGGTGGACCAGGCTGGTTTAAACCAGCTCGGCCTGGTTCACTTTCGTGAACACGCACTGGCTAAGCGTTTCCAGGTTGAGGAAGGCTTCCTCGCCCAGATCGGATGGCATCAGTCCGAAGGCGTCGGCCAGCTGGGAGGCAATCTCCAGGATGGCCAGCGAGTCCTGAATGAGACCCGGATGCTCATCCGTGCCAAAGAAAGGGGTGTTGTCGTCCAGCTCTACGGTGGCAGCATCCACTTGCAAAACTTGCGTCACAATGACGCGGATCTGGTTTTTGATGGTTTCTAATTCAAACATGGTCGTTTTGTTAAGGATGAAAAAAAAGCGTTTGATGCAGTCTTTGGCGTCATTCAGTAAATCAAAGGTCTCACCTAAATCACTGACAATCAAAAACCTATGGTACTACTTTAGTCCGTCAGGTTATAGTCAGGGGAAGTAAATTCTGACACAGGTCACTGGTCATAATCCGGATCATGGCTTCGGCCTGACTGTCGATGAAAAAGTGCCCGCCCGCCAGGACATGAACCGCTACTGGCTCCTGAAATTCCTCTTGCCAAAGCTGGGCCTGCTCAGGCGTGCAGGTGTCGGCACTACCCACAAAAACGGTGGCTGGCATGGGCAGCTTGTCCGGGCTGATTGATACGTACTGGTAACTGTCCAGGGCGGCCATATCGGCCCGCAGCACCTGCTCGTAGCGATCAAATTGTTTGGGATTGCGCAGGAGCAGCGACAGATCACCGTCCATTCTCTGCAATTCCGCCACCATCTCGTCCCGGCTCATTTGTAGGGCATGCCGCTGGCGTTCGGGAATGCAGGCCCCGCTCCTACCGGACAAAAACAGGTGTTGAGGCAGCGGTTGTTGCTCCCGCATCAACTCCACCGTTACCAGATAGGCCACTAAACTACCCATACTATGTCCGTAAAAAGCGAAGGACGTTTTGGGGCGGGCCAAAATCTGGGTCTTCAGGTCGGTCACAATGTCGGTCAGCACCGTCATGGGCGGCTCAAACAACCGCCGGCCCCGCCCCGCATAATCGAGCGGTATCCACCGTAGCCAGTCGGGAGAGGTTTGCACCAACGGGTGATAGGAGTAGCGGCTACCGGCGGCAAACGGAAAACTATATACGAATAGAGGTTCCATGATAATCAGTAAGGATATAACACCCGTTCGACGGCAATCTGAATTGGAGCCAGAGGCAGTGAATCAGGCGACGGGACGGCCAGGCAACAGATGTATCCCTGGCGAATAAACTGCGGAATCAGCTCCAGCGTCATCTGTGGACACGTCACCCGTTGGGGTTCGCTGAAGCGAAACTGGCTGAACGAAACCCCTAAGTCGCTGCCAACGGCCTTGTAAGCTGCTTCTTTCTGAGACCAAAGCGCCAGCCGGTCGGCCGACCCTACTTTCTGCCGTTCATCGGTGACGATGAATAGCCCTTCGCTGTCGGGTGGTACGGGCAGCCACTCCTGCACATCGACGCCAACCGGCATATCGGCTGAAAGCACACAAACGGCTACTTGTTTAGAGTGCGACAGACTAAAGTGGACAGGCAGATCGGCCAAGTAGGGCTTGCCGCTGGGGTGATAGGAGAAATCAGCTAGATCGCCCCCAACCCGCCACCGCAGTTGCTGTAATCCAAAGAACAACAGTCGTTTAGCGAGGAGTGACATATTTTGCTGCTGAAGCGTCCGATACCGCTTCCACCGCTGTTGCACGCGAACAGACAGGTGCAGATCATCTTCGGGTACCGGCGGGAGGTATGGGTCGTGTTCCGCCCAATAGACGTACAGGGTTCGGGATGGCATAAGTTATTTTTCATTGAGCAATGTGTTGGATTGAATTAGCTTAAGGGTAAACGTCGTGTCAGCTTCCGGCCCGAAGACCGTTCGTAAGTGCTGCTGTACCGAGGGTAGATCAACCTCGTAGTTCCGCATCGCTACCACGCTCACAATCACTTGATCATCAATGGACTGAAGCGATATTTTCAGGAAGGCAAACCGAGCATAGAGTACACCCTCTACCTCCCGAAACCAGTACTGTCGGGAGCCGATAACGAACTGGTCTCCCTGGCGACCGAGGATAAATAAATGGCCTTCCTCATCGACAAAACCAATGTCTCTGGTGATGACCGCCTGGCCGGGTCGAATGGTATCCCGGTTGGGCGCGTTGAAGTACCCCAGCGTAACTGACGGACTCCGGATGCAGATCGTTCCTGGCTGGTAAGGTGACACCAGTTGCCCGGCACTGTCCAGCACATCAATGTGCACGCCATCGTTGGGTTTCCCCACTGACTCGACCGTAACGGCTTCCAGATCGGTAATCAAGTTGGTCGCCACCCGTGGGCCAGCTTCGGCCAGTCCGTAGGTTTTAATAATCGGACAGCCGAAGAGTTCCATCGCCTTTTTGACCGAGGTACTCTCGATCCGGTTGCCTCCCACCGCCACAAACCGCAGCGACGAAAAATCGCCTTTGAACTGGTTCTGGCTGCGCAGATAGTTCACCTGCCGAATCATTGGGGGCACCGTGAACAGGTTGGTTACCTTGTACTTGCTGACGGCCTGTGTCAGACTCGGCAGGAAAAACAAGCTGTCCAGCAGCAGGACCGTAGCCCCCACATACAGGTGGCTCAACAACTGCCCCACCAGCCCGTAAGCATACCCGATGGGCAACCCGATAGCGGTCACATCGTCGGAACACAGTTGCAGGGCGCGCACATTGGCCTGGATGTTGGCCAGTGTGCCGTGGTGGGTTAGCTGCACTACTTTAGCCTGGCCGCTGCTGCCCGAACTGGTCACCAGCAGCGCGGTGTTGGTTAATGGGTCCAGTGAAGCATACGGATTCTGGTAGCAGTCAAACTGCTCATTGAAGGCATTCTGGTCAAAGTAGGGCAGTTCTTTAAAGTATCGCCGGGCGGCACTATTCGACTTCGATACCAGGAAGTGCCTGACATTGAGCGCACTCAAATCGCCCAGAACATCCAGTTTATAGTTGATCACGAAGGGTACAGCTCCATGCTGCAACGCAGCGAGGAAAGCCACACAGAGGGCCAGACTATTGGGCGAGCAGAGGGCCACTACTTCGCCGGGCCCAATCTGCTGCCTGCGAAAACTGGCCTGAACCTGATCTACCCGTTGCCACAACTCCGCGTAGGACACCGATTGATTATGCTCAATAAACGCCGTATCCTCAGGATGCAGTTGGTTTCGATACCGTAATAGTTCGGCCAGACGGTCGGGAGGAGAAAGGAGCGCCGGTTTTGACCGGACACTCTGGGGCAGAGTAGTCAGACTGGAAGCCATATAATTCAGAAGGAAAAAGAACCAGAAAAGACCACCCTGCTTAATTGACGCGGAGGGCGATGGTTTTGTCGGTGGTGAATTGGAACAACATATCTTCAAACTTGGGGGGACCCATGCTCGCTTTTACGTTGTTGGAGCAGCCCCACTCCTCTTTGGGTATGCCGAACATGCCCCGGTCGAGTTCCCGATTGTTGTTCACGTCGTGAAAAAACCGAACCGCATACGTGCCTTCCGGTACATTCTGAAATACAACCGTGGCATCTTTGGTATTCAACGGTACCGCCTGACGCTGCACCTGCTTCTGGTCAGGGGCTTGCAACGCAATAAAGATGGTGCCGGAGGGGGCTTTAAACTCACCCAGTTTCACGGTCAACGTGTAGGTCTGAGCCTTCGCGGTCAGTGTAGCGGCCAGCAGAGCAGCCGAAAATAAGACAGTTTTCATAAAAAAACGAGTTTGATTGGTACGTGAGAAATTCATGTTAAAATCAGCAATGAGGCTCCAACTCCACTAACGGTTGTTTGTATACGTCGAAAGAAGAAGCTTCATGGTAATAGATCAGCGAGCGGAGTTGGTAAAATCGATTGATAACCGAAGCGGGTTGCTGACTGAGCATGTCCGTCATGGACTGGCCCAGGTAAACGTTAGTCGAGAGATCACTCAGCCAGTTATAAACTGAGCTAGTCAGTGGGTAAGCCAGGTAGGTCAGTTTGTCAAACAGGTAGCCATCTGATTCCAACTTGAAGAGGCCGAAGCGATGGTTATCGAAGAACAGTTTTGCCACTGGATTAATGGGCTCTTCCCGGGCAGGAAGGGCCTGGGCAACCAGGGCGTCGGTGTCCAGAAATTTGTGGACATAGAACCAGTTTTCCCACTGATCGACGTATTGCCCGACCCGGTCGGCCAGTACCTGATACATCACGCTGGTCGCATGGCGGACGTACTCATCCTGGGGCATGGCCAGCAGGCCCGGCGTAATGGCGGGTGAACAATGGTAGTGTGGAATGGGTATGCCGTCGATGTGTACGTAATACGACGTTACGGGAATGATGGGCACTTTAAACGCGTGCGACAGAGTAGCCACGCCCGTTCGGGAGAAGATGGTCTGGTTTAGAAACGGCACCCGCAACTGGCGCGAATCCCGGTGATGGGCTCCCCCAATCCCCGTATTTCCATCCAGCAAAATCAGTATGGATCGACCCGATGCCAGCGACATGGCCATTTGCTTTCCAATATCAGTACTTTCCGCATTGAGGAGCTGAATCGTAAGCTCTGTTCCTTTAAACGAATTGATTTCCCGGGCAATACGGTCTATTGTGTCCCGCTGCGTGTCGTAAAACACGCGGGTAGTCACCACAGACAGGGAGTAGCCTGCGTTGGCCAGCAGGGCCATCACCGATTGATAGCCGCCCATATGAAACGAGCAGAAAATGCGGGCGGTTCGCCCGGCCTGCGGGTCCAGAAAGGCGGTGTCGCCCTCAACCCGCATGTCATCCATCGAGCCCACATTGACATCTGCCGGATAAGACTTACTCAGCAGGTGATAAATTAAAATTTGGCGGTAGATAGCCTCGTAATCTGACGCATGAATGTGCGGCATAAAATGCGCCAGATTGGCGGCCAGAAACTGAAAATCTTTCCGTTGCCCGGCTTGCATTTTCATGTTTTCGCGGATCGTTACCGCTTCTGTAGCAGCCTGATACGCAGCTCGAACAGTTTTTCGATAGGGGGTAATGAGTTCAGTTGAGGAGATCATGGCAGAAGGGAATAGAAAGGTTAAACAGGTAGGCTGATGCGTTGACCCTAGTTCGTTGAAGGCCGCAGTGCCATCGTAACGGTATTGCCGCCTACGTGCAGGGAGTTGACCAATGCATAGTCGGTGGAAGCGAATTGGTGATCGGCGGTGTGAGCCGAGGCCAATCCGGCCAATCCGAGCTGTTCCGGCTCATAGAGCGTACCCGCCACCTTGTTATGAAACAGGCAGAGCGCACCCGTTAGTAACGATAGCATAGGAGACGCACTGAGTGTCTCGCCCGTATGGGCTTTGACGTTGGTGTAACGCGGTAAAGCCTCTTCCGTTGGCCATAGTGTCTTCATCGCGGAAGTTTCGTAGGAGCGGATGTGTTTGGGCAATCCCCCGCCCCCTACTACCAGCGCTACGGCTGCGGGGTCAATATGGGCCTGTTCGCACAAATCCTGAACGTGTTCAACCAGGTCGGAAGCACTTCGTTCGTAGATAAAATCCTGGTAGGCAGTGTCGCGGGAGATGTGGTAATCAACCAGTTCTGCCAGTATAGTGGCTCCCCGCTGGCGGGCATGTTCGGCAGATTCGAGCACAACGAAAGCCGCTGCTTCGCCAAAGACGATCACTCCATCATCGTCGGCTACCGCTTCGGCCAATGATCGGGACCGACCGTCAATCTGCGCAGAGGGAACATAACCGCGCCTACAGTTGGCCAGCAGATACGCTTCCCGCATCTCATCGAAGCCACCGCAAATGACCACATCGGCCTTGCCCTCCCTGATCAGGTCATAGCCATAGCAGGCGCTGTTTTCGCCGAGCAGAATGGAACTGGGACCACGTAGTTTAAATGCCCGTGCCACATCGCCGAGAGCGCAGTTGGTCGTGGTTTTGGTAAACACAAAGGGACTTACTTTGGCCGGGCCATCCTGAAATAACTTGGTCAGGAATGTTTCGGTGGCCTGGTTAGCACTTAGACTTGTATCCAGAATAAGACCCAGTCGCTCAGGAACCAGCGTTGTCAGGTCAAGTTGTGCATTCTGGATCGCTAACTGACAGCCCACCATAGCTAGCTGCGAATATTTGAGCGGATAAGGAGGCTTCAGGTTATCCACAAATGACCCTACTTCAAATGGAGCCGACGGGCTATAAAAGATGGCCTCATCGGTGGCCAGATCCGGGACATTCCAGTCGTTCTTGACAACGACCCCCGACTCGTTGGCCAGCACACCCTGCCAGAACGCATCCAGCCCGATGCCTAGTCCTGAAATGACTCCTCCTCCCGTGATAACTACCTGACTGGTTGTGCGCATGATCGTATAACAGATTAAGGGTTAATTAATACAGTGACGGTGCCGCGAGCGGCTGTACGCCCTCGCCCGGCAATATCTACCCGTGCGTTGAACACGGAAAAATTGAGCAGTTTGTGGCTAAAAACGGCTGTAATCAGCAGGTGGTCGTTGGGTAGCACGGGCTCGTTGAAGGTAAGCGTGTCGATCTTGATTGCACGACCCGATTTGATCTGTCTTACTTCCCCGGCTTGAGCGTTCTGTAATCCTTCCAGTCTGCCAAAGAGCCCACAGGTCTGGAACATCATTTCTACCAGAATCACCCCCGGCAGTATCGGCTCGCCGGGAAAGTGGCCCTCAAAGAAGATAGTCTCCGGGTGGACAAAAGTGGCCGCCGTTACCGACTCGCCGGGCGTATAGGTCTGAATCGTGTCCAGAAGCAACATCGGGTGCCGGTGCGGCAGCAATTCGGCCGGGTGCGGCAGGGCGGTAGTGGTTAGCATAGCGTTTCGGCAGTGAAGCGTTTGAGGGCAATGGAAGCCATACAGCCGCCAAAACCAAATGAATTAGACAAGGCGCCGTCGTAGGACTGTTCGATGGCCTGATCGCCAACAATCCGAATCTGCTCGTCTTCATCAGCCATGTTGGTGACGATATTACAGGAAGGCGGCATAAAGTTGTGGTACATGCCTAGGGTGGTGGCAATAAACTCCAGGCTGCCAGCCGCCCCCAAGGTATGGCCCACCATTGACTTGGTAGAACTGACATGAACGCTTCGGTCGCCAATGAGCCGACGAATGCCGTTGAGTTCCATACTGTCGTTGACAGCTGTGGCCGTACCGTGGGCGTTGATATACGTGATCTCGGCGGGGTCCATATCGCCATGTTCCAGGGCCTGCTGCATGGTCAGGAAAGCCGTACTGCCGTCCGGGTTAGGTGCGGTAGGGTGATAGGCTTCGTTGTTGGCCGAGTAGCCTTTCACTTCGCAGTAAATGGTTGCTCCCCGTTGCTGGGCGTGACTTAGACTCTCCAGGACTACAAACGCACTGGCATCGCCTAACGTCAGGCCGTCGCGGTGCCGGTCGAAGGGCTGGCAGAGTGTCTTGGACAATGATTTGAGGGAGTTGAAACCGGCAAAACTCAACTCGGTGAAGATATCGATACCCCCAGTGACAGCTACGTCGATTCGCCCGTTTCGGATGAAGTCGAACCCTCGCCCGATGGAGTTGGTACCGGCCGCACAGGCCGTTGAGATCGTTGAGCAGGGCCCCTGAAAATCGAAGTGTTTCATAAGCGCCCCCGTTATGTTCGGGGTCGATGCCCGGAACAGCAACTCGTAATCTGCCGGCTGTACATCACCCGCCAGGCGCTTTCTGGTGAACTTGACGAATGGGTAAGATCCGCCGATGGTAGTAGCCATGAACAAGCCTATGCGCCGACGATTCAGCCCGGTGGCAGGCAGTCCTGAATCGGTCAGGGCCTCACTGATTACCCTGGTAGCCAGGCTGCTGAGCACCCGATCATCTTCCTGGCTGGCTTCCTCAAACCACTCCTGCTTGATAACGCAGGCCTTTTTGGTCGCGTAGTAAGCGTTTTCGGTCGAAAAGCGGTCTGCCGAAATGGGTTTCAGACCCAGCTGCCCCTGGTAGAGGTTATCTCGAAATTCATCCTTGGTACGACCGATTGAGCAGCAAATGCCGATGCCGGTCACGACAACACGTTCCATAATTTTTCAGTATTGATAGAAATAAATTGGTTAGACTGGTTTCACTCAGGAAATGGCCAGTCCACCGTCGATGGTCAGTTCCTGGCCAACCATATAATTTGGCGCGTCGCACAGCAGATAGGCGACCAAATTGGCTACTTCTTCTACGTTCCCTTTACGCTTCATGGGCATATTCGTCAGGCGACTGGCTACATACTCATCCGGAACATCGGCGGTCATATCGGTTTCAATTAGCCCCGGAGACACGCAGTTGACACTGATCCCGAACCGCGTCACTTCTTTAGCCAGCGTTTTTGAAAAGGTCACAATCGCTGATTTGGATGCCGAGTAAGCCGACTGGCCAGCATTACCTTTTTGGCCCGATATAGAGGTCATGTTGATAATCCGGCCCCTGCGCTGGGCGATAAACAGGGGGAGCATGATGCGGCAGGTGTTGGTCACGCTGCCGACGTTGGTCCGCATTACGTTCCACCAATTATCATCGTTGCCCATCAAAAACGGCTTGCCGTCGCCCAGAATTCCCGCGTTATTGACGAGCCCACTCAGCCGACCGTGTTCTTTACGAAACCGGGCTGCCAGTGCCTGTACCTGTTTTAGGTCGCTCATATCGCACTGATACCCGTAGGCCCGTCCACCGTTCAATGCGTCAATTTCAGCGATCAGCGACAGGGCCTTATCGGCGCTGCTGAGGTAGGTGAATAATACGGTGCAACCCCGCTCGGCTAAAGTCAGACAAATGGAGCGGCCAATACCCCGTGAACCGCCCGTAACTAATATAATTTGCTCATTCATGATCTTGGAGGGTGAAAAGGGTTGAATTAATTTGACTTGGTACTCGCCTGCAACTGACTCCGGCAGGCCGATACCATTCCTATTGTTGTCTTGTAGCCCCAATGCACCTCAATAGTTGACTGGCTCTCCTGCCGGGCTTCGAACAGGGTGAGGGTTTTCTCAAAATAACGCAGAGCCTTTTCTTTGCTGCCGCCAAACATTTCGGGTGTGTTGTATGCCTGCTGGCCGAGCAGAAAGTAGACGCGGGGGTTGGCCGGGTCGTGGTACTGGGCGGTTTCCAGGGCTTCCTGAGCCTCCATCAGCCCTGACATTCCCCGTGCGGCCTGATTGACTTTAATGCGCGACAGCGCTATCAGGCCGCGTAAGCAATACACCTCCGATTTATTGGGGGCCAGCTTGTCGGCCTGGTCCAAATACTGAGTAGCCTGATCGCATAGGAAGTCCACCTTGCTCACGTCGGGTTTATCCAACGACTCCCGGGTCATGCAGTAGGCTGCGTAATAGAATGGCAGCCAGTTCGTCTTTTCGGTCCTGGCAATCCGCTCGAAGTCGGAGGCCATAGTGAGGTTATCCAGTTGACCCCTCGTCGTGTCAATCCGAATGACGAGCTGACTCATGGTGGTCTGGTACTGATCCTGGGCCTTTACACTGGTCACGGCCAGAATCAGGCAAAGGGTGGGAATAAGTGTCTGTGGTTTCATGCGATTATCGCGTTTTGAGGAGGTTTTATCAGCCATTTGCCAACGAGGTTCCAATAGCCGGGCAAGTAGGGCCCGGAAGCGTAAAAAAGCTGTGTGTAGTGTGATTGGGCTTAATTTGCCTTCGTAACGGTGTTGAGATACTTGCGGCAGATTGCTATCATCGGCACCGTTGTTCTGGTTCCCCAATGTACGTCAATGGTTGACTCACGGTCTTTCTGGGATTCAAGCAGACTGAGCGCTTTCTCGAAATACTGTAGCGCTTTCTCTTTGCTACCCCCAAACGCTTCAGGTGTATTGAAGGCCTGCTGGCCGAGCATATGATACACGCGGGGGTTGGTCGGGTCAAGTTTGTTGGCGGTCTCCAGGGCCTGTTGAGCCTCCATCAGCCCCGCCATACCCCGTGCGGTCTGATTGACCTTGATGCGTGCCAGCGCAATCAGGCTTCGCAGGCAATACACCTCCGAGTTATTAGGGGCGAGCTTATCGGTCTGATCCAGATATTGCGTAGCCTGATCGCATAGCGGGTCTATTTGACCGAGGTTCGTTTGCTTTAGCGATTCCAGGGTTGTAAAAAGCGACGCGTAATAGAATGGCAGCCACTTCGTCTTTTCGGTTTCGGCAATGCGTCCGAAGCTGTTGGCTAATTTGAGATTATCGATAGACTTCGCCGTATCGCTGTAGGTGACAAGCTGACTCATAGCGGCCTGGTACTGATCTTGAGCCTTTACACTGGTCACGGCCAGAATCAGGGTCAGGGAAAGGATAGGAATAAGCGGCTTCATGTATTTATCGTGTTTTAAGGATGTGTAGTGACGAATTATTCGCTGATTTTCAATGACTTGACAAATTTGATCAATGCGTTTGCTTTGAACAACAACCTGCCTTTCTAGTGTAGTCGGTATGGTTATATACCGTTCTGCCTAGTTGGGCAAATTGGTTTTGCGAACCACGTTCACGACCAGGTCCTGCCAGGTGAGGCTGATCAAGTCGATGAGCGGCACGTTGTAGAGCTGTGAAACCTGTTGCAGGCCCATCAGAGACAATTCGGTTTTGCCGGTTTCTTTTTTACTATAGGCGGCCTGACTGATCCCCATCTGATACGCCACGTACTCTTGTGGATAGCCGTACACCTCACGTAGTTTGCGGATTTTGATTGCGAAAGCGTCCATATTACTTGAGTTTTGTGTGTTTATTCGTGATTGATAGTACAAAGGAATGTCGGCTTACCCGGCTCCGAAAATTATTTCGACCAATCCCCGGTGGCCTTCGACCAATGCGCTTCTTTCACCGTCAGGTGCATTTATTCAGTCATTGACAGCCGATTCTATCGACCAATGCCATTCATCGACAGAAACAGAGAAGCTAACCGCACCGGCTCGACAAATACCTGTGTTGTTTTACCATTTCGTACGGCACCGCCCGGAGTAAGTAGTCACGCAGAATCAAAGTACATTTCATTCTGCGTGACTAACTGATCGAAACAGAGGCTATACTCTTTGCCAAACGAGAGAATTATGGCAAAAACCGCCTTCTATAATCGACGCCAGAAACTATATAAGACAACGAAAACTGGTTTTGAATGAGCTTTACCTTACGACTCCAACGTAAGCTTTGACAAGCTCGTCGGGACTCATGCTCAGGATGGTTTTTAATGGCTTCACGCAAGGTGAGTCGCTCGGACTCAGACAGAGTGATACAGCGTTTTTGGCGGCTCGTACCGCAGGAAAGTAAAATGTAAGTTAGATTTGATTAGGTACTTTTGTTGAAAGTCCAGTCTGAAAAGACAGGATAGTCGCTCACATTTGTAAGTTATTTACGAATAAGTTCGACAAAACGCATCTTATAATAATATATCACTGAGTAAATCAACAGGCATACGAGATGGTGGCGTTATCTATTAGATTTCCCGTCTTACTTCGATTGGTGATATTCTCAAAAAGATTTTATGCAAAATCCCAGTTCCAAAGTTCAAGAACCTGTACAACCTAAATCCGAGCGCCTTCAACTAGTCGATGCCTTACGAGGAATTGCATTATTAGGTATTTTGATAACCCATTGTAGCCAGTACTTTTCGCCAATAAGGCTGCCCAGTGATTTTTATCAAATCCATGCCGCCAGTGTGGTTGATAGGTTTATAGTTGATAAGATGGCTCTCCTGTTTGAGAATAAATTCTATACTATATTTTCATTCTTATTTGGCTTAAGTTTCACGCTGATTCTCAGCCGCTCGCTTGAAAAACCTGCTGCTTTTAAGAAAATTTTCGCCCGTAGGCTGTTTATTCTAGGTATCATTGGCTTACTGCACTATCTGCACTGGCGGGGTGATATCCTGCTAATCTATGCCCTGCTTGGATGGCCATTATTGCTATTTAACCAAACCTCCAATAAGATTATCTTGCTAACAGCTATGTTGCTTGTCCTCAATATCCCAACCAGGCTAATGGACTTATTTTTCTATTGGGATGCTGTCCCTAAATTGATAGAGCTGGAACGACAAGCTGAAATAACGTTGTCGGCGCAGAGGGAAATTTCTAATTTTCGTGTCCTTTTATATGGTAGTTACACGGATACGATCTTAGATAATTTAAAGCATATGAGTGAATCGATCAGCTTTCAGTTTAGTTCTGGTCGGATTTATAAAACCCTGGGATTCTTTTTAGTGGGTTTGTATGCTGGACGGCAACGACTATTTCAACATTTAAAAGCTGATCGGCCATTATGGTGGAAATACACAATTTATTGTGTGCTGGCTTTTTTAGGTACTAAAGTATCGATTATCATTTTCGACCACATGTATGGTTCTGAGCAACAAGCCTCAGCGTTAATTAAATCACTTTATCAACTGGTTTATGACTTGGGTAATGCCTCACAAACTCTCGTTTACATAGGAAGCCTGACACTATTTTTCCAATATCGGCTTGGGCAATGGGTCATACCCATGTTTAGTCCGATTGGTACTATGGCTTTGACTAATTATCTGCTCCAAACGCTATTAGGCTCATTGCTGTTTTTTGGATACGGCTTGGGTCTCCTGGGAGTAGTTGACATGTGGGAAGCAATTTTGTTAAGTGTGCCTATTTTCCTGTTTGAGTTAGGTTTTAGCAAGTATTGGATGAAACATTTTCGCTATGGGCCTGTCGAATGGGTTTGGCGTAGTTTGATCTATGGTAAAGCCCAAGCGATGCGCGTATAATCAGGTAGTCTGTATGAACGAGTACCTTCTACTAGACCAATCTAATTTATCAGCTGGATTTGTTTGGTCATATCAGCAGTACTTATTCTAATGGGCCATCACGCCCGAATTACTATGGCTCCGGCCTCCCGGTTGAGACTTATGCCGGAATGATAAGTATCTGCTCTACATCCTTCCCCTTTTTTAAGGGCGTCTACACTGGCCAGTATACTCCATCCTCGATAGTTTGTTCATCCAGTTCCGTTATTTGCGTTTCCAGCTTACTGATGTTCAGCAACCGCACCACCACCCAGGCAAGGGCGATCAGTCCTACAAAGAATAGCATCGTGAACTGCCAGCCAAAGTTTTCCTTGATCGGCCCAATCAGCGTTGC
This sequence comes from Spirosoma pollinicola, assembly GCF_002831565.1. NCBI lineage: Bacteria > Pseudomonadati > Bacteroidota > Cytophagia > Cytophagales > Cytophagaceae > Spirosoma > Spirosoma pollinicola. Next base: position 5,428,958 of record NZ_CP025096.1, on the reverse strand, counting down.
ACCAACCATCGACCCGACAGCCCCAATGGTCATGTAAAACGTGAACTGACTGGCAGAGACCTTCTTCGAGCAGCATTCCATGGCAATCGCGTAAACGCCGATCTTGGCAAAGGCATTTAGCCAGCGATACACAATGATAAAGCCGTGAATGAACACGCTGTCGGTCCAGTAGGGCGTCAGCAGAGCAAGGGCGATGGTGATGCCCATGATGCCGACTAGATACAGGCCAATCATACGCTTTTTTCCAAACCGCTCGATCAACACACCACCCAGCAGAATACCGCTGATACCCCCGATTAAATCGGCGGAAGCAAAGGCCTGTGAATACGATACGTTGGTCCAGCCGGAAACGTTGACAGCAAAAAGTGGCAGCAGCGTTTCGAAGTAGTTGTACGACCCCATTGTAATGAACATGAGCAGGGCCACCAGCAACGAGTTTTTCAGGCGAAACAGGCTATATAGCGATTGCAAAATAGTTGTCCAGCTCGTGATCTGTCTTTTCTGCGCTTCCGGCGATACCGCTCCCGCCGTCCAGGGAAAGATTTTTTCGCCCCGATCTTCCCGAAGTACGGCAGGCACCAGCGTCATCAGGCCAATCAGGAAGGCCAGTGCCAGGGTTGATACCGTAAAATCATACTGGTTCATCAGCCAGCTACCACCGGCCAGCGCCAGTGAACTGCCAATCATTCGGGCACCACCCATAAACCCGTTGGCACGGGCCTGTTGCTCACCAGGAATGGTGTCAACGGCCATACCATCGACAGCCGCATCCTGAATGGCTCCGAACGAAGATACCAGAAAAGCCGCTCCCGCAAAGAGTTTCAGGTTGTTCAACGGGTCAGGCACATACGCCATCACGATCAGGCTTCCCATTAGGCCAAGCTGACCGAAAAGTACCCAGGGTCGTTTGCGGCCCATTGGCAGGTAGGCATAACGGTCCATCAACGGGGCCACCACAAATTTAAAGGTCCAGGGCAGGGCGCAGGCGGCTGCAAACTGACCAATTTCGGTAGGCGTTTTGTTGTTCTGGGCCATCCAGGCCGGAATCCCGACGAACAGAAGTCCCATATTAAGCCCTTCCGCAAAGTACAACGCGGTGAACGCGAAATACCGCCAGAATGCACTTTCCGAAAGAGTGGGTAACGTCGTGCGGGTAGTCATGGAGAGGAAGTTGATTGAGTCATGCAGGGGTATTAAAACGTAATAAAAGGTTGATCGTCAAGACTAATCAAGATCAAAAAATAATAAGGATCATAACAATCCGCGTTCTGTCAAAATACGGCTACTCTCGTAAATTGATCGGGCAACGGTTTAGGTACGTTTAGATTCGTGTTGATTTCGCCCTGCGGGTAAATGAATCGTTGTGGCCGTTGTGAACCAGTGTATAGCGGAATAGGCAACTGTACAACAGGCACCGCTTTCGCCAGCCGTCGGTAGTCGTTAAACGCTTCGTATTGCATTAGAAACAGGATAAACCGCTGACTGATTATTTCGTACAGCAGCGCCGTTTGTACAGTCGCCAGCTTTGTTAAATTCGCTAATCCGGCAGGCCCGAAATCGTCCAGCGTGTAAGCGTCATATTTCCGGCCAGTGCCCGAAATTGTCTTGCCGTTTACGTACCCGTTTGCCAATGCCGACCGGACGGTATTGAGTGCTGCCAGTGCCTTGTCAGATACACCCAATCGGGCCTGTGCTTCGGCCAGGATCAACTGATTTTCGTAGTATGTCAGGATGGGGTGGGGCGAGTTGGCCGTGAACGCACCGTCGGTCGTGTTGGGGTCCAGTGCACCTGTGGCGGTGATACCCACTTTGATATAGTGGTTGTAAATCGCCGTTTCGTCGGTTTTGGTATTGGCCGACCCAATGCGTGACCGCAGGAGTACGGGCAGGTAGGCCCCATCGAAACCCGTATCTCCCGCCCGGTTAACCCGGAAGAAATCGTAATTCTGATTTATATCCACCCCCAGACTCGTGCCGTGCGGAATCAGGGCGTCGCCTGCTGTGCTGTTAATGCCTGAACTGGCGCTGGCAACTGCTTTGGCATACTCGCCGGTATGTAGATACAGCCGGGCTTTTAACGTATTGGCAGCCGCCCGCCATTTTGCCACATCGCCTTTATAAATAAAATCCTGGGTGTTAAAAGCCAGTCCCGACGAGGCCGATAAATTCTGAATGGCGTTGTCGAGGGTGGTATGCAGAGCCGCGTAGACATCGGTTTGTTTGTCAAAGACTGGTGTAGGGTACGCTACGTCGTCGAACGCCTGACTGTAGGGTACGTCGCCGTAGAGATCAGTAACTTTGGCGATGACCAGCGCTTCCAGAACCTGCCCGACGCCCTTCGTCCATTTGTCACCCACGGCATCGGCTTTTGTTTGAATGAGCCGGGCCTGTCCCGCTACCGGGTAGAGCGGACTCCACATAAAACTCTGCGACGAGACAATATACTGCGCAAATCCCTGGTGCGCCCTCGACAGACCATTCAACTCACCCGCCCACATTGACGCAATACGTACGTCGGTATCTTCGTGCAGGAACGAAACGCCAAGGAGCGTACCCGCTAACAGTGTCGATACATCGACATCGGTTACCGCATTCGGATTACTTTGGATGCTGGGTTCGTCGAACAGGCGTCGGCACCCGCTCAACAGATTGATTGCCAGCAGGGTAATGATAACTTTACAGGAAATTGATTTTTTCATGAATGAACGCCGAATGAGGGAATTGATCCGTTGAGGTTAGTACGTGATTTTGACCGAGAACAGCAGCGACTTCGTATTCGGATTGGTGAACCAGTCCTGTCCGCGCGATAGGCCCGCGCCGGTAATGTTGACCTCGGGATCAGTACCGGTATACTTGGTCCACAATACCAGGTTGCGCCCTGTCAGGCTGAAATCGACATTTGAGAGGTGCGTAAACCGAAGGAACCGCCCCGGCGGACCGCCCGAACTACGCAAGCTGTACGTCAACGTAATCTCGCGCAACCGGGTCACACTGGCATCTTCCACAAACTGCTTATAGGACGCCGAGTTGGACGCCGAACCCCGCCCTTGCCACCACGCCTGATTGATAGCCACCGGACCGGCTCCGAAATCCTGAATCCGCCCCTGAAAGGCTGTGCCAGCAGCAATCGTAGTACCGTTGACATCCTTCAACCCACCAGCCGGGGCTACCACCGTGTTGCCCTGATCGGCATGAACGCCAAAATTATAAAGCGACCCACGCGTGCCGTTGAAGAAATCATTCCCTGCTACCCGGTCGAACAGCACGTATAGCGACAGCCCTTTGTACCCAAACGTACTGCCCAGCCCACCCCGCCAAGCAGGGTTTGGGTTACCAATGATTTCGTTGTTGATCCCCGCCTGCGGAAACCCGTTGGCATCCAGGATGTACTTGCCCGACTCGTCCTTGCGAAAATCGGTCGAATAAAAAATGCCGAACGGCTGCCCCGGAATCAGCGACGAATTCTGCATGTAGCTATCGGGCAGGGTGTAAACGGAAGCTCCTGCCAGCGACACGACGTTATTTCGGTTCATCGAATAGTTCGCCGAAATGTTCCATCGAAAGGCCCCCTGTGGAATCAAGTCGGCGCTCGCTTCCAGTTCCACACCTTTGTTTGAAAGTTCAGCTGCGTTAGAGTTACGGATGGTATAGCCGGTTTCATTCGGCACATTCAGCGACAAAATTACGTCGCGGGTGGAGTTGCGGTAGGCGGTTGCCGAGAGGCTGAATCGGTTCTTGAAAAAGCGAAGATCGACGCCAATCTCGGCTTCGGTTTTACGTTCCGGGCGGAGGAAATCGTTGCCCGCTATGCTACTACGGACATAGCCCCCGCCATACAATGCACTCGTTCCCGTCAGGCCCCGCGTAAACATATCGGCGTATCCGGCCGGACTGGAGGTCGTGAAATTGAGGTAAGGTTGCGGTTGAATACCGACCTGCCCCCACGTAAGCCGCAGCTTACCAAAGCTGAGCCACGAACTGTTTTCCAGGGCGCCTGATTTGCTAAACTGCCAGGCCAGCGCTGCCGATGGAAAGAAGAAACTGGGGTCGGTTTTGGCTCCAAATGTCAATGCACTCTCGCTGCGGCCCGTCAAGGTTAGAAAGAGCTGGTTGTATGCCTGCACCTCCGCCTGAGCGTAATAGGCATACGTGCGAATGAGCGAATTGTAATTTCCCGCCGTCAGATTCGAGTTGAGGGCATTGGTCAGAATATCCGGAGCCGTTGGCACGATCAGGTTCGTAATGGCGTCCGACAACGTGGCCCTTCGGCGGCTGTTATAGTTGACACCCACCAGCAGTGATCCGCTGAAGTTGTTGCTTAATGTCTTGTTAGCACTCGCAAAAACGTCGGTGTTGAACTGCTTCTCCGTAATCCAGTTTTTCGAGAGATAGCCGTTGAGTTGCAGGGCGGAATTACGGGCGAAACGTTCCAGACGATTATCGGTGAAGTTATCGATTCCCGTGCGGCCCGTTACGGTCAGCCACGATACGGGCGTAATGTCCAGTTCTACCGTTCCGATCAGCCGGTCGACATCGCTGGTGTTGCGGTTATTGTTGATCGTCCAGATCGGGTTGGAGTAGATAGTGCTTAAATCCTTGCCCAGTGGGTTGCGGTACGACACGTGAGCGTTATTGAACACCTGCCCGGCGGGATTGGTGTACGTGCCTGTATAATAGCTGTTGTCAAAATCGGGCGGGGTACGCAAAGCCCCCAGCATGATGCCGTCGACGTTGTCGCCTTCCTGTGTTCGGGAGGAATAGGTTTTGGTGTAGCCTACATTGGCCGATGCCCGAAACTAGTCGGTAAACTGGCTCGATACGCTCACGCGGGCCGTATTTCGCTGATAATTACTATAGGCTCTGATGACTCCCTGCTGGTTCAGATTGCCGTAGCTAACCAGGAAATTCGACCGGCTATTACCTCCGCTGATGTTGATGCTATTGTCGGTGAAATGACCCGTCTGAAATGCATCGGTCGTATGGTCGTAGGTATCGCGGGAGTTCTTGCCACCGTGCGGATTGGCCAACGTACCCGACGCAATCGCGTACCGCTGGCTACCATCAGGAAACGTTACGAACCCCTGGTAAGCTGCCCCTGTCGGGTCGGTGATGTAGGCGTCAGCGCCACCCGTCCGATCGGCAATCCGATCCCCGAAACTGTTGCGCTGTCCCTGCACATACAGGCCGCCTGAGCCCTGCCCGTAGGTCTGTTGAAGCGCGGGCATCTTGTTGACCCGATCGAATGAAACCGTCGATTTGACCGTAATATTGACTTTTCCGTTGGTGTCGCGTCCTTTTTTTGTCGTGATCACGACAACCCCGTTGGCCGCCCGCGTTCCCCACAGTGCGGCTGCCGATGCCCCTTTCAATACTTCCAGGGTTTCGATGTCTTCGGGGTTGATATCATTGATTCGTGACTGCTGCACGATGCCATTTCCAGCGGCTGTACCGAGATTGTCGCTGGCATTGCTGACCGGCATACCATCGACGATGAACAGGGGCTGAATGTTGCCATTTATAGTATTTTGCCCCCGAATCTGGATGTAGGCTCCCGCGCCGGGATCGCCCCCATTTCGAGTGATGAGCACCCCGGCCGCTTTGCCACTTAACCCTGTCAACAGGCTTGTTTCTCCCGTTTTAGCAATGTTCTTGCCCTCTACGGTGGTGATAGACGAGGCAAACTTATCGCGTTCAGCTTTCGTACCCAGGGCCGTAATAATGACTTCGTTGAGCTGCCGTGTATCGGTCTGGAGTTGAACATCGATCGTTTTGCGTCCACCGATAGGTTCTTCGACGGTCTGCATCCCAACCGCCGAGAAAACCAGCGTGGTAGCCGATGCGGGAACAGTCAGGCGATAAGCCCCATTTGAATCTGTTATCGTACCACTGGTTGTTCCTTTGATAAGTACCGTTGCCCCGGCAAAACCGCCGGTTGCTTCTTCCATACGTACGATGCCAGTGATGTCGCGGCTCTGTGCCCACAGCGACGCATGGGTTGTGAATAATATTAACAGACTTAGCAGTAGTGTTTTATACATATGGTTTCGTTAAAATTAGCGTAAGTGTTGCCCCTGCCCGATTGATCAAACGCCTTCACCATTGACGCCTAACCTGTTCACTGTTTAACGAGCACCTGGTTGCCTATTCCTCAACTTCTTATTGTGAATACTACATTGAGTACAGTTATTTATCCAATTGTCTATGGAGATTGTTTGCTAACTTGATTGGGACTTGAAACAAAATATCAAGCAAAAATTAATCTGTATTTTGGCGTTGCCTATCGCAGTGTTTAGACGGAGGAGAAGGGCTAAGAACAGAGTGCTTTTCTGACTCTTGCCAGCCTCAATGTTCCCTGCACCAAGCGTTGATTCCTTGAACTTCCCAAACAGTTTAAATGATATTGCTAACCTGTGCGGTAGTTTTCGGCAGGGCTGCCTGCGCGGATGAATATTTGAACGCTCACTGGTTCATATTACGGGAAGATGCCAAGGACAAAGTTGAACTATGGAGGCAAGCGTACAGGGAGGTTACCAACATTCCGAAAAATGTTTCAATAGCAAGCAGTATTTCGTTGAATTTAAGTATGTTAAAGAAAAAAATTAGCGGGTAGTGTTTCTCTGAGCGCCATTAGGTAGTAAATTGAAACGAGCGCATACCAACTCACGGAGGAGCCGTGTGCCGCCAAAGTGGCATGAACGGCTTTGAAGACCAGCGAGACCGGAGACAGTCTCGCTGAGTTTAACATACAATAAGCTTATACGTAAAAGGCGGGGCCATATATAAACGCATAAACAACTGACCATGAAAATAGTAGCAACCTTTGTATGCTTGCTGGTTGTAACAGCAAGTTTTGCCCAACAAAATCCAGTGAAGGGAAAAAGCGATTCATTGCAGAATCAGAATATAGATAACATGCCTATCCGTAAAGGGCAAGGGAATGCGTTGGACATACCTACTCGAAATGGGAAGGGGGATGCAATACCTATGCCCAACCGGTCTATGCCAGTTGTCTTAACTTCTGAAGAACAAGTTTCAGTGAGTGTGAAAGCTATGAGCGAGCAAGTAAAGCATTGGTCAGTAGATTCATTGATCCGAGTGATGCCTACTACAACTCTGCCTAAGAAGAACTAACCAGTTATGGACCATCACATTTCTTATGACAGCTACCAGGAAGGTTAAATCGTAATCTCAAAAAAATTTCTTTACATGAAGTCAGAGGCTGTTGCGAAAGTAGATAGGTCACTCCGTGGATCAAGTAGTAGCCCGTATCACTGTCCTTTTAAACTTGGAAAGATCTGCTTGAAAAAAGTCAATTAGCTTATAACTTTTTGATTGATGTACTGGCTTAGCTTTTCAGGAACTGTCGTACCAATCCGGACTTTTCGTTTTTTACCTCTTAAAGTTAATTCAATGGCGCTAAATCCAGATACATTGTAAAGGGTAAAACTTGGACCAACTCGAATACCCCATCCTGACCATACTGAGTTTTTAACAGCTTTAGCATTAGTGATCTGATCAAGTGGAATCTTTCGACGAATTAGACCGATACCAAACTTAAGCGTAACGTCCTGATCTGTTACCTGGACGTCAAGTTTGTAAAATAAGACTAGAATTAGCCCCAGTACAATTAGAGCGGTCTTTGTATCAGTCGTATTAAGCCAAACAACAAGCAAGGCTACAATAGCCAGGATTAACAAAGTTGAAATACCAATCTGCGAGGCTTTCATTGTGGTATGACTGTTTTATAAGTGCTGTTGTGTAAAGTAATTCAAATTGTGAGACAAAAAACTACCTTCTGTCTTACACTGTAAAAATAATTCACGGGCTTAGTAAGCCGAAGTTTCCTGACGCAATTTAGGAAAGCAACAGATTAATTAAACGCCCCTTTTTCTAAGATAACCTGTTTTAAGGGATAATCTTATTTTTATAACTAGTCTACGGTCTCAAATTACCATCGCATTAATCTGCGTCTTTTTTTCAGCTATCTGTTGAAGTAATGATACATATTGATGACTACCAGATGACGCATTTTACGCAGGGCCGTTTGAGCGGGCGGCCGGTGCCGTACGAAATGGCAAAACAACCAATGCCTGAATAATAAATGGCCCGAATAACCAGTAGCCATCGCAAAGGAAGCTACTGATTATTCGGGCCATCGAAGCTGTGTGTACAGCTATCGAGTGGGCTGACTACGGATTGTACGGATGTGCCGCAATAGCCGATCAGACAGATGCAGCTTAGTGTTAACAAACCGGCGAATGAGCAACAGATGCTCAGAACTGACCCATTCCGAATGGGCGGTGAAGTGGTGAAGTCGGCCCAGCAGCAGTAGCTTGAGTTGGTCATATTCCAGCGGGTACTGCTGAATGAGCGTAATGATGCCCGTCAGGAATAGGTGCTGCTGCTCATCGGACTCCGGCTGATAAGCCTGCCACCAGGTTTGGATGGCGGCTTCGGGTGAAGGAATTCGCAGCTTTTTTCGACCAGTCCACAAACTGGATTCGGCTAGTACAACCGGCGGAATCATGGTTTCCAGTTCGTCTGACTTAAGCGAATGAAAAACGAGTTCGTTGATAATGTCCAGCAACTGATTGGTCGCGATTGGCTGAGCCAGTCCCGCCCGCATAGCGCTTGTCCACACACCGGTCAGGTTAGGAGCGCGGCCCGTGAGCAGGTAGTCAATGAGTTCTTTCAATCGGCTGAGGGCCTCCTCATACCGGTGCTGGGCCAGTTCGATTCGGCTCAGGTTAAACTGCTGCTGAATCTGGTGGAGGTGCAATACCGGATACGTAGCCTGCAACTCACTACTGATCGCCACAGAATACTGATTATAGTAGGTGGCCGTTGCAAAATCGCGAATCCGAAAATAATAATAGGCGATCATGGGCGTCAGCATGGCCTCGCCCAACTGCCGAACCGTGGGCGATAGCGGGGGGAACGTGGTTCGCAGCCGCTGTAGCTGCGTAAACCCATTCAACAGGTCGCCTTCTTTCATATGCCGGAAATGCACCATAGCTTCAAACATCAGGCGCTGGAAACGCCGGAACTCCACCGGGCGTTCCGCATCGACCATATCCAGCAGCAATTGCTGAAAAATGGTTTCGTGCATAAGCGGTTTGGCATCCAGCGTCGTACAGGCGCTGCATAATCCATTTAGTTGATTGAAAAAGGCCCGGTAACGGACCGGAGCAGGCGAACAAACGAGTCTGGTAAGCATAGCCGATACGTCATTTTAGCGCGTTTTTTTTAGCAAAAATCCGGGCTTCACCGCGCGTGGGCAACAACGTGAGGTTTTAGTTTATGCAGCCATTACAGGAACACCCTGGGGGCAGGTTATAAACTATAACGGTTCATTATTGCGGCAGACCGGAGGGTGCAATAAGTTTGCTTCACCTAATGCAGGCGTAACTAACAGCTTGTAAACGAGCTACTCATCATGAAAAACGTACTCATCGCGCTGGGACTGATGCTGGTTCAGCTGCCGGGGCACAGCCAGCTTTTGACCCAGACACTGAAAGGCCGCGTAATCGATAACCAGTCGAAAGCTCCGCTGGCCGGAGCAACGGTCGTTGTGCTGAATTCATCGCCCCTGATCGGCACGACTACCGATGAGCATGGCGTTTACCGACTGACCAACGTACCCCTCGGCCGACAGCAGATTCGGTTCACCTATATGGGTTACGGGGAGCAGATTATTCCGAACGTTCTGTTGACGTCGGGTAAGGAGATGGTACTCGATATTGAGGCAGGCGAAGACATCAGTACATTAAAGGAAGTGACGGTGAAAGGAACAGACAACCCCACGAATGCGGCCCTGTCGTACGCAGCCAGTAGCAGCCGCCTGTTCAATGCTGAAGAAACACGCCGGTTTGCGGGTAGCCGCAACGACCCTTCGCGGATGGCGGCCAATTACGCGGGTGTGGTAAGTGCCAACGACGCCCGAAACGACATTATAATCCGGGGCAACTCACCGGCCGGATTACTTTGGCGGCTGGAGGGCGTCGACATTCCCAATCCAAACCATTTTGGCAGCCTGACCGGCACGGGCGGGCCGGTCAGTCAGATCAATAACAATGTACTTGACCGGTCGCTATTTCTAACCGGGGCGTTTCCGGCCATGTATGGCAATGCCACGTCCGGCGTGTTTGATTTACGGTTCCGGAACGGCAACGCTGAAAAGCGTGAATACGTGGGGCAGATTGGCTTCAACGGATTCGAACTGGGGACCGAAGGACCAATCAAAAAAGGGGGGCGGTCGTCCTATCTGATTAATTATCGCTACTCAGCCCCCGCGTTGCTACAGGGTCTCGGCATTAACTTCGGTACCGGCGGAGCCATTCCCTACTACCAGGATTTATCACTAAAACTGAATATTCCCACCAAAAAGGCAGGGCAGTTTACTGTTTTCGGGTTGGCCGGGAGCAGCCATATCACGTTCAAAGGCAGTCTGGCCGATACGACCAATTTCTATACCGACCCATACACGAACGTAACGACGCAGAATCGCTCCGGGGTGCTGGGCGCAACCCACACCTACTTCTGGAATCGGTCGACGTTTACCAAACTGGTTATTGCCTATTCAGGGATTCAGACGGGTATTTTACAGGACAGTCTGAATCAGGCCCGGCAGGCGTTTCCGCAATTCCGTGATCATTCCTGGCAGGGCAAATTGACGGCTCACCTGACGTTCAACAGGAAAATTAATACGCGTAATACCCTGATACTGGGGTTAATAACGAACCAAGTGACCGCACATCTGGTAGATAGTGTATTGGTAACCAATCGCTTCCGCACAATCCGTAATTTTTCGGGGCAGACCCTATTCTATCAGGCCTATGCCCAGTACCAGCACCGATTCGATGAACGGTTAACCCTGAATACCGGCTTTTACACCCAACTGCTGGCGCTGAACAGTCATTATTCATTCGAACCCCGACTGAACATGCGGTATGCCCTAAACCCGACGACAAACCTGACGTTTGGTCTGGGTCGCCACAGTCAGATGCAGCCGCTGGGTCTATATTTAAATCAGGCCGGGAACCCGGCCGAGAATCAACAAACGAACCGGAACCTGGATTTCACTTACAGCGATCAGGTCGTCGTGGGTTATGAGCATCAGCTTCCGGCAAACTGGCGGGTTAAACTGGAGAGCTACTACCAGGCCATCAGCAACGTGCCTGTAGAACGCATCGCTTCGTCGTATTCGTTGCTGAACTCAGGTACGGGCTATGTCGTAACCGACCGAACGAACCTGGTCAACTCCGGTACGGGACGTAACTATGGCGTTGAACTAACGCTGGAACGCACCTATACCAACGGCTACTATTTTCTGGGTACGGCATCCCTGTTCAACAGTCAATACCGGGGCAGCGACGGGATTCTGCGCGCCACGGCCTATGCGGTTAATCACGTAGCTAACCTGCTGGCAGGAAAAGAGTTACGACTTGGAACTCGTAACGTATTAGCGATTGATGTGCGCACAAGCTGGGTGGGGGGAAAACCGTATACACCCATTGACATTGTTGCTTCCAGTCAGCAGCATACAGAGGTCGATAATCCAGCACTGGCCTTTTCCCAACATACGAACCCATATTTCCGGACGGACGTCAAGCTAACCTACCGACGCAACTCGGTCCGGGCTATGCAGGAGTGGTTTATTGATTTCCAGAACATTACCAATGCCAGGAATTTATATGGTTTTCAGTACGACAACCAGCGTAACCGGCTGGTGTCAGTGTACCAGATCGGTTTTTACCCAAATCTGAACTGGCGCATTCATTTTTAGGCGAAAGCCTATGTTAACGCTCAATACCATTTTCCGATACTTAAACCACCACAGCTATGTCTATTGCTGATCAAGTTGCTCTTCTGCACCAGCAGATTGATTTGCTCAATCAAGAGATTCTCCAGCGGATTGAGAACCCGGGACCGTATTCTACCAATTAGCGTTGACAGTTGTTTTCTCCTTCCTACTCAATAACCATTCGCAAAAATGCTTGATTCACATCAAGGCTTTCTGCACGAAATTTACTGTTTGTCAGCTACTGGAGTGGCTAGTCTCGCCCGACGGGGTTCAGACGCTAAAGAGTAGCGCTTTTTATTTACCTTCCGGCTTTTGTAGTTCCTCAAAATCGCCAACCACCCATTTGGGTTTGGTGGTGCCAAATGGATCCAGAATGAACCGTCCCGTTTTCGTATCCAGAATGATAGTTTGTCGATCGCTGGTAACCACCTGAAACCGGCGTGTATCCACAACCGCCGGGTCGGGCTGGCCATCATGGGCGGACTTGAAGTTAGTTAGTGTTAGCAGGCCGCCTAAAGCAAGCGCACCCAGCAAAAACGAGCGAAGATCAATAGCAACGTTAATGGTTTTCATACTTGATGAGCGTTGAGATTTCAGAAGAAAGTGACTCAGAAGCCCCAATATACGAATTCTGCCAACCAGCATTACGTGCTTCCAACCCTTTCGAGTAACTCAGTGTCTTGCAATGGAACGAGACCTCATGCGATACAGTTCAGCGCTGTTTTTGATGACCCTTTTACTGCTAAGCTGCAAGAAGGAAGAAGTTTCGTCAGCGGCTTCAAGCTGCTATTCGAGAGTAAGCATCCATTACTCCTCTTGCAGTCTTATTTATTCTTTGCCTGGGCCATTAAACACGGGAAATCCCATAGCTCGCGTTTTCTTCATTCGTAGTCGCTTAGCCAATTTTATCGAGTTTTTCAACGAGTTTAGATTCGTCCAGTCGTGGTGGGAAACGATGATAAACTTGGGTTTGGGACACTTTTTTCTAACTCGCTTTAGCGTTGTCTCATAGTCAGTTTCATTGGCATCGCCCAAGTAACCCAAATTCTCCGCATCAGCCCCCTTCGTCAAACAACCACCATAGAGAATTTTTTCTTTACTAAACCATACTGCTATATTATCAAGCGTATGCCCTTCTCCCAGGTAATAGGTTTCACGTGATAGTCGACTACGTGAATGAGTGACCAATTTATTTTAAGCTGATAACTACTTTTCCTTTGGCTCGTTTGCTTTCCATGTAAGCCAGAGCGTCGTTGGCTTTCTCGAACGGATAAACCTTGTCGACTACAGGTTTGAGGATGCCTGCTTCGACCAGTCTGGTCAGCTCCGTCAACTGTTGACCACTGGCCCGCATGAACAGGAAACGATAATTGATGCCTCGTTTCTTTGCTTTTCGCCGGATGCCCATACTTAGCAAGCCCATAACAATTTTCACAAACCAGGGAGCGTTCTTCTGCACAGCCAGATCAGCCGTTGGCGGGCCTGTAAGGGATACAACCGTACCACCAGGTTTCACTACGTTCAGCGATTTTTCGAGTGTTTTTGTATCCTGACTGTTCAGCACGACGTCGTAGTCGGTCAGGATCGTTTCAAAGTCCTGGGTTTTGTAATCGATCAGGACATCGGCTCCCAGCTTTTTCAGCGCATCGAAACTGGAGGCTCCAGCGGTGGTAGCGACCTTTGCTCCCAGGTGTTTGGCAAGCTGGATGGCGATGGTACCAACTCCACCGGAACCGGCCTGAATGAACACGCTTTGCCCTTTTTTCAGGTGAGCCTGCTCAACCAGCGCTTGCCAGGCGGTCAACGCTACCAGCGGCAGGGAAGCGGCTTCGGCCATCGATAGGTTTTTGGGCTTCAGTGCTACGTCGTTTTCATGGATGGCAATCTGTTCAGCGAAGGTCCCAATCCGGCCATCGGCGGGCCGGGCGTAGACTTCATCGCCAACCTTGAATTTCTTCACCCGCTTGCCAACCTGAGTAATAACACCCGCCACATCGTGGCCCATGATCAGGGGAAATTTGTACGGTAAAACCAGCTTGAATTCACCTGATTTTATCATAGAATCCAATAGGTTCAACCCGGCCGCATGGATGTCTACCAGCACGTCCGTGTCGTTGACCACGGGTTCAGGTACGTCCGCAAGCTGCATGGCCCCCGCTTTGTCGTATTTGTTAATCAAGAATGCTTTCATGGTGATTATCTATTGTCGTGAAGCCGTGTTATCGACCTTTTTGGTTGGTATTTTTTTTTCGCACGACCGTATAATAGTGTGTCATCATGATCGCGTTTTGGTAATTTTTATTTCCAGAAAATTGCTGGCCGACTGTACTCAATGGCTGCTGACTGAAAGCGGTTCTGCTAACTGATGAAATCGTTTTGCATCGCCAACCGGCACCTCAAACTGGTCGTTGGCCAGCGCCAGCAAAAGTTCGTCGGCTACTTCCGAAGCCGGAATACCGTTGGCCCCTCCTATCTCGGCCGAGAACTCCGTATTGACCAGGGGTGGATATAATTCATAGATATTCAATTTGTCATTTTCAGCAAACGTGTCTCTCAGGCCCTGGGTGTAACTGTGTAGGGCGGCCTTGCTGGCGGAATACGTCGGCAGGTATTTGTTGCCTCTGAAAACCGCGATTGAGGTCACATTTACGATGGCGGCATCGGCCTGTTTCAATAAATGGGGCAATACCAGCGAGGTGAAGTGAATGACGCTCAGATAATTCGTATTAATCTCCTGATAGGCTTTCCCAACGGCATCGTTGGTGCTATCGCCGAGGTTATTCATAAAAGCAGTTCCCGCATTGTTGATGACAATATTGACGTCGGGATGCTGAGCGGCCAGTTCCTGCGCGATGCGGATGCGATCGGCTTCTACAGACAGGTCGCCCTGAAGGGCTACGGCATCGTTAAGCTCGCTCAAAGCAATTTGTAGTCGTTGGCTATTGCGGCCATTAATGATAATTCGATTCCCTGCGGCACTCAGCTTTTTGGCAATTGCCAACCCAATGCCCGCACTCCCACCACTTATAAATACTGTATTTCCTGTTGTTTTCATGTCCTGTGATTGTTTAAAAAGACGATTTTCAATCAATTCTGATTAATCAGCCCTACTATTAAAATTTCCATTTTATACTTTTTAGTCTATTTCTGATGCAAAAAAAATAGACTAAAAAGTATATATTCATCGAAAAAAATTTATGAAATATACTGTTCCAGTTCCGATTTCAGGCTTTTGATCAGGGCGTGCATCGGCTTTACTGTGTCCATTATACGGCACATGATCAGCCCCCCTTCTACGGCCGCTACAAGTTTGAAAGCCAGGACGGGTGGGTTCAGCTTGTTCGAAAATTCCCCGTTTTGAATACCTTCTTCGAGCAGCTTGGTCATCTCCTGTTGGCCAGCTTTTATAACTGCCGCTACTTTTTCTTTCATAACAGGATGATTGTCGTCGACTTCAGTAGCCGTATTGAAAATAGGGCAACCACCTGGAACATAGGTTTGTATGGGGTCTTTGTAAAAATCCAGAAAGGCAAACACTTTTGCCTTTGCTGTTTTACCACCGGCAACAGCCAAGTGGATCTTATCAACAGTTTTCTTTAGAGCGAGATCAATAACTTGCTCTGACAGGTCTTCCTTGCTCTGGAAATGTCCATACAGGCATCCTTTCGTCAGCTTGGTGGCATTCAGTACATCGTCTATACTTACCCCTGCTATCCCTTTTACATTGTAAAGGGGTATTGCCGTTTCCAGTATAAACTGCTTCGTCTTTTCTGCTTTTGTGAACATGGCATTCCTTATGTTGATGCAAATATACTAAATAGTATATTTTCTAATCGAGGTAAAGTCATTTTTTTTTCAAAACTTCTGATCTTTCAGTAACTGAAGAGTTGTCAATAAACGACTATTACAGATCAATAAACAGATAGGTTAAACGCATTTAACTAGTAGAGTTTGGGCCTGGTTCAGGCCTTTATGGCATGAACTGGTGAACATTTCTTGCCACGTGCCGGATTTTCAGCTCAATTGTATAAGGAAACATGACTTATTCGACATTTTGGTCACCACGCTGCTGGCCGTCATTTGCGGGGCTGATGATTTTGACGAAGTTGAACTGGGGCATGAATTATCAACTTCTTTCCAACTTTCACCTGGCAAGCCAGTTAAACTATCTCAGAGACGGCTATAAAGGAGTAAACACAGCGATTTTTGTGTAGGCAATCGCACCGTTCCAGCAACCTGACACCAGCCTTGCCCTACCGGTACCATCTGAGGGGCGGGACTCTGAAAATAGGGGTTTTGTTGATGCAACCGCTCCAGTATTTATATTAGTAGCCAACTTTTAGACGATGCCTTCAGGACTCTTTGCTTTATTGGATGATATCTCGGCGTTGGTAAAAGCAAGTGCGGCCAGTTTGGATGATGTGCCTGCTCAAGTAGCTAAAACGACCGGAAAAGTGTCGGGCATTGTTATTGATGATACGGCCGTTACGCCCAAGTATGTGGTGGGGCTCGATCCATCCCGGGAGCTTTCTGTTATTTACCAGATTGCCAAAAAATCGCTGATCAACAAACTCCTGATATTAAGCCCGGCAGCCTTGTTGCTTGGCTATTTTGCCCCCTGGGCAATTACGCCTATTTTAATGGTAGGTGGCGCTTATTTATGTTTTGAAGGCTACGAAAAGGTTCATTCACTATTTAGTCATCACCCCGACGGGCACCCTGAACAAGAGCAGATAAAAGAGATTACTCCCGAGGAATTAGAGAAGGAACGAGTGGGTAGTGCAGTTCGCACGGATATTATTTTGTCGGCAGAAATTATGGCCATTGCTTATAGCCAGATAACCGGCCAGCCGATCGTAAACCAGCTTATAGTGATGCTGGCGGTGGCAGTTTTTATTACGGTAGCCGTCTATGGGTTTGTTGGCTTGATTGTTAAGGCTGATGATATGGGGCTACACCTGACTGGCGATAAATACCCCCCGGCAACTCAAAAAATAGGTCGCGGCATTGTAAAATTCATGCCGCATTTCCTGCGTTGGCTCGGTTATGTAGGAACAGCTGCCATGCTTTGGGTAGGTGCCGAAATTATTGCACATGGCATACCATTTACGGCTCATTTACTGCACGATTTAGAACAAAACTTATCCTCAATGCCGGTAGTGGCCTGGTTAAGCAAGGCTCTGGCCTGTGGAGTTGCCGGACTTGCGATAGGGTTTATCGTTGAGAAACTGGTGGTTCTGGTGAAGAGGGTATTTTCCCGCTCCGAGAAGTAGTGCAAACAGTTCTGCGTTACCCCTTTTTCTGCCCCAACCAGTTGCTCTGCCGCTAGGTCAATATCACTGTTCCGATCCATTACAGCAACAAAATACGGATCATGTATAATTGCCTAACCATCGTTAAGAAGAACTTCACGCACAATAGGATGAAAAATAGCTTTCGTCATATTAGTGCGCTACTAACCAGTTCTCACCCGTGCCGATACCGGTTTCCATCTTCACGCCCATTGGAATGGCGTTCCGCATGATTTCGTCGACACGAACACGGAGCAGCTCGATTTCGTCGCGGTGAGCATCGAAGACCAGTTCATCGTGTACAGTCAGAATCATTTTGGACTTTAGCCGCTCGGCCTGCATAAACTCGTGAATCTGGATCATAGCAATCTTGAGCATATCAGCGGCACTTCCCTGAATAGGTGCGTTTACGGCGTTGCGTTCGGCAAACATCCGGTCGGTCTGGTTACGGGAGTTAATGTCGCGCAAATACCGCCGACGGCCCAGAATGGTTTCGGCATAGCCAAAGCCCCGCGCCTTTTCAATACACTGGTCGATGTAATCTTTCACGGCCGGGAAACCCGCAAAGTATTCGTCGATGATCTGAGCCGCTTCTTTCCGGGGAATCTTCAGCCGCTGCGATAAACCAAACGCCGAAATGCCGTAGATAATACCAAAATTGATGGTTTTGGCTTTCCGACGCATATCGCCCGTAACTTCGTTCAACTCAACATGAAAGACTTTACTAGCCGTTTGGGTGTGAATATCGACGCCGTTGTTAAAAGCTTCGAGCATCGTCTGGTCACCACTGAAAGCCGCCATAATCCGTAATTCGATTTGCGAATAGTCGGCCGACATGATCACGAACTCCGGCCCGCGTGGTACGAACGCTTTCCGAATTTCCTGTCCGCGTGGGGTACGAATCGGGATGTTTTGTAAATTCGGATTCGTGGATGACAGTCGCCCGGTGGCGGCTACAGCCTGGTTGAACGAGGTATGAATCCGCCCGGTGCGTTTGCTGATCAGCAACGGTAAGGCATCGACATAGGTATTCTTGAGCTTGATCAATTCCCGGTAGTCCAGAATCTTTCGGGCAATTTCGTGTTCGACTTCCAGCTTCGACAGGATTTCCTCGCCCGTGGCATATTGTCCGGTTTTGGTCTTTTTGGCGTTCTTATCGAGTTTGAGTCGATCGAAAAGCACTTCGCCCAACTGTTTCGGCGAACCAATGTTAAACGTCTCACCCGCAATATCGAAAATCTCCTGCTGCACCTGCCGCATATCGACTTCAAGCGTAGCAGAAAGTTCTGCCAGGGCATTGGTATCGAGCGTAATACCTTCCAGCTCCAGATCGGTCAAAACCTGAACGAGCGGCATCTCAACCTGATCGAAGAGCTTATGTAAGCTGTCTTTTTCGAGTCGGGGCGCAAAAGCTTCTTTGAGCTGCAATGTAATATCTGCATCCTCACCCGCATAGTCAACCACTTTCTGAATATCTACGTCGCGCATCGTCAACTGGCCTTTTCCTTTTTTGCCAATCAACGACTCAATTTCGACGGGGCTGTAATTCAGGTAGGTCATGGCCATCATGTCCATATTATGGCGCATTTCGGGCTCAATAAGATAGTGGGCAACCATCGTATCGAACAGCTTGCCCTGCACTTCTACGCCATACTTTTTCAGCATCAGCAAGTCGTACTTCAGGTTCTGGCCTATTTTCTCGATAACCGGATTTTCAAAGACAGGCTTGAACTGATCGACTATCGCCTGGGCTTCGTCACGATCCGCAGGAACCGGCACATAAAAAGCTTCGCCCGTGCGATACGCAAACGACAAACCAACAAGATCGGCCTCAACAGGGTCAATGGCGGTCGTTTCGGAGTCGAAACAAAGACTTGTCTGAATACCTAAATAATGCACCAGACTGGCTCGTAGTTCGGGCGTGTCGACCAGCCGATAGTCGTGTTTTACAGACAGAATCGTCTTGCGCCGTTCAGGCTGATTCTCATCAATTTCGTAATCCGGATAGACGTCGAGGTAAGCCGGTGCTTCGGTTTCGGTAACCTCAGCCCCAGTATTATCATCTGTCGTAACGGTATCCGTCACATCGCCGGGGGTCGCTTCGGTAGCCGACGCAACCGGCGCTTTTACCGCCGTTCGTTTACCTTTTGGCTTTTCAACAGGTGTCGCCGTTGGTGTATCGCCGGAACCAAAATCAAAGGGCAGATCACCCGCCCCCGATGGGTTGGAGGCTCCCATATTGGGGAAAGGCAGGAAGGCAGGCGCGTCACCGCCAGGAGAATCGAATAGGTTCATCTGCGACGTGCCGCCTGTTTTGAATGTATCAGGCAACGGCTTTTCGTCGTAACTACCTCCTAACAAACGGGTTTTCATTTGCCGGAATTCCAGCTCATCCAGCAACGCGGCTAGCCGGGGTTTGTCGTATTCAGTATGGCGCAGGTGTTCTTCGTCAAAAGGCACCGGTACCGTCAAATGAATGGTTGCCAGCTCTTTCGAGAGCAAGCCCTGCTGTGCGAAATTGACAACATTTTCCTTGAGTTTCCCTTTCAGCTCGTCGGCGCGGGCAATCAGATTTTCGACCGAACCAAAGTCAGCTACGAGTTTCTGCGCTGTTTTCTCGCCGATACCCGGAATCCCCGGAATGTTATCGACCGAATCGCCCATCAAACCGAGCATGTCCGTCACCTGGTCGATCCGCTCAATTTGCCAGCGTTCCAGTATTTCGTTAACACCCAGTTTTTCGGCAGGTTTGCCCATAAAAGCGGGCTTATAAATATGAATGTGCTCTTCCACCAACTGCCCGTAATCTTTATCGGGTGTCATCATATACACCTCAAAATCGGCCAGAGCGGCTTTTTTGGCAATCGTCCCAATAATATCATCGGCTTCGTAACCATCCAGAATCAACATGGGTATGTGCATAGCCTCTATGATCTGTTTGATATAGGGCATGGCCACGCTGATATCTTCGGGCTGCGACTGCCGGTTAGCTTTATACATCGGGAACGACTCGTGCCGGAAGGTCTTTTTGGCCGAGTCGAAAGCGACACCAATGTGGGTTGGTTTTTCTTTGGTCAATACCTCGATCATGGCATTCATGAAGCCAAAAACGGCCGAGGTATTGATGCCCCTTGATGAAATACGGGGTGACTTGCTAAAGGCAAAATGCGCGCGATAGATAAGCGCCAGCGCGTCTAACAAAAACAGTTTTTTAGTTGGTTTGGCCATTCGATAGAAGTAACGGGTCAATAGCCCAAAGGTCGAAAGTCTTGCGGACAATCACGCAGTGTAAGCCTGACAAATTGCGAAGCAGTGACAGAGAATCCTATAAAAATAGAACAGTTGTAGAAGCCGTTTGATTCCTATAAATTGGGACTCAGATCGTAATGCCCTCCACCGTATGATGCGCAAAAATCTATTTACCCTGCTGTCGATACTAATTTTTTTCACAGTTGTTATTGAAGCGTGTAAGAAAGATGATTCCAGCACCAGTATCGCCCCCGTAATACCGACACCGGTTCAGCCCGTCACGGCCACGAACCCCATTACCAACGATACAGCCTTACTTGGCCAGGCGCTGTTTTGGGACCCAATTCTGTCGGGCGGTAAGGACGTAGCCTGCGCGACCTGCCATCATCCTAACAACGCCTATACCGATGGCCTGGAGCTTTCCCTGGGTGCCAATGCCATTGGCTATGGGCAAAATCGCCGGTTTCTGCAACCAAACGACATACCCTTGACGAAGCGAAATACGCAGACCCTCCTCAATGCGGCTTTTAATGGCATGGATGCCAACGGAAAGTATGTAGCGTTTACTGCACCCATGTTCTGGGACTCACGGCTCCAAAGTCTCGAAAATCAGTTGATCGGCCCACTAACGACAGTTGAGGAAATGCGCGGCCATGCGTACAGCGAAGCCGTTGCACTGGATAGTCTGGTGGCTCGATTGACGAAAATTGCAGAGTACCGGCAACTGTTTCAGGCGGCTTTTGGCAGCAGCCAGACCATTACGGCGGCAACCATCACCAAAGCCATTGCAACATTCGAGCGCACCCTGGTTGCCATGAATTCGCCTTACGACCGTTACCAGAAAGGCGATAAAACGGCCCTGACTGACCAGCAAATTCAGGGTATGCTGCTCTTTAAAGATGAAGGTTGTGCCATTTGCCATTCGGGACCGATGTTTTCCGACTATAAACTGCACGTGATGTCGGTGCCTGATAATGTGCAACTGGCCAGCTCTGACGCAGGCGCAGGCGGCACCTACGCGTTCCGAACCCCTTCGTTACGAAATGTCGGGCTGACGGCTCCGTATATGCACAATGGTGTTTTTCAGAATCTAAAGCAGATCATGAAATTTTATGATGATATCGGCGAGCCTATTTCCCAAAATCCACATGTTTCGGTGCAGCAGTTAGACTCGAAAATACAGCGTATCGCACTGGGTAACAATGAGCAGGACCAGGTGATTGCCTTTCTGAACGCGCTAACCGATCCTTCTTTTAATAAGTACATTCCGGCTCGCGTCCCCAGCGGCCTTAATCCGGGTGGCAACATCCGGTAGCTTACGTTTCAGTACCTTCCAACAACTAGTTAGCAAAGACTCATCATGAATCCACCAAAAAAACGCCTTCTGTTCCTGATTGCCTCCTTGCTGATGCAGTCTGCATTTGCTCAGTCGACATTGCCGGTTGCGGCATCCGGCAAAACGGTGTATGGCAACAATCCTAAAGTTGGGAAATACGCCAACATCCGGGGATTCAACATGTATTACGAGGTGTATGGCACCGGTAAGCCTCTCCTACTGATTCACGGGAACGGAGGTTCCATCGAAAACTTCAAAAATCAGATTCCTTACTTCGCTAAAAACTACAAAGTGATTGTGGCCGATAGCCGGGCGCAGGGGAAATCGACCGATACCAGCGATTCGCTCACCTACGAAATGATGGCCGACGATCTAAACGCCCTGCTGAATAAACTTCATGTGGATTCGTGTTACGTCATTGGCTGGAGCGATGGTGGTATTGATGGGTTATTACTAGCCATGCGCCATCCCGAAAAGGTAAAAAAACTGGCCGTTACGGGTGCAAACCTATGGCCCGATACAACGGCCGTTCAGCCCGACCTTTTTCAGTGGATCGTTGCCACCAATGATAGCCTGGCCAAGGTACCGCAAATACCAGCGGTAAAAGCGCAGAAGAAACTGCTCAGCCTGATGATTCTCCAGCCTCATATTTCAATCACAGATCTGAAACAGGTAAAGTGCCCTACGCTGGTGATTGGTGGCGATAATGATGTGATTTTACCAAGACATACGATGGCGATTGCTCATGCCATTTCACAGGCGTACCTGTGGATTTTACCCAATTCCGGGCATTCGACCCTCGTTGTTTACAAGGATATCTTCAACCAAGTCGTCGGGGATTTTTTCAAAACACCTTATCGAAAAATAAAGGGTATGGCCCAACTAGAATGAGAAAAGTGGCAACCAATACCTAACCAATTACATCAATACGACCTATCTTTCCATGAAAAAAGGATTACTTATTTGCCTTGCCCTGGCATCATCAACAGCCTTTGCTCAGGCGCAGACTGGCAACCTGAAAATCAATCAGCAACGGATTCAGAACCGGCTGCTGGAGTTGTCCAAAATTGGCGCATTACCCAATGGTGGCGTGGATCGGGTGGGCTACAGCAAAGCCGATCAGGAAGGCCGGGCCTATTTTATCGGGCTGATGAAAAACGCCGGACTCGACGTATCCATCGACTATGCGGGCAATATCATTGGCAAACGAAAAGGAAAAAACCCGAGTCTGAAACCTATTGCCTTCGGCTCACACATTGATAGTGTTCCCAATGGTGGCAATTATGATGGCCCCGTCGGTTCAATTAGCGGACTGGAACTCATTGAAACCCTCAACGAAAACAAGGTCGTCACCGAACACCCGCTGGAGCTGATCATTTTTGCCAATGAAGAAGGGGGAACAGTTGGTAGTGGCGCTATGATTGGCAAAATAACCCCTGCCGCGCTGAAGTCGGTCACACAAAGCGGCCTGACCATAGCCGACGGTATCCGGGCCATTGGCGGGAACCCCGACAGCCTGAGCAAAGTGGTCCGAAAGAAAGGTGATCTGACCGCATTCATTGAGTTGCACATTGAACAGGGAGGCATCTTGATGACCCAAAACCAGCAGATCGGGGTGGTCGAAGGAATTGTTGGGATTGAACATTGGGACGCCACGATTGAAGGCGCGGCCAACCATGCCGGTACAACACCCATGAACGTCCGTCGCGATGCATTACTGGCAGCGGCCAAACTGATTGTTGCACTGAATGAGGTAGTTACCAGTCAGGAAGGGCGGCAGGTTGGAACCGTCGGCAAACTAGCGGTCGAGCCGGGTGCCTACAATGTTATTCCGGGTAAAGTGGTGATGGGGATCGAAATTCGGGATTTGTCGTACGACAAAATATGGAAGCTGTTTCACGAGGTAGAAGCCAAAGCCAAAGAAATTGCCAAGACTTCAGAAACGACCATCACGTTTACTCAGTCGAGTGTAGGTGTTACACCCGCGCTTACGGCCAAGCCAATTCAGGATAAAATTATCAGTGTCGCAAAATCGATGGGATTTTCGTACCGATACATGCAGAGCGGAGCCGGGCATGATTCGCAGGAGATAGCACAAATAGCACCAGTTGGTATGATTTTTATACCGAGTGTGGGCGGCATCAGTCATTCACCTAAAGAGTTCTCGAAAGGCGTTGACATCGGCAACGGGGCCAATGTCCTATTGCAAACGATGTTGACCATCGACCGAAATTAATTATTGTACCAATAATCAATCTAACAACTTGGGTAGCCATGCAGATTTATTAAACACAGAGGCACCGAGAACACAGAGATCAAGTCATTGATAAACTCTGTGTTCTCGGTGCCTCTGTGTTTAATAAATCTCTTTAATTCTGCTTAATTTTTTACTGAGGCAATAACAGGCGGTCGATGATATGTACAACGCCATTCGTTGCCGAAACATCAGGTCCGGTAATATTCGATGCCGTTCCTTTATTTCCTGTGCCTGTAACGGTCAGCGCAGTCGTGCTGATCCCCGCTGTAATTGTTCCTCCCTGAAGCGTTGATAAGCTTGAACCGTTTGTAATAGTTGGCGTATATGTTCGGCCATTAAGCACATGATATGTTAGAATGCTGGTCAGGGTAGCCACAGGCGTATTGGCGATTGCCGCCGAATCAATACCTACAGCTTTGAAAGCCGCATCCGTCGGTGCAAATACGGTAAGCGGGCCGGGTGCCGTTAGTGCAGCTCCAACGCCTGCTTTCGTCACAGCCGCCTGAAGCAGCTTAAACGAGGCCGTTGGTAACAGTAATGGAATACCCTGAATGGTTTGAACAATATTACCGAAAACAGGGGGCAACAACACCCGGTCAATGGCATGAATAACACCATTACTTGCCTGTCCATCGGCTTGTAAAATATGCGCGCCATTGACGGAAATAGTCGTTGACGTGCCGGTTCCCGACGCTACTTTCGATACATATACGGGCATACCCGCCAGTGTCTGCTGGGCTGTATTTATAGCCGTGGGTACATCCGCAGCCGCCACTCGGGTTCCGAGTACATGGTACTGGAGCACTGTTTTCAGTAAATCGACAGGAGCTGCCTTGATGGCGGCCTCATCGACATAACCAAAGGCCTTGAAGGCATCATCCGTTGGAGCAAACACTGTGTAGGTACCGGGCTGGGCCAGCGTACCATCTAATCCTGCCCGGACGAGCGCTGCTTTAAGCAACGTAAACTTGCTTCCTGTGTTGACAAGATCGCCAATTGTTGAGAGTGTTGGGGTTGTATTATCCGCTTTTTTACAGGCAGTAAATGCGAACGTTAGTGAAATGAGTAAAGCCACAACTAAGCTCCACTTACGCGCTGAAAAAGCGTTTTGAGTCGTTAACATGAGTGAATGGGAATTGGTAAAGGATGGTTTGGGTTATCTGTCCTGAAAAAAAACAACAATCTATCCATATTGTTCGGTGCTAGTTAGGGAACAACTCTATTCAAAGGCGATCTATCAGGCAAAACTATTCTTCAGACCGGTAGTTATTTTCTCAAAACTCCCCATTACAATGCACAACTACCTAATTTTCGGTCTGTTATCCCTCACATTCGCTTGCCAAAGTCGGCCGTCGGAACAATCCACAACGGAAACATCCAGCACAAATCCGTCGCAAACAGATACCTCGACTGCACCCGACACACTCTGTTTCCGCCAGATCCTGAGCCGCGATACCACAACGTTGCAACTGATCACCAACGGCAATCAGGTTTCAGGTTATTTAGATAGCAACCCGTATGAAAAAGATCGGGCGCGGGGGCCGTTTCAGGGAATTCTGAATAAGGGGCAAATTCATGCCGATTGGCAGCGTTCGGGCGAAGGCACCACACAACCTTATGCGCTGGATTTCACACTGAAAGGCGACAGCGGCATTTCTTGGCTTGAGGGTGAACGCATTGAAAAAGACGGCAAATGGATTCTGAAAGACCCTCAGTCTGGATACCGCTACATGTTACCGAAAGTCGATTGTTCTACAACTCCACTACGCTAGTTCCTTAGTTTCCGGAGTCTTCTCCCCTACCGGCGGACGGTATTTCTGGAATGGCATTTTCAACAAACTGCCGATCTGCGAATGCTCGTTCGGCTCGGTGTGCGTATCAATTCCATAGTGAATGTTTTTGCCCGCCATTTCGTGATAGGTTCCGAAAAGCCGGTCCCAACAGGGAAAAATATTGCCATAGTTGGTGTTCGTAACGGGCAGCACATAATGGTGGTGTACATGGTGCATGTTAGGCGTTACGATGACCAAACCTAACAGTCGGTCGGCCCAGCGGGGCAGTTCGATATTGGCGTGATTGAACTGCGAAAGCAACACAGAGAGTGCCTGATACAGAAATACCAACCACATGGGTGCTCCCATTACCAGAACAGCAAGCGTTGTAAAAACAAACCGGATGACACTTTCGCCGGGGTGGTGGCGATTAGCAGTGGTGGTATCGACATACGCATCGGTATGGTGGATCAGGTGAAACCGCCACATGAATGTAACCTTGTGTTGAGTCCAGTGAGCCAGCCAGGCCCCAATCAAATCCAGCCCCAGCAACCCAACAATTGTTTCGGCCCAAAGCGGCATATCGACCCAAGATAACAGGCCAACGTGCTGACGCACGACCCAGTCGCTGGTGCGGAACAGAATAAAGGCCAGTATGAAGTTGACGACGATGGTCGTTAGTGTAAAGAATATATTGATCCCTGCGTGATGGAGCTTACTGTAGCCGGGGGTGGCCTGCGAAAACCGAAACAGGGGTATTGCACTTTCGATAAGCCAGAACAGCGTAATGCCGCCGACCAAAATCAGACTCCGGTGCGATGACGGGATATGCTCGAAATAGTCTACTAACCGCTCCATAAACTCTGTCTTATTTTTTAACTCAATTATACAAATTTACAACGAAATAGTAACGCCCATTTATCTGTTCAAGCCTTCACAGGCTGCCAATCTTATCACTTCGTTTGTGCGTTTCCCTTTTTGGTCGTTGGTTTGTGCGCCATATACAACAAGAGCTTGCTGAAATTGATGTTCAACAAGCGACTTTTAACAAGCGACTCCTTTATTAACGGTCAATAAACAAAATGCCTCAACCCAAACATGCCCACGAATCCATGACGGTTATGACTGAAATGGTACTTCCCAACGATACCAATACGCTTGGTAATCTGATGGGTGGGCGACTGCTTCATTTTATGGATATCGCGGCTGCCATTGCCGCTCAAAAACACTCGAACCGTCTGGTAGTCACGGCTTCAGTAGACAGTGTTTCATTTGCCGAACCCATTCGTCTGGGCAATATCGTGACTATGAAAGCGCAGGTAACCAGAGCTTTCAGTTCGTCAATGGAAATTTTTATTGAGGTTTGGGCCGAAGACATTCCGGCGGGCCATCGGGTGAGTACCAACAGTGCCTATTACACATTTGTAGCTGTCGACCAGAGCGGGCGGCCCATTGAAGTACCCGCCGTAATCCCCGAAACCGACGACGAAAAAGAACGCTACGCCAGCGCACTCCGTCGGCGGCAACTTCGATTAGTTCTTGCCGGACGCATGAATGCCCAGGAGGCAACGGAATTGAGGGAGTTTTTGAAAGTCTGACCGGGATTATATCGAGATTTAAAGGATTAAACAAGATTGCCGCAAGAGAAGCCAACATTCTGCTCTTGCGGCAATCTTGTTTAATCCCTTAAATCTTGTGAAAATCCCGGTTCAGGTTATTTCATCTGCATAATAGCCTGATACACCAGCACCTTGAATTTATCGGTCAGGTCGCCATAGCTATTGGGCACCTTCTGGGTATAAATCTGGGCAACTATGCCTTCTTTCGGGTCGACCCAATAGGTTGTTCCGAAGAAGCCGCCCCAATCGAATGTACCTTCTGAAACGGGCAATCGGGCCGCACTTTTCTCCGATGTGATGGAGAAGCCCAGGCCAAACTTGTTCAGGCCCTGATTCAACTCCCCGATCTGATTCGTCGTAATCAGCCGGACGGTTGTTGGACTCAGGAAACGCTTGCCGCCGTACTCACCACCATTGAGCATCATTTGCAGAAAAATAGCGTAATCATACATCGTCGACGACAAACCCGCCCCACCCGAAAAATAAGTACCCGCCTGTTTGGGATAATCTGGCGAGAGGCCATTTAAGGACGGTAACGGTTTAACTGCCTTTGTGGAATCTTCGGTATAGACCATTGTCAGGCGGCTCTGCTTACCGGCTGGGAGATAGAAAAAAGTGTCATTCATGCCCAGCGGGTCGAATAACCTGGTCCGCAAATATTGGTCGAGCGACTGCCCCGACAGCACTTCAATCAGGTAACCTACCACATCGACGCTCAGGCCATAGGTCCATTTTTCGCCGGGCTGATGCAGAAGCGGTAACGCACCCAGCCGAGTCATCGCATCCGAAAGTGTACCACTGGGCGTGCCGATACCACTGGGAATTCTATATTTGGCATACATCGCCACAGCCTCTTTCGCGCCAATTCCGGGATAACTAATTCCCGATGTGTGCGTCAGCAACTGCCGGATAGTGATCTCACGCTTGGCCGGAACAGTCGTAAATGATGAATCCTTTTCGTTAAATTTTTCCAGCACTTTCGGATTTTTGAAAGCCGGAATGTATTTCGAGATCGGATCATCGAGCAGGAATTTCCCTTCTTCAAACAACATCATCAGGCCAATACTGGCGATTGCCTTTGTTTGCGAAGCAATACGAAAAATAGCGTCGCGCTTGAGAGGTGTTTTAGTTACCACATTATCCATCCCATACGCTTTATGATAAACAATCTGGCCATTACGCACGACCATAACACCAACACCCGCCTGACGACCCTTCGCGATATAATCGTTGATCACGGCATCCATCCGTTGAAGTCGGGCGGTACTCATACCAACCGTTTCGGCAGCAGCCTCTTTCAAGACGGGACCTGATACAGGCTTTTGGGCAACAGATATCTGTGCCCCGGCAAAAACAAAAAAACCGGCCAGCAGGCCGGTTAATACACGTATTTTCATAAACACCGGAAGTTTTAGGAACTGGTGCTAAGATAGCTATTTTAGCGTACTGGTCGTTTCATCCGTCCGGGAATACTGGGCGCCATTGCGCAGCGCTCTTGCTGTCGATGAATACACTATTTGTTTGGTGCTTGTATCAAATACACCAGTGGCGGTGTAATCGGAATCCACTTTACCACTGGGCAAGTCGATTTGATCGGTTGACTTATCAATGACGGTGAAGGTTGAGCCATCTAATTCGGCGGTCACTTTCACGGTATATCCACCCGTAAACCCACCATTAAACACAACCGTATTTTCAATATATATTTCTTTGGGGTTTGAGGCTTTGGTAACGGTTGTGGTTGATACCCCGGGAATAGGTCCCTGAAAAATATCGGCACTCACATAAAACGTCCGCCGTGATGTACCGACATACGTTCCTGCATACTGATCGCGGGGGTCAACGTCATCGGCTCCACCCGATTTCTTACAGGCAGTAGTGAGCGAACCAATGACAAATAAAACAAGAACTATAGTACGTAAAGACCGAACGGCATTATGTGGAACCATGATTGGGGATATATAGTGAATTATGCGTAGACGTTTTCTATCAAACGCCGTGCCGGGTTTGTCAAGTATGAAAACCCATAAAAAGCGTACATTTATATAGAAGCGTGACCAGCTGTAAAAAAAAGGCTCTTAGTCGGGTAGCTCGGCTCAACGAAGCGAACAACTGGAACTCATACAGACGCTTATTCAATAACTACATACCTAAACGCAGGAAATACTTTTGGATCGTAGAGATTTTATGTACGCAACGGGTAAGGGCGTCAGCGCACTTACGTTAGCCCAAATTCCGGTTTTCGGTAGGCCCGTATCTGCCGAAGCCCTGCTGGAACCAGGACTGGATGTGTCTGTAAAAAAACGGCTGGCCGACGCTGCTCTCAATGCCGCCAAAGCAAAAGGAGCCTCTTATGCCGACGTGCGTATTGGCCGGTACCTCAATCAATTTGTAATAACCCGTGAAGATAAAGTCGAGGGCATTTCCAACGTCGAGTCGTATGGCGTAGGCGTTCGTGTTATTGCGAATGGGTGCTGGGGCTTTGCTGCAATAGGCGATGCAAAGACCGAAGCCGAACTGGCCAAAGCCGCCGAAAAAGCTGTAGCTATGGCTAAAGCGAATGCCATGCTATCGCAGGAACCGGTTCAACTGGCACCTCAAAAGGGCTTTGGGGAAACAAGCTGGAAAACGCCGATTCAGAAAAACGCTTTCAATGTACCCATCAAAGAGAAAGTTGACTTGCTGATGGCCGTCAACGGAGCAGCCATGAAGAACGGAGCCAACTTTGTAAACTCGCAGTTATTTCTTGTCAACGAGCAGAAGTACTTCGCATCGACAGATGGCTCGTATATCGATCAGTATATACACCGGCTCTGGCCGGGTTTTACAGTAACCGTTATTGACCCCAGGAGCGGCAAGTTTGAAACAAGAGACGCCTTGAGTGCACCGGTTGGCATGGGCTACGAATACCTGCAAGTTAATCCAGCCGACAAAATACCGGGCATTACGACTCGCTATAACCGAGGCTACGATATGCTGGAAGATGTCGTAGCGGCCGCAAAACAGGCCAAACAAAAGCTTACCGCCAAATCCGTTGAAGCGGGTAAATACGATCTGGTTCTCGACCCATCGCACACCTGGCTTACCATTCACGAGTCGGTTGGGCACCCGCTGGAACTGGACCGGGTGTTGGGCTACGAAGCCAACTTCGCCGGAACAAGTTTCGCCACGCTCGACAAATGGAAATCCAAAAGCTTTAATTACGGAAGTAAACAGGTCAACCTCTTCGCCGATAAAACACAGGTCGGCTCATTGGGGGCTGTTGGTTACGACGATGAAGGCGTTCAAACCAAACGCTGGGATCTGGTTAAAGATGGCACTCTGGTCAACTATCAGACCATCCGTGATCAGGTTCACATTTTAGGCGAGAACGAATCGCAAGGCTGCTGTTATGCCGACAATTGGGGTTCGGTTCAGTTTCAGCGTATGGCCAATGTTTCACTGGCTGCCGGGAAAGAAAGGTTATCGGTCGATGAACTGATTAAAGACGTCAAGAAGGGTATTTATATTATTGGCGATGGCTCCTACTCCATTGACCAGCAACGCTATAACTTCCAGTTTGGCGGGCAGCTGTTCTACGAAATCAAGGACGGGCAAATCATCGGCATGCTGAAAGATGTAGCCTACCAGTCGAATACACAGGAATTCTGGAACTCCTGCGTGAAAGTCTGCGACGAGCGTGATTACCGACTAGGCGGGTCGTTTTTCGACGGAAAAGGGCAGCCAATTCAGATCAATGCCGTATCGCACGGCAGCGCAACAGCCCGCTTCAACGGGGTAAATGTGATCAATACAGGTCGTAAAATTTAATAGCCATGTCTGTTATTCTACCCGAAGCCGACGCCAAAGCGCTCTTACAAAAGGCATTAACCTACTCGAAAGCCGACGAATGCGAAGTGCATTTAGAGGGCGAAGAATGGAGTAATATTCGATACGCCCTCAATAAAGTCTCCACATGCGGTTCCAAAGTCTATAAAACACTGTCGGTTCAATCAGCTTATGGCAAAAAAGTAGGCGTTGCGACCATCGACGAACTGGACGATGCGTCGCTGGAAAAAGTCGTTCGTCGGTCGGAAGAAATCGCCCGGCTGGCTCCCGAAAATCCGGAATACATGGGCGTACTGGGACCACAAAAATACGTACCAGCAAGTGGCTTCTTCGATGCTACGGCAACCCTTTCGGCAGAAGCTCGTGCCAAAGCAGTCGGCCAGAGTATACAAATTGCCCGTTCGGAGAAACAGACCGTGGCTGGTTATTTGGAAGACAGGGTCAGCTATTCGGCCATGATGAACACCAAAGGTTTATTCGCGTATTATCCCAGCACAAAGGTCAATTTCAGCGCAACGATCCGTACCGAAAACGGAACAGGTTCGGGCTTTTCAGCTCAGGGCGTGAGTGATTTCCCCAAATTAAATACCGCATCGGCTACACAGATTGCGCTCCAAAAAGCACTTGGTTCGGTCGGTGCACGGGCCATAGAGCCGGGCAAGTACACCGTTATTCTCGAACCATTGGCGGCTGCTGTTTTGCTCGAACACCTCTTTCGTAGTCTGGATGCCCGTAGCGCCGATGAAGGCCGCTCCTTCCTGAGCAAACCCGGCGGCAAAACGAAACTCGGCGAGCAACTCATGGACGAGCGGGTAACGATCTACTCTGACCCCACCAATCCAGAACTACCCGCATCGCCCTGGGCTGCCGACGGACGAGCGCAGGAGAAAATAAACTGGATTGAGAAAGGCGTTGTCAAAAACCTGTCATATTCTCGCTACTGGGCGCAAAAGAAAGGCGTAAAAGCTGTTCCTGCCCCAACGAATGTGATGATGGTAGGCGGAACAGCTTCGCTCGACGAACTCATCAAAAGCACTCAGCGCGGCATTCTGGTTACCAAGTTCTGGTACATCCGCTCGGTCGACCCACAGTCGCTACTGGTTACGGGACTAACCCGCGATGGGACATTTTACATTGAGAACGGTAAAATAAAGCACCCAGTCAAGAATTTCCGGTTCAACGAAAGCCCGGTTATCATGCTCAACAATCTGGAAACGCTCGGGAAAGTAGAACGGGTTGTGAGCACAGAAGGCTCCTTCACGAACTACCTGATTCCAGCCATGAAGATTCGGGAATTTACGTTTACGAGTTTGTCGGATGCGGTGTGATTAGTACCCTCACCCCAACCCCTCTCCCAAAACGGGAGAGGGGCTTTTACTGTAGATTCTCTTGAATCTTTTGAAGGACGTTATCCAGCCTGTTCAGTACATCGTTATTTGTAAAACGCATTACCGTTAAGCCTAGGTCACAAAGAACCACTTCGCGCTCTGCGTCACTGATACGAGCTTCTCTAGTGTTGTGAACGGCACCATCAATTTCGATAACAAGCTTAAAGTCGAAGCAGTAAAAATCAACTATGAAATGCCCAAAACTGTGTTGACGACGGAATTTTACATTTATCAATCGTCGTCCGCGTAGTTCTGCCCACAGTACTTCTTCCGCTTTTGTCTGTTTCTGTCGAAGTTCCCGACGAAGTTCTTTCATAGAGGGTGTACTCGAAGCCCGTTTCATAGATATACTTTTTACAACAGTAGACGAAACTACAGGCCACAGGTTACGAAGTCACCGACAAAAAGTCCCTCTCCCGTTTTGGGAGAGGGGTTGGGGTGAGGGCCGCTGCCGTGAGGCTACTCTAATTCTTCCAACCAACTTATCAAGACCATGCCAACTGAATCTCAAAACGACCGAGACACAACCCATATAAACAGGCGCCAACTACTAAAATCCAGCCTTCAGGCTACAGCCCTAACTGCTTTTGGTACGACCTTATTTAAACCCGCGCAATCGTCCGCTGCGTTCATCAAAGCACCCGTCAAAAAAGGGAAGATCATTGTTGTTGGAGCTGGTGCGTTTGGTGGCTGGACAGCCTTGCATCTGCTGCGCCAAGGCTACAAAGTAACACTCATCGATCAGTTCGGGGCTGGTAATAGTCAGGCCAGTTCGGGTGGCGAAACCCGGCTAATTCGTGCCTATTACAGCGACCCGATTTACGTTGACATGGCCATGCGGGCCGTAACCTTATGGAAAGAGAACGAACCCCGTATGGGGCAGAAACTACTTCATCAGAACGGCCTGTTGCTTTTCAATTACCCATCCAGCAAGGCAGAATCCGAATCAGCCATTGCCATTTATAAAAAAGCGGGCTTACCCCTCGAAAACGTTAGTCTGACTGATGCAGTAAAACGGTGGCCCCAAATCGGGACGGAAGGTCTGGATCATGTCTTATACGATCCCAACGCCGGGTATCTGGATGCCCGAAAAGGCTGTCAGGCTGTTTGTGATTTATTCGTTAAAGAAGGCGGCACCTTTCTGCAAACCCAGGTAAAACAGGAAGCAATCAAAGGGGGCAGAGTAACATCGATAACTCTTTCGGATGGGAGTTTGCTGGAAGCCGATCAGTTTGTATTTGCCTGTGGTCCGTGGCTAGTGCGCTTGTTTCCGGAGCTAACGAAAAAGCTTAAAGTGACACGGGCGCTATGTTTCTTCTTTGCGTCGCCATCAGGTCAAGCCGATCTTATGGAGAATAAATTGCCAACCTGGATGGACCGGGACATAGATGGCCCGTTTCGCTCGTTCGGCATACCGGGCAGCGATTTTCGGGGATTCAAAGTTGGCCTGACACCCCCTGACAACAATGTAACAGATCGATTCGACACTTATCACCGCATGGCTAAACAGGAAGAATTGGACATGGTGCTGGGCGTCATCAAAAAGCGATTCCCCAAAATGGTTGGTCAGCCGTTAATTGAACAACGGGTTTGCCAGTATACAAGCACGCCCGACTCAGATTTTATACTGGACACGCACCCTGAAGCCAGTAATCTGTGGTTAATGGGTGGTGATTCCGGGCACGGCTACAAACAGGGAGCTTCATTTGGAGAGATTGCCGCCAGGACCATTGCTGGTGATCAGGGAAAGATCAAGCAGTTTGCACTAACCCGACTTCTTGGATAAGTATAAATTTTACTAAAAAAAACGCGCTATACTGAACACATAAATACGTCTTCATTAGTTGTATAAAGGATAAATCATTCTGAACATGACTATGAAAAACCTGGCCTTACTCTTAAGTCAGTTTATTGGTTCCCTCGTATTCATCGGCTGTCAAACACAGAGTGACCCACAGCAAACCGACTGTCAGCCACCAACGACACTCATTGCCAAAGCCCCCTGCGACAGTGGTTATCCAGGGGTTCAATTAATAGTATCTAATTATCGGGTAGGCTCCGTATTGCAGTTTGATTACAATATTTTTCTTCAGAAAGATACCCTGTCAAATGACGTCACGACTAGTTCCTACCGAAATGCCTCAGGTGAACAGATAATTATTGGGGAGTCTATCCTTAAAGATGCGCCAAAATTTGTCGTTCAGGTATCCGTTAATTGCGGGACTGGTAAGGATTACCAGTCCAGGTATTTTTCGTTTGTGAAACGGCCTGTTCCCGATTCAACCTGCTACGTATGGGCAGAGCAAACTTTGTAAACATTCTGTCATTCAGTAATGAACTCATAGTTCTGGCGCGGATGAACACCCGCGCCAGAACTATGCTTTCGTCATTTTATTACTGTGGCTCATCGCCAAATTTTTCGTTGCGACCCGTTTTGTCCGTTTCGCCGGTAAGTGCCCCTTTCGCCATTTCGAACAGCTTCACCATTTTCCCGCCCGGCCGATCCCAGTATTCGCCCGCGTGGGTTGTTACTTTCAACAGGGCAAGATTTGGATCATCTTTGCCATTGGGAAACCATGTTTTCAGAACATCGCTCCACAACTCATCAATTTTTGCTTTGTCTTTCACCACTTCGGCATGGCCCGACGTAGAGACATACACTTCTGAACCGGGGTCTGAAAATCCCAGCGCGATGCGTTCGTTCTGGCGAATTTCGTTCACCTTGTTCGAGTTGTCGTAGGTAAAAAACCACATCGTACCGTCGGGCTCTATTTCGTGAGTAGCCATTGGCCGCGTGTGAAAGTCGCCATCGGCTTCCTGCGTCGTCAGCATGGCAATACGTATGTCCTTGATTTTGTCTTTAAGCTTATCCAGTTCAACCGGATTCAATGTGCGCTGTTGCGTTTGCATGAGATTCTGGGTTTTGTTGTAAAATCAGAATCATATGTTAAAGTATAGAGTTTGTAGATTTTTATAAATTTTTGATAAGTTGAGGGAATGGTCTGGAGTAGAAGGCTCATAACGACTGCTTAAAAATTCAGCATAACCAGAACGACCACATGGAAACCGAAAAACCACACCAACCGAATTTATTTCATTACGCAACCAGCGAGTTATCACAAGATGCCTTTATCTGTTGGCTGGCCGCTTGGGCTGATCCAACACTAGCTGATGCTGAGTTACATCAAATATCTCGTAAATTTCTACTGTCACTCGTTCATAAGCATAAGCCTGATTACGCCATGGAAAGTGTTCAAACTGTAAAAGTGCGCCGACAAGTGGAAAAACTTGACGTATTAATTGAGATCAATGCAAAAGAAGCTAATCAACTAGCTATTTTAATTGAAGACAAAACTCACACAGATCATCACTCAGGCCAACTTGATCGGTACTACAGTAATATATTGAAGGAGTATACAGAAGACCAAATTGTACCAATCTATTTTAAAACCGGCTATCAGTCAAAGTTTGACGTAGGTCGATACAAAACCTATTTGCGTAAAGATTTCCTGCAATTTTTGCGGGGAGAATCTACAGCAAATAATATTTATCGAGATTTCCTAGACCACTTGGAAGGAATGGAATATGTGGTCAACCAATATGAGAAAACAAACTTATTTGATGAATCGGGTAAGTCTTTATGGAGCGACAACGACTGGCGAGGTTTCTTCTTAAGGATATATGATAACCGAGATCAACTCTATACTATTACCCAAGATGACGGGGCAAATTGGAGTTACATTGCCAACCCAGCAGGCGGATTTTTCGGCTTCTGGTGGTATTTCATAGAATTACCTGATTAGGCATATAAACCGTATCTTCAGTTGGAAAATCAGGAACTGTGCTTCAAAATCGAAGTAATAGATGAACTCAAACGTCAAGAGTACCGTCTTGATGCTTACAATAAACTAGCAAAAGCAAGTGAACAATTAGGCTTGGAAATAAAGCGGCCAGCTAGAATGGGTAATGGACGATACATGACAGTCTCACGCTGGAAAGGTAACTATCGAGAAGTGAAGGAAGGAAAACTTGACTTTGACGCAACACTAGAAAACCTAAAAAAAGCGCAGCACATTTTAGATACAGCATTTCTACAATGACAGCGCCCAAACCACACCTCTCCCCCACAGCCTTCTGGGACATAAACATGGCAGCGATAGATTACGAAACCAACGCCCGCTTCGTGATTGAGAAAGTAATGAACTATGGTTTGTGGGCCGATATACTGGAAGTAGTTCGGTATTATGGCCGCGAACGTGTGAAAGCGGAGGTTGTTCAGGCAGCTTACCTCAAAAAGAAAACGCTCTCATTCTGCTGCGCTATCTTTGATCTCACTCCCAATCAGTTTCGATGCTACACCCGTCAACAGTCGAACCCGCTACCCTGGAATTATTGAAACGGCTTATGCAACAGCCAATTCTTAAGTCATTCGCCCTGGCAGGTGGTACAAGCCTTGCTTTACAGTTTGGGCATCGCTTATCGGTCGATCTGGATTTATTCACGAATCAATCATTTTCCGAGCAAGAGCTATTTGACGAACTGCTCCTTAATTTTCCAACGACAATCAAAACAGACGAAGCAAGAAATACCCTCAGTTTATTTATTGAAGGGGTTAAAGTCGATTTGTTAGCCCATCGTTACCCGTTAATTAGTCCTTTTATTGAAGAGGCCGGCATCCGATTCTGGTCAATTGAAGACGTTATCGCGATGAAGCTTGGAGCGGTTAGCGGACGAGGGGCAAAGAAAGATTTTTGGGACATTACTGAGTTACTTAACCATTTTTCGCTCCAGCAAATGCTCCAGTTCTTTACAACTAAATACGCCAATAGTGACCCCGGTTACGTGGTTCGTTCCTTAACCTATTTTGAGGACGCAGATAGTCAACTTGACCCAATAACGCTCAATGATATAGGGTGGCCTGAGGTAAAACAACGCATTTTACAGGCCGTTAAAGAATTAGTCTAGATGTTCTACCAAGCTTTTCACATTCAGACGCTTATCAAAATCTTTTAAAAAATCCAGATACATCGTTATCCGTTCCCGGCTTGTTTAGTTTAAATTTACAGACGAACGAAATCCTGATAAATCAGAAATCAGGAAAATCTTTGTAATCCCGGCCGCGTCGGCGGTCCGATCAGACATATGCAATTCTCTCACCTCCACTGCCATACCCAATACTCGCTGCTCGACGGTCAGGCCGATATTAAGAAGCTGATCAAGAAGGCGAAAGCTGATAATATGCCCGCCGTTGCCATTACCGATCACGGTAATATGTTCGGCGTGTTCGAATTTGTGGCCGAAGCCAGTAAGCAGGGCATCAAACCCATTGTCGGCTGCGAGTTCTATGTGGTGGAAGATCATACGATCAAACAGTTCACAAAAGAGAAAAAAGACGTTCGATACCACCAGCTTTTGTTAGCCAAAAACGCGCAGGGCTATAAAAATCTGGCAAAACTGTGTTCATTGGGCTACATGGAGGGGCTTTATGGTAAATATCCCCGCGTTACCAAAGAGCTGATTGATAAGTATAAAGAAGGGCTGATTGCCTCTACTTGCTGCATTGGTGCCTCCGTTCCAAAAACCATTCTGAAAAAAGGCGAAGCTGCGGGCGAAATTGAATTCAAATGGTGGCTCGACCGCTTCGGCGAAGATTATTACGTTGAACTTCAACGCCATGAAATTCCCGATCAGATTAAAGCCAATGAAATTCTGATCAAGTTCGCCCGGAAATACAACGTTAAGATCATCGCGTCCAACGATTCGCACTATGTCGATCAGGACGACTGGGTAGCGCATGATATTCTGCTGTGCGTGAACACCAACGAAAAGCAAAGCACGCCGTCGATGAAGGATTTCAGCGACGATGATGTGATGCCGAAGAACACCCGCTTTGCCTTCTTCAGCGACCAGTTCTATTTTAAGAACACGCAGGAGATGACGACGCTGTTCAAAGACCTGCCCGAAGCCATCGACAATACCAACGAGATCGTTGGCAAGGTCGAAACGCTGAAGTTGAAGCGCGATATTATGCTTCCCAACTTCCCTATCCCGCAGGAGTTCCAGCAGCATACCGACGACGTACTGAACCAGTGGGAATACCTGCGCCACCTGACCTACACGGGTGCTAAAGAACGCTACGTTGACATCCTGCCCCACATTCAGGAACGCCTTGATTTTGAACTGTTCACGATCAAGACAATGGGATTCGCCGGGTACTTCCTTATTGTAGCCGACTTCATTAAGGCCGGGCGCGATCTGGGTGTTATGATTGGGCCGGGCCGTGGGTCGGCAGCGGGTAGCGCGGTGGCATATTGCACGGGTATCACAAATATTGACCCCATTAAATACGACTTGCTGTTCGAGCGGTTCCTGAACCCCGACCGGAAGTCGATGCCCGATATTGATACGGACTTCGACGATGAAGGCCGGCAGAAAGTGATTGATTACGTTGTTCAGAAGTATGGCAAGTCGCAGGTAGCGCAGATTGTAACCTACGGCACAATGGCGTCGAAATCGTCGATCAAAGACGTGGCTCGGGTGATGGATTTGCCGTTGCAGGATGCCAACGCCGTGGTGAAACTTGTGCCCGACAAGCCGACATACAACATGACGCTCAAGCGCATTTTCGAGGACCCACTCGATGGGCCGGGCGGTTTGGCAAGCGTTATCCAGCCCGAAGAACTGGATAACGTGAAGCGGATGCGGGCACTCGAATCGGGCGATAAGAGCGCGGCAGCGGCCATGCGGATCGTTGACTACGAAAAGGTATCTGCCGTACTCAAACAAGCCCGAAAACTCGAAGGCACGGTACGCAATACCGGCCTTCATGCAGCCGGTATTATCATCGCCCCCAGCGATTTGTCGGACATTGTTCCGGTGTCGACCTCAAAAGATACAAACCTGATTATTACCCAATATGAGGGGAAAGTTATTGAGGATGCGGGTGTAATCAAGATGGACTTTCTGGGTCTGCGAAACCTGACCATCATTAAGGAATGTCTGCGACTGATCCGGCAAAATCACGGCGGCTTTTTGATCAACGGTGTCGAAACCGACATTGATGATATTCCCCTTGACGACGAGGAAACCTACAAGCTCTTCCAGCGGGGCGAAACAAATGCCGTTTTCCAGTTTGAATCCGACGGTATGAAAAAGCACATGAAAGACCTGAAGCCTGACCGCTTTGGTGACCTCATTGCCATGAACGCCCTCTACCGTCCGGGTCCAATTGCTTACATTCCGAACTACATCAACCGCAAACACGGCCGCGAAGAAGTCAAGTACGACATGCCAGAAATGGAAGAGTATCTGGCTGACACCTATGGCATTACGGTTTATCAGGAGCAGTTGATGCTGCTCTCGCAGAAGCTTGGCAATTTCACCAAAGGCGACGCCGACGTACTGCGAAAGGCGATGGGAAAGAAAGACAAAGCCACGCTGGATAAAATGAAGGGTAAGTTTATGGATGGCTGTGCATCTAACAACCTGCCCCTGAAAGTATGCGAAAAAGTCTGGACCGATTGGGAAGCCTTCGCTTCCTACGCCTTTAACAAATCGCACTCAACCTGTTACGC
Organism: Spirosoma pollinicola; assembly: GCF_002831565.1. Lineage (NCBI taxonomy): Bacteria > Pseudomonadati > Bacteroidota > Cytophagia > Cytophagales > Cytophagaceae > Spirosoma > Spirosoma pollinicola. Next base: position 5,388,841 of record NZ_CP025096.1, on the reverse strand, counting down.
ATTCGTTGCCTATCAAACGGCTTTTCTAAAAGCTCACTACCGGCCTGAGTATATGGCGGCCGTATTAACGAGCTGTCTGGGTACGATTGACAAGATTACGTTCTTCATGGAAGAATGTAAGAATATTAACATTCCCGTTCTGGGGCCCGATGTAAACGAGTCGGAACGCTTCTTTGGTGTTAACAAAAAGGGCGAAATTCGCTTCGGCCTGGGGGGTATTAAAGGTGCAGGTGATGCCGCCGTAGAAGCCATCATTGAGGAGCGCAAGGCGGGCGGACCGTTTAAAGATATATTTGATTTTGCAGTTCGGGTCAACCTCCGCACGGTGAACAAGAAAACCTGGGAATCGCTGGCTTACGCCGGTGCGTTCGATAGTATCGACGAGTATCACCGGGCGCAGTATTTCGATATGTCGGACACCGATACCTCGCCATTTCTTGACAAAATTATCCGCTACGGCAGTAACTACCACGCCGAGAAAGCAGCCGCCCAACAGTCGCTGTTTGGCGCCATGATGAATGGGGAGCCGATGCTTGCGCGGCCCAAGGCCCCTATGGTAACAGAATGGAACCAGATCGAAAAATTGAAATTCGAGAAGGACGTCGTTGGCTTTTACATCACGGGACACCCGCTCGATGAGTTCAAACTCGAAATGGACGGATTCTGCAACTGTACACTGGCCAACATTTTCGAGACGAAACAACCCGAAATCAAGGTTGGCTGCATCGTATCGGCCGTGCAAATGCGGGTCACTAAAAGCGGTAACCCGTTCTGTATTTTCAAAGTCGAGGACTATAATTCATCCCTCGAAATGGCCCTTTTCGGCGATGATTATGTGAGGCTGGTGCAATACATTGAGGTGGGTCGTTTCCTGCACATTACGGGCAAAACTCAGAACAAATGGGGTTCCGAGCAATTAGAGTTCAAGCCCACCAGCATCCGGTTACTGAACGATATGCGGGAGAAATTCTGCAAAGAGCTGCGCGTATCGCTGACTTTAGATGCGTTGAATGCTCAACTTGTAGCCAGAATTAACGAGTTAGTGAATGCCCACCCCGGCAGTTGTACACTATCGCTCAATGTGATTGATCACAGCGAGCGAATCGAAGTTAGTTTGCAGGCAAGAACGTTGAAAGTCTCCCCCGCCAACTCATTCCTGAAGGCACTAGAAGCGATTGACGGTGTGACTTGTAAGGTGGCGTAGCGTAATGAATTGCAAAAAAGTAACATACAGACTTCATGCAGTTGAACAGATGTTTAAGCGTAACATTACACAACCTGAAGTAGATGCGGTTATTAATAAAGGTGAAACTATTACAGAGTATCCCAATGATAAACCTTATCCGAGCGTTCTACGTTTAGGTTTCGTACACAGCCGTCCTATTCACATTGTTGTAGCACAAGATGAAACAGGAGAGTGCTTTATCGTAACTGCTTACGAACCAAGCGTTTTTATTTGGGAAGCTGATTTTAAAACCAAAAAGCGATGACCTGTTTAACCTGCAAAGTTGGCACGCCTGAGGCTGGCTTGACAACCGTTACTTTAGAACGGGATGGAGCGATTATCGTTTTTAAGGACGTTCCAGCCCGTATTTGTTCTAATTGTGGAGAAAAGTATTTTGACGCTGAAATTACTAATCGCCTGCTTACCCAGGCACAGGATGCTGTGGAAAAAGGTGCAGAATTGGAAGTTGTTCGTTTACAGGCAGCCTAATCAATTCTCTCTTGCTTCTGAAGGCACTGGAAGCGATTGACGGTGTGACCTGTAAGGTGGCGTAGCGTAATGACCCATACATAAAAAGTCCCCGATCTGCTCAGGAGATCGGGGACTTTTTATGATACGTAACCTGTAAATTAATAACCTGGATTCTGAGTCAGGATTTTCTTACCGCTGGCGTCTGTAGCCTGGTAATCAATCTGCGTTTGTGGAATCGGCAGGTATTCATCCCGACCTGCGGTGAATTTAGCACCGGCATAGGCTACGGGTAGTTTTTTGCTTTCGTAGGCGATAAACGCATTCAGCACCGGAGCGGCTACACCCCAACGAACAAGGTCAAAGAACCGGTGGCCTTCGCCCGATAGTTCCAGTTTACGCTCAAACTGAATCGCTGTCCGGGCAGTTGCCTGATCAGCAAAAGCCGTGTAAGGGGCAATTTTGTAGTTAGCTGCATTAGCACCGGCAGCTGTTTTCACCCAGAAAGCAGAATTTGCAGAGCGATTACGCACCAGGTTAACATAGTTCAGCGATGTGGCTAAGCTACCTACTTCAACTTCACATTCGGCAGCCATCAGCAGTACATCGGCATAACGAATAAAGTTGTAGTTAATAGCCGAGTATCCATCCGTCCAGGAACTACCATCGGTCAGCGTTTTATCCTGCGATTTGTAAAAAACGAACTTTTTAGGTGAATAAGGACCCGCAAATGTCTGGTCACGAATCCAGTCCTGACCTGGGTGAACCGACCAATCCAAATAAGGAAGACCCCGACGACCAACTGACCAATCCAATCGTGGATCAACCGGGCCTGCATCAGGTGTGAAAGCTGCACTGGAGGCTAGGCCCATATCGGTCACTAACTCATTAGCCGACGAATTATACGAGCCATCCAGTAAAGGCAACCCATTGGCATTTACCCGAAACGAGTTGGCCATTTCGAAGGTAGGCGGGAAAAATCCGCAGCAACCTGCCGGACCTGCTGAACCCGTATTATAAGGGAAGTTCAGGTTCAGGTTTGGGTTAGCATTATCTGCGCTACCCGTGTTGGCAGCAGCCTGATCGGCAAAAATAGATTCCGAATTGGTTTCCTTGGCCGCATTAAAAATATCGGTGTAATTGGCAACCAGTGCATATTTAACCCCTGACGCCGTTGTTCCGCTGGCAATAATCTGGTCAAACAACGCTTTAGCCAGTGCATACTTTTTTTCATACAAGTATGTCTTGGCTAAATAAGATGCTGCCGCCCAGCTATTCGCCCGGCCGGAAGCCGATTGCGTAGCAGGAAGATTCGTTTGCGCAAATTGGAAATCAGCCTCAATTTTAGCCCAGATATCTTCTGTGTTAGGAACTTTATCAACGCCCGTACCGTAGTCGACAGTTTCGTCAACATAAGGAACCATGTTAAACTGGCGTTTTAGCATGAAATAATAATGCCCCCGCAGAAAACGAGCTTCGCCCGAGATGCGCTTCTTGTCGGCATCCGTAACATCCGATGCCGCACTGGGTATTAGTCGAAGCACCATATTGGCCCGGCTAATGCCTTCATACAATGCCCGCCATTTAAAGTTAACCTCGGCATTCGTCGCGTTCAATGACACATAGGTTTGAAAAGGTGTCAGGGCATTAAAGTCACCGGAGTTAGAGCCTTTGTTAGCATCCCCCCCCGACATATCGCCCCGTACCCAATCCAAAGAAGCCGCCGACTGGTCGTAGCCCCGGCCATTTAATTGAGAGTAAGCTGAAATCAACAGCCCATCCAGCGCGGCTCGTGATGTTAATTGGTCACTCGCCAACTGACCCGTAGCCGGTACTTGCAGAAATTTGTCGTTGCAGGCGAACGTAACCAGCGCGAGCATACTGGCCATGAGCGTACCCTTTATAATCGATGTTTTCATAGTGCTAATTTTCCTCAGAAAATAGATGATTTAGAGTCGTTGAAGCAGGCTATTCAACCATTGGCTGAATAGCCTGTCAATTAATTTAGAAACCGAAACTTAAGCCAACGTTGTAGGCACGGGTGATAGGATAATTACCCACATCGATACCAAAGTTGGTATCTGCCGAGCCACCAACGGCGGGATCGAGACCTTGGTATTTGGTGATCGTGAATAAGTTGGTTGCTGTTAACGAGAGCCGCAGTCTGTTTAAGTTAACCTTGGTCAGCAGGTTAGATGGCAGTGTGTAACCTAAAGTCAGGTACTGCATCCGGCCATATGAGCCATTTTCAACATAGTATGAGTTTGGCTGTGTGTTGGTACTGAAATTCGACGCACTTTCGAAAATAGGAATCTTTGTATCCGTGTGCGTTGGCAACCAGGAATCTTTCACCCGTGCGGAAACAGCGGCTCCTGTAAAAGAAGGATAGAAGTCGGTAAACCAGCGTTGGTTATTAAAGATTTTGTTGCCAAACGTAGCATACAGGTTGGTTGCCAGATCAAATCCTTTGTAGCGAAGAGTCAGTGTAATACTACCCGTCACTTTCGGAATTGGGCTACCCAGGAACTGCCGGTCGTTGTCATCGATCTTGCCATCGCCGTTAAGGTCCTGATACCGGAAACGGCCTGGAGCTGCTCCATCCTGCGTAGGGGCCGCGTCCACTTCTGCTTTGCTATTGAAAAGACCGATTACTTTGTACCCGTAGAAAGATGAGAGGGCCTGATTTGGCGCGTTACGAACTACGTTACCACTCAAACGCGTACCACCCGACTGGGTATAAGGAACACCCGGAGCCAGCGATGTAATTTTATTACTTAAGTAACTGGCAATACCCGTCACTTCGTACGTCAATCCACCGGCAACTGTTCCGCGATTGGTCAGCAACAGGTCAATTCCCTTGTTGCTCATAGCCGCAACGTTGGAGAAAGGTGCGCTGGCCCGGTCACCTACAACACCAGGCAGGCTCAACTGGAACAGGAGGTCTTTGGTGTTCTTCTGCCAGAAATCAACTACAACTTCTAATTTGTTGTTGAAGAAAGCGCCATCAATACCGATGTTCGAGGTGATACTGCTTTCCCATTTAGCAGCCGCGTTACCAATCTGGCTGCGGTAGAATCCCGATGCAACTGTACCATTTGAAGCACCGATGTCGTAACCATTACCCGCATTAGAGGCAAACAGGTTATACTGGTTAGTAGCGCTCAGGAAGTTCGAGTTACCCATGATACCATATCCACCACGAATCTTTAAATCCGATATCCACGGCAGATTTTTCATGAACTCCTCCGAAGAAATCCGCCATGCACCCGATATAGCCGGGAATACCCCGTAGCGATTGCTGGGAGCAAACTGCGATGAACCGTCCCGACGAACAACACCTGTTACGATATACTTATCGTTGAACGTGTACCGAGCCTGTGCAAACAGTGAGAAGAAGTTGTTGCCCAATCCATAAAAACTATCTACTTGGCGAGTAGCGCCAGGCGTAGTCGTACTGATTGTCACATAGTTAGGATCGGTGGTAAATGGGTTTTGACCCGACCCGCTAATGCTGCGTCCAGAACCGGTGTTTAGGGCTTCAATACCGCCTAACACCGAGATGTCATGAATGCCGAACTTATGTTTGTAAGCGGCTGTGTTAGTGAACGTCCATGATAAGCCGTAACCCGATCCTTCACCGTACGTATAGGTCGTGTTATTTTCCGAGTTTTCGTACTGCACCCGTCCATAGCTATTGTAGTAATTACTGAAATAGGTTCCACCAATGCTGCTTCTGAGGGTCAAGTCCGGAATCACATCATATTCGAGATAGGCATTGCCAAACCCATATATGTTGAAGTTACCGTTGTTCTGTGCGGCATCCCGGTTGGCGACAGGGTTACTTGGGTTGTTAAAACCCTTGGCTGCTGTGCCAGCGTACCCACCGAATGAGTTATAAATCGGAATGATTGGCGATTGACGGAAAGCAAGCAAAACGTCATTCTCATCCGACGACGAGCTGGAGTTGTTATTGGTATTATTACCTAGCTGACTCCCTACACTTCCCAGCACTCCTGTGTTGGATATGTAGGCTATCTGAAAGTTTTCGCCAAAACGTAATTTCTTGGTGATGTCGAACTCCGTATTAGCACGCAGAGAATAGCGGGAGAAGTTGTTATACTTCACAATACCCGCTTGATTCTGCACCCCTAAACTGATGTAGAAGCTACTGGATTCCGTACCACCCTGAAAGCCCAGCGTGTGGCGGGTCAATGGAGCAACCCTTGTAATAGCCCCATACCAGTCGGTTCCTGCTTTATTGGATGGAATTACATTATAAATAGCTCCGTTGAGAGGATTTACGTTGTAATTTTTAGCTTCTGCTGTCAAATCAACCTGCGATGCAGATAGTCCGGTTCTCGTACCTACTAACAAATAGTCTGGCAATACCGGTGTTGGACCTGATCCATACTGTCCATTAGCAATACCGGTAAAGCTATCCGGGCCAACCGTACCACCAGCCTGATAGATATCATTTTTACGAGCCTGCCAGGTCCAGTCGGCCTGTTCTTGAGGATTAAGATTCTTTGGCCCATTTCCGGGGTCAGTTACTCCATACAATCCATCATAACTGATGCTTAGTTTTTGAGACCGCCGTTTGCCTTTTTTAGTGGTAATAACAATAACGCCCGAGGCTGCCCGCGCTCCATAGATAGAGGCCGATGCTGCATCTTTCAGTACCGTTGTACTTTCAATATCATCAGGCGAAATGTACTGGATGTTCTGGGTAGGCACACCATCCACTACATATAGTGGCTGGTTACCTCCAAATGAGCCAAAGCCCCGAACACGAATCTGGCTGGAAGTTCCAGGCTGTCCGTTCGTGATAACCGTAACTCCGGCCACACGTCCCTGTAATTGCTGCTCAACGTTGGTTGACGGAACAACTTTCAATTGGGCAGGCTTCACTGTCGAAACAGCCCCGGTCACATCCCGTCGATTCTCTGTCGTGTAACCCGTTACAACGACCTCGCTCAAGGCGGTTGCGTCGTCCTCTATTCGTATGTCAATGTTGGTTTGATTACCGACGGCCACTTCCTGGGTTTTGAAACCGATGGCCGAAATCACAAGTGTAGGGCTGCTGCCCCGTACGCTAATCTTAAAGCTACCATTGGCATCTGTGGAGGTTCCGGTTTGTGTACCCTTAAGTACAATGTTTGCACCTGGAACGGGGCCATCGGCACCAACAACTTTGCCCGTTACCTGATGGTCTTGGGCGGAAGCCTTTAAACTTCCCAGCAGGAGGACTGCACCCAAAAAAGCGGTTTGCAGAAACCTGTAGAACGTTGATTTCATAAATTATAGGTTGGTTTATATTATAAGTAAACGCTCCAATATTATAGCAAGGAAATTATATTTCAAAAAGATATAGAAATAGTACTAAGGCTCATTTTTTCACCAAATAATTCAATTATAAAAATAATTAAATTTATATATAACCCATCAACTGATTATCAGTAAGTTAACTATCAAATTATGTTAATTAAATTACTTTATTTTTTACAAATTAAATTTTTATAAACATTAATAGTTTTGTCCTATTTATCAACAAATTAGCCCGTCATAAAAATTCGTTTTTTTACGTAAAAAAACGAATTTTTATGACGGGCTAATTTGTTGATAAATAGGAGTTAGCAATAAAATTAAACGTAATAATACTTAGCTATAAGTACTTAGTTTTCCATAAAAAAATGAATTTTTTCATGGAAAATCAAACTAGTATAAAATAGAATAGTATAATTCATACCTACCAGCATCTCTTGTAGAGGATGGGCCGCCCAATTTTCCTGAAGCGTAAAGCAAATTCATACAATAGTATAGAGGTTCCAATACTTGCCAATCTGTTTAAGTAAATAATTAAACACACTTATTTCGATCCTCACCGAATGGTAAGTTAGCGAGCAGTTTTCGATAAGAAATACGTGCTTATTGATTTGACTACTGGCAAAATATTGCTCTACACTATGACAGTTCCATCTTTTGAGACAGGCAACGCTGGCAGTAAACGGGCTCTATACCCAGTCTCTGGCTAATTCTATGGGCCGCTTCCAAAGCAAGTTCAAAACTCGGATAACCTCCTTTCCAATGACCTGTTATGTACCCAAGTTTTTTGGGCTGCATTCCTTTTCCATCGTTACAAAAGCGACAGTTTCCCCGATGAAGCGTTACTTTAGGGTTTCGCAGATACGCATAAAAATAATAATTCATAACGTTGTTCTTTTAATACTTTATTAAAAAATTCTAATGATATAGACTGCGAACATCTTTGCGTTAGCCAGGCTATTGCTTGCTCATCATATGAAACGGGAAAATAGCATGGCTAAGTTTGCCAACTAAATAATGAAGGCGAAATAAAAGATGGTCAATGACAGATTTAAGTGGTTAAACCCGGAATTTTGGTAGTTGAAATCATTAATAAATTCAGAATAGGCATTGTGAAAAATTGCTTTTTATCTCACTAATTTCTACTAAAATCACCAACTCATTTAATACTCAAAATGCAGACTTACGTATAAGTATGAATAGCAAACGTAGAATCCGTTTTTCGCGCAAATATGGACAGATTTAATTGAAAAAAGCAGCAAATAAAATTTACAGTCAATTAAAAAAAGCTTAAACTAAGTGAGTAATTTTACTAGTATATGTGATATATAATCAAACGGATTTCAGTAATAAATCAAGTAGATAGATAGCATTATAGTAAGTAATTATAATGCATTAAAAATGACTCCATGTAGTGGCAAGGATGATTGTAAATTGGGCGAAACAGAGCGTAAGCCTAGCCTTATCAGTATCCCATCGAGTCACAATTAGTTAACCTACCTAAAGTAGTCAGTCTACTATTGATGCCTTTTACGAGTCAGGTGCTCAAGTCTTAGTAGCAGCCCAATCTTGCAGACTCAGGTCATCCCCAATTACTTTTTACGCTTATGCTTATTTGGATGCACATCCACAGATTTAAATTACTTGTTACCGGCTTGTTTATGGTGGGTTTACTGAGCAATACGATTAGCCTTGCCCAGCCAAAATCAGTGGAAATTCGAGTTGATCTATCAAAAACAAAAGAGCCTTTAAAACCTATTTGGGGGTGGTTTGGCTACGACGAGCCGAACTACACCTATATGAAAGATGGGAAGAAACTCCTGTCCGAAATCGCCAACCTGAGTCAGGTGCCAGTGTATGTGCGGGCGCATAGCTTACTGGTTACCGGCGATGGCAAGGCTGCTCTTAAGTGGGGCTCGACCAATGCGTATACCGAAGACAAAAACGGAAACCCCGTTTATGACTGGACTATTGTTGACAAAATATTCGACACCTACATTGAGCGGGGTATGAAACCCATTGCCCAGATCGGGTTCATGCCCGAAGCGATGTCGACAAAACCAGAACCCTACAAACATAACTGGAGCCCAGGCAACCAATACAACGATATCTATACGGGTTGGGCTTACCCACCCAAAGACTATAAAAAATGGAGTGAGCTGGTCTATCAGTGGGTAAAGCACTCGGTAGCTCGCTATGGTCAGAAAGAAGTTGAAAGCTGGTATTGGGAGTTGTGGAACGAGCCAAACATTGGTTACTGGAAAGGCACCGTTGACGAATATATTAAGCTGTATGACTATACCGCCGATGCGGTAAAACGGGCACTTCCCACCGCAAAAATGGGTGGCCCGGAGGTGACCGGACCAGGCAGCGAAAGCTCAGCCAGGTTTTTCCGGGCCTTTATGGACCACATTGCCAGTGGCACGAATGCCGCCACCGGCAAAAAAGGCGCACCTATTGACTTTATTACTTTCCATGCCAAAGGTTCACCAAAATTGGTCAATGGTGTTGTGCAGATGAACATGGGCACGCAATTCCGCGACATCGACAAGGGCTTTGAGATCGTTGCCTCCTACCCTACGCTGAAGAACCTGCCCATTATAATTGGCGAGTCGGACCCGGAAGGTTGTGCGGCCTGTTCGGAAGATTTACATCCACAAAATGCCTATCGGAACGGCACCATGTATTCAAGTTATACAGCAGCAGCCTTTGCCCGAAAATATGATTTGGCGAAATCGCGCGGGGTTAATCTGCTGGGTGCCGTGACCTGGGCGTTTGAATTCGAAGACCAGCCCTGGTTTCGGGGATTTCGGGATTTGGCAACCAACGGCGTCGATAAACCGGTACTGAATGTGTTCCGCATGTTTGGCATGATGCAGGGAAATCGAGTAGAGGTCAACACTGACTTAGCGTATGATTTTACTAAAATAAAAAACGAAAGTGTTCGGGGAGAACGGGATATCAACGCGCTGGCAGCTAAAGACAGCAAATCGGCCACGGTGATGGTCTGGAATTATCACGATGATAACGTTGTGGTTCCTGCGTCGCCGGTCGATGTGAAGCTGAAAGGCATTCCAGCCCAACGGGTGTTTGTCCAGCATTACCGCATCGACCAGCAGTTCAGCAATTCGTATGAGGTCTGGAAAAAAATGGGCTCGCCAAAATCGCCAACCGCCGAGCAGATTTCTGAGTTGGAAAAGGCCGGGCAACTGCAATTGCTTACCTCGCCAATGTGGATTAATGTCAAAAATGGCGAGGTGGACATGCCTTTTTTATTACCGGGTCAGGGTGTATCGTTGGTAAAGCTATCCTGGTAAAATTGTACCCACGGGCTTCAGCCCGTGTTGTATTCCCAAATAAACACGGACTGAAGCCCGTGGGTACAGCAACTTTAACACAAATAAATTACCATGAACCGCCGAGCCTTTACAAAAAAAACGGTGCAAGCCGCTTCTATTCTTGGGGTAATGTCTTCTCTGCCAGCCTTCACCGCCGAGAGGCCCTTCATCCGCTTAGGCGGACCATTGTTTGACAAATACGACGGCCCCGATGAATGGGTAGCTGCCTTAAAGAAGTATAGTTATCGAGCCGCCTATTGCCCACTCAAAACCGACGCCCCCACCGATCAGATAAAAGCGTATGAAAGCGCGGCAAAAAAAGCAGACATCGTTATCGCCGAGGTAGGTGCCTGGAGTAATCCAATCAGCACTGATTCCGCCAGCGCTCAATTGGCGTTCAGGAAATGCGTGGATTCGTTGGCTCTTGCCGAAGCCATTGGAGCCAATTGCTGTGTCAATATCAGTGGCTCCAAAAACCCCGCCCAATGGGCCGGACCGCATAAAGACAACCTGACAAAAGAAACCTTCGACCAAATAGTTGACGTTACCCGGCGAATTATCAATGCCGTAAAACCTACCCGGACTCACTTCGCGCTGGAACTCATGCCCTGGAGCTACCCAGACTCTGTCGATTCGTATGTACGCCTAATCAAAGCCATTGACAACAAACGATTTGCGGTTCACCTGGATCCTATGAATATTATTGTTAGTCCGCAGGTATTCTATACGAACGGTGCCCTGATCAAAGAATGTTTTAAAAAGCTGGGACCCTACATCAAGAGTTGCCACGGGAAAGATATTATTCTGAAAGAAGAGGTGTATACGCCCCAACTGGTCGAATGTCGACCGGGTTTGGGCCAGATGGATTACTCTGTTTACTTAACCGAACTTAGTAAACTGAAAGATATTCCGCTGATGATGGAACACCTGCCAACAACCGAAGAATACCAGAAAGCAGCTTCTTATATCCGATCCGTAGGCGCGAAAGAAGGAATTACCATTTGACAGGTAGCCAGGATTAAGCGCAAATATCATTCTATTACTATGTGGCTAACCAGCCTGCTGAAGCAGCAGCCCAATAACAGCGGCCCCACCAATAATACTCAATTCGGGTAGTTTTTTAAAACGATAAAGCAGGCCTACAGTTGATAAGCAAATAAGTATGGCGGGTGCATCAATCAACTGTCGACGTGCCAGTACAACTACCGCTCCGGCAATGGCACCAACAGCCGCTATTGTCACGCCATCGACAAAGGCTTTTATGCCTGGATGTTTCCCCCAACGTTTGAAGTAAGGGGCGGGCAAAATGGTAAATAGATAACAGGGAAGAAATGTGGCCAAAGCGGCCACGCAGGCACCCCAAAAACCAGCAATCAGATACCCGATAAACGCTACCGTAATAACGACCGGACCAGGTGTAATCATGGCTACAGCCACCGCATCCAGAAACTGTTGCTCGGTCAGCCAGCCGTTTTCTTTCACTACACCACCGTATAAAAACGGCACAATAGCCAGCCCGCTGCCAAACACAAAAGCACCGGCTTTAGCAAAGAAAAACGCTAGTTTCCAGAGGATAGAGTCGGTTGGTAATGCCAGCAGTTGCGGCAGAAACGGAGTCAGACTGCTTCCTGCACCCGGCCGTAAAAACTGGGGTGGCGTTTTCATCAGCCAGTAAATCGCACCCGATAACAAAACCAGCCAAAGTAGTTCTGATTCCGTAACTGCGGTAGCCACAGCCGATAGACCGAATAAGACCCAGCCAAGTCTGTCTCTAGCAATAGTCCTGGTTGTTAGCTTGTAGGTACCCACCGCGATGATACCAATAACGGCGGCTCCAATGCCGTAAAAGATGGCCTGCATTAAGGGCAAGCCCTCGAAGCGCACATAAGCCCAACCGACAATCAGCACCATCAAAAAGGATGGTAACACAAAAATGACACCCGTCAGGGTAGCACCCAAAACGCCATAATGTACATAGCCAAGGTATATTGCCAACTGAGCCGCCAGCGGCCCCGGTGCCAGTTGAGCCAGTGCCAGCCCCTCCCGATAGTCGGCTTCAGTAATCCACTGCCGCTCAACCACCAAGTCCTGGTACATGGCACTCACCAGAGCGGGTGGCCCTCCAAAACCCAGTGTTCCCAGGCGCAGGAAGTATCGCACCAACTCACGCAACGAGTAAGATGGGGATGTTTTCATACGGGAATGTCCAGCTTGCACGTTAGTGTTTCATAGGGCCCGCTTTTCCTAACTGGTCCAGGGCGGCCCGGAAGCCTTTGGCCAGTGTACTAGCCGGACCGCGTCCATAATAGTGCAGAAAGACAGTACGCGGTTGCTCGCCCAACATGTGGTGATGCAAAGCAACCACCTCCAGGTTATTGGCACGTAAGGCTTTAACTACGTTATTTACCTCACCTTCCAGCATGGCGATGTCGCCCGCAATATGAGCGGCATCCTGTTTACCGGCAAACGACGCCCAGGAATTTAACCCGATAGCCGCTGTCATTTCAGCCCCCATCGCTACAATCTGTAGGTCGTCGCGGCCAATGGTATATTTATAAGTAGGTCCGTTCACAACGCCCTTATACTTGACAAGTTCATCCAGTGCAGGTAGATCGAACAGTTCTTTACTCGTAGAGGCTGGAACGTTGACTGCCGTTTCGGCAACGGGCGCAGGTGCAGCCGGTTGATTGGCTGGAAACAGTTTGGTGTTACGAATTGCCTGTGCGTATTTTTTTGCCAGATCAGCCGTATTGCCCATACCGTGCAGGTGCATATAAAAAATTCGGGGCTGTTCGTAAAAGAAGTGGTTATGAATGGCTCCTACTTCCAGTCCGGCGGCATGGGTAGCGTCGATCAATGGATTAACTTCATCTTCGAGCAGCACCGTATCGCTCATCATTACGGTCTGCTTGCCATCCAGCGTCTTTTTAAAAGCCACCCAGCCGCCAAACCCAAATGGAATGGGTACTGCTTCTCCTTTCACCGTCACTTTCAGGTCATTGCGGGGCAATGGTACAGCATAGGTTGCCTGTGCTTCATTGTACGTTCCCTTTTTCCCTAAAGCTCCTGCAATAGCCTCTTGCTCTTCGGCTGATAAAGCAGGCGTTTTGCCAAACGGCAGGGGTTCTATGGAAGGCAATCCGCAAATTGGAATCACGCTTGTCAAGGCCGCAGCCTGTAAAAAATTTCGTCGTTTCATGGATTTGTCAGGAAAGGTAAAGTTGAGCGATCTACGGCCCGAAGAGTTAGAAAACAATACCGAACTGAAAGCCTACAGTCAGCGCAGTTGGCTTATCATTACCGAAGCGAATCGGAATAGGTACAGCTACAAAATAATTATTCGTCTTGCCACGCTTCACAATTTTATTTAACACAGGCGTAATGCCATATCGTCCGGATGTCTCGAATGCAAGCCGACCAGCAAAGGTGAAATCATTGCCTAAGTTCACCAGAACACCCGGATGAAACAGCACATTGGCAACCTTACTGGTTCCGTTTTCGGCCCGAATGAGCGGAACGATTTCTACCGAGAATCCCAGATTACCGGTTTTCCACAAATTTATGCCAATGGGGAAACCGACTGTATAATACCGGTTGAAGTTTGTTTCACTACCTTTTTGATCAATAGTTACCAATGGATGCAGGACACCAAGATAAGCTGCCATGCGGGGAAAGGCTACTGGTGTGGTGGTCGTCGTCTGCGAAAACGCTGGCGAAATTGTTAAAACCAAAAAAAGAAAACAGCCTTTAAAAGCCTTCCTAAAAGTGGCGTTGTAGCCCCAATCTTTCCCTTTCCAACCAATAACACTATGATCCATTATCCCTGATTTGGCTTATTCGTAATTTTACTACAAGAATAAACCAGTCGCTAAACAGGAAATAGAACAGATTCAACCTTTTGTATCTGCTTTACTTTTTGCCTTATTTTTTCGATAGTCTGATGGGTTTTGTCCTATCAATTTTTTGAAAATTCGGGTAAAATGGCTCTGATCGGAGAAGCCTGTCAGGTAAGCAATCTCAGACAGGCTATAGGTGGTCGATTCCAGTAATTGAATCGCTTTCTCAATGCGTAATTTACGAATATACTCGCCAAATGACAGGTCATCGAAGTAACGGGCAAAAGTCCGGGATACGTAGGTCGGATTTACATCCAGGCTTTCTGATAATTCCGACAGGCTAAGCGTGAGATTGGTATCTATCTGATCCTGAATCAACTCTTTCAAGTCACTGACCCAGGCTGGCGTTTTCCGCTTTCCCGTAGGTTTGAGATACGTATTTAGTACCTGTAAAAGCAATCGCTCAGTAGGGTTTTGCGTATGTTTAACGAACTGAAGGTGCTTTGCCCAACTGTAAAGCGCATCATAAATCACCATTCCCTGCATCAGCAATTGCTGATCATCGGGAATGTTAAAAGCCAATCCTGCCGAAATGGCCCATAATCCCGCCGATTGTGCGGCCAGGGCATGGTCGTCGGTATCGGCTCCCCGAACAATAGACGCCAGCGCATCCAGGGCCGGGTCAGACAAGGCATGCTTTTGCAAAAAGTAATCGAACGTGCATCGGTCTTCATAGTGAGAATACTCGACACCGGGCACATCGAACGGAGTAGCCTCTAATATCTGCGCTTGTTGAAGAACCTGCGATTCAGGCAGAAAAAGAATGGTAGCCTCCGGGTCAATAAATCGCTTGATGAGCCACGGACAGGCTAATCGATCAATTTTAGGACGCTCGCGGGTGACCCAGATCATAGGGTATTAGTAAGGCAGCGCTGGATGCCACCTGTTTCATAGTTTATGGTAAAACTACTTCAGAGTCGTCTTCGTTTAGACCCATTTCCTCATAATTCTGTCTGGCAAAAAACGAAAGCTGGTCGAAAACAGTAGAAACAATAATTTACAAATACATTACGGTGAGATACAACAGCCGCCATCTAATTTAGAGGGCGGCTGTTTTGTTAGCGCTGCCCGGGCATTGGGTATTCGATCAGATCTTCCTTACCTTACTGTCCTGAAAAAACGAAGCCCAACCGTAAAAAAGAATACAATGACAAATACCAGTGTGCATTCGCATACACCTCATCAGGAACATCACCTGCATAGTTCCGATTTCATTTCTGATATTGTTATTGGCATGTCCGACGGGCTCACCGTTCCCTTTGCACTCGCGGCAGGTTTGAGCGGGGCGGTGGCTAATTCATCGCTTGTGGTTACGGCGGGTATTGCCGAAATCGTTGCCGGGTCTATTGCTATGGGTCTGGGCGGTTATCTGGCAGGGCGTACTGAAGCAGATCATTACTCGTCCGAACTTCGTCGGGAAATTAACGAAGTTGAAACGGTACCCGAACGGGAAAAAGAAGAAGTGCGCGAGATTTTTGCCGACATGGGCCTGAGTCCGGCCTTACAAATTACCATTGCCGACGAATTGTCGAAAGATAAAGCGAAGTGGGTGGATTTTATGATGAAATACGAATTAGGACTCGACGAACCCGACCCTAACCGCGCCACCAAGAGTGCCCTGACTATCGGGCTATCGTATGTTGTTGGCGGGTTGATTCCATTATCGCCCTATTTTTTAATTTCAAACCCCTTTGATTCACTTCTGTACTCCTGTGGAATAACGCTCATTTGCCTTTTTGTTTTTGGTTATTTCAAGAGCAAAGTAACCGACCAACCGCCTGTTGCCGGTGCGTTTAAAGTTATGGTTATTGGCGCATTAGCTGCGGCTGCCGCCTTTGGAGTTGCAAAACTGATTAGTTAGATCTAGGCTGCGGTTAACGCACTAATCAGCACAAATCCCATCAGGGTTCCACCCAGCGCCAGAACAATATATTCGCCAGAACTAAACGTGGGCTGATACTCATTTGGACGCGCTTTTTCGTAGAGGTAATTGACTTGCATGACGCTCGGAATCAGAAACAGGAAGGGCGGCAAAAACACAGTCAATACAGCCAGAGATGGTGGTAAGGTACGATCCAGAATCCTGGCTAAAAGCGAGACAACTACATAACCCGTTGCCCATAAGTTGCTACTGATACCGGGGTGCCCTTTCTCAATGGCGCGGTCGTTAATCTGCTCCAGTAATGTATGGACAAAGAAGATATCGAAGATGGCACGCCAGATTGGATAAATATCCCATTCGTACAGATCCCTGAAAAAGTACCAGTTTTTATAAAACCAATAAACGGTGTATAAGCCGAAGGATAAAAACGATAATAAACAGAACGCCCAAACGGGTTGTTTTTTCACATACTCGACAGACCCATTCGAGTCATAACCACTTTGCATCAGTACACTTCTTTTAGTTGGCGCTCAATATAAAAATAAGCATTGAGCTGAGTCCGAATAAATGTAAATTTTAACCTCAAACGATTACAGATTCTAGGGTAATGTGACTTACAGAGGTATCGTTGACATACGATTTATATCAAAATCGCCCTTGTAATCCATCCCGAATTTTCGTAAATTAGCCAGATTATCAACGGCATTAATGGACTTTAAACTAACCTCTGAATTTCAACCAACCGGCGATCAGCCTAAGGCTATCGAACAGTTGGTTAAGGGTATAAATGAAGGTGAACCCGCACAGGTATTACTCGGGGTCACTGGGTCGGGTAAGACCTTTACGGTCGCCAACCTCATCGCCCAAACCAATCGCCCAACGCTTGTGCTTAGCCATAACAAAACGCTGGCAGCTCAGCTTTACGGCGAATTCAAACAGTTCTTCCCGGAAAACGCAGTTGAATATTTCATCTCTTACTACGACTATTACCAGCCCGAAGCCTTCATTGCTACCACCAATACGTATATTGAAAAAGACCTCGCCATCAATGAGGAAATCGACAAGCTGCGGCTGGCTGCCACCTCGGCCCTCATGAGCGGTCGGCGCGATGTTATCGTAATCGCATCGGTGTCGTGTATTTATGGCATGGGTAACCCCGAAGAATTCAAACGAAATGTGGTCAATATTGGTGTGGGGCAGAACATGAGCCGCAACCAGTTTCTGCATCAGTTAGTGAGCATTCTGTATAGCCGAACAGAGGGCGAATTTCAGCGGGGCAATTTTCGCGTAAAAGGCGATACTGTAGACCTGTATGTTGCTTATGCCGATTTTGCGTACCGGGTTATTTTCTTCGGCGACGAAATCGAAACCATTCAGCGAATCGACCCCGAAACGGGCAAGAAAATATCGAACGAAACACTGGTGACGATCTTCCCAGCCAACCTGTTCGTAACGGGTCGTGACACGTTGAACGACGCCATGTATCAGATTCAGGACGATATGGTGTCACAGGTCCGCTATTTTGAATCGGAGTTTCGGGAACAGGAAGCGACCCGCATTCGCGAACGCACAGAATTTGACCTCGAAATGATGCGCGAACTGGGCTACTGCTCCGGTATTGAGAACTACTCCCGCTATTTCGACAAGCGCAAACCGGGTCAGCGGCCGTTCTGTCTGCTCGATTATTTTCCGGACGATTACCTTATGGTGATTGACGAGAGTCACGCTACCATTCCGCAAATCCGGGCCATGTGGGGCGGTGACCGCTCCCGCAAAACCGCCCTCGTCGACTATGGTTTCCGACTTCCATCGGCTATGGACAACCGCCCGCTTACGTTTCAGGAGTTTGAAGATATGTGCGGCCAGTCAATCTATGTATCAGCTACACCATCAGACTACGAACTTCGGAAAAGCGATGGCGTTATTGTGGAGCAACTTATCCGGCCAACGGGCTTGCTTGATCCTGAAATCGAAGTGCGCCCGAGTTTGAACCAGATAGATGATTTACTCGAATCCATCGACGGACGCATCAAAAACGGCGAACGTGTGCTGGTTACAACGCTTACCAAACGCATGGCCGAGGAATTGACCAAGTACCTTGACCGGGTGGGTATTAAAACCCGCTACATTCACTCCGAAGTAAAAACCCTTGATCGGGTCGAAATCCTGCGCGATTTACGGTTGGGCAATTTCGATGTACTGGTAGGCGTCAACCTGCTTCGTGAAGGACTTGATTTGCCTGAAGTCTCGCTGGTCGCCATTATGGATGCCGATAAAGAAGGGTTCCTGCGTGACATCCGGTCATTAATTCAAACAATTGGCCGTGCCGCCCGGAACGTGAACGGCAAGGTGATTATGTATGCCGACCGAATTACCGGCTCGATGGAAAAAGCCATTGACGAAACAAACCGGCGTCGGGCCATTCAGTTGGAGTATAACAACGACAACGGCATTACACCGAAAACAGTATTGAAATCGCGCGAAGCCATTATGGGTCAAACTAAAGTGGCCGATTCGAAGGCAAAGCATTTCTATGTGGAGCCAGACGAAATCCGGATTGCCGCCGATCCCGTTATGCGTTACATGGGTAAAGGGGATTTAGAAAAAGTTATTCAGGAAACGCAATCGAAAATGGAGCGTGCGGCCAAAGACCTTGACTTTATGGAAGCCGCCCGCCTTCGTGACGAGTTGTTTCAACTACGTGATAAGCTGAAGAAGGAAACGGCGTAGACAGTCAAAAACACGCCAATTTGCTTGTTTTTGAACAACAGAAATTGTACTTTTGCATTGGTCAGGGAGAGATCCCAGGCCCCTACCTTGAGGTGATGCAGGCAACTGTGTCACCTCATTGCATTTTATCCTCTATGTGTTTGTTACGTATCTCTTCAGAAGAGAAGGTATATGTACTGCCATTGAACATCAGCCAAACGGTAATAATATTCTCTGCTCGGTGTAAATGTTGCCTTAAGCCCTGAATTAATTCTTCTTTTGTAATTCCACTCATCACATGTATCAAAATGTGATTTGCCTGCTTTTTAGCATTGCGCACTTCACGCTCGATAGCAGATGCTGTAGGTGTATAGTTATGCTTGAACTCAACAACAATTTCCTGATCAATAAAATACGCATCTGGATTTTTGATGTGGGGTGTATTATCGATCGGTAAAAGCCGCACTTTCAAACCTTGTCTAGCCAGTATGATAGCAGTTTCGATATTTCGAGCGGCTTCGTGCGATGCGTGCGTTATATGCATTTCTACATACCCGCCAGAGGGCTCGGTTTCGTCCTTACGCAGGTCGGGGTAAATGAGTGGATAGTCTATTCTGGACATTAAGATACGGTGGGCACTATTCAGAAGTTCGCAAGTTACAAAATCTTCATACCTTGCAATCTATCAGCTCATAACCACTGAATGTCCATGAAACGCATCCTTATAATTCTTGGTGTTATTGCCGCTATAGCCCTTGTTGGCTTCTTTTCCTTACGTAGCTGGACAAAATCCGGTAGCCCGGAAGCCATTGCCCAAATCGATCAAAACGGCCTCCAAATCAAGGTTGATTACTGCCAGCCGTATAAAAAAGGACGTAAGATTTTTGGTGGACTGGTTCCTTACGGACAAGTCTGGCGCACGGGTGCCAATGAAGCTACCGTTATTGACTTCGACCAGAATGTCATTGTAGCCGGACAGCCCCTAGACAAAGGCGAATACTCTTTGTGGACCATTCCTTCGCCTGATGGCTGGATTGTTATTTTTAACGGTGAAACCGGTCAGTGGGGCACCAATTACGACCAAACAAAAGACATTCTACGCGTGCCTGTTGCTTCGCATAAACACAGCCCCAAAGCCGAACAGTTTTATATTTCATTCAGACCCGCCACCAACGGTACCGATATGGTGCTGGCATGGGATGAAACCGAAGCTATTGTTCCCATTCAAAAGCGGCAGTAAATTAGTGAGTCCATCACTGCTAAAAGGAATGCCTTTTATCGGTGAAAACTCGTGGCAATGAATTTGAGCGCATCGGGAAGGCCGGTGCGCCAATATGACCAGGTATGGGCGCCATCGCGAACACGGTACTCATGGGAAATTTTACGGTCGAGCAATGCCAGATGCAACATCGAATTACCAACGGTCAGCGCGTCATCGTCACCACAGTCGATATACCAGCGTACTTGTTTGAGGTCATTTTCCGGTGCCGATTTAGCCAGCGTAATGGGACTATTTCGCTTCCAGGTAATAGTTAGACGTTCTTCTCCTTTTGCCGGTCCACTAAATACAGGCGCAAAAACCAGATTATATCGGTCATCGGGAATATCCTTAAAACTTTCATCAGTGCGAATACCTGCGCTGAGGGCAGCACACGAACCAAACAGTTCCGGGTGGTGCATAGCTAATGTGAGCGAGCCAAATCCACCCATCGAGAGGCCCGAAATTCCCCGAAATTCCCGTTGAGTACGCGTACGGAACGCCGAGTCAATATGCGGAATCAGCTCCTGCACAAACATATCTTCGTAGCGAACTTTATTCTGGTAGTCGTTCACAAACCAGGTAGCTCCGCCGTTTGGCATCACAATGATCATAGGGGGAAGTTCCCCATTTTTAATACCCTCGTCGGCAATGCGGTCGGCTTCACCAAACTGTATCCAGCTAGTTTCGTTGTCGCCGTAACCATGTAATAGATACAGAACCGGATAGCGTCGGTTAGACGTATAGTAGTCGGGCGGCAGGTAGATCGAAAATTTAATGGCCTGGTTCATCAGCGAACTGCCCATCACCATACTCTCTAGTAACCGAGTTTGCGGAGCGGCTACAACGGGTACGGGACCATTGGTTTGCTGAGCCGTTAGTTGCGCACGTCGGCGCGACTGGGCCGAAACCGTTGTTACCCAAAAAGCCATCAATGAACAAATCAGCAAACTACGAATAACCATACGCTTCATGGAATGAGTTAATAGTAACTCAATTTATAGTGAAAAAACGGCCCTATACTTAACTAACTCATGAATCAGGCTTTTTATTTAATTGTACACATAGAGACAGCTAGTGAGCATACTATTGTGGCATTTTATGAAAAAGAAAAGAGATTTTAGCAAATATCAACCCTTCTATAACGGATGCCGATGCAAAATCCCCTATTTTCGGGCTATACTAAGTAGTAATAAACTGTTACTTTGCTATTGATCTATTAGTAACCAACTAGTTATCAATAATTTATTAACAATAATAATAGCTTTGGCGCTCCAACGGATCGTTCCTGGACTAACTACTTTTACACACTTACAATTCACTGTTCAAAATTACCCCATTTGTATGGCCAAACTGATTATCGTGGACGACGAAAAACCTATTCGGGCGGCACTACGCGATATTTTAGAGTATGAAGGCTACGATGTTGACGAAGCGAAAGACGGCGAAGAAGGACTGGACATGATTATGCGTACGAACTACGACGTAGCTCTGTGCGACATTCGGATGCCCAAACTGAATGGGCTGGAATTGCTCATGAAAGTCAACGAAGCCGAAAAAAGTACGCAGATTATAATGATCTCGGCCTATGGCAATGTCGAAAACGCCGTTGAGGCTACCAAGCGTGGTGCGTTCGATTTCATTACCAAACCGCCCGATCTGAACCGCTTGCTCATTACGGTTCGTAACGCGATTGAACGGGCAAAATTGGTTCAGGAAACCAAAACGCTCAAAAAACGCATCTATAAACTGAATGAGATCGTTGGCGAGTCTGACTCGATCAAGAAGGTTAAAGATACGATCAATCGGGTGGCAGCTACCGAAGCACGGGTACTTGTAACGGGTGCCAATGGTTCAGGGAAAGAGATGGTTGCCAAACAAATTCATGAGAAAGGCAGTCGAGCCAATCAACCGTTGATTGAAGTAAACTGTGCTGCCATTCCAGGAGAACTCATTGAAAGTGAGCTATTTGGTCACGAAAAAGGTGCCTTTACAGGCGCAGCTGCCCGGCGCGTAGGCAAGTTCGAACAAGCAGACGGGGGAACGCTTTTTCTCGATGAGATTGGCGACATGAGCCTTTCCGCACAGGCAAAAGTGCTTCGGGCTTTGCAGGAGAGTAAAATTACGCGCGTTGGGGGCGATAAAGAGATTAAAGTCAACGTACGGGTTATTGCCGCTACGAACAAAGACCTGCGTCAGGAAATCGCTAATGGCAATTTTCGGGAAGATTTATTCCACCGGTTGAGTGTGATCATGATTCATGTGCCGCCCCTGACCGAACGGCGGGGCGATATTCCACTTCTGGCAGATAAATTCCTTCATGATATTGCCACAGAGTACGGCGCTCCGGCTAAAGAGATCACACCCGAAGCCATGAACTACTTACAGTCATTGCCCTGGTCAGGTAACGTGCGTGAACTGCGGAACGTGATCGAGCGACTTGTTATTATGTGCGGAGATGAAATCATGCTGGATGATGTGAAACTGTACGCGTAACCTGGACCGGGATTTTCTTAAGATTTAAAGGATTAAACAAGATTATCCAACAGGTAAAGTATCCTTATCCTGTTTGAATAGTTCGAAGAGCTCTATTCGATAATCTTGTTTAATCCTTTAAATCTTAAGAAAATCCCGGTCCAGGTTACGCGGTTCAGATAGTCATCAGGTTACAGCCCCGCACGTCGGAATTATCGAAGCGGCCAATAACCCGAAAACTACCCGGCATTTCTTCCTCGGCAACATATTGCCCCAAATCCTGCGTTTCGATAAACGAACATGAATCCAGATTGGCCAGGTCGACAACATTAATACCTCCAGTGCGACGCTCGCCGGTGCGGGTCTGAACTGGCTGATCGGGATAGATGGAAAACGGGTCATTAATATCACGCAGAAAAATACGCAGGGTTGAACTTGGACGGAATATTCCCCGGCCCGCCGAATAAGCCTGAGAAAGAAGTTCGGTCATGCCATATTCGGAATGGATTGCTTTCACGCCCAGCCTGTCTGTCAGGATTTCATGTACCTCTTCGCGCAGGAGTTCTTTCCGACGACCTTTCATACCGCCTGTTTCCATAACAACCAGATTGGGTAGCTGGCCCAGAAACGACAAGTCCGGTTCTGATTCAGCCCAATCGAGCAAGCCAAACGTAACACCAATGAGCAAAATCCGCTTTTGATCAGGCTGTTGAGCAAGTTGCCGCAGTCGTTCTGTTAATTCTCGATGATTATGAAGGAAAAATCCCGACTGGTTAGTATCCGCTTGTGAGCGTACGCTTCTGTCCATAAATTGCTGAACCATATACACGAGCGAGGAGTTATTTCGTTCAAGATAGGACGGCAGTAAAGCCAGAATGTGGAAATTGCTAAGTGGGCCATACGTTTCCTCAAAAATCCGGATACTGATGGCTTCGTAGAGGTCTGGATCGGGCACCAAATGTTGACTGGTTACCACCGGACCAACACTACGATCGGTAGTACCACTGCTGGCAAAGGTTAGTTCGGTTTCACCGTTTACCACGGGTTGGTTTGCATCGATACCCGTTAATACCGGATGCATTTTAAAAAAATTAATAGGCATGAACGGTATCTGGCGCAAGTCAGAAACCGTTTCGGGCAGAATGTTCAGGTGGTGCAGGTAAGCTGCATATAAGGGATTGTAAGCCGCCTGATAGCGAAAAACGGCCAAAGCCAGAGACTCGAATGCGTCGCGGTCGGGTGAACCGAAACCAAGCGTCAGAATTTGTTGCCGAAGTAACTGCCGGCGTGCAGCGATCTCGGCTGAGAGTGTTGATAAGAAAGACAAAGTAACAAAAGCGTTTATTGCACAACGAATACAACAGTATGCGACGGCAACTAATTCAACCGTATCTTTTCGTAGTAGGCATAGTCCTTACGCTATCGTCCTGTTTTAACGAACCCAATTACTCAAATACCCCCGCCATCAATTATGAGGGGATGTTTAAATATACTATTGAAGCGGGTAAAGGCGTAGGTAAAGGCAAGCGGGATTCCGTTGTTATTACCGTTGGTTTTAAAGACGGCGATGGAAACATTGGCAACAGTATTCCATTACCGAAGGCCGATTCTCTTCTGTACCAATCAAATGGTAACTGGGGTAGTTATAGAATTCGTACCTTCCGGCTTGTCAATAACAAATACGAAGAATTATTGCAAGCCGTTAATAACACACTGTACATTCCAGACCTCACCAAGGGCAAACCAAAAGGGGCTATTGAAGGCTCGCTGGACTTCAATCAAATTTTTCAGTACGGCACAAGTTATCAACTATACCCAACCAAATTTCAGATTGAAATTCGGGATCGGGTTCTGAATACCAGCAACATAGTTGAAACCGACACGATCTCAGTTCCATTTCCCAAAACCTTATAGCTTATACCAGAACAGAGTAAAGGGTGTTTCGTAGGCCATATCATTAAGGTATGGTTTATGAAACACCCTCTGCTTTTCATCATGCCTATTTTTCTATAAATCCGTGTTAAACTCCCCGTATTAGATTCAGCCTTCCTTAATCTTCCGGAAAGTGCTCCGCATTTAGGTAGGCCGAAAAGTACTTGAAAACAAATAAGTAAACGATTTTAACAATATTGTATTATTACTTATCTTGCAACGATATAACAGATTCAATTTTAAAATTACTCCTTTATCCTTATACATTAGTTCTAGGAATAAGTACCATGACAGAAAAGAGAGCAGGTTTGATAGCTAAAAAAAAGTATAGTGCACCGAAAATCAAGTCGTTGGGCAATGTTAAAACGCTAACTCTGAAAACGGGTTCATCGGTTGATGGATTTGGCACATTTGGCTAAGCTACCGGGCTTGACTCTTAAAAACGTTGATTTTTAAAAGCAGAAAAGTAAGTTACGATCGCCTATTTCCTGTTGAGTACAATTCGAAACGTTGTTCCCTTCCCCACTTCTGAATTTTTTACAAAGAGCCGCCCATCGTGGTACTCTTCCACAATTCGCTTGGCTAGTGTCAGGCCCAGTCCCCAGCCTCGCTTTTTGGTACTAAAACCGGGCGAGAATACTTTTTGCATGTGGGCTTTAGACATTCCTTTACCCGTATCAGTAATGTCGATGGCTACTTCCTGATGTGGCAGCGATACCATATTCAGCCGCAACTCCCCTACCCCTTTCATAGCATCGACGGCATTTTTACAGATGTTTTCGATTACCCATTCGAACAGTAGTTTATTGATTTGCACCTGCTGACCGGGTGGCAACTGGCTGGTAACGCTCATTTTTACCTTTGTCGAAATACGCTTTGCGAGGTAATCCGTAAACTGCCGGACAACTTCGTTCACGTCTTCTTCTTTTAGCGTTGGTACAGAGCCGATACTCGAAAAACGAGCGGTAATTGTTTCCAGACGTTGAACATCTTTCTCGATTTCGTCGGTGATTGATCCGTCAAACTGGTCAGGGTCTGAGCGCATATACTCCACCCACGCCATAAGCGACGACATAGGTGTACCAAGTTGGTGAGCCGTTTCTTTGGCTAACCCAACCCAAACCCGGTTTTGCTCAGCCCTGCGTGATGAGCTGAACGACAGATATGCCAACAGGCCCAAAGCGGTAAGAATAGCCAGCAACGCATACGGAAAATAGGCTATCTGTCGAAGCAGGCTTGAGTTGGTGTAATAAACCAGTCCCTGTTCGCCATCGCCTAAATCCACAATCAATGGTCCATGCTTCTTACGCATTTCGAGCGTCTTTTGCTTTAAAAATTTCTGGGTTTCTTCAGGCGTCAACCCGGCAGGCATGTCGTCAATATTTTTGTGCGCTGCAAATGCTCCGCTTGGATCAACATAAATAGCGGGTATGGTTGTGTTAGCCTGAATGATTTGATCGGTTACGAATGTAAGGTCGCCGGCATTTGGGTGACTTGAACCAAACAGATAACCTATACTTTTAGCGTAAAGCTGTACATACTGTTCCTCCCGATCCTCCAGCCGATTAATAAGCCGGTCTGTATAAAGTAATGACCCCGTTCCAACCAGAAGCAGGTTCAGGGCAACAATAATTTTCAGAACGTTATTCTGATTATAAATATCAAATGACTTCAGCATATCGTCTTGCTCCTTTCGTGTAAAAGGCCAAATTGACCGTTGACTAAAAGAAACCTGTGTGGTGTTACAAAATAAAGGGTATCAGGCGACTAAACCGTAAAGTAATTGATCGTTCAGATACTAACTACATTCCTGTATCAGGTAAACGTGAAAATCGGTTTAATTGTGCAGATAAGAACCACAAACCTGGCCGCTACGTTATCTATTTGAATAGGATTGAGCAAAGAATTTAGTCAATTATTTGGACGAATTCTAAATAGCAAATCCATTGTATTGGGTATGTCTATGTCCGGCAATTATGCCGTAAATTTGTAAAGGCTACTAGCCAATTTGCGTGATTTACCACCATGTTAGACACCTTCAAAACAATTAGTTTATCCTACAAAACGGCACCCCTTCAGGTGCGTGAACTAATTGCACTTAACGAAGACGAAGCCAAGCGGCTGATGTTCCGGCTGAAAGACTTTTTCGGTCTGTCCGATTTGCTGGTCATTTCAACCTGCAACCGCACCGAGGTCTATTATGCCTTTGATCAGGATCTAAACGCCGATATTGCCCGGCTGTTACTCATTGAAAAAGGCCTGACAGATACCGACACGTATTTGCCTTATTTCCAGTTTTTCGGCGCCCACGATCAGGCCGTTCGGCATTTGTTCGAAGTGTGCGTTGGCTTGCATTCGCAGGTTGTTGGCGATATGCAAATCCCGAATCAGGTGAAACAGTCGTACCAATGGTCGGCCGATTTGGATATGGCCGGTCCGTTTTTGCATCGACTGATGCACACAATTTTCTTTACCAATAAACGAGTAACCCAGGAAACACCCTTCCGCGACGGAGCCGCTTCTGTTTCTTACGCTGCGGTTGAGTTGATCGACGAGTTGATTGGCGAAAAGCAAAACCCAAGTGTACTGGTCATTGGGCTGGGCGAAATTGGCACCGACGTTTGTAAAAACCTCGAAGCCCGCAATCTGACGAATATTACGCTCTGCAACCGTACCCAATCGAAGGCAGATGTACTTGCCAGTCAATACGGTTTCCGGGTAGCCGACTTTGATAATCTGACCGACGAAATTCGCCGGGCCGATGTGATCATTTCGTCGATTATGCGCGATGAGCCACTAATTACCCCCGAGCTTCTTAAAGACGTAAACGTACTGACGTTCAAATATTTTATTGACCTATCTGTACCCCGCAGTGTTGATGCTGCCGTTGAACAGATTCCGGGTGTTCTGGTGTACAACATCGACCATATCCGTAACCGTGCCGACGAAGCGTTGAACCAGCGTTTAGCGGCTATTCCACAGGTCGAAGCGATTGTTACGCAGGCCGTGGCAGAGTTTGGCGACTGGTCGAAAGAGATGGTTGTATCGCCTACGATCAACAAACTCAAAAATGCGCTGGAGCAGATTCGTCGCGATGAAATTGCCCGCCATTTGAAACATCTTACACCTGGTGAGTCAGAAAAAGTAGACAAAATCACACGGGGTATTATGCAGAAAATAATAAAATTACCCGTTCTTCAACTCAAAGCAGCCTGCAAACGGGGTGAAGCCGAAACACTGATTGACGTACTGAACGATTTATTCGATTTAGAAAAGCACTCAGTAGACGAACAAAAACATACGTACTAACTGACGTTTCCGTCAAATAAAATGCCCGACTTATTGCTGAGTCGGGCATTTTGCTTTTCTGCCTGGTGATCTTGCGTTACGCTAGCTGTGCAAATGGCTATTTCTTTTTAGCCGGTTTCGGCGCTACTCGTTTCGCGGGTGTCGATGGACTGGGAGCTTTAGCAGGTTGTCCCACATTTTGACCAGGTGTGATATCTAAATACTTAAGGACCAGTTCTGTAATATTGGTTTCTTCAGGCGCGTAAAGTATAGCGCCGGTATTTCCGGTGCTTAAGATGTGTGTGTAGCCGTTTTGCTTAGCAACAGTGTCAATAGCCTGCTGGATTTTAGCAACGGTTGGCCATATCAGCTGCTTGTATTTGTTTTGGATAGCTTCGTCGGAGGTTCGACTAAATTCCTGAATACGAGACTGCAAACCCTGCAATTCCGTTTCTCTGTCTTTTCGAATAATATCTGTCATCTGAGCTACACCTTTTTGATACAGGGCATATTTATCCTGCAATTCCTGCTGTAACCGGTTAATCTCAGTCTGTGTTTGCTTCTGCTGATTTGTTAATAAATCCGTAATTACCTTGTTTTCAGGCGTTAGAGATAAAATATAGTCGATCCTCGTATGACCTATTTTCATCGTTTGGGCTTCTACAGCCAAACAAACTAATGACAAAACGCCTGCAAGCGCATAAACAAACGTATTCTTCATTTTAACTATTGGTTTATTCAGGTTTAGACAAGTGAACATCTGCCTTGGCGTTGTACACGTGTGAGCCAGAAAGCAGTTGCGGCAATTGGCCAAATTTAGTGATAGGGCCGGGCTTTGATTCGTTAAATATTGTTAAGTTCAGCCAGATTTCGC
Source organism: Spirosoma pollinicola (assembly GCF_002831565.1). Taxonomy (NCBI): domain Bacteria; kingdom Pseudomonadati; phylum Bacteroidota; class Cytophagia; order Cytophagales; family Cytophagaceae; genus Spirosoma; species Spirosoma pollinicola. Next base: position 5,360,174 of record NZ_CP025096.1, on the reverse strand, counting down.
AACAACTTTCGTTAACTACCGCTCAGTACGGTCAACACCCTGGCCTCATAATCAAGTAACCTACTTTTTCATACTCTATGACCCGACTCATCAATACACTGTTACGTCTATTCCTTATTACCTTACTAGTGGCCGGCCTGATCGCCCTTTGGGAGCAGATTCGTGGGAACGGTTTTATGAGTCGATTCCGGCGGGGGGAAAACACAACGCAGAGCATTGTTTTGACGGAAGTGAAGGCGCTTGGAAAACTGGAGTTGGTGAAATATACCTTCAAAGACATTGTCGAACACGAGCAGGTAAATACGTTTCTACCCAATGCAAACGCCATTTTAATCGTGGAAGGAGAAGCCACGGGCTGTATTGACCTAACACAAATCAAGCTGGACGACATTGTGGCCGGTACCGATTCGATCACTATCAAGCTTCCCAAAGCTGAGCTTTGCACCTGGAAAATCAACCACGACCGGTCAAGGGTGTATGACACCCGGTTCTCCTTTCTGAACGAATCTCAACTGGTAAGCGATGCCTACAGAAAAGCGGAGCATCTGGTAAAACAATCGGCATTGAACGGCGGCATCCTCAACCAAACGCGTCAAAATGCCAACCAGATGCTTCGGCCCTTACTCGAACGCATTTCTGGCAAAAAAGTAGGCCTGACGTTTCAGGAATAGCATAGTGATGCACGTTTTTCAAGAACGAATACCTGCTTATTGATCCAGTTTATACCATTTGACTTCTTTCAGTGGAGTGCGTCGAAAATTTGTCAGATTAACGGCTGTCTGAGGCCCGTAATTTTTTTCGAGATAATCCAGCACGACCTTCTCCGATTCGCCCAAGTCCCAGAGTTTATGGTATTTCTGCATCCAGCGGATACGTTCCAGCCAGCCAGCCCGGCTAAACCGATGCTGCAAGATGAGTTTCGACGAATGGCAGGCCGTACACTGTGCTTTTACCATCATCAGACTTGGGTCATTGACCATTCCTGATTCGGCATCAATTTTGGCGGTGTCGGCTACGGCAATTAAAGCTGTCTGTTTCCGGGGCGCATAAACACCCTGAAAACTAAGCAGGCTAATTAGTAGGACGCCAATTAACAAAAAGGTATTTACTGTTTTCATTACGTTTGATGCTTTTGCCAGACCTAACTTGCTTTTACAGCAATCCGATGGCAGGCATTATTTAAATAACCGCCGGGGTTCCATTGGGGAATGACAACTGGCTGCGTAACGCCACTGCTGTCGGTAGCCCGCACCCACACCTCATAATAACCTGATTGGGGGAATGTTAATTCGGCCGACCAGTGTTGCCACGCGAGTCGATTTTTGGGTGGCTGTAGCTTACTTTTTTGCCAGGTAGCGCCGTAGTCGATGGATGTTTGCACCTCCTGAACGGCCCGATCGCCCGCCCACGCGTGACCGCGCAGGGAAAGCACTTTTTTTGCATCGACCATGGCACCCGTTTTAGGGTACGTAATCATCGACTTCACGGGCATCGACTCAATGATGCGGAAGTTTTCGGGTGTTTCAGGAATTTTCTCGCCGGGCTGTACAGGCCGAATCGGCATCTTATAGCTATGGCCTTCCATTTTTGCCCCATCGTGAATTTTGTCCCGAACGGCAATCGTATGCAGCCACTTGCCCGATACCGAGGCAGGCCAACCGCCAATGACCAGCCGAAGCGGATAGCCATGAGCCAACGGAATATCCTTTCCGTTCAATGCCCAGGCAATAAGCGTCTCGTTTTCGAGGGCTTTTTTCATCGGCACCCCGCGAGAGATAGCCACTTTTGTGGGGTCCTGACTCAGGTGCGGGTCTTTCCCATAATAGCCAATGTAAACGGCATCGTCTTTCAGCCCCACATCGGCCAGAATATCTTTCAGACGAACGCCCGTCCACTCGGCGCAGCTAACGGCTCCCTGATCCCACGGATTACCCGTTGTTTGGGGCTCATAGCCTGAGCGACCGTTACCGCCACATTCGAGCACAAGCTGGTACGTATACGGTTTGAAACGTTTTTTGAGGTCATTGAGCGTGTATGTTTTTGTCGCTTTTACCGATTCTCCTTTTATAGTGAGCGTCCAGGTCGCCGGATCAATCGGTTCGGATGGAATCAAACCGTTGTTGCGGATAAACATCTTTTCGACGGGCGTAATGGCATCGTCTAACAAATGAATGGGCGATTCGACATTCCAGGGTTTATCGCCCAGCACTTTCATGTCAGGACTCTTGCCCTTCAAAGGATCATAATCGAAGCCTATCGGTGTATAAAAAGGCGGAATCTTGTCGGCAAAAGCAATATGGGTACCTACTAACGTTGTAAGCGTAGCTAAAGCACTTTTCCGGAGAAAACCGCGCCGGTCGTGAATCTGATCGTGCATTGAGTCAATCTAGTTTTTCTTGCGTAGACAAAGTTGGTAAATACTAACGAGATATAGTCAGCAAGTCCAATCAATAAATTGGTCGTTTTTTCAATCAGGAAACCATGGCAAATGTCCTTTTTACCCTATTTTTACCAGGCAAGTAACCCTGATTTCACGCATAAAACATCAACATGAAGATTTACATTCTCCTGTTAACAATTGGTAGTTGCTTCTTCAGTCAGTTTTGTCAAGGGCAGGAGTGCCAGTCTGTTCAGCGAATTGACACGAAGGAAGGCGTTGCTTATATGGGTATTGCTGGTATAACAAAGGTTACTACCGTTACAGGCAGTCAGTTAATTCCCGGACTCGTTTCATAGTTAGACTTAGTAGATATACTAAGCCAGCCCCTAAAATAAACGTCTGTGACGCTTATTCAGAAGTGAAACATAAGTTGAGTCTGTATGCCAATTCTGTATGAGTTATAATCTTTAAATTGGTATAACCACCCTGAATCGGGCTTGTAGAATAAGTAACTACCAGTTGGCTGGACCAACCAGTCAACATTCTTACTAATTCTGTAATCTACTCCTATACCAATAACAGCACTTGGCTTTACCCGATCATTACCAGCTAATGCACTTTTCTCTAAAATAGCACCGGCCGAGAAGTAAGGTGATATGCGTTTGACAGATGACCTGAAATTTATGAGTATAGGCAATTGGATATATTTGGTTCCCAACCTGACGTCATTAGTTGATGGGTCCTTCAAATGTGATGTTGTTTTATTGTAAAGTAATCCAGCCGATAAATCCCACCTTGGTGTAAAATGGTATCTGGCATTGAGACCAATAGATGAGGCCACGGAATAACCGTCATATCCCTTAATTGTCCCATCATAAATTGATTGAATTTGGTAATTATAGTTACTATGTAGAAACCAGTAACTTGGAGCAATTGACACTTTACTTTGTGCTAATAGACAAGTGTTTGCCAATAAGATAAAAATAAACGTTTTCATGAGGGTAGCTGATAGGACGTTAATCGACTACACATAAGTGATGTTATGTTCATCTATAAAGTAGAAGTAAGATATAGGGGTCATTTACTATGTTTTCCTTCTCTACAATAAGACTAATTTAAAAATCCGTCCGTAAGGTCAATTTTATAGCTTCAGCTAGCGTATTTAACAGTTTTTAACCAATATCGCTTACAGAAAAGGCGTTTTAGTACATTACTCGTTAACCGCATTTTGACCTATGAATACGTCTTCGCCGATTGTTAAGAATGGAGATTTATTGATTGCCGAGCCCTTTATGGGCGACAATAACTTTGAACGCAGTGTTGTACTGGTTTGTGAGCATAACGCCGTTGGCACCTTTGGTTTGGTTCTGAATCAAGTGACTGATATTCACCTGGGCGATGTTATTGACGACATTCATACCGATTTGCCCCTATTTGTGGGTGGGCCTGTTCAGCAAAATACCCTGCATTTTATTCATCGTCGGCCCGATTTGATTGATGGCTCGATCTGCGTGGTCGATGATCTATATTGGAGTGGCGATTTTGAGCAAATCAAGCAAGCCGTCAATCTGGGCACCATTACCGAGCGGGATATCCGTTTCTTTATCGGGTATTCGGGTTGGAACGAAGGGCAGCTGGACAGTGAACTAACGCAGAAAGCGTGGATCATCAGCCGAACCAAAGCCGATTTTTTATTCGATACCCCAACAACCGAATTCTGGCGCGAGGTCCTGAAACGCAAGGGAGGTGAATATAAGTCGATAGCCCATTATCCCGTTGACCCAAGGCTTAACTAGCTGCCCGGCTCATCCAGTTAACGAATCTTAACAGCCATTTCTTAACTTTTTTCACCAATTTTACGACGGTCCGACGTTTCGGGCAGTCCGGCTTACCCGGGCAGAAACTCGTTATTGTAAGGTTAGTTACCTTTCAGCAGTCCCGTATGTACACATATCGTTTCCTTATTCTATTTTTTTTAGTGACCTCATCCCTGCTTGCGCAGGCGCAAAGTGACAAACCCATTGGCGGCCATTTCGGTGTTAAAATAGGTGCTTCATTCTCACAGGTGTCCATTTCAGGAACAACTGTCAATATCCCGAAACGGGCTTTGGTACCCAACCTGGGTGTTATGTATCGGTATCGTTACAACAAGCTGGTGCTCCAGCCCGAAGTGCTTCTTGCGGTTAAAGGCGGTACTTTTCAACAGGAAATTGTGGGGGGCCGATCAACATCAAGCCATTCCTATTACTATTCCAGCGTGCCTGTCCTGCTTGGCTACATTCCAACTGAAGGGCTGACCATACAAGCCGGACCTGAGTTCAGTTATGCCCTCAATGCGGGTTCAGAAAATGGCCCTGGTGCGCAAAATGACCTGGGTGCAGTTTTAGGAGTACACTACGACTTCCTGGATATGCTCAATAAGTTCAGCCTGCATGTTCGCTATGTGTATGGCTTTACCAACGTATCGAACGAAGCAACAGCATCGTATTACAACCGCAACCTTCAGGTGTCGATTGTATATAATCTGTTCCCAAAAAAGAAGAAGAAATAAGGTTTTCGGTTTACGGTATTCGGTGGGCTGACGCGTAACTGTTCACGCGTACGCCTGCCGAAAACCGAAAAACCATAAATTAGCTCCACGTGCTTTCCGACTTCGGTATCATTCTGCTGTTTATTCTAGCTGCGTTTGCGTTCATCGCCATCGTGCTGTTTGTGGCGCGTATGCTGCGTCCGCACAGGCCGAACGTTGAGAAAAACAGTACCTATGAGTCGGGCGAAGAACCGATTGGCAACGCTAATGTGCAGTTCAACATTCGGTTTTATGTCGTAGCGCTGGTATTTGTATTGTTCGATGTCGAACTGGTTTTTCTCTTTCCGTGGGCAACGGTATTTGGCCAGGAGCGATACATTAGCGAGACAGGTGGTTTGTGGGGTTGGTTTGCCCTGACCGAAGCCATTTTGTTTGTCGTCGTTCTTGCCCTCGGTCTTGCCTATGTATGGGCAAAAGGTTACCTTGACTGGGTCAAACCACAACCCAAAGTACCATCAATAGAAACCAAAGTACCCGACCAACTATACCAGCAGGTAAACGAACGGTACAGGCGATAAGTCAACGTTTGCTGCGTCATACCTGTTTGGCAGTAGCCCTACATTTGTTGGTATCGGTTGGGTTATTTGCCCAACAACATGAAGCTGCTGTTTATCGGGTTACGGTTGTGTTGAAAACCGGACAGCGCCTTCGGGGTTTACTGTCCGACGTTGATGACTCGTACCTTAGAGTAGGAGCAACCAACAATAGCCGGGGAGGCCTTGTTCAATTGGCAACTATCCGCAAAGTGATTGTTCGTCGAAATAGTAAAAAGAATGCGTTTATAAGCGGAGCCATTGTTGGCGGCTTACTAACGGGGTATGCTGCCAACCAATCCTTGCAGAAAAACCAGGTTCGCACACCCCTTATTTATGGCCTTACCATAACACTCTCTGCGGCTGGCGGTGCAGCCGCCGGGTTATTGGTAGGCTCGCTCATTAGTAATATAAGTGGCCGGGTTATTCGTCCGCTGGATCGAAACAATCCCGAACTATTTCTATTCCGTCAGATAGAACCCTTCACAATCCGGTATCAGGAAGACATGATCAATAGTTTGCCTAATCCTAATTAAAACGATGACACCCCAATCTATAGCCGACAAGACTGGCGAAGCCAGTGTAATCATGATGCATTCCGAAGACCTGCTGAATTGGTCGCGGGAAAAATCCATGTGGCCCCTGAGCTTTGGGCTAGCGTGCTGCGCTATTGAAATGATGCAGGCCTTTGCGGCCAGTTACGACCTCGAACGGTTCGGCATTTTTCCGCGTCCTTCGCCCCGTCAGTCTGATGTTATGATTGTATCCGGCACGGTAACCTACAAAATGGCTGACCGGATTCGACGACTTTACGAACAAATGCCTGAACCCCGTTATGTGATCTCGATGGGGTCATGCTCCAACTGTGGCGGGCCCTACTGGCAGCATGGTTACCACGTTGTGAAAGGAGTTGATCGGATCATTCCGGTTGATGTGTATGTGCCCGGCTGCCCACCGCGACCGGAAGCGTTAATTGATGGCTTTCTGAAATTGCAGGAGAAAATCAGAACCGAACACCCGCTTTCTGACAATAAATAAATTTCATTTGCCAGATCTCAGTTAAAATCCCCTGTAATTTCATCGAGTCAGCGAACCTGAAACCCTGTATAAGAACGTGAACTCTCTCTGCACATCCTTCGGCCAAACGATGCAATCGTTTCGGCTCTTGTGGCTGATTTATGGCATCACCCTGGTGTTGGGATTGCTGGTTGCGTTCCCGTTTTATAATACCCTCAAGGTTGAAGACCAGAATTCGCTGGCCTTTCTGAATTTGCTCAAAGGCTTCGATTACACGGTCTATTCTGACTTTATGAATCGCAGTGGACGGGTCATTTCTCCGCTAATGAGTGTTGGCCGTTGGTTAGGCATAGTATATGTATTTCTAAGCGTCTTTTTTGCGGGCGGAATCCTGTTGCGTTTTTCGCAGCCGAACACGCCATTTAGTAGTGGTATGTTCTGGCAGGGATGCGCGCATTATACCGGACGGTTCCTGCGGCTTTTTGGTGTTACACTGCTTTTTGTTGTGGTTGGGGGCGGCCTGTGGCTGGTTATAGGCTCGTTAGTCAGCATTGCGGTCAACGATTCTTTTACAGAACGCGGCCTCTTCTGGATAGGAGCCGGTTTCTTTTCACTCTTTGCGGTAACGGCTACGCTAATGCTTTGTATAGGCGACTATGCAAAGGTGCTCATGTTTCGGGAAGATGAGCACAATGCCTTTCGTGCATTTGGGCATGCCGGGCGACTCGTTATGCGAAACCCCGCCCGGACATATGGCTTGTATTGGTTGATGATCCTGTTGGGAACTGCCCTGTTTGGGATCTACTATTTACTTGACGAAGCCATTCTGATGAGCGGCTGGCTCACTATTGGCGTTATGTTTTTAATCCAGCAAACATTGATTTTCGCTCGTGTGGGCCTGAAAGTCTGGTGGTTAGGAACGGCTTATGGCAGTTATCAATTTTTACCAAAACCTGCACCAGTTTTGAGACAAGCGCCCCAGCCCGAACCCTTAGCGGAAATAGACCCGGAAACGCCCTTGAGTACTATTGATCCCTACTGAGTTTTAATCAGTGAGTGGTAAACACTAAATCGGTTAAAATACCGGTCATTGAAAATTCGACACCGGTTTACTGTACCCCCCACTTAATTAACATAAATACCGAGAAGACGGTAAATACGCCCAACGCCAGATACGTTCGTGTTGTAAGGAATCTAGGAAACATACAGACCAGTATATAGCCCAGAAACGGCCACGGGTGCGTAAGATAACGCTCGAAAAACGGATGATTTCCGCCCACAAACGCCTGAGAAATAACGAAGAGCACAACAAACGCAATCGAATAGACAAGCGCCTTATCGGAATAATCTTTTGCCTTGACAAAATCGACTATCCACGGTATAATGACTGCCATACTGATAAAGCTCAAGCTATAAAACATAAAAAGCCCTGCCCGATAAGCCAACTCACCTCTCGATATCAGCCAAGCTAACGTATGCTCAACCGGCCCACTTGTTACGTCGTTAACTGACGAAGAATCGTGAAAGAGATTAACATTTACCAGCGCTAAAATCAGGGCGACAGCTACCCCAATACCAACCGAACGTAGTAGTCCTTTAGCCTTCCAATACACATTAACCAGCACAATAGGAGCAACATAAATACCTATCAATATGAATGTTGACAGGGGCCGGAAGGTATTGAAACTGATACCCGAACGTAACTTGGACCACTGATGGAAGGCTGGTGGCGTTAACCCACCCCATATAATAGCGAGGCCAACCAGTGGCAGTATCCCCACAGCAATAAACAAGTATCTCAGTAGTTTACGGCCCAACTCGTTTACGGCACCCTGCTGGTTGTATTGCTCCCAATCAGCTACAAACAAAACAACAAACAGAGCCGGTAAAAGAGGAATAAAATAAAAGCGCGACACCGTTGTGCATCCCAGCAGCACGCAAGCCAGAAAAAAGAGGGGAAGCTGCCTAAGTCGTGAAACGGCAAGAATCAACAGACTGGCAAACAGAAAAATATAAGACGGGCCTTCCGTCATAACGGTAGAGACACTCAGGAAAAAATAAGGGAAAGCCAGCATAAATAAACTGGCACCCAGGATTTTCCGCTGTGAATCAACCGAAATTGTTCTTAGATAAAAGTAAATCAGGCCTACGAGCAACGCTAGCCCGGCGCAGGTAATCAGACGAAGACCGATGTAATCAATACCCGGAAATAACCAGAGCCAAAAAGCAAACCAAAAGTGACTGGATACACCCGTGGGTGGTACATGATTATACAAGGTGGTGTAATTGATCCCAAACTGGGCAAACGGCTTACTGGATTCCAGATGAAAATCTTCATCCATAACCCCCCATTTAACCCGTACAGCGAGCCCGGCGGCAATGATTAAATAAACCGCACTGATGGCTGCGAAATACCAAGCATAGGCCTTGTTCTCATTTGTTGTTCTTGAAACGTCGGGTAAATTGGCTGGTGCTGTTGATAGTTTCATCAAGCTACTTAAAATTTAAATTGGTCAAATTTAATAGATTACCCGCGAATCGACACCCTAGGGTAGTTCCGTTCTATGAAAACCCTTCTTTCGTTGACACGGGTTGTCGGTACTTACTGATAAAGATCAATGCAACACGAGTACCCATAAAGTAGTCAATGATTTATGCTGGATGCGTCTTTCTGCACAATCTTCTTTGGTCATTTCGTATACTTGCAAAACTATTTCGCTTTTTAATCCTTGATTTTGCCGTATGGCTATTCCTACCGTTTCATCTAAACCAAAAGCCTCTGCGACCGGGCTATTCGGTTTACCCGTTATTGTGGCCGCCTTAGGTTACTTTGTCGATATTTATGACTTACTCCTTTTTGGTATTGTTCGCGTACCCAGTCTGAAAGACCTCGGCCTCACACCCGACCAGATCTCGACCGTTGGTACCAGTATAATCAACTGGCAAATGGGTGGCTTACTGCTGGGCGGTATCTTCTGGGGTATTCTAGGCGATAAACGCGGTCGTCTTTCGGTCCTGTTTGGCAGCATTATCACGTATTCAATAGCCAACATTGCCTGCGGCTTTGTCAAGCACATCACATTTATGGACCCCACTACCTACTATGCCCTTATGCGTTTTGTGGCGGGTATCGGGTTGGCCGGTGAGTTGGGTGCCGGTATCACGCTGGTAAGCGAAGTGCTGCCTAAAGAGAAACGGGCTATCGGCACTTCGCTCGTGGCTGGCGTTGGTCTTTTTGGCGCCGTAGTTGCCTACTTCACTGTTAAATTATTTGATTGGCAAACCGCTTTTTTCGTGGGTGGTGGCTTAGGTTTCGGACTGTTATTATTGCGGGTAGGTGTAGTGGAATCGGGGATGTTCAAAGATGTGACGGATCAAAAACACGTTAACCGGGGCGATTTTCTCTCATTTTTCACCAATGCCGACCGGCTCAGCCGCTACCTCAAATGCATTGGTATTGGCCTGCCCACCTGGTTCGTAATTGGTATTCTGGCTACGTTCAGCAACGAATTTGGAAAGGCATTCGGTATCACTGAAGAAATTCAGCCGGGTCTGGCGATCATGTGGTGCTATGTTGGTCTGGCCCTCGGCGACCTGTCCAGTGGATTCATCAGCCATGCGCTGGCTTCAAGAAAAAAAGGGGTATCCTTACTCATGGCTATCGCTCTGGTTTTCAGTCTGGTTTATCTCTTTACGGGTATCAAATCGGCCACGGCTTTGTATGGCTTGTGTCTGGCAATGGGCTTCGGAATTGGCTATTGGGCTATGTTCGTGACTATTGGCGCCGAGCAATTTGGCACCAACCTTCGCGCTACGGCCGCCACCACCATACCCAACATGGTACGGGGTCTGGTCATTCCCATGACGATGTCGTATCAATTCCTAAAACCGTCTCTGGCCATTATCAACGCCGGAGCCGTTGTGGGGCTGGTTTGTTTCATTATCGGCTTTTATTCCATTCTGACCATCCCCGAAACGCATGGTAAGGATTTGAATTATTTAGAAGAATAGTAGTGATGTGGTTGGAGTAGGTGAAGTCAGTGAAATGAATACCTCCATCGCATTCTACTGACTTCACCTAATCCAACCACATCACTGCCTGACTAACTCCCTTTTCATGCAAACCCTCTCCCCTCCCCGCGTTTCCTACCGACCGTTATTTGCCTTACCTGTCATTGTGTCGGCACTGGGCTTCTTTGTCGATGTGTATGACATGTTGATTTTCAGCATTGTACGAGTGCCGAGTCTGCAATCGCTTGGTTTATCAGAAATAGACGTTTCGCAAGCTGGTACATTTATTCTCAATTGCCAGCAGGCGGGTCTGGTAATTGGCGGTTTTTTGTGGGGTGCCCTGGGCGACAAACGCGGTCGGATGTCGGTCCTGTTCGGAAGCATCGTTACCTATTCATTAACTAATATTGCCTGTGGTTTTGTGCAGGACGTGAATACCTACGCCCTCCTGCGGTTTATTGCTGGCGTTGGCCTGTCCGGCGAAATTGGTGCGGCCATTGTGCTGGTATCCGAAATTCTACCCAAGAACATTCGGAGCTATGGTTCGTCAATTGTGGCGGGCATTGGCTATCTCGGTGCGGGCGTAGCGTACTTTACTGTCGAATATTTCAACTGGCGCACGGCTTTCTGGGTAGGTGGCGGTATGGGTATTGCCCTGCTCCTGCTTCGGGTGAGCGTCTTTGAATCGGGGGTTTTCAGCCGCATGAAATCCGAGCATAAAGAAGTTAGCCGGGGAAATTTTCTGTACTTTTTCAGTAGTTGGCCACAAGCTATCAAGTATCTTCGGTGTGTGTCGGTAGGTATGCCGACCTGGTTTGTTGTTGGTATTCTGGCCACGTTTGCCAATGAACTTGGCCAAGCGCTGGGTATCGACGAAGTCGTAAAACCCGGTCGGTGCGTTATGATGATCTACGTCGGTATGGCCGTTGGTGATTTGCTCAGTGGTCCCCTGAGCCACTGGCTGAAATCGCGTCTGAAAGCTATTACGGGCCTGTTACTTTTTGGCACTCTGTTTTGTGGAATCTATCTATTTGGCGGCATCAAAACGGCGAGCGGCCTTTACACAGTGTGCTTATTTGCAGGCCTTTGCACAGGTTACATTGCTATGTATCTGACTATGGTGGCCGAGCTCTACGGCACCAACCTTCGCAATACGGCCACGACCTCTGTGCCTAGTGTTGTGCGTGGTATCCTAATTCCGATGACATTGATTTTCCAGGCTTTAAAGCCCTCGATGGGTGCTTTAATGGCGGCTGGTTTGTTGGGTATTGTTGTGTATGGTGTATCATTCTGGTCGCTGAGCCGAATGGATGAGACCTTCGGGAAAGATTTAGACTTTATGGAATGAGCCTTAACCGCTCATCATTTTTCTAAGCCGTTGCTCCAGAACGACAGCGTTTGAGGGGCTTCACGGCATCATTGGGTTGACAGCTAAAGGTAATCACTTAACTAGTATCAACTCAATGAAAACGTCCATTAAACTACTCACCAGTACCCTCCTCTTGGCTCTAACAGCCTCTTTCTCATCGCCTGCCCTGGCCGACGATCACAAGTCACAAGACAAGGTTTTTGCCGCGGCCATGTTTCCTGCCGCCAAAAATTCCAAACTCTGGCTGTGTCTGGAAAAATACAAATCAGAAAGCAAGATTGACCTGATGTTGGTCAATGAACGGGGTGAGGTTCTATTTCAGGAAACGGTATGCAGCAAAAACAGCAAACAAAATGCATACCGTCAGCAATTCGATATGAGCGAGCTAAGCGATGGCACCTACACATTCCGTATTATAGCGGGGACTCAGAAGGAAGAACGCACGTTTAAGCTTACAACGCCATCCGTAGAAGCGATACAGCCCGTGCGGCTTATTGCCATTAAGTAGAAAGAGTAGGCTAAAGAGGTATTTTTATTTGAGTACCAACCCAGAAAGGCTCGGAGTCGACTCCGAGCCTTTCTGGGTTCCAGACATAATCTCCTGTCATTCCGGAATTTGCCTTCACGAACTAATCCTGATTTCACAAATCTGCAAATGATTTTACCCTACAGTAAGCCTATTTGGAGAAATAATTGCTTTTTTACAGGCTGATTCCAAAAACTCATTCTATACTAGAAGCAATGAACCAACTTAAACAAATAGACTACATTATTTTCTTTCTGTACTTCATTGGTGTTTCCTCCTACGGATACTGGATTTACAAACGAAAACAAACTACCAAACTTGACACCAAAGATTTTTTTCTGGCCGAAGGGTCGTTAACCTGGTGGGCCATCGGAGCATCCATGATTGCCTCTAACATCTCGGCCGAGCAGTTCATTGGCATGTCGGGAAACGGCTTCACCTTTGGAGCCGCCGTTGCGGTATATGAATGGTTTGCGGCTATCGCCTTGATTATTGTGGCGGTCTGGTTCATGCCGATCTACCTCAAAAACCACATCTACACCATGCCGCAGTTCCTGAAAACGCGGTATAATGAAACGGTTAGTCTTATCATGGCCATTTTCTGGCTGTTCCTGTATGTATTCGTTAACCTGACCTCTATTCTTTTTCTGGGCGCACTGGCCATCAGCACGCTGGTTGGGGGCGATTCGTTTCACCCGATCGTTATTGGCCTTAGCCTCTTTGCGATCGTGATTACGCTGGGCGGTATGAAAGTAATTGGCTACACCGACGTAATTCAGGTAGCCGTTCTTATCATTGGTGGTCTGGTAACATCCTACATTGCACTTACGCTGGTAAGTCAGAAGTTCGGTTTGGGGAACGACGTTATTGCGGGTTTCTCGGCCATGATGGGCGATGCCGACGATCACTTCCACATGATTTTTGAAAAACCGGGGCCAAATACGTCGCAGGTCGACATTAATAAATACCTGACCTTACCCGGCCTTGCCATGTACTTCGCCGGTATCTGGATTGTGAACCTGAACTACTGGGGTTGCAACCAGTACATTACCCAACGCGCGTTGGGTGCCGATTTGAAAACGGCTCGTACAGGTATTCTCTTTGCGGCCCTGTTGAAAATCTTCATGCCGCTTATCGTAATGCTGCCGGGTATTGCGGCTTATGTGCTCTACAAAAATGGTAGCCTGCAAAACGAAATGGCTCCGGGCGGCAAACTCCTCGCCGATAATGCCTATTCAGCAATTTTGTCCTTCCTGCCAAACGGTCTGAAAGGGCTCTCGATGGCGGCCTTGACAGCAGCTATCGTGGCCTCGCTGGCGGGTAAAGCCAACTCGATCTCGACGATTTTCACCCTCGATATTTATCAGAAATACATCAAAAAAGACGCTTCCCAAACACAATTGGTGTGGGTTGGCCGTATCACTATTTTTGCCGCCATGCTGTTATCTATCGGCCTGACGTGGCAGGATGCACTGGGTATTGGTCGTGAAGGTGGGTTTACGTTCATTCAGAAATACACGGGCTACCTAAGTCCTGCCATTTTCGCGGTCTTTATTCTTGGCTTTTTCTGGAAGCGTACCACAGGTGCTGCCGCAGTAGCGGGTATTTTGGGTGGTTTTGGCCTGGCCGTATTGTTCAACAACTTCGCTCCTTCGCTGTTTGGTAACGAAACCCTGTTGTACACGGCTTATCCGAATGGTGCGGGTGGGTATGAAATTCCCTTCCTGATTTGTATGGGCTGGGCGTTTTTCTTTACGGTATTACTGATGGTGGTGATTAGCCTTGTAGGACCAGCCATCAACCCTAAAGCGTTTGCCATCGATTCGAGTATGTTCAAACTAGCCCCATCGGCAACGGCTCTGGCAGTTATTATCCTGCTGCTCATTACGGTGCTATACGTTCGACTCTGGTAAGGCTGTTTGTAGCCTCTAGACATTTATTTTTTAGCACACAGATTGTACGGATGGAACGGATTTTTACGGATAGAGCTGTCAGCCCCTCGCCGTTATGCGTTCCATCCGTGTGTGTTAATTAAGGCGTTGCCAATTTCAATAAAATATGCCCAAACTACTTCATAGAGAACTGACCGATGCCATTATTGGCATCTACTACGATGTTTTCAATGAACTTGGTTATGGCTTCCTGGAGCGCGTCTATCAGAATGCGATGTACGCGGAACTGAAAAACGAAGGATTTGACGTAACGGCCCAGCAGCAAATAAAAGTATATTATAAGGGATTGCTGGTGGGCGATTATTTTGCAGATTTACTCATCGATAACTGTATCATACTAGAACTGAAAGCGACAGAGTCCCTTGCCGAAGAACACGAAGTTCAATTACTCAACTACCTCCGAGCTACGGATATTGAGGTCGGTCTACTACTTAATTTTGGCAAAAAGCCAGAGTTCAAGCGTCTGGTATACACCAATAACCGAAAGAGGTTAAGAAACTGCTGAAATCTTAGTACAAAGCGGATTTCTACAGCAACTAAATCTGTGGTCTATCCGTATAATCTGTTAAATCTGTGTTCCTTTTTGGTGCATTCGTCAGTCACTTATGCAAACATCTTCCTCCTCACCCGTTTCCCTACGCCCCTTATTCGCACTCCCCGTCATTGTAGCGGCACTAGGGTATTTTGTCGATGTATATGACCTCCTGCTGTTCAACATTGTACGGGTGCCGAGCCTTAAAGAACTGGGTCTGTCAGAAGCCGACATTTCTATCATTGGCGGACGAATCCTGAACTTTCAACAGGCGGGCTTACTACTTGGCGGTATTTTTTGGGGTATTCTGGGCGATAAACGCGGTCGGCTGTCAGTGTTGTTTGGTAGCATTATCACGTACTCGCTGGCAAATATTGCCTGCGGCTGGGTGCATGACCCGCAGGTGTACGCCATCCTGCGGTTTGTAGCTGGTTTGGGACTTGCGGGTGAACTGGGCGCGGGTATTACACTGGTTAGCGAGATTTTACCACCCCATTTGCGCGGTTATGGTTCATCGCTGGTAGCGAGTGTTGGTCTGCTTGGTGCCGTAGTGGCCTACTTCACCGTTACTCTGTTCGATTGGCGTACAACCTATTTTATTGGCGGAAGCATGGGCCTTGGGCTGCTCATTTTGCGGGTGAGCGTCTTTGAATCAGGCATGTTCAAACGCACGCAGCAAACGGGCGTAGTCAGGGGTAATTTCTGGGCATTGTTCCAGGGGCGCGAACGGTTCCTGCGCTACCTCCGATGCATGGGACTAGCCCTGCCCACCTACCTCGTTATTGGCATTCTGGCCACGTTTGGCAATGAGTTTGGCAAGGCACTCGGCATTACCGAAGCCATCACGCCCGGCCGCTGTGTGATGTTTACGTATGTGGGCACCGTAATAGGCGATTTAACAAGCGGGCTGCTAAGTCAATATCTCCGCTCCCGCCGGAAAGCCATCGGCCTGATGATGAGCCTGACGTTTGTGTTTGTCATCATGTATTTATTTGGCGGCATCAACTCAACGGGTGCCTTTTATGCTCTTTGTCTGATGATGGGCTTTGGCATTGGCTACATTGCCATGTTCCTGACCATTACGGCCGAGAGTTTCGGTACCAACCTCCGCGCCACGGCTACAACATCCGTCGCGAACAACGTCCGCGCAACAACCTTACTCACCATCCCCGCTTTTCAGGCCATGAAGCCCGTTATCGGCGTTCTGGAAGCCGGTGCCGTAGTCGCCTTTATCTGCTTCGCTCTGGGCTACTGGTCGCTGGCAACACTAGGCGAGACATTTGGGAAAGAACTGGATTACACGGAGTAGGGGATTGGCTTTAAGGGTTGTGATTTTTGCATCTGCTGGGGTACAATCTAAAATCACAAGAAAGAAACAAAACCAACCGTTCTTCCTCTGTCGATCCAAAGTCAAGTTATGACACAAGCCTTATCAGACAGCCGTACCTCCTGGTTTTTTAAATTTTGTGAATGTGCGCTGGCGGCTATTGCGTTGCTGAACCTCCTTCTGTTTCCTCTGGAGTTCTTGCCTGCCTCATTTTTCGAGAAATACGGCCAGTATTTTGAGTATTTGTTAGCTGGCATGGTTGGAGCAGCCTTGCTTGGTAGCCTGTTATACGTCTGGTTTTGGCACCGTCGCGAACAGGCAAATACCATGCACAGCGCCTTACAGCATGCCTGGCTACAAGGCATTATTCGCTATTGGCTGGCCTTATCGATATCGTCTTATGGCTTTGCCAAGATTTTAAAAACGCAATTCCAAACTGCGGATTACTTCCTCGATATGCCTTTGGGCGTGGTAAGTGGAATGGGACTGACCTAGTATTATTTTGGCTACTCATATCAATTGGCGGTTATTATTGCCCTTTTTCAAATAGGCGGGTCTATCCTGCTGCTCTATCGCCGGACAACCTTACTGGGAGCGATGACCCTTTTGCCGGTGATGGTCAACATCGTCCTAATTAATATATTCTATAAAATTAGTATTGGGGCCTTTTTTAACTCAGTCCTTTATTCAGTCGCCCTAGTCTTTCTGCTTTTGCTCCATCGAGAACGACTCAAACTTATCTTTTGGGATTTAGTCGATCAGTTGCCTGGCATTCCATTAGGGCGTGGTTGGGTTAAACACAGCCTGCGCGTACTGCCCATTGCGGTAGCCTTTGTCTCACTTAAAGCCTTGATCGCCACTCATCCTTATGACCAAACGCTAAAAGGTACCTGGCAAGTGGAAAAACTGGTCCGTAACGGCCAAGTCCAACAAGCTACGGCCTGGTTAACAAATAAGAAAGCCTGGAGCCGAATCTACTTTGCGGGCTATGAAGGCTGTGCTTTTAGTCCGAATCCGTACCGGTTTGACCCTGGTGAAAGTTTATTCGGCAGTTATGAATTCGATAGCCTGCAAAACAAATTGCAAGTAGCCTTCTATTCTCATGATACCCTACGGGCCACCCTTAGTAATCGTACAACTGAGGCTATGCGACTCCAGGGGATTCTGAGGCATGACACACTGGATATACAACTCTCCCGGCTACGACGATAAAGCGGTTATGCAGGTTTATTAATTAAGTTCACCTCGGTAAAAGCTGAACAGCAACTCGCCGACCAATTGTTTTTACCGCCTTCGGGTCATCCGCTAATGCGTCTTTATCAGGCCCTTCCCAGCGAGCAATAATCTGATCGGCAGGCACACCCCGCTGCGTTAAATACATCGCAACGGCTTTGGTACGCTTCTCGGCCAGAATCAGGTTCAACTCACGCTTACCTACATCGTCGGTGTAACCAGTCAGAGTTGCGCTTAACGTAGGCTGGTTTATCAACAGCCGGGCCAGCGAATCAAGGGTTGTTTTTACCCTGGGGCGCAGCATAGGGCTGCTTTGATCAAAGTATAGAATGGTGATACTCACCGGGAGCATCATCGCTTTTCCGGACGGTTCCTGAGCTACTACCTGCGCCTGAGTACAGGTGCTTAGCGCCAATAGAAAACCAATTAACCTTTGGACACGCTTAGGTCGAATAGCTAAGGTCAACGCTTTAAGCAATCCGGTTAACGGATGGTCTACGGTCAAAAACAGCATGCCGATTTATCGTTTGGGCGAGAGCCAGCCAGCAGCAATACCAGGATTTACATGATGACTGACCGAAGGCAAAATAACAGACTTTTCTTTACCGTCATACAGTCATCATGAACCAGACGATTCCCGTCTGGTTCATGATGACTGTAAACGAGGAGCTGTTACTGGCAGATACTAACGTCTTTCGAGAATTTGATTTCGATCATCCGCGTGCCCGTGTTCTGTCCGGCGTTGATGGTAATTGGGTTGAAGCCATTGTACTGCACACCGGCTTCATAATCGGCGTTTGGTTCAAGACCAACGAGTTTGCCTTTTCCACTCGTCAGGAATGACTGCTGCCAGTTGTTTGTACCCAGTTTCCGGTATTTAACCCAGGCGCTGGGCGTAATCTGCACATCGGATTTATTTTCACAATAAGCTGATATAGCCACATCAAGGTCGATCAGATTTACGGGATAAACAACGCTCACAGTGTGAGTGCCGCACAGCTTACTAACCGTTGACGTACCAATCTGCTTGCCATCGGGCGAAAACAGATCAAGCCGGGCGGCACCGGAAAAGGGCCGGGGAAACGAAATGGTATTGCCTGCGGTAGACCCACTCTGATAAATCTGGTCGCCATTATAAAGCGTCCAGTTCAAAGGTTTGCCATCCGGCTTTCCGGTAATTGTCCACTGGCCGCCCTCTGCACAACTGGCACCACTTGGCGCCCAGAAAGACAGGCTATAGCCCGACAAATGCGTAATCGGAATGGCGACCTGCAAGACATTACTCGATTGTTTTACGGCAGCATCCCGCTCATACACCCATTCGCCGGTCAGCTCATTATAACTGAATACCGGTATCAAATCGCCCGATTTTAGTTTCTGACCCGTTTCAGGGTTCGTCATCGTATTATCGACTGTTGCATTTACTGTAACCGGCTGACTAAACGTTGTTACGACCTGACCGCTGGCATTCGCCAGTTCGATAGACACAAACCCGGCTGTTGTAAACGTGCCTACAACATTGGCCCCTCCCTGATCGTCCTTGTTTACACGAGTGGTAAAACCACCGGGAAATGCTTGTAACGATGATTCCATTCTGCTGGAGAAGGTAGCAACCTGGGCAGTCAGGTTGCCGGTTACGACTTGTCCTTTTGCATCTTTCAGCTGTGTATTGGCCGGTATTTGTACAGTTACGCTGGTTGTCATGGATGCGCTTATAGGCGTTGTTATCGTCTCATCCGACTTAACGGCACCCGTTGCCGACGTTTCGACAACATCCTGTTTTATGGCGACTCCCCCTACTGGCGCATTTTCTTTAACTAACCGGATTTCGAATGGCTCTGGCTTGGCTTTATCGACGAACAAATAAATGCTGGAAGCAATGTAGCCGGGCGCATCGACCACAATACGGAGTTCAGCGGGTTTGGCTGTCGTTGGAACAACACCTTTTAAACCCAGAAATAAATCAGCTTTGGGGCTTTTGAACGATGTTGTCGCAACACCCTCATAGGTAAGTACCCGGCTGGCGTCGGGACCATATATGTTGACCTGAACCGGAACGCTTAGCGCTTCGCCCGTTTTCGCATCGACCACTAATCCCTGAAGCGCCGTTGGCGAGGGTTCGTAATTGATTTTAAACACAACGCCCTTTAAGGGGTCGAGTTTCTGAATGTCTTTTAGATCCTGACAAGCGGTTCCCAGCGCCACGGCAGCGATTGTCATAACCACACCTTTTACCAGGCGAGGCCAGACTGTATAGTTTTTAATAGTCATAGCAGTAAGTCTAAAAACGGGTGGATACGAGGTTATAGGAGATACCCAGATTGACGACAGGATAATATTTCAGCGGTTTGAGGTTATCCTGAATAATAGGGCCCTGATCGCTGGAAGGCTCCAGCATACCCGTTGTTGCAAAAGTGATCGTGGGCGACTGCTGGTAAAAAACACCCACATCAACCATGAATTTCAGTCGATTTTTTAGGAATGGGTGCCCCCAGCCGATGCCCGCATACGGCGCTACTTTACTAAAATTCGCCTTTCCATCGACGGTACCAACCTGATCAACCGTAAACACAACATCGTTGAATTTTACATCTTTAGTTGGCTTGCCAAAAAAGCTGATCTGGTTTTGATTGTAGTATGCTCCGGCTGTTAGTCGAAAGCCCGCCCGTTTGATCGGGTAATAGTCCAGCAACAAGTTGAACGACGATAATTTAACGGTGTAATCGAAGCCAATCTGAAGATCGTCGCTGTCTTTCCCCGACTTCAGATTGCCATTATAAGTAAATAAATTAGCGCCAGCCCGTATGGATAATTGGCGAAAAATCGACTTGGAAATATCAACACCAATACCAGCCGTGCCAGCATGCACAGCCAGAGCTACTCCCGGCCTATATAGTGGTAGTGGCCTGGATGGTCTGTCAGTCGGATTTGCCTGGCTATGGGCCGTCAAGGAAAATGCTTGTAATAATAGTAGCAGTAGATACGGGCGCATAAACATCGTTATTTCCTACAAATAACGATGTTTTAGTTTATATTATAAGTAATAAGTAAATATAAAGTTTATTTCATATCATATTTTGAAAATATAATACGTTTACACTTTCTATGGAATCAGTTTAAACTTTCTTAGATATCAATAGGTTATTTTTTGTCATTCCTCCTATCGTCGGAATGACAAAAAATAACCTATTGATATCTAAGAAAGTTTAAACAGCTTACTAATGACGCCATCGGTTTCCGTGAGGGCATCCAGGTTGTATAAAGACCTTTGCTGTTTTTATTCAATCACTACAACGCAGGCCGTTTATTAAACCACGGCTGCGCCTGTTCCAATTGCCCGGCCAACCGCAACAAAGTGGCTTCATCACCTTGTTTGGCAGCAAACATCACCCCTATAGGCAATCCATCTTCCGACCAGTACAACGGAACCGACATGGATGGCTGACCTGTCATGTTCGTAATGACCGCAAATGAGATGTATCCCAACGAACGCTCTGCCAGATCATTTACTGTTTTGCTGCCGTTCATGTATTTCAACCCACCCAGCGAATCGACCAGTTTAAGCAGGCGTTTCTCCGACTCTGTATTCTGAAACGTTCCGATGGGAATGGGTGGTCGTGGTAAAGTTGGCGTTAAGAACAGGTCATAGGTTTCGTGCAGTTGGCCCATGCTTCGATTAAGGGTATTCCAGCGACGCTTCTGATAAGCTGCATCGGCAGCAGAAAAACCCTCGGCCAGTCGAGCCTGTGCCCATGTATTCAATTCCACATCGTCTCGCCGAACCGGACGACCCAGATAAGTGCCCAACTCCCTAAGTGTGGCGGCTGTTTCGCTCAGGACATTCAGAAAAAAAGCCTGCGTAACCAGCGTTTTCTCGTAGGGCAAGGGGATTTCCTCGACTGTATGGCCCAGGCTTTCCAGTAATCTGGCCGTTTCCCGAACGGCAGTAATACAAATCGGATCAACGGGTTGCGAGGCTATCAATGTCTGTGTAGAAAAAGCAATCCGCAACTTACCCGGCTCCCGGCCCACTTCATCGGCGAATGGTCGAACAGGCGGAGCTATGCTATACGGATCACCCGCCAATGGCCGGTACGTTGGACCGCCAGCCATGACATCCAGCAAACCTGCGCTATCGCGAACGCTTCGCGTAACGGCATGAGCCGTTACGGCTCCACCCCACATTTCGCCATAGCGCGGACCGAGGGTAATACGACCGCGTGAGGGCTTTAAGCCAAACAGCCCGCAGCAGGACGCCGGAATCCGGATTGACCCGCCCCCATCTGATGCCGATGCCGCCGGAACAATCCCTGCCGCCACCGAAGCCGCCGAACCCCCACTTGACCCACCTGGCGAATGGGTTGTTTTCCAGGGATTATGTGCCGGACCATACAATTGCGACTCCGTATAGGGCGTCAGGCCAAACTCCGGCGTGTTTGTCTTACCGAAAAACACGAGTCCGGCCGCTTTCAGGCGTTTAACGCTCTCACTGTCGGTAGCTGACACATAATCTTGAAAACCTCTACAGCCTGATTTTATTGGCGTTCCAGCCCACTCAAGTTCCAGATCTTTCAGTAGATACGGCACTCCGCGAAACGGTCCTGTTTCCGGCAACTGATTCGCTATCTCCCGGCCCTTATCGTACAGGGGTGTTACAATAGCGTTGAGTTGTGGATTAACGGCTTCAGCACGCGCAATGGCCGTTTCGAGCAGTTCGGTAGGTGTAACCTCGCCCTTGCGAACCAGTTCAGCTAAAGCCGTTGCATCGTGTTTGACGTATTCCTCGAAAGACAGGGTTTTTGAGCGGGACGTTTGCATAGGAAGCCAGTGGTTTTGCGAAATATACCATTCTTTCAACTGCTACAGCCAGAACCATACGGCAAACATTTACGAAACACCTTGGGTTAGATTTCCATATCACCTATTCTATGCATCGCTCGTTTCAGATTCAACTATCTACCGATAAAACAGCTGCTGTACTGGCCCATCTGCTCGACATTGATGAGGTAATTGGCGTAGCCTTTTATCCGGGCAGCTCTCATAAACCGCCGGGCGACGCCTTATCGGTGCAATTGCTCAATACAGGGTCCGATAAAGTGCTTCGAACACTAGCCGAATGTTGTGGCGATTCGCCCTATATGGTTAGCACAGCACTGACGGAGAGCATCATCGAACCAAACCAGGCCGAAAAGCTTGAGAACGATGCCGATGAAGCCATCTGGGAAGAGATTGAATCCGGCATGCGGCATCAGGGGCGGGTAACACCCAACTTTATGCTATTGATGGGCCTAGGCGGTATCATGGCAACCATTGGCCTTGTATCGGAGTCGACGCGTCAGATCATGCCCTTCGTAGCTGCCGCCATTATTGCTCCAGGTTTTGAACCTATAGCCGGTATGGCCCTGGCTGTGGTTCTACGTCGCTGGCTGGTATTAGGGCGAGCCCTCAAATCGACCCTGGTAGGATACAGCATTCTGATTGCAGCCTCAGCCTTGACATTTCTGCTTTTACAATTTCTTGGGGAAGCCGATACCAGCCAGTTTGCCGCCAGTGAGGAGATTCACCACCTGTCCCACCCTTCTCCCGCCGACACGTTACTGTCCATTTGCGGGACACTGGCCGGCGCCATTATCCTGTCGTCCTTTCGCAAGAGTGTCATTGCCGGTGCATTGATCGCTATGGTTATTATCAATGCAGCCGCTATGATTGGCATTGGTCTGGCCTGCGGTCGCTACGATCTGGCAGCAGAAGGATTGCAGCGCTTCGGATTCGACATAGTACTCATACTACTATCCTGCGGGCTGGTGTTCTGGGGAAAGCAGCAATTTTTCCATCATCGCCGACCCGTAGCCTAAACGCTGATAGCGCAAGGGTCTGCCTCACGCTATCCTTTACTGCTTTGCCACAGCCACGCCAATTTTTGAATCGGCTGTGCCATAGTACAAAAACCATTTGCCCCGAAAGGGCACCATGCCTTCCAGAAAACAAACCTGATTTACCTGTCCAACCATTTCATACGGCTGGTCGGGTTTGATGAAATGGTTTTCCGACCGGTCGAGTAATTTGGTCGGGTCATTGGCGTCGAACAGCAGTTGCCCACCCGCATAAGCGCCTTCGGGCAGAGTTACATCGCCGTTCTTCGCGTCGTTCATGCCGTTATAAATCAACAGAATCCCTTTGGGTGTCAGCATGGCGAAGGGTCCCGGTTCGATCAATCGGAAGTCGTGTTTTCCTTTGCGCGACTCAGCCGCTACCATTGGTTGGCCGGTGCTGGATTCGAGGGGTGTCCAGTGCAGCAGGTCATCGGAAGTAGCGATACGAAGCTGAGGTTTGTCACCCCAATACATCCAGTATTTACCGTTTATTTTCTGTGCCACCAGACGGCTTCCAATGCGTTTACAAACGATAGCCCCCGATTTCGACCAGCTATTGCGGTAGTTTCCATTCTCGAACTCGCCGAAAATTAGCCCCTGTTTGTTCCAGGTTATCAGATCGCGTGATGTCGCCACACAAAGCCGGGCCTTATCGCCATCGTAAGACGTATAGGTCATAATATACACGCCGTTGGGGCTTTCCACAATACGTGGATCTTCGCAACCCCCCTGCCACTCGTACTTTTTCATGGCATCATTATCGGGATAAAATACGGGCTTGGGCATGCGTTTGAAATGAATTCCATCGTTACTCACAGCCAGTCCCAAACGAGAGGTTCCCCCCACCGCCCGAACGGTATCTTCAGCCCGGTAGATCATGTACACCTTATTGTTGCGTACTACGGCTGCCGGATTATACACGTCCTTTTCTTCCCAGCGAACGTCTTTCTTCTGCACCGGGCAATAGAAAACAGTGCTGGCTTTGGCGTCTAAAATGGGATTGTAGGCATTCTCTTTTTGAAACGGGCCAAGCATCCAGGGTTTTTCGGGTTTCGGCTGTGCCAGGAGCATGCCCGGCAGGAAAAGAAATAATAATGGTAAACGCTTTGTCATGAATGTACTTTATAATTGTATGTTAGCGATGGCGCAAGGCTTTGGCCTTGTGTCTACTATTCGCCGGCCTCCGGCCGGATTATGTAAATAACTTGACAAGATACCGGCCGGAGGCCGGCGAATAGTAGACACAAGGCCAGAGTCTTGCGCCATCATTTTGCTACGACTTTTTTGCCTAATTTTTCTTCGGAAATAGGGTGTATATGCACATCGGGCGTTGATTCGCTAAGAAATCCGCCAAACCAGTGTGCCCGTTGCTGACGACCATCTTCGTTATCTAACTCAAGTAACCGAATACCACCCGGCTGATCGGGTGTTGGCTCTTCATACGCAATAAGTAAACCAACCCAGGCAAGATACTCGTTTAATTTCGCTTCGAGCGGCTGATTACCAAAAATACATAAATCATAATACCAGGCCAGCGATTCGCCCGCCACCGATTCGGTAATGGACCGATAATCATCAAGTGTGTAGCCTACAAAAGGCTTGCCGAAGCGTTCCCACATGATCCGCATCACATCATCCAGCGAACGGGCGTGGTTTGTCGATTGCCGGATGTGCAAATCCAGAATCAGGGCGGCAATCGCCCCTTTATGATACACAGACACTTTGCGATCAGGTACACCTTTGTCATAACCATCGAGCCACAAATCCCAGGATGATTCGGTCAACGACTGAAACGCCTGTCCGTTGTTCTCGAAATGTCGCTTAAATAAGACCTGCAATTCTTTCAGATACGCTTCATCAGAAAACACCCCCGATTGCCGAAGCATTAAATCTCCGTAGTAAGTCGTTACGCCCTCGGCCACAAAACAGGTAGTGAAGTAGTTTTCTTTGGTAAAGTCATAGGGCAACAACTCGACGGGGCGAATTCGAATGATGTTCCAGGCATGAAACAACTCGTGCGACGATACGCCCAGTAAATCCTGATACAGTCCCTCCCCCTCGTCATTCGGGCCGAGTACCAACACCGTCGAGTTGCGGTGCTCGACGCCGTGGTAGTAAGGAACGGGTAAAATAAGCGTTAGAAAATGATATTCTTTTTCGGGGAATTCGCCGTACAGTTCCAACTGTTTTGCCGAAAACCGGCTAAAGTCGTCAATGATTCGCTCAGTGCTAAAAGTAAGGTCACCATCTGTTCGGCGTCCGCCTTGAATCCAGACATGGAATGTAACTCCAGCTAGTTCATATTGAATATCCTGAATTACCGGGGCGGCTATGAGCGGACAGTCGACCAGTTCATAAAAATCGGCTGCGTAGAGCGTTCGCGAACCCGTTTTTTGCGTGTCCGATTCCGATAATCCACAAGCGATCGTCCAGCTATCGGGAATGGCTAATTCGAGGGTACAGGATTCCGAAATTCGCTCCTCGGCATATATACACAAGTTGACCGGATTTACGTACAGGAGCGTATCGCTGATAAAGCTACTGCCCGCGTTGAGTTGGTTAGGCGTTGGTAACAGGGCATAATAATTGTACCGAACTGTTAATACAGTGGTGCCATTTGTCTGCACCCGCCAGCGATCTTTCGTAATTTTGCGAGAAATCAACGGATTACCCTCACCATCAACCACCTCGAATCGCTGAATATTTTTCGCAAACTGCTGTAGTTCATAACGCCCCGGACGCCAAGCGGGCAATTGTAATTCAACTTCCGGCGCCGAAATATCAGTCAAAAATGCGTCAACAGCTATATAGTGGGGGTGCGAGGGGTCAGCAGACAGACGATAATGCATAGACTAAGAGGAGGATAATTCGTACAAAAGTAACTACCAGCTAATCAAATCGTTTTTATGAATTGAGACTTGGTAAAATGAGGTCATTCCCGTATCTTTGCGGACTCATTTGGAAAAATAAAGGTTTTAGGGATTATATATCATGAAAAGAACGTACCAACCATCGAACCGGAAGCGGAAAAACAAACACGGCTTCCGCGAGCGGATGGCTACTGCCAATGGCCGTCAGGTTTTGGCCCGCCGTCGTGCCAAAGGTCGCCACAAGTTGACTGTCTCTGACGAGAAAAAAGGCGAACGCTTTAAAATTTAATTAGTAGGCAAGTCAGCAAATTAATACGCTAGCTACGTCCTAAATGTATTAATTTACTGACTTGCCAGCCTCCCATGCCGCAAACCTTTACGAAATCCGAACGGCTTTGCAGCAAAAAAATTCTGGGAGAATTATTTAAAAAAGGTAGTACCTCCGCGCGGACGTTCTACCTTTTTCCGTTTCGGATGCTCTATATTCCCCAAGCCGAAACCAGTCCGGACACCGAGCCTCCTCTGCCCGCTATTGTCATTACCGTTCCCAAACGCATTTTCAAAAAAGCTGTTGACCGCAACCTGATCCGTCGTCGGGTGCGGGAAGCGTATCGGCTCAATAAGCCTCTTTTTAGCCCGCAAAAGCCATCACCGGCTTACATTGCCTTTCTTTATACCGCCAAACAAATAATTTCGTTTGAAGAGATAGAAAAAGGTATGAAATTAGCCTTGAAGAAAATGTAGAATGAAAAATGTAGAGTGAAGAATACTAGCAATAAACTCTTCATTCTTTATTATATATTCTTCATTCTTTATTATATATTCTTCATTATACATTCTTCATTCAAAAATTCCTATGCGCTTCTCTAAACGACTTACTCTGTTAGCCTCCTCGGCCCTTGTAGCGGGGGGTATTGGCTTCTTTTCGTTTAAAACCGACGACCGGTTTTTCGAGATAGCCCGTAACCTCGATATCTACGCCACGCTGTTCAAGGAGCTCAACCTCTATTATGTAGATGAGGTGAACCCGAACCGCATGGTTAAAACCAGCATCGACGCCATGCTGAAAAACCTCGATCCCTACACGAACTTCTTCGCCGAAGACGAAATCGAGGACTATATGACGATGACCACCGGCCGTTACAACGGTATTGGTGCGCTCATCGGGCAGCGTCAGGGCAAGAGTATTGTGCTGATGGTTTATGAGGGAACCCCCGCCGAGAAATCGGGTCTGCAAATTGGCGATGAGGTTATAAAAGTCGATGGCGTTGACCTGAAAACCCGCAAAGACGCTGACCCCGGTAAACTCCTGAAAGGCCAGAACAACACAGCCGTAAAACTAACGGTTCGTCGGTTTGGGCAGAAAGACCCGGTAGACCTCAGCGTTATTCGCGATGTGGTGAAGATGACCAACGTACCCTACTACGGCATGATCACCGAAGACGTTGGGTATATAGACCTCAAGGATTTTACGGCTACAGCCTCGCGCGAAGTTCGCACCGCTTACCAGGAGTTGAAGGGTAAGGGCATGAAAAAACTTATTCTCGATGTCCGTGAAAATCCGGGCGGACTGCTCAATATGGCCATCGACATTTGTAATATCTTCATTTCGAAGGATTCGGAAGTAGTGACCACCAAGGGCAAAGTGACGGAATGGAACAAGACCTATACGGCCATGAATCCACCGCTGGATCTCGACATGCCGATTGTTGTTTTGACCAACAGCCATAGCGCATCGGCTGCCGAAATCGTTTCGGGTGTTATTCAGGATTACGACCGGGGCGTATTGATCGGACAGCGTACATACGGCAAGGGCCTTGTTCAAACCACCCGCGAATTGTCGTTCAATACCAAGCTCAAGATCACTACCGCCAAGTACTACATTCCAAGCGGCCGTTGTATTCAGGCTATCGACTACAGCCACCGCAACGCTGACGGTAGCGTTGGCAAGATTCCCGATTCGCTTAAGACGGCGTTTAAAACCAAAGCTGGACGTGTGGTGTATGATGGCGGGGGCGTGTTGCCCGATGTTGTCATTGACGCCCAGACGCCTTCTCCCGTTGCCCTCAGCCTGACCAACAAAGGGTTGATTTTCGACTATGCCGTGAAGTACCGTCACGAACACGCGAGCATTAAGCCCGCCCGCGAGTTCCGCCTGACCGATGCCGAATACACCGACTTTACCAAGTGGGTCGGCGATAAAGAATACGACTACACAACGCAGGTTGAAAAAGACCTCGGCACCCTCGAAGCGTCGGCAAAAAAGGAGAAGTATTTCGACCAGATTCAGGATCAGCTAAAGTCGCTGAAAACCAAAATGTCGCATAGCAAAGATGCCGATTTGAGTACATTCAGGACTGAACTCAAAACCTTACTGGAACAGGAAATAGCCGGGCATTACTACCTGCAAAAGGGTCTTAAAGAAGCCTCGTTCGCCACTGACCCAGAGATGAAGGCCGCTCTGGATTTGTTCAAGGATATGCCCCGCTATGGGACGATTTTGAAGGGAAAATAACCACTAAGATTCGAACCGGGCTGTTACAAGACGAACGCCATATCTGAGAGATATGGCGTTCGTCTTGTAACAGCCCGGTTCGTCAACGAAAATCAAGCATTGGTCAATCGCTTTTGATGCTGTATGACTGGGTGCGTAGGTTTATGGATGAAACGTCCAATCAATACGTCTGCCATGAAACCTACACTCTTTTGCCTCCTACTACTCGGACTAACGCAGTCCATACAGGCTCAGTTGTCTACCTCGGTTCCGCCTTCTAAACGGGTCGAGGTCATTGTCCATCCGGGCATTGAACTCTTCACGGTGGTACAACTGCTGGCTGGTCAGTATAGAATGCCCAATCCATCAGCCTATGCCAAAGCGGTTGAAACCTATTTCAAGCCTTATGCCAACCACCCGGCGGTGGAGCAGGTAAAAAAAATGGGCCGTGTATATGCCGACCTGGCCGAACTGGGTTACTGCTTTGACCAGTTTCCGTCCATCCGGATTTATTATCCAGACAGTCTGCACTGGTACAAAAAATATGGAAAAGACACGGTACAGACGTATATGAAACTGTGTAAACAATTTTCTCAGGACACGAAATTCTGGGACTTCTACCAGCAACACCAAACGGATTACACGGCCTGGGCCACACCCGTAAAGAAAGAATTTACGCAGAAAGGATGGGTAGCTAAACTGGACTCCTTTTATCGATTTGATA
Source organism: Spirosoma pollinicola (assembly GCF_002831565.1). NCBI lineage: Bacteria > Pseudomonadati > Bacteroidota > Cytophagia > Cytophagales > Cytophagaceae > Spirosoma > Spirosoma pollinicola. Next base: position 5,330,743 of record NZ_CP025096.1, on the reverse strand, counting down.
GTCATACCAACTGGACAATTTGTCTGGACGCCCTTAATAGTTGGGGGGCACATGCAATCATGACCAAAACAATCAATCCCTGGTATGCAGACCATGTGGTGTACAATGTTGGCTTCTTTAATCAAGACGCCAAAGAAACGGACGCGCCTACCTTTACAATTGGTTCGGAGCCGGTTTCAATGGTCTGGCATGAGGGGAGTCATAGCTATACCAACGAGTTGCAAAAGCGATACGCGGCCGATATTGACAAGCTGGCCTATCTGCTGAACAAAGACGATGAGGGCATGAAACGCAACAACATCAATACCTGGGCCCATTGTTTCGATGAGAATCTGGTCCGGGGTATTGTCATTGCCCTCTTCCGCCAATATCGTAGCCCCAAAGAAGCTCGAAAACAGACAGCTCGCGAAGTAGTTGGCGATTTCCTATACGCGGAAGACATTGCCGATGTGCTGACGAATAACTACATTGGTAATCCTGCCTACGGCAGTTTTCCCCAATTCTTTCCGCAAATCTTAACCTATCTGGCTCAGAAATACCCGAATAGGCAATTGACTGATCGATGAACACGTTTCGATTTCGCGCGTTACCCGAGTGGAGCATTCATGTGCTCGTCTGGACGCTTCTGGTAATAAAAGACGTTGCGGATATGTATTACAATCCGACGTATCCGGTTCCCAAAACGGCCATCGCTACTTACTGGCTGCTGGTTATCGGCTATACCTCCATCAGTGCCGGTGCATTCTATGGTTCCATTTTTCTGGTAGCCCGACCTTTATTGACGGGACCACTTAGCTGGCGACAGTATGGGTGGGCTATGGGCGGACTCCTGACGACCATGCTAGGCATCATTTCATGGCGCTATATTCTGGAGATGCACCTCTTCAAGCCAGTGCTGGGTTTTGATAATTACAGCCGTAATAAAGCACTTACGACAGCCTGGTTCATACGCAATAGCGTGTTTTACTATGCCGACTACATTACGTATGGGCTGCTCTACACCTTTATCAAACGTCATTTTATCAACGAACAACTCCGCCGGGAAACGGAACAGGCCCGAACATCTGCCGAGCTGGCTTTTCTACGATCACAGTTGAATCCGCATTTTCTGTTCAACACCATCAACGACATCTATGCGTTAGTCTATTGTAAATCTGAAGAGGCACCAAGAGCCCTACTTAAGCTATCAGAATTACTCCGCTATGTTCTGCACGAGGCCCGGCACGATTACGTGCTTCTGGCCCGCGAACTTGATTACCTGCATAGCTTGATCGATTTGCAGCGTATCGGCGCTAAAGACAATCTATATGTTGAGTATCAACTTCAGGGTTCGATCAACGGACAAATGATAGCCCCTTTACTGCTTGTATCTTTTGTCGAAAACGCTTTCAAACATGGCGTGGTATCAGACCCGCAGCACCCCATTTGCCTGACACTCAACTTAACCAGAACAACCCTGGACTTTCAACTGAACAACCGTAAAAACCAGCAGCATAAAGATCATACGGGTGGTATCGGCCTGGCCAATGTCAAACGGCGGCTTGAGCTGTTATACCCTGGTCAGCACCGTCTGGAGGTGATCGACCATCCAATCGATTACCGGATAAACCTGCACCTCGACCTATGACCTCACCCATTCGTTGTCTGGTTGTTGACGACAAACCCCTGGCTCTCGACATTTTAACCGATTACATCGGCAAAGTGCCTTTTTTGCACCTGGTAGCGGCAACGACGAACCCACTCGACGCGCTGATGCGGATAGCCGACGAACCGATAGACCTGGTTTTTCTGGATATTCAAATGCCGGAGCTTACCGGCCTGCAGTTCCTTACAGCCCTCAACAGCCGTTCACGGGTGATCTTAACGACGGCTTACGCAGAGTATGCGTTGGATGGCTTCGAACATGATGTGGTAGATTATCTGCTCAAGCCAATTTCGTTTGAGCGATTTTATCGGGCAGTCCTGAAAGTTCAGCAGCAGATGCGACCTTCACTCGATCTATCACCTGAGCCGCGAGCCTATCTGTTCATTCGCACGGAGCACCGCATGCAACGGGTCAATATAGCCGACATCCTATACGCAGAGGGGTTGCAGAACTATACAATAGTCCATACCGTAACCGAAAAAGTGATAGCCCGGCAAACCTTCAGTAGTTTGGAAACTAGCTTGCCACCATCGGCTTTTGTCCGGGTGCATAAATCATTTATCGTGGCCCTGGCCCATATTTCTACGGTAGAACGGAGTCGTATTTACATCAACAATGGCAATCGGGAACCGGTGAACATTCCGATTGGCGATGCCTATCGAGACAGGTTTTATAAGTTGCTAGGAACGTAAATTAAGTTCACAGAACGGATACGACTACATTCCTGTGCGGATCGGGGATATTCATTACGGCAATATATACACCATCAACGACCGGGCACCGTGCGCACCAATCACCAGACTTTGCTCAATATCAGCGGTTTTTGACGGGCCACAGATGAACGTACCAAAGCCGGTTGCATCGACCTTCAGCAACTTGTAGGCGTCGTGCATATTAGGCACAATAGTCGATTGATGGATAATGATCACCAAGTATTGCGTGATCATGGGTGCTACCCGCTGGGGTATCTGCCGCTCGTCGACCCAGATAGCGGCATTTTCGGCTACCGCTAATGGCCCTTCTATAATTGCCAGATTGAGTCCCGACAACTCATGCGGGTCAGTAACGTTCATGGTCACATCGGCCAGATCAGCGAGTTCCGGACAGGTAGTTGCAACGCTGGTCATATTTGGAAACTGCGTTTGCAACGAAGCGCGGATAGCGGCAAAATCCTCAACAATTAGGGCTGCCCCACCCACAAACGTGAGCACATCAATAAATTGCTTTGTCAGGTCTGGGTAAACTGATGTGAATGTAAAGTCGGTTGGAACAGGGCGTAAGGCTGGCTGGTTGGCCTTTATATTCGCCAGCATCTGGTCGCGGGTGGTCATGCTTTTTTGTGGTTAACGTACCAGTCGTGGAAACTTTCTGCGGGCGGTTCGGGCATTTCTCGTTGGGTATACCAGGGATTCAGCCCGTTTTCGACCGTGATCGGCGCAAACCGCAATACCCCCCGCCCAACTTTACCCGCCATCCGGTACAACCGGGGCGACTCCAGGACGGTAGCCATCGCCTTCATGGCAACGGTCTTGCTACCAGGACCATAGCCTTCTTTCATAAGCACCTGCCGCCATTTGTAGAGCTGGTCGTGAATATCGATCTTGACCGGGCACACGTTGGAACACGACCCACAGAGCGTTGACGCAAACGGCAGATCGGCGTTTTGTTTCATATCCAGATTCGGCGCCAGAATAGAGCCAATTGGCCCGGCAACGGCACTGTGGTAACTAAATCCACCTGACCGTCGGTAAACCGGGCAGGTATTCAAACAGGCCGCGCATCGAATACACTTGAGCGAATTGCGAAAATCAGGGCGTCCCAATTGACGGCTACGGCCATTATCGACAATAACGATGTGCATCTCCTGACCCGGACGAGGCCGATGAAAATGGCTCGAAAATGTAGTAATAGGCTGGCCCGTTGCTGAACGGGCCAGCAATCGTAGAAATACACTCAGGTGTTCGGCACGGGGAATGATCTTTTCAAAACCCATAGCCGCAATGTGCACGTCGGCCAAATGGACGCCCATATCGGCATTTCCCTCGTTGGTACACACGACAAATCCACCCGTTTCGGCAATGGCGAAGTTGACACCCGTGAGTGCCACCTTGCGCGTCAGAAACGTTTCGCGCAGGTGCTGGCGAGCGGCTTCGGTTAGGTATTGCGGATCAGTTGCGCCTTTGTCGGTGCCCAGATGCTCGTGAAAGGTTTCGCCTACTTCGGCCTTGGTCAGGTGAATGGCGGGCAGCACAATATGGGACGGTGGCTCGCCCCGCATCTGCACAATTCGTTCGCCCAGATCGCTGTCTATTACTTCAATCCTCTTGTCGGTCAGGAATTGGTTCAGGTGACACTCTTCGGTCAGCATGGACTTCGACTTAACCATTCGGTTCGCCCCCGCTTGTTTTATAATGTCGAGAATGATGGCATTGTGTTCGTCACCATCGGCGGCCCAGTGAATTTTGATACCGTTGCGAATCGCGTTTTCTTCAAACTGGATCAGCAGATCGTGCATGTTGGACAGCCCGTAGTTTTTAATCTGCGAGGCCGCTTCCCGAAGTTGCTCCCATTCGGGAATCTGCGCCACGGCCCGGTCGCGTTTGGTACGTACAAACCAGAGCGTTTCGTCGTGCCAATCGACTTTCGCTTCGTTTTTATTAAACTCCAGCGCTGCGTCAGCGTGATCTAATGTGAGCTGCTTGTTCATTGAGTAATGTTGTTAGTCAAGCTATTCTTACCACCGGCACCGGCCGCCCGGCCCAACACCCTCCTAAAACAGGAGGGGACTCTACATGATGGCAGTTTTTTTTAAGATTACCACCTGTTTTTAAAGAAAAAACCTCTTCAATTGCACAACAGGCTACCCCTCGGCATAGCCCCCTCCTGTTTTAGGAGGGGGTTGGGGGTGGTCATATGGTAGCCGTTAATATTTCTGCAATATGTTTAACTTTTACATTCGAATTAGCCCGTTTCAGAATACCTTCCATATGCATCAGGCACGACACATCGACGCCGGTGATGAAATTGACCCCGTGACGCAGGTGATCGGCTACGCGGTCTTTCCCCATTTTAACCGAAACGGCTTCTTCCGTTACGCAGAATGTACCGCCAAATCCACAGCACTCATCGCGCCGGTCGAGTTGAATTAGTTCCAGATCCTTCACTAAGTTGAGCAACTGTACCGGCTTCGAAAAGGGCGGTGCAACCAATTCCGACATCTGGGATATGTGTAACCCCCGTTGTCCGTGGCAGCTTTGGTGCAAGCCAACTTTGTAGGGAAACGTTGCATCTAGTGTATTGACTTTCACGATATCTGTCAGAAATTCGGTAAGTTCATAAATACGGGAGCGGATACCCGTAGCTACTTCCTCATTGGCCGAATGCAGGTGATGTTTTATGTGCAGTGTGCAGCTCCCGGAGGGCGAAACGATATAGTCGCAGTTGGCAAAGTTGCGAACGAAATTCTCGTTGCATCCCCCCGTCAGGTGTTCAAAGCCGGAGTTGGCCATTGGCTGACCGCAGCAGGTTTGTTGGAGCGGATACGACACCTTGCAGCCGACTTTTTCCAACAATTTCAGGGTAGCGATGGCTACCTGCGGATAGAACTGATCAATGTAACAGGGAATAAACAGACCAACTTTCATATTCGATTCAGACTATGCAATTGCCCACAAAAAACGTTGGGCCAAACAGGGTAGCATTGAGTAACAAATGTAGATACTACAAAGCTTAATCTGTCCTGTACTCTCCTACTTAAAAGGCATATATCAGGAAACGTTACTGTGTTCTGGCTAATTCCAAATCGTTCTTTTTTCTGTAGCGTGGACATCCTGTCCGCGTAGCCGTAAGCTAAAACAAGACCCACAACCGTTAGCTTACTGCTACGCGGACAGGATGTCCATGCTACTTGTTTACACCCGCTCAAGAACTACTACGCCAAAATCCGGGATGTTCAGCGAGTTGTTTCGGCTCAACCGGGCATCCCGCCCCCAGTTGGTGTGCTCGTTTTCCCACTCGCCCGAAATGGCAAACGCAGGCCATGTCGAATTCCATAGTTCGCAATAAACGCCGTCGGGCAGATTTAGCGTAGACAGGCCGATGCTGCCCGACCAAGTACCAAAGTTCAGCACGATGAAAAACTCACCAGCGCCACCCCGCGAAAAAGCCAACAGGTTTCCATCGGCATAACGAACGTTTAAGGGTGAGGGGCCTTTGATTCGGCTATCATTTTTCCGTAATCCACAAAGTATTTGAAACCAGGCCAATACGTTTTTCTGGTTGACATCGGATCGGTAAACAGCCAGCGGCAGTGTGTCGAGTTTATCTTTCGCAAACTGACGCGTTTCGCCCGCTTCACCACCCATGAAAATGTGTGGTAGTCCCCGACCAAGCAACACTGTAGCGAGTGCGACTTTAGCCAGCCGCAGGCCTGAACCAAACTCAGCGCATTTGGCAATCCGGTTATCTTCATTACCAACCTCATCGTGGCTTTCGGCATAGTTAGTTGCACTATACCAGTGCTGATAAACAGGATTGGTTAGTTCCAACGCCTGCCCCAATCTAAAAACAGATTCCCGACGGCGGCACACGTCAACCATGCGGTCGTGAAAATCATCGCACCACTGACTATCCATAGCCCCCTGACTCGTGAGATACCAGTCGTTCGGCAACTCCTCCGCGATCATAACGATGTTCGGATCAAGCTTTTTTAGTGCCTGACGCATGTCGTTCAGGAACTCCCAACCGCCACCTGAGCCGGGAACATTGATATACCCCTGCTGTTTGTGGCCATTAATAATGGTGTCGGTATGGTCGAACCGGAATCCGTCGATACGGAACGTCTCGGCGAGATAAATCAGGTTCGTCCTGAAAAAGAAACGGCAAATAGGGTTGTCGAAGTTAATCAGCGGCCCCCATTGTGTATCGCCGTCAATGAACGTGTCATGAGCCGTGGAGAACAGAATATTATCCGTATTGCCGGTATGGTTGAACTCCACATCCAGTATCAACGCTATACCATGCGCATGACAAGTATCGGCCAGCTCCTGCAAATCGGCGGGGCCACCGTAATTGGCTTCAACGGCAAAGAAAAACGCCGGATCATATCCCCAGCCGTATATTGGCGATCCTACTTCGTTGACGGGCAACAATTCAATAGCCGTAACACCCAGATCGCGCAAATGACCGGCCTGTTCATCTATTTCGCGGGCTACCTGCAATAGAGGACTTAACTCTGGATGCCGATCTGAAAAGCGAGCAGGGTGGATCTGGTAAATAATCAGGTACTCCCAACCCGGTCGCTGCCAGGAATAAGACCGCCATTGATGACGATCTGGATTGAACAAGAGCGAATGCTTACCCGGCGTCGACCCTTCCACCCACTGAGCGGCTGGATCGTGAATCAGCCAATCGTCGTTGAGAATGTAGTTATACGCCTGTTTATGATAGTCTGTCCCCAAGGGTGCTATATCTGTAATGGGTATCTGCGCCCAGAAAAAGGTACCATCGTTAGTGAGCGACAGGTCGACGAGTGTATTTGTCCATGCCCCTTTGAGCCGTGCCCGCGATACATCCTGAACATGAAGAGCAAAATGAAGCGTCCCAGCCTGCTCCCATATGCCCGGCCGTAAAATCGTGAAAGGCGGATCGGCAAACAGAGCGGCTGGTGGAGCTTCACGCAACACAATCGGCTTCGACAAAACCGAAAACCCATCGAACGTATCTCCCGTTTCGGGTGTATCGAACCGATGCGACGAGATGACGGTTCCGGCACGCATATAATCAAGCTTCAAGGCAATACCCTGATAGGTACTAAAGCTTATCGAATCACTAGCCGACACCGTCAAATTCGATTCAGACCAGCCGCCGGCATCCAGAACACCCACCCGCGCCTGGAACGGCCCGGCATAGGCTCCACCAGCGGGTCGGGCAGCAATACGAATCGTTACGGCCAGGTCGCGCGCAGGCCGACTGTCGAATACCACATCATCGCCCTCAATGGTCCAGCATTCGGTTTCCTGCAAAATGGTCAGCCGCCGATGCGCCCGATTAGGTTCCTGCCAGACGACCGCTAGCGACCGATAGCGTACATAAAAACGGTACTCAATATTGGTGTAAAGTAATATCCGGTGGGCGCTCCATCCGTCATCTTCCTGTTCGGCTGGTAAGTCTACTTCGAAACCCGAACCCGGTTGCCAAAGGTGAATCTCGGGAGCGTCGTTCCAATCAGATTCTTTGTGAACATGAACCGTCAGCTGCCGTAGAACGGGCTGGCTATCCCGAATAATATCGGCATCACTGTGGACCCATATCTCGTTGCCATCATCGGCAACGTATACTTTGTTGGCAATGGGCGGCTCAAAATCGGTCCGGTTTCCGTTTACTTTATCCCCCTTGACAAACCTGAAATAAAAGAATTGCTGTTGAAGGCCAGTCAGGTCAACGGTAAAAACAGGTCCGAGATTATCAGGCAGACCGGGTTCAAACCGGACTTCGTGAGCGTTGGCATCGCTCAGACAAAGCTGACTTTCCCGGTACCGATTCAACGTAATGAGATGGACTGTCAGTCGGCTTTGTGGCAAGGCCGTCATTGGGTCGACATCAAGTATACGGCGGGCGTTATGGAATATCCAGATTTCAGCCGGAAACGTATCGTCGGGCAATCGTTTTAGCTCCCGGTTATAATCGTCCAGTTCCCAGTCGACACCTTTCCCTTCCGAGTCGCGACCAACTAATTTGAACTGAACAAGGGGCTTTATCTGCGGATCGAGCAGCACCTGAAACGTCGACCAGCCAGTAGTACGATCATCACTAAACGGGGCAACCAGATTACCGGCTACTTCGGATCGCCATACATACAGACCGGGACTTGCGAGCCGGGAAAACGCGTGGATTAGAACGAACATGGTGTGAAGAATTAAAATGTGAAAGGTTGTATAATGAGGCTTTATCTCAAGGTAATCAACAGCTTACGGACTCTTACATGGGCTTTTATTTCCCGGTTATTTATAAGTGGGGTTAGGGTTAAAATTTATTTACGGTGGTCCGACGCTTCGGTTGGGGGTGGTAAACAAGCCTCGCAAATACATAGCCAAAAAACAACTTCATCGTAATATTGCGATAATCAAATTTCTTCATACCTTTGGCACATGGGAGCGACGAAAACCGAAATCTTTACGGATCAGCAGAACCGCATGGCCGATCTGGCCAAAGCCTTTGCGCATCCGGCTCGCGTAGCTATTCTGCAATTGTTAGCTCAGAAAAAAGCCTGTGTGTGTGGCGATATTGTTGATGAATTGCCCCTGGCTCAGGCTACCGTATCACAGCATTTGAAGGAGTTGAAACGTATTGGCATCATCCAGGGCAGCATCGACCCACCCCGCGTTTGTTACTGCATCAACGAACCCGTTTGGGAAGAAGCCCGGCAGGTGTTTGGCGAAGTACTGGACTCATTTGTTAATCAAAAAAGCTGTTGTTGATCAGTATTGGCCTCTTTAACGAGAGGCTATAAATAATTACTGTTACTACAGTGGACTTCTAGTAAGGTCTAGTTTATTAATGCTGATCTATTTATTACGTCATTGGCCAAGTAGTGATCGAACAGCTTTTTGTCAAAACGATTGGGCAACTTGTCTCAACACATATTCTCCAAAGACACGTTACCAGGCATTTTCAGAGGATATTTCACCCTATTAAACCGGCATTAACGTCAAACTCGTATGCGTAAAATAAATCAGCCTAAACCTTCGCTCTGGCCATTACTATTCCTTCTTAGTTTTCTGCTAACACTTCCGCTCTATGCGGCCAAAGTCGATTCCCTGGACGTACCCAGCGCGGTGATGAAAAAGAACCTTCGGGCGGTGGTCGTTTTGCCCGACTCCTATGCATCTGCCGGAAAGAATAAAACGATGTACCCGGTACTCTATCTGCTCCACGGCGGCTTTGGGCACTTTAACGACTGGATTACAAAAACGCCCGATAAAACCCTGATTCACCGGCTCGCCGATCAGTATAACCTCATTATTGTCATGCCCGAAGGCGAGGTGTTCAGCTACTATGTGGATAGTCCCGTCATCAAAGACAGCCAGTTTGAGACCTACCTGACCAAAGAGGTTATTGCTAAAATTGATAATACCTATCGCACTATTCGCACACCTAAAGGCCGGGTAATTACAGGGCTGTCGATGGGGGGCTATGGCGCATTATATCTGGCGACCCGCCATCCCGACCTCTATTGTGCAGCTGGAAGCATGAGTGGGGCACTGAATCTCGATATGAACGCCTGGAAGCTTCCGCCCGATGCGACAAAGAACATCAAGGCAGAGTTCGAAAAAATTCTGGGGCCATTCGACCAGGCGCCCGACGGATGGGCCTCCTATTCGGTCGTGGGCATGGCCGATAAAATGAAAACAAACGGCTTGAAACTGGTCATCGACTGTGGGGTAGATGATTTTCTGATTGAGCCCAACCGCGAATTACATCATCGGCTGGTTTTCAACCAAACACCGCACGATTACAGCGAACGGCCCGGCGGTCATAGCTGGGAATTTTGGCAAAACGCCCTTCCTTACCAAGTGCTGTTTTTCAGTAAGGTGTTAAACGGAAACTAAGTCTTTTATCAATATGAAATTTGCCCTATCCCTTCGTTTCGTACTGTTGTTGCTTGGTCTCACGCTCACGGCGCAGGCGCGTATTGTCAAGTTAGTTATCACCAAAACAGAAGCCTACGCGAGTGGTCGCGCCTTCGGCAACGCGGGTGCTTATGAGCGAGTTACGGGTCAGGCATATGGCGAAGTAGACCCGAAGCTGGCCCAGAACAAGATCATCCAGGATTTGCAACTGGCTCCTAAAAATGAGCGGGGTATGATCGAATACGTGTCTGAGTTTGCATTGCTGCGCCCCAAAGACATAGGTAAGAGTAACGGCCTGCTGTTTCTGAGCCTGCCCAACCGGGGAAACGTATTTCCGGCCGATACGGCCCTGCTCAAACGAGGTTATGTGTATGTCTGGTGCGGCTGGCAGGGCGATGTTTTAGCCGGAGAAACCGTTCCGGGCAGTCCGCGCCTGACGATTAAGGTGCCCGTAGCGACCAACAATGGCAAGGAAATAACGGGCCTGCTCCGGGCCGAATTTCAGGTCACTGTACCCGCTAAAACACAGAGTCTGAGCAGCGGCCCTTTCAGCGGTATAACACACCACAGCTACGAAACCATCAGTCTCGACAACACCGGGTTAGTACTAACCAAACGTGTACATGAAGCTGATGCCCGTATGCCTATTCCTAACAGTGACTGGGCCTTTTCTGACTGTACAACTCAGCCCTTTCCCGGCACAGCCAGCAATACAAAGCTTTCGTTGAAGGAAGGATTCGACCCAAATTACATTTACGAACTGGTATATACCGCCAAAAATCCGCTGGTGTTGGGGCTGGGTTTTGCTGCGGTTCGGGATATGGCGTCATTTCTGCGGCAGTCAACCACCGACGACGCCCGCAACCCAAATCCCCTGTTGGTAGCGGGGGCAACTACGCTTCCAATTCGGGCCGCGATCATGCAGGGGGTATCTCAGTGCAGTAATTTCACCCGTACATTTCTGCAACTGGGCTTTAATCAGGACGAACCGGGCCAGCGGGTGTTCGATGGCATCAACGCCCACATCGCCACTCGCCGGATCTCCCTGAACATTCGCTTTGGTCGGCCGGGGGGCGGAGGGCTTCAGCACGAAGATCACCTTTACCCGAGCAATGAAGCCCCCTTTACCTGGAACGTTACCCGCGATCCGGTTTCGGGTATTACCGGTGGTATTCTGGAAGCCTGTTCGCCCATGGGTAATTGCCCTAAAATCATGCAAACGCTCAGCTCGTCAGAATATCGCCAGATACGGGCGTCGCTGCCAACGACAGATTCTCATGGGAAGCAGGACCTCGTCATTCCCGACAACGTTCGAATTTATCTATTTGCCGGTACGCAACATTCGCCGGGTAGTATACTGGACCCGGTATCGGGCTTCATGACGAATCCCAATCAGAATCAGCCTAACCTGCGTGCGTTGTTGATTGCGCTGGAGCAGTGGGTGTTGCAGGATAAGCTGCCTCCTGCCAGCATATATCCAACCATCAAAGCCAAAACACTGGTGCGCCCCGACCAGAATAGTATCGGCTGGCCATCAATTCCGGGCGTGGTATACAATGGCCAGTTCAACAATGTACCGCTGCTTGATTTTGGACCAGCTTACAACAGCCACCATATTACAGGCATTGTGCTACAGGAACCCCCGAAAGTCATCAAGGCAAACGTATACACGGTTCTGGTGCCAAAGGTCGATCAGGATGGCAACGAACTGGGGGGCATTCGGAACACCACTATGCGCGTACCACTTGGCACATATACGGGGTGGAGTTTGCGTCGGGCAGGCTATGGCGAAGGCGACCTAGCCTCACTCAACGGTATGTTCATTCCCTTTAAAAAAACCAAAGCCGAGCGGATAGTTGCTAACGACCCGCGCCTGTCGCTGGAAGAACGCTACGGTACGCATGCGGCCTATGTAGCGGCAGTTCAGAAAGCCGCAAATGATCTGGTGAAGGAAGGACTACTTTTGCCGGAGGATGCACAGCATGAGATACAAAAGGCACAAAATAGTACCGTATTAAACTAAATCCCACCCCTGCCGGTGCTAATGGTTTTCTCGCTTGCTTTGACCGAAAGAATTGGGAAGATAATTTTACTGATTGTCAAGTAGATAGCGAGACAATTATCCTAACAACAGCCAAATTAATCGTAATATTACAATTAACACATACTACCATGCAAATTGATGACCAGTTAAAAACCGTTGTTCGGGAGGCCTATGGCCAGATTGCTACCCAATCGAAGGCTTACAACGAAGCTTCCTGTTGCGGTGCCACCAATTGCTGTTCGCCAACCGATAACCCGGCTATTATGGCCGACGATTATAGCCAGTTAGCCGGTTATGTTGCCGATGCCGACCTCGGTTTAGGCTGTGGCTTGCCGACGCAATTTGCCCAAATCAAACCCGGCGATACGGTTATTGATCTGGGTTCGGGGGCAGGTAACGATTGTTTTGTGGCTCGTCATGAAACGGGACCAACTGGCAAAGTAATTGGCATCGACTTCACTGATGCCATGATTAACCGCGCCCGGAAAAACGCCGATACATTGGGCTATAACAATGTCGAATTTCGCGTTGGCGACATTGAACAAATGCCCGTTGTGGATAACACGGCGGACGTGATCGTGTCGAACTGCGTACTGAATCTGGTTCCTAACAAGAAAAACGTGATTGCCGAAATTTGGCGTGTTCTCAAACCCGGCGGCCATTTCAGCATTTCCGACATTGTGCTGGCTGGTGACCTCCCCGCCAACCTACTCAAAGCAGCAGAACTCTATGCCGGTTGTGTTTCGGGAGCGATTCAGCAGGACGTATATATTGGTCTGATTCAGGAAGCAGGCTTCACCAACCTGACCTTGCAAAAACAGAAAGCCATTTTCCTCCCTGATGAACTACTGGCAAACTACCTGACTATAGACGAAATAGCCGCTTATCGGCAGTCAGGTACGGGTATCGTCAGCCTCACGGCCTATGCCGAGAAGCCAACGACACCGTCGAAACCACGTGTTCAACTCGCCGACTTAACCAGGAAAGCGGATGCCTGCTGCGAGCCCGGCAGCGGTTGTTGTTAATGTAACGCGGGTGGAAACCCGCGATTTCTGAACAATAATCGCGGGTTTCCACCCGCGTTACGTCATGAAAATCCGATCTGTACAACTAAATGACTGGTCCGCAATGGCCGCTATATACCAGCAAGGCATCGACACGGGCAATGCCACAATGGAAACGCGGGCCCCATTGCCCGAAGCAATGGCAAACGCGTATATGACCTCTCCGCAGTTAGTGGCCGTTGAGGCCGGTACCGTAATTGGGTATGCACTGTTAACAGCCGTATCGGGCCGGTGCGTGTTCTCAGGCGTAGCTGAAGTGAGCCTGTATGTCGATGCCGCCCACCGGGGCAAAGGTGTTGGACAACAATTGTTGAATCAACTGATTATAGAGAGCGAAACAAAGAACCTGTGGACATTGCAGGCCAGCATATTTCCCGAAAACACAGCCAGCATAGCCCTTCATAAACGCTGCGGCTTCCGGGAGATCGGCCACCACGAACGGATTGGCAAACGCGCTGGCATCTGGCGAAATATTCTGCTGCTCGAACGGCGCAGCACACAAGTTGGCATTGATTAAATATCAATAAAATGACCTCAATTTTAGTACTCTGCACGGGCAACTCGGCCCGGTCGCAAATGGCTCACGGCTACCTCCAATATTTTGCGGGCGACCGCGCTACGGTTTATAGCGCCGGCGTAGCACCTCACGGTGTCAACCCACTGGCTATTCAGGTGATGGCCGAAGACGGTGTTGACATTTCGCATCACACCTCTAACCATGTTGATGAATACGTGAATCAGCCCATCGACTACGTTATTACCGTTTGCGACAATGCCCGGGAGCAATGCCCTTATTTCCCCTCAACGGCACAACTCATTCACCACAGTTTTAGCGATCCGTCTCATGCACCCGAGAGCGAAAAGTTGGCGCAGTTTCGCGTCGTTCGGGATCAGATCAAACTTTATTGCGAACAATTTATTAACGACCGGCTGGCCTAGGTATTCCGGAATCAAAAACCCAGCTACCCTACCCAATACCAAAAAGGCTTAAATCGGCACTAGTCGATTTAAGCCTTTTTTGGTATTGGGGCAACATCCAGACCAGGTCAATTAATAGCGACCAGGCGTCCGGTGGGTATTGTCGGCGTTGTCGTGCCAAGCTGGACTTGTTTAACGATGCGAACACCGCCAGCCGATCTGATTTCTAATTCATAAACGCCATTCGGCAATTCATCCACATTGAGTTGTAAACGAGCATTAGTTTGTCGTTTACCAATCTGTTTGATGAACAAATCACCGCTCTTGTCAGTTGGGCGTAAACTAATACTTAGCGACTCAGCGGTCGTTTTATCGATGGACAGTTTAATCGTGTTTTTATTCGTGACGTAGACACTGGCCTCGAACGAAGCAGGTTTTGTTGGGTTGGCGGGATTCGCTAACATAGGTGTAGCGCTGATAAAAAGAGCGGCAACTGTTTTTGCAAAAGCGGACGTAAGTGAGTTGTTCATGGCAGTATGTTGTTGTTGTAAGTTTTTGAGTTCGATTACTTAAATGCCAACAAGCGTGCCAACAGAATAAAATAACTAACAGTCAGCTAGTTACATAAAAATACCATTCTGCATCTTGTACGATAGCGGACAAATAAGGTCCACTATCGTACAATTCCAGTTTGTAGGAAACCGAAACACGGCTCCTTTGAATCAACCGGATCCGGGTCTGGCCTTACAACCGGCTTATCATTTCGCGAATCAACATCGTTAGTTTCGGTTCGGCTTTCGCTGCGGCTGCCAGTATTTTAACGAGTTCGGCTTTTTCGAGGGTGTCGGGGAAACAAAGGTCCGTAATGACCGACACGCCAAAAACGGCCATACTCAGTTGATTGGCCACAATAACTTCCGGTACCGTAGACATGCCCACGGCATCGGCACCCCACTGGTGCAGCATCCGGTATTCGGCACGCGTTTCCAATTGCGGCCCCGTTACACTCACGTATACCCCACGTTTGAGGGAGATACCCAACTCGTCGGCAATCGAGAAAGCCAGATCAATTAACGACTGTCGGTAGGGCTCACACATATCGGGGAAGCGTTCGCCAAACACGGGCGGATTCGGGCAAATCAATGGATTTCCCGGCAACAGTAAGCTAATATGATCGTCGATTACCATCAGGTCACTAGTTTGGAAGGCTGGATTCATGCCACCAGCCGCGTTCGATACCAGCAACGTTTTTACGCCAAGCGCATGCATCACCCGCACCGGAAACGTTACCTGTTGCATAGTGTATCCTTCGTAATAGTGAAAGCGTCCCTGCATCACCATAACCGGCTTCCCCGCCAATGTACCCACCAATAATTTGCCCGAATGAGACTCAATCGTCGACAGGGGAAAATGAGGAATAGACGCATACGGGAGCGTCGTTTCAATGTCCAGTTCGTTGGCTAAGGCACCAAGGCCGGTTCCGAGAATAATGCCGATGGTTGGCGTAAGATTTGTTTTCGACTGTATAAACTGTGCCGTTTCCTGAATTTGTTCGAGCATACAAATAAGGTGGATGTCTTTTTTTTGCAAATTAACCGCTTACTTGTTTAATCTTCGACGTTTTTGTCAGCCCCAATTAAAAACCTCTCATCTGATAATAAAACAAATTTGAGTAGAAATAATAATAGTTCTTGCTTTGCTTAAACGATTAACTATATATTTGTTTGATTTTGTTAGCGGCACCCATCTATCCATCCTACCGTGTCAGCAGGATCATTTATAGCGAGCATGAGTAAGACAAAGGTGTCTATAAAAGACATAGCCCAAAAAGCGGGCGTTTCAACAGCGTTAGTGTCTTATGTGCTTAACGGAAAAGAAAAAGAGAGTCGGGTTGGGCAGGAAATTGCATTGAAGGTTAAGCAAATAGCGACAGAATTAAACTACCAGCCAAGCCATTTGGCGAAGAGTTTGCGAAGCGGAAAAACACACACCATTGGGCTGATTATAGCCGATATATCGAACCCGTTCTTTGCGAATATAGCCAGGGTAGTTGAAGACGAAGCAAAACGGAACGGGTATACGGTCATCATTGGCAGTTCAGATGAAAACGCCGACAAGTCACGGGACTTACTGGATGTACTGATTAACAGGCAAGTTGATGGATTTATCATTGTTTCGGCAGAAGACTCGAAAGAACAGATTCAGCTTTTACTAGATAAGCATATTCCCTTTGTTTTATTAGACCGGTATTTCCCGGAAATACCAACCGATTTTGTTTCGACAGACCATTACAGAGCCTCGTATGACGCAGGTACCCATTTAATCAGGAACCAGTATCAACGCATTGGGATGATTGCTTATGATTCGCAACTTTTCCATATGCAGGAGCGCATCAGAGGGTATCAGGATGCGCTGAGAGACAGTAAGGTTACCGGTCAGGAACACTGGTTAAAACGGATAAAAATCAACGCGATTGACGCCGGTGTAAAAGCGGCCATTGATACTATGCTGGCGGCTGATGAACCCGTCGATGCGCTCTTATTTGCGACATATAGTCTGGCTGTAAGTGGCCTGAAACATATAAATAGCCTGGGTATAAAGGTGCCGGATGATTTAGGCATTGTCAGTTTTGGCCAGGCCGAAGTTTTTGAGCTTTATTATTGCCCCATAACCTATTTGAAACAGCCCATTGTATTGCTGGGCCAAACTGCCGTTGAATTACTGGTGAAAAAATTGACGCACAAATCAACTGAACCCGCGCAGATACTTATGAAAGCAGAATTGATCGAACGAGCCTCGTCAAAAACAAAAAAGAGCGTGGTCACCTAGTTTTAAACCCTTGCTTAACCGATTAAGCAAGCACTTTTCTTTACAAATTCATTGCCACTAACTGATTATTCCTATTCCCTTACCTTCATGGAAAGAAGAAACTTTCTTAAGTCTGCATTGGTCGGTTCAACAGCTATTTGGAGCGGTCTGCCCATGAGCATGGCGCAGGCGGCTCCAAAATTAAAAATCACAAAAATCAGGTATTACAGTGCCCCCGGTTATAACAAACCCCTCTTCAACCAGGCTCGCGGCATTGTTGAAATCTATACCGATGGGGGCGTTATCGGCATTGGCGAAGGCGGCTCTAAAGATATGATCGAGCAGTGCGCTCAGATGATTATTGGCGAAGATCCGTTTCGCATTGAGCACCTCTGGCAAAACGTGTACCGGGGCATGTTTTATCCACCCGGTCGGGAGAAATTGCACGCGCTTGGAGCGTTGGAAATGGCCTTATGGGACCTTAAAGGAAAAGCCCTGGGCGTACCAGTCTATGACTTGCTGGGCGGGGCCACCCGCGACTATGTTGAATGTTACGCCACTGGCTTTCGGGCTTCCAAAGCCAAAACAGAAGAAGAACGGGCGCGGGATTGTATCGAAGCGGGCCTGCGAGCCTACCGAATTGGCCCAACCGGCGGCAACGGCGATCAACCCTTTGACTTTTATGACAACGCCAAAAAGACCATCGAATTTTGCAAGCGAATTGACTCGGCGGTTGGTGGTGGCGGCAAATGGGCACTTGATCTGCATACACGTTTTGATACCACCGAAGGCATCAAAATCTGCAGGGCGCTTGAGAATATGGAGCCTTATTTCGTAGAGGACATTGTTCGGTCTGAAAATCCGGCTGTTTATAAAACCGTCCGGCAGATGACCACCGTACCTATTGCGGTTGGCGAACAATTTGGCGACCGCTGGGACATCAACGAGCTCATTGAACAGCGCCTGATCGACTATACGCGAATTACCTTACCTAATACGGGCGGCATTGGCGAATTCAAGAAAATTGCCGCTCTGTGCGAAACACACTATGCGGGTATGATTCCGCACTTTACCGGCCCTCTATCCACGGCGGCACTGGTGCATGTACTTGGTTCCAGCAGCCCAACGCGCTGCCTGATGGAACTGGGCGGTGGTGAACCCGAACGGCCCGATTATTTCAATGAGGATTTCATAAACTTCAAAAACGGCAAATTATACCTGAATCCGGCGCCGGGTCTGGGTGTCAAATTCGATCCCAAAAAAGCAACGTTTGTGCTGGAAGTAGCGGCCAAAACGCAGTTTCCACACCCGATTTTGAAAAGCCCGGATGGTGCCATTCATAACTGGTAAGCGTGCCCATGTATCAGACAGCATCCTGCTGTCTGGCCGTTAGGCTAAAATACACTACTTACCCATTGGGATTTGACTACTTGTGGTCATTTTTTAGCCTGACGGCCAGACAGCAGGATGCTGTCTGATACGACTACCAAAACCATACAAAATCCGACCTTATAGCTGGATTGAGGAGTCATTTTCAGAGCCCCCGTAAATTGTAATTATATCAATTTAAAGTATTGATATAAATGGATGATTTTGCCTTTTAAACCTTAATCTCTATTGAACATGAACAAAGCTCTAATTCTACTTTTTCATCTACTCGTGTGTAGTAGTCTGGCATTTGCCCAGACGAACAAAATAACCGGTAGAGTAACCGGACCCGATAAGGAGGGACTGCCCGGTGTAAACGTTCTAGTTGGCGGCACATCGGTAGGTACCGCCACCGATGCTTCAGGTAATTATTCGATCAATGCACCCGCTACCGCTTCGCTGATTTTTTCCTATATCAGTTACGTAAGCCAGACGGTACCAATTAACAATCGCTCCATCGTCAATGTACAATTAATAGAGGATGCCAAAGCCATCGACGAAGTTATCGTTACAGCGCTAGGTATCAAGAAAGAAGCCAAAACGCTGGGCTATGCAACCGCAACGGTTAATGCCGATCAGATTTCTGTGAACCGTACGCCCAATTTTGTAAGCGGATTGCAAGGCAAAATGGCGGGTGTAAACATTACCACGATGGGAACAGGCCCTGCCGGAACAGCCAAAATCCGTATTCGCGGGCAGTCGTCTTTCAGCGGACAAAACAACCCGCTCATCGTAGTGAATGGGGTGCCAATCGACAACTCCAACTACTCCCTCGGGGGTGATTTTGGCTCACGTGCCGCCAACAGTTCCGACGGGGGCGATGGCCTGAGCAGTATCAATCCTGACGATATCGAAACCATGACCGTGCTGAAAGGCGCTACCGCAGCGGCCTTATACGGCTCCCGTGCCAAAGACGGCGTGGTCATGATTACCACCAAAAGCCGGGGGGCGGGCAAGGGGTATAGCGTTACATACAACACCAACTTCACCACCGATACTCCACTGGATTTTACCGATTTTCAGTACGAATATGGGCAGGGTGAGGGCGGCAAACGACCCACCACTCCAGACCCTACATCGGGAGTGTGGAGCTTCGGCGAGAAGTTTCAGCCGGGCATGACACAGGTGCTGTTCGACAATAAAACCTACCCCTACGAACCCGTCTATAATCGGGTGAAGCAGTTCTACCGCGTAGGCACCAACTTTACCAACACCGTTACCGTGGCAAATAACGGGCAGAATGGTGGGTTCAGCCTGTCATTTGGCAATACCGACAACAAGGGAATTATGGAGAATAATACCTTCAACCGCAAAGTAATTAACCTGGGGTTCACTCAGAACATCACCAGCAAGTTAACGGCATCGGGAAATATCAATTACTCGAAGGAGAATAACATCAACCCGCCCCAGTTGAATACGCAGGATTTTTCGGTCTCGACGGTGGTTTTCACCCTGGCCAATTCCATGCCCTTCGACGCCCTCCGCGACAACCAGACCAAGCCCAACGGTGATGAGTATGTGTTCTCGCGCTTTCTGGTGCGTAACAACCCCTACTATTCCATGAGCCGCCACTTCGAAAACATCCGGCGCGACCGTCTGTTTGGCAATGTGGCCCTTAAGTACCAGTTTACCGACTGGCTCTATTTACAGGCAAGAATTGCTCAGGACTATTACATACGTAATCAGGATTACAACATTCCGAACGGGTATGCACCCATTGCCAAAGCACCCGTTGGCTACGTAAACGGCTCGTACACACAGGATGTACGCCAGAATACCGAACGAAACCTGGACTTCATTCTGGGGGCCAATAAAACCTTCGGAAAAATTGGCGTAGACATTACGCTCGGCGGCAACGCGCGTTATGCCCGGAATGACTACAACAGCGTGACGGTGCAGGATTTCGTGACACCGGGACTGTACACGGTGGCCAATGGCCGGATCAAAAACCCTATTTACGCGCTGGCCGAGAAGAACATCAACTCCCTGTTTGGGGCGGCAACCCTCTCCTATCGGGATTACATGTTCCTGAACGTAACGGCCCGAAACGACTGGTTTTCCACGCTGGCACCGGCAAACCGCAGCATTCTTTACCCCTCCGTTACGAGCAGTTTTGTGTTCTCACAGGCCTTTGAAAACCTGCCCCCCTGGCTGTCGTTTGGGAAGTTGCGAGCAGCCTATGCGCAAGTGGGTTCGGATAACGT
This sequence comes from Spirosoma pollinicola, assembly GCF_002831565.1. Classification (NCBI taxonomy): domain Bacteria; kingdom Pseudomonadati; phylum Bacteroidota; class Cytophagia; order Cytophagales; family Cytophagaceae; genus Spirosoma; species Spirosoma pollinicola. The sequence continues at coordinate 5,310,002 of NZ_CP025096.1, read as the reverse complement.
AGATCCGTATTCCAACGCGCTTTATTATGCCGTTGACAATAACTCGTTTCCCAATCCGTCGGGGCAGTTGGTACCGGTGGGGGGCATCAATGCAACGGTCGTTCCAAACAAAAACCTCCGTCCGCTCCGCATTCAGGAAGCCGAAGTTGGTCTGGAATTAAAGCTGTTTAACAGCAAATTAGGCCTCGACTTTACCTATTACCACAAAACTACCGACGATCAGATTCTGGCCGCCCAGATCTCGGATGCCTCGTCGTATACCAGCAAGCTGATCAACGTAGGCCGGAGTATGAATCAGGGCCTTGAGATACTACTCACCGGCTCGCCCGTTGTTTCCCAGAACTTCCGGTGGGATGTAAGCGCCAACGTCTCCTACAATACCTCGAAAGTCCTGCGCTTAGGGTTGTCGCCCAATGATACTGTCATCACAGTGAACAGCGGTGGTGGACGGACGCTGAATCAGGTTGTTGGCAAACCAATCGGGCAACTGTACACCTTCACGTATCTGCGCGATGCACAGGGGCGGCAGGTGTTCGACCAGAATAGCGGCATGCCTCTACGCAACAATACCCTGAAAAATGTGGGCAATGCGCTCCCAACTTATTTCGGGGGTATCACCAATACGTTCACCTATCGGGGCATTTCATTATCTGCCCTGATCGACTTTAAGCTGGGGCATAAAATGATTGCTGGCCGGAACATAAACTACATGCGCCACGGCCTGTCGAAACGGACGCTACCGGGTCGGGATGTGGGCTACGTGATCGGTAACGGTGTCAATCCTAACGGTGAAATAAACCAGACAAAAGCGGCTGTACAACCATTCTACGAATCCATTAACCCATTGGGAATCAACGAAGATTTTGTCTTTAACGCTGGCTTCTGGAAACTGCGGCAAGTTTCGCTGGGCTATGATTTCAGCAAGCTTCTCCCCCAGGGGCTTTTCATCAAAGGTCTGAAACTGAATGCCGTAGCCAACAACGTCCTGATTATCAAGAAATGGACGGAAAATATGGACCCCGAAGAAGCGCTTGTTTCGTCGGATAATGGCGTGGGACTCGATTTCTGGCCCGGTCTGCCCCCTACCCGCAGCATCGGTTTTAACCTGAATGTTCGATTCTAATTTTTCTGTCGTCTCTCAAAAATGACAAAATCCAAGCGACAAACATCATGAAAACAAATCTCAATTATATACTAGCGTTAGGCCTGTCACTGAGTCTTCTTTCAGGCTGCGATCAGGGCTTCGACGAGGTGAATATAAACAAGGTTGACCCAACGTCCCTGTCTCCTTCGATGGTGCTCAACAAGGGCATTATCAGCACGAACTACCTCGACGGATTTGGTACGCTGGGTATGCTGACCTACAATTTCGGCATTGTCCAGCAGATCATTACCCCTTATGGCAGCTCATTGTCGGGGGCTAATTACGATCAGATCAATGGGGGTAATACACCCCTGGTGTGGGTAAATTTTTACCGCAACGTGCTCAAACAACTGGTGGCGGTGATTGATCAAACCAAAAGCGATCCCTTACAATCCAACACCTACAATGCAGCCCGTATCTGGAAAGCTTACATCTTCATGATCCTGACCGATACTTATGGGGACATTCCCTATTTTGAAGCGGGACAGGGCTATACCAACGAGATCATCACGCCCAAATACGATCCGCAGGAGGCTATCTACAAGGATATTTTGAAGGAGCTCGACGAAGCATCGGCAGCTCTGACTACGGCACAGTCGCCGGTTGTTACGGACATTCTGTATGGTGGCGACGTGGCTAAATGGAAAAAACTGGGATACTCCTTTATGTTACGGGCTGGCATGCGCTTAACCAAGGTCGATCCGGCAACGGCCCAGTCGTATGTGACCAAAGCCGTTACGGGTGGGGTGTTCCAATCGAATGCCGACAACTCGATCATTCGGCATACAGCCATTTACAACAACTACATTGCCAACCACTTAGCCGCCCGCGAAAAAACCAACTTCTACCTCGCTGCCCCCTTTGTGAATTATCTGAAGGCCAATAACGACCCCCGGTTACCCATTTTTGCCGTGCGCTATGTAGGTGCCAAAGGTGGTCAGGAGCAGGTGGCCGCACGGGCCTCCTCTGACCCGGCAGTTCAGATTGGCATGCCGATGGGCTATAACGATGTCTCGATCAATACCGTGCTGGCGCAGAATAATGTGGCAAGCCTGTGGGACTTTTCACAGGTCAACCTGAACACGGTGCTTAAACTTGACGCTCCCGAATTTCACATCACCTACGCACAAGTTCAACTCCTGCTGGCCGAAGCGGCTGTTCGCGGATGGGTGGCGGGGGCGGCTGCCGACTATTTTGCCAAAGGTATTCGAGCCAATCTGGAACAAATGGCATCGTATGGGTCAACCCTGCCGGAAGCATCCATCAAAGCGTATCTGGACGCTCACCCGCTGGATGCCGCCAAAGCACTGGATCAGATCAACACGCAGTACTGGGTAGCGTCTTTTCTGGACGGTAACGAAGCGTTCGCCAATTTCCGGCGCAGCGGTTTTCCAGCCTTGACCAAAAACCCTTATCCCGGCTCTGAAGTAAAAGGCGACTTCATCCGGCGCATGCCGTACCCTGACAGCGAGATAGTTGTTAACTCGGGCAAATTAAACGAAGCCATTGCGCGACAGGGTCCTAACACGCTCGATACGCGGGTTTGGTGGGATAAGAAGTAGTTTTTACAATAAGTGTATCAGTGTATCAGACAGCATGGCTCCGACCACCCGGCCTGCTGTCTGATACATAAAATCAGCACCGATAAGCTCAGTTTTAAAAGCGGTAAATACCCGAAGCATCAGACTTTCAATCATTCAAAACTCTTTACTAAATCATTCATGAATAAACCTGATCAAAGCCGACGCGACACGTTAAAAATGCTTGGTGCTGGCTCTACAGCCGGTTTGTTAAGCCTTTTTGGTGGTATCTCTACGGCCGAAGCCCGCGAACAACAGGTAGTCCCGCAGTATGCCAAAGGATTGGCACCCGTCAAGATCAAAAGTGTTAAAGCCATCGCCACGGCTCCACAAGGCTCTAACCTGATTGTGGTGAAGGTCGAAACTACGGAGCCGGGCCTTTATGGGCTGGGTTGCGCCACTTTCACCCAGCGGGCGGCCACCGTCATTGTCGCCATCAACACCTACCTCAACGAGTTTTGCGTTGGCAAAGACGTTGACAATATCGAAGACATGTGGCAGGCCGCTTACGTGAGTTCCTACTGGCGAAACGGGCCGGTCCTTAACAACGCCCTGAGCGGACTCGATCAGGCACTTTGGGACATCAAAGGCAAACGTGCCAATATGCCTGTCTACCAGCTACTTGGCGGCAAAGTTCGTTTCGCTATTCCGTGCTACACCCACGCGGGCGGCAATACCCCCGAAGCCTGCGCCGACAGTGTTAAGAAGTTCATGGATGATGGCTTCAAATACATCCGTATTCAGCAGGGCGGCTACGGGGCCGTAGGTGCCACTGCCGACAAACCCGATTTTAAAGCCGCTGGCTTTGGGGGCGAAACGGATAATTACATGAATGAACGGCTGTATTTGAAATCGGTGCCCAAGATGTTCGAAGTTGTTCGCAAACAGTGCGGTGAAGAGATCGAACTACTCCATGACATTCACGAGCGGGTACAGCCTATCGACGCCATTAACATGATCAAGCGGCTAGAAGAATTCAAACCGTTCTTCATTGAAGATCCGTTCTCGCCGGAAAACATGAAGTGGTTCGCGAATCTTCGGCAGGCGACTTCGGTGCCCATCGCGATGGGCGAGTTGTTCAACAACATCAACGAGTTCAAAGAACCGATGATCAACCAGTGGTTCGATTTCATTCGGATACACGTTTCGCAGATTGGCGGCATCAGCCCGGCCATAAAAGTGGCTCGTTTGGGCGAGTGGTTCAACATCCGCACGGCCTGGCACGGCCCCGGCGATGTGTCGCCGGTAGGGCACGCAGCTCACGCGCATATTGATCTGGCTGTCTGGAACTTCGGCATTCAGGAAGCGGTGCAGTTTTCGGAGAAGACACAAGCCGTTTTCAGTGGTTGCCCAACGATGAACAAAGGGTATATGTCCGTCAATGAGGTACCGGGTCTGGGTGTCGATATCAACGAGAAAGAAGCGGCAAAATATCCCATCAGCACTAAGTCGAACTGGCAGGTACGAAAAATGGATGGGACGATTATCAGGCCGTAGGATTACCACCCCCAACTGGCCCAACCACCCCCAACCCCCTCCTAAAACAGGAGGGGGCTTTCTATAAGGGTAGCTATTTTAAGGTTTCCACCTGTCTTTAGGGGAAGTAAGAAAACTTTCTTATAAAGGTTGCCGGGACAAAGACAAGGATACCCTTCGGCATAGCCCCCTCCTGTTTTAGGAGGGGGTTGGGGGTGGTAAAATGGGGTGGTAAAGCCCTCACACCCCACCCCCCTCTTGCTTAACCGATTAAACAACCATCTCCTTTACTCCTGAACCTGCATGAAATCATCAAATAAAAAAACCGGCATATCCCGACGAGCGGCCATACAGTCGGTGTTGGGCGTAACGGGTATGACGGCAATGGCCCTACCCAAATCGTCCTATGCTGCCAATCCCGGCCACTTTGCCGATTACAGTAAGGTGAAGATTACCAGGCTGGAAACCTTTCTGGTCAAGCCCCGATGGATCTTCCTGAAAATCCATACCGATGTGGGTGTCGTCGGACTGGGTGAGCCGCTGCTAGAAGGTCGGGCGCTCACGATACAAACGGCCATCAAAGAAGTAGAATCGTACCTGATCGGGAAAGATCCCCGGCACATTGTTCACCACTGGCAGGCCATTTACCGACAAGCTTTTTACCGCGGTGGCCCCATCCTGACGAGCGCCCTGAGCGGTATCGACCAGGCGTTATGGGACATTAAAGGCAAGCTCCTCAACGTGCCGGTTTACGAATTACTAGGCGGCCCTACCCGCGACCGGGTGCGCGTATATGGCCGGGCGAGTTCGGGCGAGGAGATAAAGAAACGCAAGGCCGAAGGGTACACCGTCATTAAAACGGGGGTGTACAAAAAAGACCCTGCCAACTTTATCGAAAACCCCCGATTCATTAGAAATGCGATCAATAATTTTGCCGAGTTGCGGCAAGCCGGGGGCGACGATATGGATATTGCCATCGACTTCCACGGCAACATTCCACCGCAGACCGCCAAAATTCTGATCAAAGAACTGGAGCAGTACCAGCCCATGTTCGTGGAAGAACCCTGTCAGGCACAGAACGTAGATACGATGGTCGACATTGCGCGGGGAACTCACCTGCCCATTGCCGCCGGGGAACGGATTTTCACCAAATGGGGCTTCCGTGAATTGCTGGAGAAAAAGGCCGTCAGCATCGTTCAACCCGACCTCTGTCATGCGGGTGGCATTACGGAAGGCCGCCTGATTGCAGGTATGGCCGAAGCTTACTATGTCCCCATTGCCCCGCACAACCCAATGGGGCCAATCTCGCTGGCCGTTGGTCTACAATTAGCCGCCAGTGTCCCGAATTTTCTAGTACAGGAGCAAGTCTCGCTGGGCGAAGGATACTTAAAGAACCCCTTCAAATTACAAAAAGATGGAACGGTTATGATTCCGCAAGGGCCCGGCTTGGGTGTCGAGTTGGACGAAGCTCAAATGAAAGACAAAATCGGCCACGACTGGAAAAACCCGGAATTATACAATGCGCTTGATGGCTCAGTAGTCGACTGGTAGTCAATATTTTAAACACAATCAATTCCCTTTTACTCAATCAATTTTACCATGAAAAAAAATGTAAAACTTTTCCTTTTACTGTTGTTTCTGGGCCAGGGCTATGCCTTTGCACAAAACTCCAGAGTGACCGGCAAAGTCACCGGCCCCGACAATCAGGGGCTGCCGGGCGTCAATGTCCAAGTTAGTGGCACGACTGTGGGTACAGCAACCGATGTATCCGGGAATTTTACGCTGAATGCACCGGGTACGGGTTCGCTGGTGTTTTCGAACATCGGTTATGTTGGTCAAACGGTGGCGATTGATGGCCGCTCGGTTATTAATGTTCAATTGGCCGATGATCAGAAAACGCTCAACGAAGTGGTGGTCGTTGGTTACGGCACGCAGCGAAAAACGGACGTAACGGGTGCGTTAACGGCTATTTCTACCAAGGATTTTGCTCAACAGCCCATTACCCGTCTGGATCAGGTTTTACAGGGGCGGGCGGCCGGTGTTCAGGTAACCCAGGCCAATGGAGCGCCGGGTGGTGATTCGCGCATCCGGGTTCGGGGGGCCAACTCGGTGTTGGGCAATAACAACCCGCTCTACGTGGTGGATGGGTTTGTTGGTGCCGATTTCAACTTCGTGAATCCGAGTGATATTGAGACCCTTCAAATCCTGAAAGATGCCGCGTCTACGTCTATTTACGGAAGTCGGGGTGCGAACGGGGTAGTCATTATCACGACAAAAAAAGGGTCGAAAGGTATCAAGGTGATGTATGAAGGGCAGGCCAGTACTTCGGATATAATCAAGCGTTTCGATGTACTGCCCGCCGGTGAATTTGCCGACATTGTGAATGCACGGGCGTTGGCTACAGGGTCGAATCTGCCTTTTACGGCCGATCAGGTTGCGGGCTTCAAACAAACCGGCGGCACCGACTGGCAGGGGCTTGTCTACCGAAAAGGAAGCGGCCAACAGCACCAGGTGACGGTTTCGGGAGGCAGCGACAAAACAACCTTTATGATTTCGGGAAACTACGTTGGGCAGTCGGGTATTGTTCAGAACAGCGATTTCAAACGGTATATTCTCCGGTCTAATTTTACGTCACAGATTAACGACAAACTATCGCTGCGGCTCAATTTATCGGGATCGAAAACCCACAATCATAATACCAATGGCGGTGGCGCCCTCATTCAGGTACTGGCCTGGGCACCTACCACACCCGCCTACGGTGCCGACGGTCAGCCTACGTTTACGGACCCAATTGGGTCAGTTTACCGAAACCCTATCGACTACTTATACGACCAATCGGCTGATGTTGACCGGGCTACGTTCAACGCCATTGGTGGCCTTAACTATAAACTGCCGATCAAAGGGCTTTCGCTGGACGTGTCGTATGCCATTAATTACCTGAACGCGCAGAATCTCAATTTTACCGGCAAGCGGCTTTCCAACAACAACCCCAGTGCCAGCCGCTATTCGGCAGAACAGGTAACGCTGCAAAACACCAACAATCTGAATTATAACCTGACGGTTGGTAATCACTCGATCACAGCGGTGGCCGTTTTGGAAACGCAGCAGTTCACAAACCGGGACTTCACCGCTACGGCTACGGGTTTGCGATTCCCGCAATTAGGCTACGACAACATAGGCGGCAATTCGGCGGCTTCGGTGGCTTCGTCCTATTCGAAATCGACGTTACTTTCCTTGCTGGGCCGGGTGAATTATGCGTATAAAGACAAATACCTGATAACGGCCGCCGTTCGGCGCGATGGTTCGTCCAAGTTCAGCCCCGAAAATCGGTACAGCGTTTTCCCGTCTGTAGCCGCAGGCTGGCGGTTGTCGGAAGAGAAATTCATCAAAAACCTCAACATTTTCAGTAACCTGAAACTGCGCGGAAGCTGGGGAATGACGGGCAGTCAGGCCATCAATTCATACGCCACCCTGTCGCCCTACACCACCACATTCGTCGCGTTCAATAACACGGCGGCCGTGGCGGGCGTAATTCAGGGCAATCAGGGAAATAGAAACCTGAAATGGGAAACTACCCGCCAGACGGACGTAGGGCTGGAAATGGAGTTCTTGAACGGTCGAGTTCGCATTGAAGCCGATTATTTCCACAAAAACACCACCGACCTATTGCTCAATGCCGCCTTACCAAGCTACGCCGGTGGCGGAACCCAGACCCGGAACATTGGCGAAATAGAGAACAAAGGGTTTGAATTTTCAATTGGCGGTACGCCCCTCACCGGCACAGGTTTCCGCTGGGAGACAAACCTGAATTTGTCGACTTTGCAGAATAAGGTTATCAGCCTGGGCGGCTTGCCCCGGCTGGGTACCGGCACCGGTGTGGGTGCAGGTATGTCGACCACCAACGAGTTTATGCTCATGCCCGGCGAACCCCTTGGCTCCTATTGGGGCCTGAACTACCTCGGCACCTTTAAACCCAACGAAGCCGATCTGGCTGCCAAATTTGGCCGCGTTCCGGGCGACCCTCACTACCAGGACCTCAACGGCGACAACTCAATTACTACCGATGATTTCCAGATCATTGGCCGCGCATTTCCTAAATTAACGGGTGGCTGGAACAACACGTTTACGTATAAAGGACTAACACTGAACGTGTTCTTCAATGGTGTATTTGGCGTCGATAAGCTCAACTACACGCGGGCGGCTGCGCTGTCGGGTGCGGGCGATGCCCGGCAGTTCATCCTGTCGGAAATTCGGGATTACTACCGCCCCGGCAACGAAACGTCGGACATACCGGCGTTCACGAAAACCTATCAGCCCTTCACTCAATCCAGCCGATTCATTGAAAACGGCAGTTTTGTTCGGTTGAAAAACGTGAGCCTGTCCTATACGATACCACCGGCCTTCATTCACAACAAAGGAAGTATCCGGGTATTTGCCAGCGCGACTAACCTGCTGACGATCACCAAATACAAAGGGCCCGATCCGGAAACAAGCAACGTGGGTTCCACGACAGATACAGCAATTGGTATCGACTACGGTTCCTACCCAAATTCAAAAACATACACAATCGGCCTCAATCTGGGTTTCTAAGCCCGTCAAACTCGTTGAAACATGAAAAAGATAACACTCTTTATAGTTGCGGTTATGCTGGTGGCAGGCTGCAAAAATTACCTCACTGAAGATACGACGGGCTTGCTTTACGGCCCAAATGTACTGTCGACGCAGGATGGTCTGGAATCTGCCCTGACAGGTGCTTATAAAGGATTGGGTTCCCAATGGACATACGGATTTATTCACCCATCGGCCAATGGCGCCGTGCTTGGGGCCGATGACGTAACGACGCACCCGGCCAGCAACAAAGCCGACTGGCGGGAGTTTGACCAGTTCAACGTATCGACAACCAATCAACGGTCGGGGGCGGTGTATAATGGCTGCTACAAAGCCATTCAGGGTGCGAACAACGTCATTAATAATTACTCAAAAACCGTTGGCACCAAGGCCACAATCGACATCATTGCGGGTGAAGCGTATTTTATCCGTGGGTTTTCCTACTATTGGCTCACCCGGTTTTATGGCAACATTCCGCTCGTTCTGGCGGGTGAATATTCGGATAGTTTGCTCACGATCAAGAAGTCGACACCAGCGCAGATTTATGAGTTAATCATATCTGATTTGAAGAAAGCCGAAACCTTGCTGCCCAACACCAAACGTGATCCGGGTCGTCCGAACGTTGGTTCGGCCAAGGCGTTTCTGGCGGATGTGTATCTGACGATGGCGGGCTGGCCCCTGAAACAAACCGACAAATATGATCTGGCTGCGGCCAAAGCCAAAGAGGTAATCGACAACCGGGCTACCTATGGTTTTCAACTTCTGCCAACCTTTGCGGCCGTATTCGAAAATGACCCGGCCGTGGCGGGCACTGCCGAAGCCGTTTACCAGATCAGTGGCTTTGCGGCTGGTAGTGGTACGGCCAATGCGACTTATGGCAATACCACCATGCCGGGTGAAGAAGGCGGCTGGGACGATATGTTTGCCGAGCTTAATTTTTTCAACTCGTTCCCCGCTGGTCCGCGAAAAGATGCCACCTTCCGGACGGAGTTTGGCCTGGGCACAACCACCATTCCCTGGCAGCAAAGCCTGACCAAGCACCCGTATTACAAGAAGTGGTACATCAAGGGCAACATCGTAACGTCGAGCATTTCGTTACCTTCGGTCATGATGCGCTACGCTCACGTATTGACCATTTATGCCGAAGCCAAAGCACGCGGAGCGGGTGGCCCCGATCAGGCGGCCTACGATGCGCTCAACCAGATTCGGTTGCGGGGTTTACCTGCGGGCACCAAAGCGTTATCGTCAGCCGACGGCTTGACAGCCACTCAATTTGCCGACGCTGTGGTACAGGAACGAGCCTGGGAGTTTGCCTGCGAGCGCACACGCTGGTTTGACCTGATTCGGCTCGAACGGGTCGAAGCGGCCAATGCAGCCAAAAGCCCCGACGATCTGCAACCCATCAAGGCCATTACGAAGGCAAACTATTGGTTTCCATTGCCGTATACCGATACGTCAATTAATCCGAATTTGAATCAGTGAGGTGAGTGGTGTGAGTGAGTAGTGGTGGAGTGGTGCTAGTGGTGTCGGGTCCTGGAACGCCACTAGCACCACTCCACTCACACCACCTACTCCACCTACTTCACCTACTCTACTCGAATCAACTCATGAACAACCTAAGCCTCTTGAAACGAATCGTCCTCCCTGTTTTTGCCTTATTCAGTATTGGCACTACCCTACCCGTAGCCGAATGGCCACAGGCTGACCTGTCAAACGGAATTATTCAAACTACTCTTTATCTGCCGGATACCAGCCAGGGGTATTATCAGGGTACTCGTTTCGACTGGGGCGGGGCGTTCAAAAGCCTTACCTATAAGGAGCATAGTTTCATTGACCAATGGTTTGAGAAGTATGATCCCAAAATGCACGACGCCATCAATGGCCCCGCCGAAGAGTTTACGCCACTTGGCTATGCAGAGGCCAAACCCGGCGAAACGTTCGTCAAGATTGGTGTTGGAACACTTCGTAAGCCAGATGACAAACCGTACACCTTTGCGGCCTACTACGACGTAGCCGACCACGGAAAATGGACTGTAAAACGGCACAAAGACCGCATCGACTTCACGCATGAACTAAGCGACCCGTCGGGCTACGGCTACCGCTATCGCAAAACGGTGAGACTCGTGAACGGGAAGCCGGAAATGGTGCTGGAACACAGCCTGACCAACACTGGCAAGCTGCCGATCAAGACGAGTGTATACGACCACAATTTCTTTATCCTGGACAAACAGCCCACCGGCCCGACGGTTAACATTCAGTTTCCGTTCGAGGTAAACGCAGAAGGAAAGGGCTTTGGCAGTACGATTCAGGCACAAGGAAACCGGCTTGTTTATTCGCGCGATTTAGAGAAAAAAGAGCAGGTCTACAGCGCCGGTTTGCAGGGATTCAAACCTGTTGCTACCGATTATAACATCCGCATCGAGAACCAGAAAACGGGCGCGGGCGTCCACATCACCAGCGACCAGCCTATGGAAAAACTGGTTTACTGGGCCTGCGCAACCACCTCCTGCCCCGAGCCCTACATACGACTGGAAGCAGCCCCCGGTCAGGAAGTTAGCTGGAAGATCGTGTACGGGTTTTATGAGAAAACGAAGTAATGTTTACTGAAAACACCACCCCCAACCGAAGCGTCGGACCGTCCCCTCCTAAAACAGGAGGGGGCTATGCTGAGGGGCAGCCTGTTCTTGGCTCCACCTGTATGAAGATGGGACTGTGCCAAGAGTACCCTTGTTTAAGCCCCCTCCTGTTTTAGGAGGGGACGGTCCAACGCTTCGGTTGGGGGTGGTAAAACCCCATTAACAACCTAAACTCATCAATGAATACATTCCTGAAATCCTTAGTTGGCCTGCTGATTCTGGGAAGTTTTATATCCCTGAAAGACGACAAGCCCCCCGTTAAACAGTCGCCCCCGAACGACGACTGGCCAACCTATGGGGGTAACAATGCGGGTAATCGTTACTCGCCTTTGTCGCAGATCAATACCCAAACCGTAAAGCAATTGCAACTGGCCTGGGCATATGATACGGGCGATAATAAAGACGCGTCGCAACGGGGCATGGACATCCAATGCCAGCCCATTGTGATAAAAGGCGTCCTCTACGGCACATCGCCCCGCATGAAACTCTTTGCCGTCGATGCCGCCACCGGCAGGCAACACTGGCAGTTTGACCCCTTCGCCGACCCGGACAAGAAACCCCGATTTCATCCGGTACGCGGGGTCATGTATTGGGAATCTGGCGATGACAGACGGATACTCTATACCGTTGGCTCGTTCCTGTATGCCGTCAATGCATCGACGGGCAAACTGATCGAAAGCTTCGGCAACAATGGTGCGGTCGATTTGCACGAAGGACTGGGCGATAAAGAAACCCTCGGCCATGAGATCGCCAACCTGTCCATTCGCGTTACGACACCGGGCGTTATCTATAAAGACTTGTTAATTACAGGCTCGGCCGTGAACGAAGGGGGCGACGCGCCACCGGGCTACATTCGGGCGTTCAATGTGCGGAGCGGCAAGCTGGAATGGGTGTTCCGAACCATTCCATTGCCCGGCGAATACGGCTACGAAACCTGGTCTAAAGATTCATACAGGAAGCTGGGGGGAGCTAATTGTTGGGCCGGGCTGGTTGTCGACGAAAAGCGGGGTATGGTCTATGCCGGTACGGGCTCGCCCTCCGTCGATTTTTATGGCGGGGCCAGAGAGGGGCAAAACCTCTTTGCCAACTGTGTTATTGCGCTGAATGCAAAAACCGGCAAACGGGTGTGGCATTTCCAAACCGTGCATCACGATATGTGGGACCGCGATTTACCCTGTCCACCCAACCTCATTACCGTAAAACATAACGACCCCAACGGTCGGCCCCGGCTGGTCGATGCGGTGGCACAGGCGACTAAAGATGGGTACGTGTTTGTGCTTGATCGGGATACCGGCAAACCGCTGTTTCCGGTAAAGGAGGTGCCCGTTATCATGTCGCCCGCTTTACCCGGCGAACACCCCTGGCCTACGCAACCCGTCCCAACTAAACCGGCTCCGTTTGTTCGGCAGGAGTTAACGGAAGACGAAATCACGACCCGCACGCCCGAAGCCCACGCCTACGTACTCGACCGCTATCGCAACAGTCGGCATGGCAGCAAATACATGCCCCCCAGCGAAGAAGGCACGTTGTATTATGGCTTTGGCGGTGGGGCCGAGTGGGGCGGTAATGCCGCCGACCCAGACGGCATTCTGTATCAAAATGCCAATACAATGCTCTGGTGGCTGAAAATGCGGGACGTTCGCGCTCAGGGCAATGGCGTAGCCTTGTCACGCGGAGGTAGCCTGTTCAACACAAACTGCGCGGTATGTCACGCGGCAGGCAGTCAGACAGCAAGCGGCAAATCGGGCGGGGCAAGTCAAACAGCGCAGGCGTATCCTGACCTGACCGACGTTGGCAAACGACTGACCAAAGAACAAATCAGTACCATTCTGACAACTGGACGCGGCCGGATGCCTTCCTTTGGGCATCTTTCCGGCGATGATCGGGAAGCTATTATCCGCTTCCTGCTAAAACTGGACACCAGGTCAGTGACAACGCCCATAGCGGCCAATGATCAGCACAGTTCGGTGGTGAACACGGCGACGCCCGAAGGTGCTGACTTTCCATATAGTCCACCCTACCTGAACAATGGCAACACACAGTTTCGGGATCAGGATAACTATCCGGCCATCAAACCACCCTGGGGCACATTGAACGCTATTAACCTGAACACCGGTGAGTACCTGTGGCAAGTGCCGCTGGGCGAATATCCGGAACTGACAAAGAAAGGCATTCCGCCCACCGGTACAGAAAATCACGGTGGGCCAATCGTAACGGCAGGCGGACTGGTTTTCATTGCGGCTACGTATGACGAAAAGCTTCGGGCATTTGATAAGAAAACGGGCAAAATCGTGTGGGAATACAAATTGCCCGCCGGTGGTTTTGCCACGCCCATCACCTACATGGTGAATGGAAAACAGTATATCGCTATTGCTGCGGGTGGAACCCGCTACGGCCTGAAATCCGGCGGTTCATACGTTGCCTTTGCATTACCGTAAGTCGTACATAAAAAGTGAATTAATGAAAAACTATCTATTAGGTTGTGATTGGGGCACCTCCTCGTTTCGGCTACGGCTCATAGACAGCACGAACCTTCAGCTTATTGGCGAAATCAGATCATCGGAAGGTGTTGCCAGTACGTTTACCGACTGGAAAATGAACGGAGAAAGTCAGGGAATTGTCCGGGCACAGTTCTTTCGTCAGCAATTAAAAAGGCAGGTCGATTTATTATCCACCAAAGTAGCGGGTAACCTGGCCGGTATTCCTATCATTGTTTCCGGTATGGCTTCGTCTTCCATTGGCATGGAGGAAGTGCCCTATGCGACCCTGCCTTTTCCGGTCGATGGTAGCCGGGCCAGCACAAAACGACTTTCGGCACAGCCCGATTTTCCGCACGACATTACCCTCATTTCGGGCGTTCAAACGCAGCACGATGTGATGCGTGGGGAGGAAACGCAGCTTATTGGTTTACTGGCGCTATTGGATATACAGCATTATACGCCCGAAGTCTCTATTCTTATTTTTCCCGGTACTCATTCAAAGCACATCTACATTCAACATCAGCAGGTTATTGACTTTCAGACCTTTATGACCGGTGAAGTGTTTAATCTTATGGCGATGAACAGCATTTTAAAGGACTCTGTTTCGCTAACCGAACGAAACACATTTTCGACTAACGAACTCGACGCGTTCAAATTAGGGGTTAATGAATCCAATTCTCCATCCATCCTGAACAGCTTATTTCGGGTGCGGACAAATCAATTGTTCGGCAAATTGACTAAGACCGAAAACGCCCTGTATTTAAGTGGATTATTGATAGGTGCCGAACTAAAAACGCTTGTCGACCAAGAGCAGTGGCAACTGATTTTATGCAGTGGAAATAATTTGTATGAGCTGTACAAGCTAGCAATGGAAGAACTTCAGTTGAGTGAACGAACAACGACTATTTCTGCCGATCTAATTGATCAAGCAACCATTGCCGGACAAGTCAAGATTGCCCAAATCCAATTCGTAACCTTACCAAAATGAGTCGACAACCATTCTCCTGGGAGTTATTTTATAAAGCGCCCGTCGTAGGCATTATCAGAGGGTTGCAGCCCGATGACATTAACCAAATCCTCCCCGTGTACCGGGAAGCGGGCCTGACAACCATCGAAATAACGATGAACACTGCCGGTGCCGAAGCCATTATTCAACAGGCAATAGACCACCACAGCGAGGGCCTGAACATCGGTGCCGGAACGGTTTGCACGCTCGACGATCTGGACAAGGCACTGGCAGCGGGTGCCCAGTTTATTGTTACGCCCGTCATCAGCAAAAAAGTCATAAAAGCCTGTGTGAAGCACGGAGTCCCTATTTTCCCCGGTGCATTTACCCCCTCCGAAATCTACAAAGCCTGGTCATTAGGCGCGTCGATGGTCAAGGTGTATCCGGCTACGTCGCTCGGCCCAGAATACATCAAGGATGTAAAAGCACCCCTTAACCAATTGAAACTCATGCCTACGGGTGGTATCAGCCTCGATAACATGGCCGCCTATTTTAAGGCTGGTGCCGATGGCTTAGGCATCGGGAGCCACCTTTTCGACAAGAAGCTTATTAACGAGAAGAACTGGGCTGGCTTGACAAACCATCTACGGGATTTTGTCGAACGAATGCAGAAGGCAATTTCACCACCGGCAACCGTCTTACCACCGGCATCGGCCGCCCGGCCCACCCCCTCCTAAAACAGGAGGGGGCTTTGAAACGGGGTATTCTTGTTCTAGTTCCTTCCTGTTATAAGTGGAACCGAGAGTGGAACATCCTTCGGCATTGCCCCCTCCTGTTTTAGGAGGGGGTTGGGGGTGGTGAAAAGCACGAGTAAATACCCACGTCCGAAATCTCTACTCATCCTAAACCCCCTACCCCCTGTGACTATTTCCAAAACCAATAACTACCGATGGATTATCGTCATTTTATTATTTACGGCAACAACCATCAACTACCTCGACCGCCAGATAATAGGGTTATTAAAACCCATTTTAGAGGTTGAATTTAGCTGGACCGAAACCAATTTCGCCCGGATTGTCATTGCCTTCACGGCTGCTTACGCTGTCGGTTTGCTGGTGTTCGGCTGGTTCATTGACAAGGTTGGCACAAAACTAGGCTATACCGTCACCATCATCTGGTGGAGTGTGGCGGGTATGCTCCATGCCTTGGCCCGAAGTGCGTTTGGATTTGGCGTTGCCCGCGTTGGATTAGGGCTGGGCGAAGCGGGAAATTACCCGGCTGCGGTAAAGACCGTAGCAGAGTGGTTTCCACAGAAAGAACGCGCCCTGGCAACAGGACTATTCAATGCCGGGACAAGCATTGGCGTGGTAGCGGCCCTGCTGATTGTGCCCTGGATACTGAATAACTACGGCTGGCAGGAAGTATTCTGGATTACAGGCGCAATGGGATTTGTATGGCTCATTTTCTGGCTGGTATTTTATGAAATACCAGCCAAACAGAAACGACTATCGGCAGAAGAATACAGGTATATCGTCAGCGGTCAGGAAGCCGAAACGAAAAAGAAACTGCCCGTCAAGTGGTTTAAGCTGTTCACGTTGCCGCAAACATGGGCACTCATTACGGGCAAAGGACTCATTGACCCCATTTACTGGTTTTTCCTGTTCTGGCTTCCCTCCTACTTTTCATCTACGTTTAAGCTGGATCTAAAAAAGCCGAGCCTGGAACTGATGCTTATCTACCTGGCTACCACCGTGGGCAGCATTGGCGGAGGGTATTTATCGTCCTGGCTCATAAAACGGGGATGGCCAACGCTGAAAGCCCGAAAAACGGTTCTTATCATATTTGCCGGGTTGGAATTATCCATTATCCTTGCTCAATTTGCAACGGATGTCTGGGTAGCCGTGGGGTTGATTAGTTTAGCGGTGGCCGTTCACCAAGCCTGGGCAACGAATGTATTTACGCTGGCGTCCGACCTTTTTCCGAAACAAGCCGTCAGCTCAGTGGTTGGGATTGCAGGGATGGCCGGAGCCGTGGGAGGAATATTCTTCCCGATGCTGGTTGGTGATTTACTGGATACGTACAAAGCAGCCGGAAACCTATCGGGTGGCTACAACGTGTTATTCACCATCTGCGGATGCACCTATCTGATCGCCTGGCTGATCATTCATTTGCTTACGAGAAAACCGAAATTAGTCGATATAAGCCAACTTACTTAACCTGGCCATTAAATGAACCAACCATTAAATCCGGCAGAAATACCCGTAAGCGTCGTAGGGCTGGGTCTGATGGGCTGTAGCATTACCGTCTGTCTGCTGATTGCAGGTCATCCGGTAGTGGCCGTTGCCCCGCTCCCGGTCGATATGGAAACGGCCGAGCCCCGTATTCGGGAGCATCTGACCAAAGCATTTGACAAGGGACTAATTACCAAAAGCCCCGAGCTTTACCTGGAGAAACTGACTATTACCGAAGACTACGGCCTGCTGAAACCCTGCAGGCTTGTACTTGAATGTACGCTCGAAGATATCGCCATCAAGAAAGCCGTTTACAACAAAATCGACGCCGTTGTTGCCGATGATACTGTGATTACCAGCAACACCTCGGCCATTCCGATCAGTATTCTCCAGCGGCAAATTCGGTTGCCGGAGCGATTTCTGGGTCTGCATTGGGCCGAACCTTCGCACACCACCCGCTTTCTGGAAATCATCTGTGGCGACTTAAGCGATCAACAAACCGGCGACTGGCTTTATGAACTCGCGCATTTATGGGCCAAAGAACCAACGCTGGTACGCAAGGATATTCGGGGGTTTATTGCTAACCGGCTGGCCTACGCTATGTATCGCGAGGCTTTCAATCTGGTAGAAAACGGGTACGCTACGGTTGAGGATGTGGACCGCGCCTGCCGAAACAATACCGGCTACTGGATGACATTGGTAGGTGTTTTCCGGTGGATGGACCTGACGGGCGTAGCGGCTTATCACACCGTTATGAAAGATTTATTCCCGACCCTTAGCAACCAGACCGAAGTACCCAAACTCATCGACGATATTGTGAAAGCGGGGGGCAAAGGCGTACAAAATGCCCACGGGTTCTACGAATACACCCCTGAAGAAGCCAAACTCTGGAAGGAAACCTACGAAGAATTCAGCTACGACATTCGTAAACTGGCCCTCAAATACCCGGCCGATGTGGTGAAGAAGAAGCTGGGAGAAAATACTGAAGACTAGTCTGACTGTACCAGACAGCATCCCTGCTGTCTGAGCCGCGATAGCGGCTGATAAATTTCCCTGCACTAACACTTAGCCTTCCGCTCAGACAGCAGGGATGCTGTCTGGTACAAAACTAAACACATACATGTTCATCATCGACGCCCACCTCGACATGGCGCTGAACGCCATCGAATGGAACCGGGACTACCGGCTTTCGGCTTATCAACTCCGCGAACTGGAAGCGGATTTGACCGATAAAATAGACCGGGCGAAAGGCACCGTTTCCCTGCCCGACCTCCGCCGTGGCAACATCGGTCTGGTGGTAGCCACGCAGATTGCCCGCTTCAACCAAAGCAACGGCAACCTGCCCGGTGCTGGCTGGAACTCTCCCGAACAGGCCTGGGCTATGACGCAGGCGCAACGGGCCTGGTACGAAACAATGGTCGATGCAGGCGAGATGGTCCAGATTCTGGATCGGGCCAGTCTCGAAAATCACTTGACGCTGTGGCTCGACGAAAGCATTGCCAACGACAAGAAGCCCGTTGGTTATATTCTCAGTCTGGAAGGTGCCGACTCGATAGTAAACCTGTCGTACCTCGAAAAAGCCTATAACTATGGCTTACGGGCACTTGGCCCCGCGCATTACAGTACGGGGCGGTATGCGCCCGGCACCGGCCTGACGGGTCCGTTGACCGCCCAAGGGCGCGAGTTGGTCAAGGAAATGGATCGGCTGGGGATTATTCTGGATGCAACACACCTTACCGACGACGGCTTTACCGAAGCGTTGTCTTTATACAAGGGGCCAGTCTGGGCCAGTCACCACAACTGTCGGGCGTTGGTGCCACACCAGCGGCAACTCACCGACGACCAGATCAAGCAGTTAACTGAACGGGATGGGGTCGTTGGCGGGTGCTTCGACGCCTGGATGATGAAGCCCGGTTTCACCCAGCGCGTGAGCAACCCCACCGAATTCGGTATCAGTCTCGAAACCATCATCGACCACTACGACCACATCTGTCAGCTCACCGGCAACAGCCAGCACATTGCCATCGGCAGCGACCTCGACGGCACGTACGGCATCGAACAATCCCCCAGCGACCTCGACACAATCGCCGACTTACAGAATCTGACCGGACTGCTCACCAAGCGAGGCTACTCGCCCGAGGACATTGAAAATATCTTCCATAAAAACTGGCTACGGTTTTTGCGGGGAGCGTGGAGGTGATGGCATAGTCAACCCCGTTGGGGTTGTTGCCACAAGGCACATCTGTCATACCCTGAAGTACCTGCTAACCCCGGATTGCATCCGGGGTTAGCCAAAGTCAACCCCTCCGGGGTTCTCATCAATGCCCCAACCCCAAAGGGGTTGACTATGGTTAGCCCCGGATGCAATCCGGGGTATGGTAAAATCTGCCATTTTAAAAAAAATTAAAATAAAATTCCGGAAAAGAGAGTATTCGCCAACGACTCCTGCATCTTTCCTTCAAATGCACCAATAGCGCATTAGATCGTATGCAGGAGTACAGGGATGTAGAACCCGAAGAATTAGCCCTTGATTCGTCTTTCCAACGCTGGCAATTGAGCAATGACCCAACGGCCAGTGCTTTCTGGCAGGAGTGGCTGATTCAAAATCCCGATAAAGCTGATCTCGTTGACAAAGCGGCTTCCCTGCTTCTTTCACTGCACCACTCCTACGACCAGCAATTTTCGGAACGGGTAGCCATTTCTGATTCAGAAATTCAGTCAGAAATCCGTCGGTTACACGACTCGCTTGAACGTCCGGTTGTCGCCGTAAAGTGGTTTCAATTTGCGCCGATCCGGTATGGCATGGCTGCCAGTATTCTGGTTGTGCTTGGTCTGTTTGGCTGGTATCTGCTTCAGCCAAAGACTGAGAAAACGGGCGTGACCTATAGCGAGTTGGTAACACAGGTAACGGAGCCACTTCTGGAGGTAAGCAATACGACCAATGCCCCACAACTGGTAAACCTGCCGGACAAAAGCACGATCATGCTTTACCCTAAAAGCCGGGTGAGCTACGCCAGCACATTTGCGGGTGCCAAACGGGAAATTTATTTGTCTGGGAAAGGTTTTTTCGAGGTCACCAAGAATCCGTCGAAGCCATTTTATGTATATGCTAATGGACTGGTCACTAAAGTATTAGGCACCAGTTTTACAGTACAGGCCTTTGAAGGTGCCCGACAAATGCAGGTTATGGTTAAAACAGGTCGGGTGGCCGTTTATACGCAGGATCAGGTAGCTCTCAACGCAAAAAAAGAAACCTACAAGCTGGAAGGTGTTGTCCTGACGCCCAATCAGCAGATTGTCTTTTCCCCCGCCGAAACCGAAACGCATTTAACCAAGAGCTTAGTGGAGAAGCCGGTTCCGCTGGAGCAGGCGGCTCAACAGCATACATTTGCCTTCAAGCGTGCACCCATTGCCGAGGTGTTCACGGCGCTCGAACAGTCGTATGGCATAAAAATCGTTTTCGACGAAGAAGTCATGCGCACTTGCTCACTTACGGCGTCCTTTTCCGACGAACCCCTTTTCGATAAACTGGAACTCATCTGTCGCACAATAAACGCCACCTACAAGCAAGTGGATGGCACCATCATTATCAGCAGTAACGGCTGCTAAATGTTGGTTATTGGTGGAGTAGTTAAATAGTGGAGTGGTTAAATAGTACCAAGCTATAAAACCACTCCACCAATTAACCACTCCACTATTTAACCACTTAACCAATAACCTAATCAACCAATCGCCTATGGTCAACGACGACCCGACATGCTCACAAAAAAAGTCGAAGATGCGCTAACATCCCCGACTTAAAACCGCCCCTCGTGTAAGCTCATTACGATATCCGCAATAATGCGGAGTGGGACATCATTGTGCCGAATTTTTCACCCGACAAAAGCCAAAACTATGTCAAAACGAGTACTTTGTCAAAAGACACTACAGAAAATCATGCGCATTGGATTTTACCAGGCCTTTCTTTCTGTCGCTTTCGTGACCCTGGTCCATGCCCACGTGGTAAATGGACAGAAGGTGCTTGAGCAAAAAGTTACCTTCCAGATGACCAACGCCGATGTGGAAAAGGTGTTGGACAAGATCGAGACAGTCACGCACGTCAAGTTTTTGTACAACCCGCAAATCTTCGGGCCAGAGCGTAAACTCAATTATAAATTCCAGAACGAATCACTTTCCGACGTACTCAACCGGGTTCTTTCGCCCTATCAGGTTGCCTACGAGGTTTTCCAAGAACGTATTATCCTGAAGCGGCAGGAGTCGCAGTCGAATGGCCAGTCGGCAACAAAACAGGAAGCCCCAAAACGCAAAATAACCGGGGTCGTTCTCGACGAAAAAGGAGCCACACTGCCTGGCGTAAGTGTCGTATTGAAAGAAACCCAAAAGGGAACAACTACCGTTGCCGATGGCACATTTTCGCTGGACATTCCCGATCAGGGCCGCGACGGCGTACCGGCCGTACTGGTGTTCAGTTTTGTGGGCTACAAACGTCAGGAGGTCACCGTGGGCAGTCAGAGTAACCTGTCGGTAAGTCTGGTTCCGGAAGCCAGTACCCTCGGCGAAGTGGTGGTTACTGCGTTTGGTATTGCACGGGAGAAAAAAGCCCTCTCCTACGCCGTTACCGAAGTGAAAGGAAACGAGCTTACCCAGGCCCGTGAAAACAACGTTGCCAATGCACTGACCGGTAAAATTGCCGGGGTAAACGCAACCGGTATGGCCACCGGCCCCGGCGGCTCAAGCCGGATCATTATCCGCGGTAATGGCTCCCTGAACGGAAACAACCAGCCCTTGTACGTCATCAACGGGATGCCGATGGACAACAGCACGCCAGGTGGCACCGCAGCCGATGGCAACGGTATGAACGTGGACCGGGGCGATGGTATCGGCGGAATAAACCCGGACGATATCGAGTCGATCAGCGTATTGAAAGGCGGCCCGGCGGCAGCCCTTTACGGGGCCCGTGCCTCCAACGGTGTCATTCTTATCACCACCAAAAAAGGACGTTCCCAGAAAGGAATCGGTGTGGAGGTTAACAGCAACACCACCTTTGAAGATATCGCCGTAATTCCGAACTGGCAGTATGAATATGGCCAGGGGGTGGATGGCAAAAAACCAACCACCATTACGGAGGCAAAAAGTACAGGACGGCTTTCGTACGGTGCCCGGATGGATGGTCTGCCTACCATTCAGGTCGACGGCCAATTGCACCCTTACTCGCCCCAGAAAGATAACCTGAAGAACTTCTACCGCACCGGGAGCAACTACATCAACTCGATTGCCTTTACCGGTGGCAGCGAGACGATGAACTTTCGGCTGGGTCTGAACAATACACAATCGAACAGCATCGTACCGAACTCCTCGTTTGCCCGACGCATTGCGAACCTCAGCATGAATGCCTTTCTGGGCAAAAAACTGAGCGTTGAAACCGTGTTTCAGTACAACGTGGAAGAAGGCACAAACCGCCCTAAAGTTGGGTATGCCGATTTCAACCCTCACTGGGCTACTTACCTGATTGCCAACGTGGTCGACATTCGCAGTCTGGCACCGGGTTATGACCCAGTAACGGGCAAAGAGATGGAATGGAACCCGGTACCTGCCGCACCAAACCCGTATTTCGTCATTAATAAATTCAAAAATAATGACGTTAAACACCGGTTCATCAGCCAGGGAAGCATCCGCTACGACATTCTCGACAACCTGTTCCTCAAAGGCAGTGTGAGCCAGGATTACTATAGTTTCTCGTCGGAGTATGTCCAGCCAACCAACAACGCCTATCAGCCGCTGGGTACGTATGAAGCCCGGAAAACGACCTCGTCGGAAACCAACGGCATGCTGACGCTGAACTACAATACCAATTTTAATAACATAAGCTTCTCGGCGCTGGCGGGACTCAACGCCCAGCGGAGCATTTTCGATCAGACCGTTATTGCGGGTAGCGAATTTACGGTGCCGTATTTTTACAGCTACACCAACCTGGCGACCTCGACAACCACCCCAACCTACCTGAAGAGTGCCATTAATTCGGTATTCGCGTCGGCCGATTTCGGGTATAAAAACGTGGCCTACCTGACCCTGTCCGGTCGGCAGGACTGGTTCTCGGTGTTGAATCCAAAGAGCAACAGCATCTTTTACCCATCCGTTGGAGGCTCGTTGATTTTAACGGATGCGATGCGTTTGCCGAAAGCCATCAGCTTTGCCAAACTACGGGCCTCATGGGCACAGGTCGGTGGTGCTACCGTGAATGCGTATCAGATTTACCAGTACTATTCAATGCAGCAGGGTGGTCATAATGGCCGTCCGGTACAGGTTCTGTCTTCGTCGCAGGTGCCAAACCCCGACCTGAAACCGCTAACCTCAACCACCTACGAAGGCGGTTTCGAAGCCAAATTCCTGAATAACCGCCTGGGTATTGACCTGACGCTCTACAACCGGAAAACAACCGACGATATCGTAACGTCCAACATCGCCCTTTCGTCGGGTTATACCTCTGCGCTCTTGAACGTGGGTGTGCTGAGCAACAAGGGTGTTGAGTTGCTGCTGACCGGAACGCCCGTTAGCAAGGGCCCTTTTACCTGGGATGTTAGCTACAACATGGCCTACAACAAAAGCAAAATCGAACGGCTTGCCGATGGCATAACCGGTATCGACGTGGGCACTGGTGTTGGTGGCGGACTGGTACGGAACGTTCTGGACAGACCGTATGGTACCGTTTGGGGATACAGTAAAAAAACTGACGCCAGTGGTAATGTTGTTTTCAATACGGCCAGCGGCTACGCCGTGCGGGGTGATCTGCAAGAAATTGGACAGGGTACCCCGCCACTAACGATGGGGATCACCAACAATTTCCGTTACAAAAACTTCTCGCTGAACATCCTGGTCGATGGCAAATTCGGCAGCATCGTTTACTCGAACCTGTACCAGTATGCGTATCGGTTTGGTCTGCCACAGGAGACGCTTCCGGGTCGTGAAACCGGTATCACCGTTACGGGCGTAACGCCGGAGGGGAACCCATACAGCAAAACATGGGCGAAAGAAGAAGTCGATACGTACTACGACAACGACAAGAACTACACCTCCATATTCATGTTCAACAACGACTTCGTGAAGCTTCGTCAGGTGATTCTGAGCTACAACCTGCCTGTCAGCAAATTGCCCTTCCTGAAGCTGCAATCGGCAACGATTTCGTTCGTGGCGCGTAATCTGGCCATTCTCTACAAAGACAAAAAGAATCAGTATTTCGATCCGGAGTCGGGCTATACCAGCACCAATGCACAGGGTCTGGAAGCGTTTGGCGTACCCAGAACCAGAAGCCTCGGGGTCAACTTAATGGTGAAATTCTAACCAACTAACATGCTGACGATGAACAATCTGATCCAAAAAATACTGTATATAGCTCCACTGTGTCTACTCTTATCGGCCTGCGACAAAGGTTTCGAAGAGATGAACGTGGACCCGAATAAATATTCTGAAGTTGTGCCTGGCTATCTATTCACCAGAGCCCAGCTCGACGGGGTAAGCACCAACTTTACCGGAGCCGCTTACCTGACCATTGGCCAGTCGATGCAGCAGTTCGCAACCTATAAGGAAGTACCGGCAGCAGGCGACAAATACTTCAATTATAGCTACTCGACCGGCAACTGGAGCGCCTACGCCGGAACCCTGGCCGGACAGGGAGCTGTCATTTCCATTCGCCAGGTTATCGACGCCGTGTCGACCAGTCCGCTCGATGTCAATAAACTGTCGGCGGCTCGCATCTGGAAAGCGTATATGTTCCACCGGTTGACGGACATGTATGGCGATATTCCCTATTTCGACGCAGGGAAGGCCCTTTCTAACAAAAACTACAGCCCCAAATACGATACGCAACAAGCCATTTACGCCGATCTGCTGAAAGAGCTTGACGAATCGATTTCGGCTTTCGACGCCAGCAAAGCGACCTTCGGCACGGCCGACCTGATGTATAGCGGTGACATTACCAAGTGGAAGAAATTTGCCTACACGCTGATGCTGCGCCTGGGTATGCGCCTGACCGAAGTGGACCCGGCTCTGGCCAAAACCTGGAGTGAAAAAGCCATTGCCGGGGGTGTCATTCTGGACGATGCCGACCGGGCAGTCATTGCCTATGTCGACGGTTCGCAGACGGCCAGCCGTAACTTCATCGCCAACGGCCTGATCAGCACCGACTACGTTACACCCGGTGGCGACAATGTAGAAGGCGGCAAGTATGCCAAAACGTTTATCGACTATTTGAAGAATACCAAAGACCCACGTCTGAACGTGATTTCCATTGTCTGGACGACTACCGATGGTAAAACCTTCACAGCTGATACGACAACGGCCCTCCAAAGCGGCATGCCAAACGCGGCCTACAACAACTTACCGGCCAACTTCAATTCGTTCTCGGAGCCAAACCCCAACACGCTCTTGAAGTACAGCAGCCCGCTGATCGTTCTGGGAAATGCCGAAACGAACCTGTTACTGGCGGAGGCCTCGGTACGCGGCTGGGCCAGCGGAACTACGGCTGCGGTAGCCTATCCCAATGCCGTTAAAGCCGGTATGCGGCAGTGGGCATTGTTCGGAACCGGCGGCACCATTTCCGACGCTCGTATCAACGCTTACCTAACGGCCAATCCTTACAAAACCAGCGGCACGGTGGCGCAGCAAATGGAACAGATCCAGACGCAAAAATGGGTGTCGCTCTTTCTGGAAGATGAATACGAGATCTTCTCCAACTGGCGCCGTACAGGCTATCCGGCTCTCACGCCAACGAACTATCCGGGGAACCTCACCGGCGGCAAAATCCCGACCCGCTTTGTTATCCCCGATTCAGAAGAAACCTACAACAAAACTAATTTCCTTGACGCGCGTACCCGTCAGGGCGGCACAAACACGCTTTCCAGCGTTGTCTGGTGGGACAAGTAATTGAGTGTTGATTTGATTGGTGTGGTGTTCCTGAACCTGACACCACACCAACTAAACCACAAGACCAACACGTTTCTAATATTTTTTAATAAATTGACAGGCAGTAGGTTAATTTTAGAGTAAGTTCTAAAAAAACTCCCTTTCCCTTTTTTAACCGATTCATGAAAACACAACGCCGATTCCTCTTAAAACGCCTTTTTACTTCCATCGCCGGTGTTGCCGGACTTGGTACATCTACCCGAGCTCTGGCTGAGCCAACGCTCGAAAAGGAAGTAACGGGAGTTGTAGCGCAGGATGACATCCCGCTGTATTCAGGCTCGACCAAGTTGGGTAATCTGGTATTTGTGTCGGGGGCGGGGGCTCACTTCGAAGGGGACATCCGTTCGCACACCGACCATGTGCTTAAGGAGATTGAGAAGGAACTGATCAAAGCGGGTTCGTCGATGGAAAAGGTTTTGAAAGTGAATGTGCTGTTGCACGACCTCAAGGATTACAAAGCGATGAATGAGGTTTATAAAGGCCGGTTTGGCAAAAACCCGCCTGTGCGCACAACGGTAGCCGTCCATGCTGGCGTGCCGGGCAACTCATGGGTCGAAATTGACTGTGTCGCGTATGTATAGTGAGTTCCGTACCAAACAGCTTCCAGCTGTTTGAGTCGCGAAGCGGCTAATAAGGTAGCGACATTGTTAGCCTTCGGCTCAAACAGCTGGAAGCTGTTCGGTACAAAACATACAATCAATGAAATTCACCACGCTCACTTTAGCTACTTTACTCGGATTCAGCCACATGTCTATCAATGCCCAAACCAGCGATCAAACGCACTTGCGTATCCGAAAGACCGACGATTTTCAGGTGAACGGAACTGGCGATAACAGCGCGTGGGCGAAGACAGATTGGGTGCCCATAACCGTTCAGGAATCGGCGGGGCGAACCTTAGCAACGAAGACAAAAACGCTATATTCAGGCACGGGCATTTACTTCCTGTTTCAGTGTGAAGATGAAAAATTGACGGCAACTATTCAGGAAGATTTTGGGGCGTTGTATACTGAAGACGTGGTGGAAGTTTTCCTCTGGCCCGATGAGTCAGTTCCCATTTATTTTGAGTACGAAGTTTCACCCTTGAATTACGAACTACCTATTCTGGTGCCGAATCTGAATGGGAAATTCATGGGCTGGAAACCTTGGAATTACACCGGCAAATCGAAGGTGCAGCACGCGACCAGTATTCAGGGTGGAGATAAGGTAAGCAAGGCGACGATAAAGGGCTGGATGGCTGAGTTTTTTATCCCGTATAGTTTGTTAAACCCTATCGTTTCGGCGGCACCAACGTCCGGAACAACCTGGCGAGGCAATCTCTACCGCATTGATTATGACGAGGGATACCAAACCTGGTCTTGGCAAAAGACAAGTGGCAGTTTCCACGAATTCAAAAAGTTCGGAACGCTCGTTTTTGAGTGAACATTAAAATTTTTAACATCTATTTCATCATGATCAATAGAAGAACCCTCATTAAACACCTATCGGCGATGCCGTTACTCGGCGGTCTTTTTGGTAGTGCAGTTCCTTTGCAATCGGTTTTGGCGGCTCCGGCCAAAGCTGCTTCACGGAATGTACTGAAAGAATTAGGTCTCCGCACGTTCATCAACGCAGCTGGCACTTACACCGCCATGACGGGTTCGCTCATGGAAGATGACGTTGTTGAAACGATCAATGCATCGTCGAAAGAGTTCGTCATGCTCGATGATGTGCAGACCAAAGTGGGCGAAAAAATTGCCGCCCTGACTCATGCCGAATCGGCGGTGGTTACGGCGGGCTGTTTCTCGGCCATGACGCTGGGGCTGGCGGGCGTGCTTACGGGCATGGATCAGAAAAAAGTGGAACTACTCCCGCACCTCGAAGGCACCGATATGAAATCGGAAGTGATTGCCCAAAAAGCGCACAACATTGGCTATTCGCACGCCCTGACTAATACGGGTTGTAAAATCATTCAGGTAGAAACGCTGGAAGAAGCCGAGAAAGCGATAAACGACAAAACTGCCTTGCTCTGGTTCCTGAACATCCAGTCCGATAAGGGTAAAATTCAGCATCAGGAATGGGTAAATCTGGGCAAGAAGCACAATATCCCTACCATGATCGACATTGCCGCCGATGTGCCTCCCGTTGAAAATCTCTGGAAATTCAATGACATGGGGTTCGATCTGGTCTGCGTATCGGGTGGTAAAGCCATGCGCGGTCCACAAAGTGCTGGCTTGTTGATGGGCAAAAAGCAGTACATCGCAGCCGCCCGGCTCAGTATGCCGCCACGCGGGTCGACCATTGGCCGGGGCATGAAAGTCAACAAAGAAGAAATCTTGGGGATGTACGTCGCCCTCGACAAATTCATCGCCACCGATCATCAGAAAGAGTGGAAAATACTGGAAGACCGGGTAGCCACCATTTCGGGGGCGGTGAAAGGTATCAACGGTATCACCGTCGAAACCTATGCGCCACCCTTAGGCAATCACACACCGACGATGCGCGTCACCTGGGATACGGGCAAGATCAACCTGACTACCAAAACATTACAGGAAAATCTACGTAATGGAAACCCATCCATCGAAGTCGTCGGCGAACCAACTGGCATCAGTATGACGACATGGATGCTGAAGCCCGGCCAAGATAAGATCGTAGCGGCAAGGCTGAAAGAAGAATTTACGAAAGCAGCCGTGTAACGAGTAGCGCGGACATCTTGTCCGCGTAGCCGTAGGCTAACCATCTCAAGCCGTATTTTAGCCTACGGCTACGCGGACAGGATGTCCGCGCTACTCGCTACATACCAGATACCCTTTACCCATGAAGAACAGATACCTTTTTCTATTCCTACTCTCCTTCCTCAGCCTTTCCGCCCTGGCGCAGCCATACAGCATCGTCATAAAAGGCGGGCATTTGATTGACCCGAAAAACAACATCGACGCCATTATGGACGTGGCTATCACCGATGGAAAGGTGACGCAGGTAGCGAAGTCGATTGATGCAAAACAGGCCAAACAGGTTGTCGATGCCAAGGGTATGTATGTAACACCCGGCCTGATCGACATTCACGGGCACGTGTTTTATGGCACCGAACCTGACCACTATCTCAGCAATGGACTTGTGGCGGTATCGCCGGACGGGTTCACCTTTCGCGTAGGCGTAACCACCATTGTCGATGCGGGTGGTGCTGGGTGGAAGTCCTTCGAAACGTTCAAGAAGAACATCATTTTTACATCGAAGACACGCGTTCTGTCGTTCATGAACATCGTTGGCGAAGGTATGCGCGGGGGCGTTTTCGAGCAGGACACCACCGACATGGACCCCAAGATGGCCGCTAAGGTCGCGCTCGAAAACAAAAATGACGTGGTCGGCTTTAAAGTTGCCCACTTTCAGGGACCAAGCTGGGCACCCGTCGATCATGCAGTAGCCGCCGGAAAACTGGCCGATATGCCCGTTATCATTGACTTTGGCGGTAACAACCCACCCCTATCGCTCGAAGAGCTATTCATGAAGCACCTCCGTCCGGGCGATATTTTCACCCATGCCTATACCCTGCTGGAAGGCAATGTCCGGGAGACAATTGTAGACGAAGCGACCAAAACGGTGAAGCCATTTGCCTGGGCAGCCCGCAAAAAAGGAATCGTATTCGACGTGGGGTATGGAGGGGCCAGCTTCAACTACTCACAGGCGATTCCAGCCATCAAAGCCAAGTTTTATCCAACAACAATCAGCACCGATCTGCACACCGGCAGCATGAACGGCTCTATGAAAGATATGCTCAGCATCATGTCCAAATTCGTGGCGATGGGCGAAGATATTCCAAGTGTCATTAAAGCCAGCACCTGGACTCCGGCACAGGTAATTCACCGCGAAAACCTGGGGCACTTGTCAGTGGGCGCCATTGCCGACGTAGCTATTTTCTCAATGCGGCAGGGAACATTCGGCTTTTATGACAAAACAGGCTATAAAATGATGGGCAAGCAGAAATTCGAATGCGAAATGACCATCAAAGGTGGCAAAGTCGTGTATGATTTGAATGGGATTGGCATAGCTGATTCGAAGTGAGTTTACCGTCCCCGGTCGGACCACCCCCAACCCCCTCCTAAAACAGGAGGGGGCTTTGTAACGGGGTATTCTTGTTCTAGTTCCCTCCTATTATAAGTGGAACCGAGAGTGGAATCCCCTTTGGCATAGCCCCCTCCTGTTTTAGGAGGGGGTTGGGGGTGGTAAACCGGGGGTGGTAATTTTTAACCCTTTTTTTACTCTCAACTCCAATGACAAAATTTTACATCAAAGGCCTTATCCTCGCCCTACTGGCTTTTGTCGGATTTACGCAGCGGGCGACAAAAAATGGACTGCCCATTCAGACCGAAGCCAACGGTGGGCTTTTTCTGCCCGAAGGCTTTGAAGCTACGGTCGTTGTCGATAGCCTTCCTGGTCGCGCCCGGCACCTGGCTGTCAATGAAAACGGCGACATTTATGTGAAAGCCCGCTTCGCGCGAAACAAAGACGAATCGGTTATCGCGTTGCGGGATACGAATGGCGATGGTCGGGCCGACATCATCAAAACGTTCGGCGGTATCGGTAAGGAGCGAGCTTATGGAACCGCCATGCGCATCTACAACGGTTACCTGTATTTCAGTTCTGAGCTAAACGTGTTTCGCTACAAACTCAAGCCGGGTGAGCTGGTGCCCAGTAGTCCAATGGAAACTATCCTGACCGACGACCACAAACACGGACTGCACGAACACATTGCCAAACCCGTTACCTTCGACAATGACGGCCATATTTACGTTGCCTTCGGAGCGGCTTCTAACGGATGTCAGCCCAAAAATCGGACGCCCAACATGGCCGGTATTGACCCCTGCCCGATGCTGGAAGATCATGGCGGCATCTGGCGGTTCGATGCCAACAAAACCGATCAGACCCAGAAAGACGGGTATCGTTACGCCACCGGCCTGCGGAGCGTGGTGGGCATGGACTGGAACCCGGCCAATA
This sequence comes from Spirosoma pollinicola, assembly GCF_002831565.1. Taxonomy (NCBI): domain Bacteria; kingdom Pseudomonadati; phylum Bacteroidota; class Cytophagia; order Cytophagales; family Cytophagaceae; genus Spirosoma; species Spirosoma pollinicola. The sequence continues at coordinate 5,278,972 of NZ_CP025096.1, read as the reverse complement.
ATAGTTTATATGCACTTCAGCACGGACGCGATGATTTACTGATGTTATGGGCTGAAAAATACAGTCCGTGGCAAAGTGCCGTGTTTCCGGCTGAAGAGCTTTTCCAGGTGAAAGACGGTATGCATGGCGGCTGGCCCTATTGCTATTACGATCAGATTCAGGGTAAAAAACTCCTCAATCCCGAATATGGGGGCGATGGAAAACTGGTTGGCCGTTGTGGCGATTATGAAAAGCCGCTAATTGGCTTTCCTGCGCACTGGGCACCCAACGACATCCTGTTTTATCAGGGCACCAACGCCACGAATGGCTTCCCAGAGCGGTATAAAAACGGGGCATTTATTGCTTTTCATGGTTCCACAAACCGGGCTCCCTATCCGCAGGCGGGTTATTTTATTGGCTTCGTCCCCGCTAAAAAGGGCACGCTGTCCAGCGATTGGGAAGTCTTTGCCGATGGCTTTGCTGGGGTCGACCCAATCGTGAACGTAAGCGATGCAGCCTATCGCCCAATGGGTGTTGCTATGGGGCCAGATGGCTCGCTGTATTTCGCCGAAACAGAGAAAGGGAAGATCTGGCGTGTGACTTACAAAGGCAACAAACAGACCTTTGGTGCGGCTCAGTTGGCCCAGATGGAAAAGCGTAAAACCCTTTCGAACATCCGCGACCCGGATAGTATTACGGACGATCTGGACAGAGACCGACCTGTGGCAGGCGGTAAAGTTTATGGCGTTTACTGCTCGGCTTGCCACCAGCGCAACGGCCTTGGCGATTCGCAGCGGTTTCCACCTTTAGCCGGTTCGGAATGGGTAACGGGCGATAAGAAAAAGCTGATTTCAGTGCTACTAAAAGGTCTGGAAGGTCCCATTGAGGTCAAAGGACAATCGTATAACAACGCCATGCCGCAACACAGCTTCCTGAAAGATGAGGAGCTTTCTGAAGTATTGACCCACATCCGGCAGAACTTCGGCAACACGGCCGATAGCATCAGCGCGGCCGAGGTCAATGAAGTCCGGCTGGCGATCAACCAGCAGGAGCGGAAAGAGAATACCCCAAAACGTAAGCCTACTTTAAAAAGCAAACGATAACAATTAACCAGGTCAATTTCTCATGGAAACACAACGCCGTTCTATTCTTAAACGCCTTTTCGCATCTGCCGCCGGTATCGTTGGGTTGGGTGCTGCCAGCAAGACCATCGCTGCACCTGTTACCGAAGCTGCCGCCGAAAAAGAAGTCTTCAACGTGGTCATGCAGGATGATGTTCCATTATTCTCAGGTTCTACCAAAATGGGCAACCTGGTGTTTGTAGCGGGCAAAGGCTATCACAAAGAGGGCGACATTAAAGTGCACACCGATGAGGTACTGAAGGAGCTTGAGAAAGAACTCATCAAGGCAGGCTCATCGATGGAGAAAGTCCTGAAAGTAAGCGTATTCCTGCACGACCTCAACGACTACAAAGGCATGAACGAAGTCTACAAAGGCCGCTTTGGCAAAAAGCCTCCCGTTCGTACAACAGTTGCCGTTTATGGCGGTGTTCCGGGCGATTCACTAGTTGAAATGGATTGCATCGCGTATATCTAATTCTGTAGCATGGACGCCACGCGACAGCTTCCAAAAACAAAACTCTTAACCGTTTCCCTTCCCATGTTAAGCAGACGCAAACTCATCAAACGCCTTTCGAGCGTCCCCATTTTAGGCGGATTGGTGGGCGGACTTCCTCTATCGCTTGAGGCCGAAGCCAAACCCACGCCCAAACGCGACCTGTTCAAAGAGTTCGGCATACGCACGTTCATCAATGCGGCTGGCACACTCACCTACATGACCGGCTCGTTGATGCACGACGAGGTACTGGATGCCATTAATTATGGCGCGAAAGAATTTTGTCTGCTCGACGAAATTCAGGACAAAGTCGGGGTGAAAATCGCGCAGATGGTTCACTCCGAAGCGGCCGTTGTCACCTCAGGGGCCTTCTCCGGTATGACCCTCGGACTGGCGGGAATTCTGACCGGAATGGATCAGAAAAAAGTAGAGATGCTGCCCCATCTGGAGGGCACCGGCATGAAAACCGAGGTTATCTGCCAGAAAGCCCACGACATTGTTTACAACCATGCTCTAACCAACACAGGCTGTAAAATTGTGGTTGTCGAAACAGCCGAAGACGTGGAGAAGGCCATCAACGAGAAAACCGCCCTGATGCACTTTCTGCACATCGAAGCCGACAAAGGCAAGATCATGCACGAAGAATGGGTAGCCTTGGGGAAGAAACACAACATTCCAACGTCCATCGACATTGCCGCCGATGTGCCGCCCGTCGAAAACCTCTGGAAATTCAACGATATGGGCTTTCATTTTGTCGTCATTTCGGGCGGCAAAGCCATGCGCGGTCCGCAGAGTGCCGGGTTACTGATGGGCAAAAAAGACATCATATCGGCGGCTCGTCTGCATATGCCACCCCGTGGGTTCAATATAGGGCGGGGTATGAAGGTCAACAAAGAGGAAATTCTGGGGATGTATGTTGCCCTGGAGCGGTTTATCAATGAAGACCACGACAAAGTATGGAGGATGTGGGAAGAAAACACGGCCCATATCGAAAACACGGTCAAAACAGTCAACGGCGTAACGACCGAAGTCCACGTGCCGCCACTAGGTAACCATACGCCAACCTTACGTATCTCGTGGGACCCCGCGAAACTGCACATCACGGGCAAAGAGTTACAGGAAAATCTACGCAAAGGCGACCCCTCGATTGAAGTCGGTGGCAGCGGCCCCAGCAACATCGGTGTAACCGTCTGGATGTTGAAGCCCGGCCAGGAAAAAATAGTGGCCAAACGCATAAAAGATGAATTGACAAAAGCAGCTGTGTAATGTAGCGCGGATATCTTGTCCGTGTAGCCGTAACAATTCAAGCCTGCGGCTACACGGACAAGATGTCCGCGCTACTCCCCTCAACTATGAAAAAAACCTTCCTAATTCTCTTCTCCCTTTGCTATGCGCTGAGTCAACTTGTCGTCGCGCAACCGTACAGCGTCGTTATCAAAGGCGGGCATGTGATCGACCCGAAAAACAATATCAATGGCATCATGGACGTCGCCATTGCCGATGGCAAAATTGCGCTTGTTGCCAAATCTATTGATCCCAAAGGGGCGGTTCAGGTGGTTGATGCCAAAGGATTGTACGTGACACCCGGTATCATCGACATTCACACGCACGTCTTTTTTGGCACAAATCTCGACCAGACCTATAGCAACGGTCCCAACGCACTCCCGCCCGATGGCTTCACCTTCCGCAACGGCGTAACGACCATTGTGGATGCGGGTTGTTCGGGCTGGCGCGATTTTGAAACATTCAAAGAACAAACCATCGACCGATCGCAGACGCGTGTGCTGGCCCTCCTAAACATTGTCGGGAGCGGTATGCGGGGTGGAACGTTTGAGCAAAATGTCAATGACATGGACGCCAAACAAACCGCCGACATGGCGAAGAAGTACCCCGAACTGGTTGTAGGCGTAAAGTTAGCCCATTTCAACGGCTACGACTGGACACCCACCGACCGCGCTGTGGAAGCCGGAAAGCTGGCTAACGTTCCCGTTATGATCGACTTCGGCGGCAGCACCCCAACCCTGTCTATTGAAGACTTATTTCTGAAGCGGCTTCGTCCGGGCGATATCTTCACGCATTGCTTTGGCCAGTTGAAGACGCGGGAGCCCATTCTGGATGTGACGACTAATAAAGTGAAGCCGTTTGTATGGGAAGCCCAGAAGAAAGGGATCATTTTTGATGTGGGCTATGGCGGCATCAGCTTCGCGTTTTCGCAAGCGATCCCGGCTCTCAAGAGCGGCTTTTACCCCAACACGATCAGCACCGATATTCATACCGGCAGCATGAACAACGCCATGAAGGATATGCTCAATGTCATGTCGAAGTTTATGGCAATGGGTATGAATTTACAAAGCGTTATTAAAGCCAGCACCTGGAGTCCGGCACAAGCCATTAAGCGTCCAGAATTGGGCAGTTTGTCCGTTGGTTCCGTGGCCGATGTGGCGATTCTGAACCTGCATGAGGGCAAATTTGAGGTGCGGGATACCGGTTATTTCGGTTTCTTTGATTATACTGGCCATAAGATCGAGGGCAAACAAAAGCTGGAATGCGAAATGACCATTCGCAAAGGCAAAATTGTGTATGACCTGAACGGCATAGCCAACCCGGTTGTCGTAACGCAGCAACCGAGATCGTAGTGATTTTTCGCGTCTGGCGCGAGCATTTGCTCGTGCCTTTGAATAAAGCAAGCATTCGCTTGCGTCAGTGAATACTGACTTCATAAACTGGCACGAGCAAATGCTCGCGCCAGAAACGATCAACACATATGTCAACTCGCATAACCCCATTTATTACTTTTACTCTTCTGATTATTAGCATCCTGTTCTTATCGGCAAGTCGTATGTCTGTTTCGGATGACCTCTTCAAATCCAGCGTTTTTACGCCAGTTAATGGGTTTACATCGGGAGTCGAAGGACCGGCGGTTGATAAAGCAGGAACGATCTACGCCGTAAATTTTGGCAAGCAGGGTACGATTGGACAGATCACCCCTACCGGACAGGCGAGCGTGTTTGTGGAGTTACCCGAAGGCAGCATTGGCAATGGGATTCGCTTCAATAAAGCGGGCGATATGTTCATTGCCGATTACCCAAAGCACAACATCCTTAAAGTGGTTATGGGCACGAAAAAGCTAAGCGTTTTCGCTCATGAAGCCCGCATGAACCAGCCCAACGATATTGCTATCGACAGCAAAGGTCGACTGTATGCCAGCGACCCAAACTGGAAAGAAAATACCGGCAATATCTGGCGCATTGATACCGATGGAAAAGTGACGCTGCTCGAAGCCAATATGGGCACCACCAACGGCATTGAAGTAAGCCCTGACAACAAAAAACTATACGTCAATGAGTCGGCTCAGCGTAAGGTTTGGGTGTATGATTTATCAGCGAGTGGTCAGGTGAGCAACAAGCGGTTACTCATCGAATTTCCTGACTTCGGCATGGATGGTATGCGTTGCGACGCTACCGGAAACCTGTACATTGTACGATACGGCAAAGGCACCGTTGCAAAAGTATCGCCCGCAGGGAAGGTGATTCAGGAGATAACGCTGACGGGTCAAAAGCCAACCAATATTGCGTTTGGCGGCAAAGATGGCCGCACTGCCTATATTACGTTGCAGGATCAGGGCAATATGGAGACCTTCCGCGTCGACACGCCGGGCCGGGAGTGGGCTATGCAACAGAAGTAGCGCGGACATCTTGTCCGCGTAGCCGTAGGCTAAAATAAGATTTCACCTAGTTAGCCTACGGCTACGCGGACAAGATGTCCGCGTTACCAGGCCATAAAACTTACCATCAACCAGAATTGATAAAAAGCCATCTGGCTTTTGAGCGCCCCAAGCGCTTTGTATAACAGGTTGGCCACCGATTGGCGGTTTATTTCCATTAATGCGGCAATCTGGTCGTTTTCAAGCCCGTTGTAAAACTTCAGAAAAACGACTTCCTGCTGGCGTTTCGGCAACGTATTGATAGCTTGCCGGACTTTATGCTGGCTTTCTGAATCGGTTTCGCCCTGTTCTATTTCGGTTTCAATCGTTTGCCAGTCAGACAGTTCACTTACTTCTGGACTGTGCAGGGATGAGCGTTCAGGCTTGCTCCGGCGAAATTCCTGCAAGAGCTGATTACGAAGCGATTTGAACAGGTAAATCGACACATACTGAATGTCAATCGTAGCCCGTTTCTCCCAGATTCGGATGAAAATTTCCTGTATCGAATCTTTTATAAAGTCCCGATCTTCCGTGAAATTGGTGGCGTAGGCAAATAAGGAGCGGTACTGTTTCTCGGCGAGTTGGCAAAAGGCCACCTTATCTCCGGCTTTTGCTTTGTGCCAGAGTTCTAGTAAGTATTCGTTCTCTTCGATAATACGATGTCGCTGATCCAAAATACTCCGCTTTTTTGTAAGAGGAAAATTAACAGTTAATATCAGAAAATCATAGTAAAAAGACTGGTGGATAGTAGGTGGTAAGGTTAATCATGGGTAAATTATAAAATTGTCAAAATTAAATTGTGTGGTAAACCGGTCCATCACCTCACCAACTCAAACACCCGCACAGCTTGCCCCGTAGTCCCAATCAATAACTCGGTACGCCCGGCCACCTGTACAGGAGTAATGTCACGCACATCGCCGTTCCACTCTAAGCCCGATTGCGCCATTGGCACATAAGTGAAACGCCCTTTCCCCTGATTCAGGAACAATTGCCCCCGATTGGCATCGTCCTTGCCTAACCGAACACGGTTGTACTCGCGATTTCCGCCAATAATTAAGTCGGGTAATCCATCGCGATTGACATCGATAGCCGCTAGCGCATAAGCCGGAGCCATCTGGGCTTCAATGGGTAACGGCTGGCTGGTAAATTTGGCATTTGTTCCGCCACTATTGCGGAACAACACCGTTTGTAGGGTCGTTGCGTCAAGTTTCTGCGCCCGTTTCAGCTCGTCCGGCTCAAATAAATCAGTAATATTAGCCTTCGAATAAGTGGTGTAATCGGTGAATTTCTTCCGCAAGCTCACCACTTGATCAAGCATTTCATCGCGTGCGTTGAACGGGTGCGGCTGTTTGTCGGCTTTGTTATTCCGGTCGTAGCCTGATAGGATAGGCAGTAAATTCCCGGCCACGTTTTTAATCCCGTACAGCGTCAACGGCCGATCATCAGTAGCCTGAAACTGGCTGTTCAGACCAGCGTTGGCCGCTATTATGTCGGGATTGCCGTCTTTATCGAAATCCTGAACCAACAACCGATTCCAGCAACCCGTTATGGCCGAGAGTCCATTGTTGAGCCGTTGCAGTTGTCCCTGTTGAAACGAGAAAGCCTGTACCGGACCAAAGTCGGTAGCCACAATCAACTCCGGCCGACCGTCGCGGGTAAGATCGGCAAGCGCGGCATCCGTAACCATGCCAAGCTGAGCCAGCGCGGGTTGCTGACCAGTCACATCCGAGAAACGCCCTTTCCCATCATTTATCAAGAGGTGACTAACGGGTGTTTCAGGGTAGTTACCCGGCACCACCCGAGCGCCAATGAACAGGTCGAGGTCGCCATCGCCATCCACATCGCCCGACCGAACGCAGGATGCGCTCACCTGTAAATTGGGGAAATTCGGTGCTTTCGTCAGGTGTCCTTTGCCATCGTTCAGGTACAGGCGGACTTGCAACCGGGCGTCGTCAACGGGGAGTTCGTAGCCAGCGCTACTCACAACCAAATCCAGATCCTTGTCACCATCTACATCAACCCAGTCCGCTCCAGCGTCTTCACAAGCCCGGTCGGCAAGCAATGCGGGTTGAGACATAGGCGTAAAGCCGCTAGTGCCGCCAATCAGCACTTGCCCACCCTGACCGCGTCCGCCACCGGCAAACACATCGTCGCGTCCATCCCCATTCACATCGCCAACGGCAAAATAAGGCCCCGTTGGCGACAGCATATACGGCAGCAAAGGCTGAATTTTGAAATCATTGATAGACTCCTGCTGATGCGTCCAGTTCAGTCCACTGATAGCCTGCCAAAAGGGCGTTTGCAAAACAGACGAAGGGGTATCAGTCGTTGGCGCATAGGTAATCGTGAGTTGGTTACCTGCTTTGGGCCGCACAAACTGTGTTTTCCCATCGGCCCAGCGAATCGACACCGAATCGACAGATGTTGCTTTACCTAACCCAAACAGCAACGGGCCGTACATGGCCGACTGAAAACCCCGTACCGGCATGAAGTCCTGCGCCTGCATCCGTCCACCAGCCCAGACGGTTGCCCGTGCGCCCATCAGGTAGGCAGGATTCGGGCTTTTTAGTTGAAGTGATAAATGGTGATTCTGTGCTTTTTTGTCGGAATGGTTTTCGTAGATACCTGCTTCGGCATTCACGTTGTTGATGACTAAGTCCAGGTCACCATCGTTGTCTAAATCAGCATACACCGCCCCGTTTGACTGCGTTGGCTCGTCAAATCCCCAGTCTTTGGTTTCGTTCGTAAAAGTCAGCTTCCCCGAATTTCGGTATATGAAGTTCGGCTCATTGATGCTCGGCATCTTGGCGATTACGGCCATAGGGTCCATCGAAGTCGGTTGAGCTCCCGGTTGACGCGCTTTCAACTGCTCATCCATCGTGAACTTCAGGAACTCCATGTTGGTATAATCGCGGGCATAGCCGTTGGTCACGAACAGATCTTTCCAGCCATCATTATCGAAATCGGCAAATAACCCCGCCCAGCTCCAGTCGGTATTGGAAATGCCCGCCATCTGGCCAATTTCGCTGAAAAGGGGAAGGGAAGAGGGGGAGGAAGGGGAAGAAAGGGACGAGAGGGAATTGCTGCTGTTTTTTTCCTCTCGTCCCTTTCCTCCCCCTACTCCCTTTCCTCCCTCCTCGCCCACATTCAACTGAAGCATATTGCGCATGGTCTGGTGGTGGAAACCCGACCGGAGCAACTGGGTATACTTGTCGTAATTGTCATCACCAGAAGTCAATTTGATGCGCTCATTGCGTTCGGGGAGCATGTCGAGCGTGAGCAGGTCGATTCGACCGTCGTTGTTCACATCGGCGGCATCGGACCCCATCGAATAGAGCGACGTGTGGCCCATAGCATCCCGAACGACCTCCTTGAATTTTCCATCCTGCTGGTTGATGTAGAGATAATCGTTCTCGTTGTAATCGTTGGAGACATAGAAATCGAGCCAGCCATCGTTGTTGAAATCGGTTACAGCCACGGCCAGTCCAAAGCTCAGCACGTTGGAAACCATGCCCGCCGAGGCCGACACATCCACAAACTTACCGTTCTGATTCTGGTAAAGTTTGCTGGCATAATTGGCGTTCGTTTGCTGTTTGAAATCGCTGATCATGCGGCTAAAACCCGCATACTCCTGCACCGAGTGATTGAGCAGAAAGCAATCCAGATCGCCATCCCGATCGTAATCGAAGAAAGCGGCCTGGGTTGAATACGCCGGATCATCGAGACCATACTCGGCGGCTTTCTCCGTAAATGTTGGACCTCCATCCCGGAAATCTTTATTATTGATGAAGAGCAGATTACGGCGCAGTCTGGCGTCTGTAGCGGCTGATCGGCACACATACAGATCGAGCCAGCCATCGGCATTGATGTCAACGACCGAGACGCCCGTGTTCCAGCCATCAGCAGCCCCAACACCGGCTTTTTCAGTGATATCGTCGAAAGTTAGTTTGCCGGAACCGGGTTCGGTTTTATTCAGATAGAGTTTGTTGGGACTTAGATTGCCCGTGAAGTACAAATCCGTCAAGCCATCATTATTAAAATCAGCCGCAGCTACGCCCCCACCGTTGTAGAAATAGCCGTATTTCAGTACATTAAAATCGGGGGCTTCTTCCAGTGCATTTTTGAACGTGATATTGGTTTGGGCCGAGGGCAATTTCTCAAACAGCGTATCCTGGCTGTCGCAGGACGCGAAAACAATCAGGAAGAGAAACGAATAGCCTATGGATTTCATAGCGTGAATGTAAACACAGAGATACGGAGAACAGCACGGAGATAACAGAGAAGTCTTCTCCGTATTCTCTGTGATACCCTCCGTATCTCTGTGTTGAATAGATTTAAAAAAACTTAGTTCTTATCCCACCATAATGGCGTAGTCACCTTGTCGGGTCCGCCCAATAAGGCTGCCCCTTTTTTGGCTTCAACGGCGTTGGTTTGCTGTTCAACCAACAGAATCGGGATACGACGCAGTACACCACCGGCTGGAATATCCGGGTTATCCGAACTAACGACGGGGTATAGTTTTGGAAAGCGCGTCCGGCGGTATTCGGCCCAGCCTTCAAACCCATCCGGGAAAATAGCCAGCCATTTCTGGGTACCAATCTGCTCACGCTGAATGGCTTCGGTGCCGCCCCAGGCTACCGGAATGTTGCTTAAGGGTGCCGACTTCAGGAAATCGTTTGGCGCAACGGGCGTTTTCGCGCTGTTCTGGTAAGCCGTAACAGCAGCAGCGTCGGATACACCCCATTGGGCCATCGACATGGCAATGCCTTTGTTGTAAAAATCCTTAGCCGTACCACCCATAGCCCAGCCGTTCAACGCCCCTTCGGCACGCAGGAAATACGACTCAGCCGTGGCCATCACGTTTTGAGCCGTTCCTAATCCGGTTGACGTCCAGCGCGCCCCCACGTGCGAATTATAATCAGCCGTATTGACGGTCTCAGTTAGCTGCGTTGTACCCAGCCCGTTCCGTAGCCCTTCGTAGGTGTTGGTTTTTACAGCGGGCATAAAGTAGGTTGGCAACCGTGGATCTTCGTAGCCTTTCAGCACCGATTCCATAGCGGCACTCATCCGAAACTCGTTCCAGTCCGACATGATAGCCAGACCGTTGTTGTCGCCACCTTTGGTACTGCGTTGAACGAGTGCATCGTCGTCGGGGCTGGTTGTCAATACACCACCAGCCACAGCCGCTTCAGCTTCTGTTTTGGCACGGGCAGGGTCGACTTTCGAGATACGTAAGGCTAACCGCAGGCGAAGCGTATTGGCAAATTTTATCCATTTGTTCGCGTCACCGCCATACACCAAGTCAAAAGCACCAAAGGGTTTTTCGGTCGTCTTGGCTTTCAACACCGTCGTGGCAGCGGCCAGACGTTTGAAGAAATCATCGTAGATTTTGTCCTGCGCGTCATAGGGTACCGATGTGGCCGGATCGCCCGCTTTGAAATACGGGATAGGTCCGACGTAATCTGTCCAGCGGTGAAACGAATATACCCACCAGATACTGGCCAGTGCGTACTCGGCCGAGTTGGCGTCTGTACTCGACATAATCGTTTTCAACTGGGGAACGACCTGCGTGTAAAGCGACGTCCAGGGACCGCCCAGCCAGTCCATCCGAATTACGAACCGATCGGATGGGAAATACGTAGCGACGCAGGCGAAATACTGGGCATACTGGTCAGAAAAGAGGTTCTGACCAACCTGATAATTGCCACCGGGGAGCGTGGCTGCCGATTGCGCTTTCGAGAAAAGATACGGAATTTCGCCAGCACCGATAATGGTGATCTTGGTTTGGTTGGTGTTTATCTCGTCGAAATTCTTGGTACAACCAACAGCCCAGAACAAAGGGGCCGAAAGGCAGGCCGCCACAACTGTCTGCCGTAATATCGTTTTATAGGATGTCATAATTGACGATAGTTTCAGGTTAAAAAGAAAGTTTCAGGTTCAGACCGAGGCTCCGGTTCGATGGCAGGGTACCGTATTCAACGCCCTGGAAGTTACCGTTACTAATGTTAACGTCAGGATCAAACCACATCTTGCGTTTGCCAATACCGGGAATATCCAGTAGGGAACTACCGCGATAAATCCAGAATAAGTTACGCGCCACGAACGACAAACGAGCCGACTTGATGAAGGAATTCGAAGGTACCGGAATGCCGTAGCCGATCGAAATCTCCCGAAGGCGAACGTTGGTAGCATCGTAGGCAAAAAATTCACCCCATCCGTAGCGTTTGCCCGATACCGTCTGCCAGAATTGCTCGGCCGTAATCGCCTGCGAATTCGTTTTACCCGCACCAATCATGGTAACGCCATCGGCACCGGCAACGCCAGCCGTAACACCCGGCAATACCCAGCCACCGGCCCGGTTCAGTGCCGTTACTTCCGGAATACCGCTGAACGCCAGGTTCATTTCCGTACCCGAAACGGCTATACCGCCTAAACGGGCATCGACTAGGAAGCGAAGCGAGAAGCCCTTGAACGTAAATGTGTTTGTAAAGCCCAGAAGCATTTTTGGGTTGAAGTTCCCAATAAACTCCTGCTCTTTCGTAGCCACAGGCAAGCCTGTGGACACAACCGATGCCTCCGAAACGGTCGTACTGTTTGATTGAGAACCAATCATGTATTGACCATTGGCATCTTTCGCCCAGCGATAGGATACGATATCACCATAAGCGCCACCCTCCTGCACAATCGGCGATGCCGACCGGCCATAGCCGCCGGAAAGGAAAGCCGTTTTTATATCGGGCGAAAGGCTCACGATTTTGTTCCGGTTCAGGCCCATGTTCAGCGTCAGATCCCAGGTCAACCGATCGGTTTTGATAGCCGTTCCGTTAATAACTACTTCAAGACCCATGTTCCGGATATCGCCCGCGTTGATGTACTGGTCGCTGAATCCTGAAGCAGGTGCCAGCCCAAGTTTCAGCAACTGGTTGATCGAGTTGGTTTTATAGGCGGTAACCGTAGCGCCAATGCGGTTGCTGAAGAAGCGGGCATCGACACCAAATTCCAGACTTTTCGTGATCTCAGGTTTCAGGTTACCAATGGCCTGTGTACCATCCCGGCTAATGAATCCGGAACCGGCACCCTGGCTGTAGGAGTAGTTTGTCTGCAGCAGATACGGCGACGCTCCGTTACCTACCTGCGCAAAGGAGCCATTGATTTTCAGGAACGACAGGGGCCCCGAAAGTTTCAGCAGATCAGATAACACAACCGATGCACCAACCGATGGGTACTGGAACGAGTAAGGCTTTGGTAAGGTCGAGGACCAGTCATTGCGCAAACTGGCATTGATGAAAATAGCATCCCGCCAAGCCAGCGACGCCTGCCCGAACAACGATTGTGTTTGCACACGTGAATAATCATCGCCGAGCGTCTGGTTGGTACCAAAGTTCAGGTTATACCGGTTCGGTACGTTCAGACCGTCTGCCGTGGCATTGGTCGATTGAAAGCGGGTATCCTGAATAATAGCCCCGGCCTGATAGTCGATGGTGAGGTCTGAACTAAGTTTATTTTTACCCTCGATCAACAGGTCATACCAGCTTTGGGTATTCACAATGTTATTCCGGGCGAATTTACCCCCCGCTTGGTTGGCCCACAAAATCGTGCCCTGTCCGTAGCTTTCTTCGTTTTTATCGAAATACTTGTCGAGGTTGGCCCGTCCCTGAATGCTCAGGAAGTCGGTTAGCTGGTACTTCGCCAGGATAAACCCGATCACCCGGTCGCGGTATTGATTGATGGCCGTTTGATTGGTCACCCAGTAAGGATTTTGGTAGATCGACGACAGCGTTGACGGCCAGGCGGTTGGCGTTGGCAGGCCAAACGCATTGGGAGCCTGGTAGTTCTGTGCCGTAGCGATACCAACGTTACGGGGAATCTGGTATAGGTCAATCACAGGCGCGTTTTCCTCACCCGTCCGGGGTTTGTTCACCACCGACTGATTGATGTACGTGATTTTCGCATCGGTCGAAAACTTCGAGCTGATCTGGTTCGACAACCGCAGGTTGATGGTATGGCGCATCAGATCATTACCTGGCACCGTTCCCTGCAACGCGTTGTTGGTGTACGACAAATACGTCTGCGATTTTTCTGAACCACCCGTAATACCGATAGAGTTGTTAAAACTCACAGCCGTACGGAAGAAGTCACGAATGTTGTTGGGCTGTGCCGTGTACGTATCGGCGTTACCAAGATAGTTGGTATACGACTGGCCCGTCATGGCTGCGCCCCAGCTCGCACCAACGGCAGGGTCCAGTTTACCGCCAATGCCCTGTCCGAACTGGTTCTGCACCATTGGCAGTGCAAAGGGTTTGTCGATAGAAACGCCGGAGTTCACATCGACCGACACCCGGCCTGCTTTACCCCGCTTGGTCGTAATCAGAATAACACCGTTGGCAGCCTGACTACCGTAGAGCGCGGCAGCCGATGCCCCACGCAGAACCGTTACGTTTTCAATATCGTCGGGGTTAATGTTCGACGCACCATCCGAGTTGGCCACGCTGCCGAAGTCGCTGGTAGCCTGTCCAAACGTGCTATTGTTGATCGGAACGCCATCAACCACCATCAGGGCATTGTTCGTACCCTGAATGGAGCGGTTACCGCGCAAGACAATACGCGAACCCGTACCCGGCCCGCCCGAACCCTGGGTGATATACGCACCCGCAATTTTACCCTGTAGGGTATTCAGCACATTACCGTCGCGAACTTCATTGATCTGGGCGGGTTTGATCGTCTGGGTAGCATAGCTCAATGCTTTGGCTTCCCGCTTGATTCCCAGGGCCGTTACGACCACTTCGCCCAGCACCCGATCATCGCTTACCAGCGTTACGCTAAGCTGGCTTTGGCTCGATGAAACAGCTACATCCTTTCCGGTATACCCTACGGATGACACCGTTAGTGTAGTTGCTTCATTTGGTACCGACAGTTTAAATTCCCCTACGGCATCGGTAGTAGTGCCCCGTGTGGTTCCTTTGATAACCACGTTTGCTCCGGATATGGCCTGGCCCTGCTCATCGCGCAGAGTACCCGTTATTTGTCGGTTTTGCGCCCAGAGTGGTCCGGCTGCAGTAATTACCAGCAAAAAACAGCAAAGTAAGTGTTTAAGCATAGTGTTAGCTGAGGTTAATTATGAAGAAAGTGTTAAATAGAAAATATCCATTTATTGGCAAAGTGCAGAATTTAAGAGCAATATCCGCCAATTAATCAAAAAAATTATAAACTATCCTTTAATTTAACCTTTCTATAAATAATTGATTGTTAATATAAAATTAACAGGAATCGCAAGAGCAGTACTGAGTATAACCAGCCATTAAAATGTGGTTAAAAATCCGGCTGACTAGTGCGATGTTTTCTTAACATATAAAGCCATTAGATAGTACGTTCAATCCTCTTTATGCTGGTACGTCGGGTTGTTTCTCAGTCCGTTTCATCACCCACGGTTGGGATTAGATTATGAAAAAAAAGTTGCTTCTCTGTTTGCTTCTGGCTTTGTACACCAGTCAGATCACCCTTGCGCAAACACCCGTCGAATACGTCTGGTGGAATCCGGCCAAAAACGATTTCCCTGTTATTGAAGGACAAGCCTGGATGGGTAAAGACATTCAGAATCCCTATGATCGCCTGCCCGCTGTAGCTGAGAAAAACGTTCGTAAAGAGGTCTGGAATCTGTCGCACAGTTCGGCGGGGCTGATGATCCGGTTTCGCGCCAGTACCGATCAGATAGTCGTCCGGTATGTTGTCAGCGGTAAGCAGGCCCTCCCCCACATGCCCGCCACGGGTGTTAGTGGTGTTGATCTGTACGCGGGCAACAGCGATGGCGACTGGCTTTGGGCTGCCGGTAAATATACCTTCGGCGATACAATCCAGTACCGATTTGCCAATCTGGAACCTAACGATACCTACCACCAGAAAGGACGTGAATACCGGTTATTTCTTCCCTTGTACAACTCCGTTCAGTGGCTCGAAATCGGCGTACCAAAAGGAGTTACGCTGACACCGCTGGCCGTTCGGCCCGATAAACCGATTGTGGTTTACGGCACATCCATAGCACAGGGGGCCTGTGCCTCCCGACCTGGTATGGCCTGGACGTCTATCCTGGGTCGCAAGCTAGATCGCCCGCTGATTAACCTGGGTTTTTCGGGCAATGGCCGACTCGAAAAAGAGGTCATTGCCTATGTCTCGCAGGTGGATGCCAGCCTGTATGTGCTTGACTGTCTGCCCAACCTGATTTCGACCGTAGGCATAAAACCCGACGAGATCAAAAGCCGCATTCTTGAATCGGTGAAAATGCTGCGGCAGAAACACGCAGCCACCCCTATTTTGCTGGTCGAACACGCGGGCTATACCGACGGTAGCATCAGTCCTATTCGGCAGCAATATTATACGGAAGCGAATGGGATCATGCGTCAGGCGTTTGCTCAACTGAAAGGTGAAGGTGTGAAGGGGCTTTACCTGTTACCTAAATCGCAAATCAATCTGGATATGGATGCGATGGTCGATGGAACGCACCCAACGGATTTAGGCATGCAGCAATATGCCGATGCCTACGAGAAAATCATTCGCACAATCCTGAATGAACCTGTTGGCCCGTTTTCGACCACGAAGCCCCGCACGCAATACCGCGACGCGAAGTCATACGACTGGGAAACCCGCCACCACGATGTTATGGCCCGTCTAAAAGCGAAACCACCCCGCATTGTGTTTATGGGCAATTCGATTACTCACTTTTGGGGCGGTGAGCCCAAAGGCCCTTATGTACAGGGGGGCGATTCCTGGGCCAGCGTGATGGAGCCGTTAAAAGTACAAAACCTGGGTTACGGCTGGGATCGAATCGAAAACGTATTGTGGCGTGTGTATCACGGCGAACTGGACGGCTACAAAGCGGAACAGGTTGTGCTGATGATCGGCACCAACAACATTTTTGCAAACACAGAAGCCGAGATTGTTGCCGGGCTTAAATTTCTGGTGCAGGCCATCAAATCCCGGCAACCCACCGCCGACATCCTGATGATCGCCATTTTGCCCCGCCGGGATGAAGAGAAACGAGTAGCGGCCCTCAACGAAGCCATAACCCAGATCACGGGCGAACTCAATGTAACGTTTATTCAACCTGCTGCTATTCTGACAAAACCCGACGGCAAAGTGGATGAGTCATTATTTACGGACGGCCTCCACCCCAACCCCGAAGGTTACCGAAAGCTGGTGGGAGCGTTGAAGCCGTATTTGAAGTGATACTTAGAGTCTGGCGCGGGTATTCAGTGATCTGGCGCGGGTATTTACCCGTGCCTTTTAATGAAGTCAGTATTCACTGACGCAAGCGAACCGGGGCGCCGGACCGGCTTGCTATATGAGAAGGCACGGGTAAATACCCGCGCCAGATCACTGAACACCCGCGCCAATTCACTGAACGGCTTTCGCCACTGTTGGCAACATCACCTCTACCATTTTTCCGATGGGTTTGCCATTTCGATAGGCTATTACCTTTACCCGTTCGGCTCCTTTTGGCAGTAGAAACGGTTGGGTGTACAGCGGAAAATGAGTATCGGGCACCGTGTTGTCTGTAGAATAATAGAGGTACGTATCGGGCAGTTCATGACTAAGCACCACTTGCGTTATACCCGTCGAATTCTTTTTCAGGGTAACAATGGGGTTATACACGCTGCGGGCGTAGTTTACGTCCTGAGCGTCAAACCGCTTGAAATGGGCTTCCATCCGGCCGATAAAATCCGGCCAGCTGCGTTTTGATTTAGGCGACCAGAGTACTTCGGCGATAGCAAAGGCCCTTGGCCAGGTCATGTATTCGGCATGGCGGCTGTTGGGTACGGATTCTGTCCAGAGGTTGCCCTGTCCACCCAGAATCAGGTCGGCCCGCACGCTGTCGGGAACAGGATCGAATGAATAGGAGGTGCTTAGTCGGGCCATGCTGTAGGTGCTGGGCTCAGCGGAGGGTTCGCCCTGGTAGAGATCAAGGTAGCAGAATTGGGATGGCGTCATGATAACCGGATGGCCCTGTTTAGCGGCTTCGATACCTCCTTTCATACCCCGCCAACTCATCACCGTAGCGTCGGGGGTGATACCGCCCTCCAGAATTTCGTCCCACCCGATGAGCTTTTTACCTTTCGACTGCACGATTTTCTCCACCCGCTTGATGAAGTAGCTTTGCAATTCCTCCACCGTTTTAAGGTTATTGACCGTCATCGTGGCCTTGCACTCCTCGCAAGTAGTCCAGAAACCTTTATACGCTTCGTCGCCCCCAATGTGGATGTAAGGCCCCGGAAATAGCTGCGCCACTTCGGTCAATACCTTGTCGATAAACAAGTACGTACCATAGGTGCATGGATTCAGGGTATTGTCTTCCAGCTTATAAAATTTGCCGTTGGTGGGAACAAGCACTTGCTTTTTGCCGCAAGTCAGGCCGGGGTAAGCCGCAATAGCCGACATCATATGACCCGGCATGTCGATTTCGGGCACAATAGTAATGTGTCGATCCTGTGCGTACTGAACGATTTCGCGAATATCATCCTGCGTGTAGAAGCCTCCGTATGAAGGAACTTCACCGGGTTGAGGATTCTCAATCGTCCCCCAGCTTCCGGTTCTCGGTACACGCCAGGCACCCGCTTCGGTCAGTTTCAGCAGGCTGTTGATCTGGATACGCCAACCCTGATCGTCGGTTAGGTGCCAGTGAAAAACATTGAATTTATACTGCGCCATCTGGTCGATATACCGCTTCACGAAGGCTTTGTCGAAGAAATGACGGCTCACATCCAGCATCAATCCGCGCCAGCCAAAACGGGGTTGGTCGCGAATGTGTAGCGCCGGAATCGACTGTCCCCGAAACGTTTTGGCAACGGGCATCAACTGGCGCATCGTTTGTAAGCCATAGAACAGCCCGGCGGCTTCAGGAGCCGTCAACGTTATGCCCGTTGGTGTAATAGTGAGGTCATAACCTTCCGGCCCAACACCAGCAATGGGAGCCAGACGAACCGTAATAGCCTTCGTTAATTTAGGGACATCGGAAGTAGGAATTCCAGGCAGGTTGTCGGTCACCATCCGGCGAATATCGGCCACGGGCGTCAGGATGGCTAACCGCGTTTGCGCCGTAATAGCAAACCTACCCGTACCGGGTTCAAGCGTTTGCGGAGCAGGAATCAGAGCAGGAATTGATGATTGGGCCGAAGCCGTAATGGCCAGAAATAGTAACGCGATTAATTTATACATTCAGTTTAGATAAGTGAATTGCCGATTAGACAGGTAAATGGGAGAAGGGTTTAGGTATGATTAAGTACCAAACAGTTTCCAGCTGTTTGAGCCGCGAAGCGGCTAATGTGCCATCTAACTTAGCCTACGGCTCAAACAGCTGGAAGCTGTTTGGTACTTAATCACACTTTCGGCCAGTGGGTTTCGATGCCCTGCGAGCGGATCATTTTCTGGAAGTCAGCCAAATGTTGCTCCTTCTCCCGAACGGCACGGGGTATGACTTTTTTGTTGAGCGAATAGGCGACGAGCATGCCTGCCGCTTCGCCAATACTCCACTCTACGGGGTGCAGCCGGTAGCAACCATTCGTGATATGCGTCGTGCCAATGTTTTTGTTGGCGGGCAACAGGTTTTCCATGCGTTTGGGCAACAGGGCTCCTAACGGAATCTGGAACGGCAATGACCCAAAGTCGATGTAGTTATTACCGCCGGTGCTGGGGTGTAAATCAATGTGGTAATAGCCTACACCGACGCTATCGTAAAATTCGGCGGATGTATTGCCTTCCTTTTTGCCCGTCATTAATGCACGATTCTCGGCTCCAACGTGCTCTTCGAGAACGGTAAACACCGCTTTAATCCGACGGGATTCGCGGACATAGGGGTATTTAGCCAAACCGTCCTCAGTGCCCATAATGTCGGGTCGAAAGCGGATACCGGGCCAGCCTTGTCCGCCATCCGGGCGCGGAACTTCGGTTTGCAGCCAGTAGAGCAGTGACAAGCTTACTTGTTTGGCCCGCTCAACGTGTTTTTTAAACTCCCTGTCGGTGGCCCCAATCAAATTGCCCATCGTGTAGTCATTCTGTGGCCAGTTAACACCAGAAATATCACCTATATACGCGCCCGGCCTGAAATTGGCTTTACTAATCATCCGGCGGTAGTTCCACAGGTTTAGTTTATCGCCCGTGGCAATACCTTCCGGGTGAAAACCCAGCTGTTTGGGCTCCAGTGTTTTAGGGTTCGAATAGGACAAGTCAAGCAATTTGCCCGACCAGACTGGCGTGACCCTGGGGACATAATTTCGCCAGAAATCACACTCTTTGGGTTTGTCGATGACGTGATTCTCTCCCGCAACGTAATCCATCGCAAAGCACATGGTAAACGCCTGACAGTTGTTGGGGTCAGCTTTTTCGGGCGCGTGCAACTCCCGCGTTTCGCGTTGCGATTCGGTTCCGGTCACGAATTCGGTGCCGGTTAACGGCAATAAATCACCCAGTTCGGTAGCATCTACAAAATAGGGCGCTGTGAGAATGATTTCCTTGCCCGTGCGCTGGCTGACGGTTTTTAGCGCCCGCACCCGGTCGCCCTGCACATCGGCTCCGGTGATTTTATGTTCGAGAAATAGTGTCAACTGGCCGGAACTCAGGTATGGGGCCATCATCTGCTCCAGAACCGCCAACGCTACCTTCGGCTCGTGACACAAACGGGAAACTGCCCCATCGCCCGGATTCAGGAATTTGCTGACTTTGGCGGCATCTGTCAGCGGGTAATGCTGTTTGTAATAGTCCCTGATGGCTGTCCGAAAATCGCGGTAAAGCTGGGTTGCTCCGTGGGTTTCAATCCACTGGTGTTCGTCGGGTGGTACGCCCTGTTGGGTCATCTGGCCCCCAATCCAGTCGGTTTCTTCGGTCAGGATCACCGTTAACTTATTCCGAAGAGCGGCCAGCGCAGCGGCACAACCGCCCAGTCCGCCACCGGCAATAACCACATCGGCGGCTCGTTCGGCCTGACTTGATCGATTTAGCAACCCGTGTGTTTGTGCAGTTGCAGTATCCGGAAATGAAAATAGTGGAACGGTTAAGGCCGCTCCGCTACTGAGAGATAAACGTTCAATAAAATGTCGTCGATTCATCCAGGGTATGTATGGGCCAAGCTGGAACTTGGCCTTGAACTTCAAAATCTAACACCTGAGGCCAACCTGGAGCTTGGCCCATACATAATTGTTCGTTCAATTCGCGGCATTCAGCGTCAATCGCTGCTTGTCGCTCAATAAAACCTTGCTTAGCGTTTCGTATGGTAACTGCTGCGGACTAACCTTGTTATTGATACTCAAAACTGCCGCTGTTGCTGCCGACTGCCCTAAAATCATGAACACGGGCTCCATCCGGATAGAGCCGTAAGCTATGTGCGAACTGGATACACATACCGGCACCAGCAGGTTCTTGCACTCATTTTCTTTCGGCAAAATAGACCCATAGGCAATCGAATAGGGCTTGTCGGGGTGTACGCCGATATCGCCTTCATTCTGCACAAACCCATCGTCTTTAACATACCGTTGAGCATTGTGGGCATCGAGTGCATATGAGCCCATACCAATGGGTTCGGGAACAGTGGTTTTGCCCAACGCGTCGGCTTCTTTCATGACAAAAACGCCGAGCATACGCCGGGCTTCACGAATGTAAAGCTGATGCGGCCAGTTTCCGTTGTCTTTAAATTCATCTTTGGCCAGCCCCCATTGCTGCATCGGTTTCTGTACATCGGCCGGAACGCGCGGGTCGTTGGACAGGAAATACATCAGACCTTTCTGATACAGTTCATGATCTTTGATGATCTGCTTCCGACGCTCGTAGGTTGCTTCGGGATAGTCATAGTTTTTACCAATATAATCTGTGCTGAATGGGCCGTGGTTGTTCGTGTCGGTTTTTCGATTCGGGATCGGGTCGTATTTGTCGAAAGTTTCGCGCCAGCCCGTGGCAAACACCCGCGCCAGCAGTTCATACCGGTCGGCGTTGTAGGCTTCGGGTTTAGGGAACGGCACCCGGTTATCGGGGTGATTGCTCAGGCACATACGAAAACAATAGGTTTGTATTTTACGATCTCCGGTTCCGTTGGCGGCTATCTTCTCGGACGATATTTCGGGGAGTAGTCCGCTGGCCGGATCGCCCGGTGTTTTGTAGGGACTCACATTAACTTTGAAGTGATGCCCATGCTGAAAAACGCCCGCCTGAACGCCATTCCAGGTTTCACCGTAAACGCTGTTGGCTTCGCGACCTACGTGGTAGTTTACCCCCGCAACGGCCATCAAATCGCCTTCGTAGGTGGCGTCGATGAACATTTCTCCTTCGTATGTTGTACCGCTCAGCGTTCGAAAGGAGCGAATACTGCCGGCACGTTTGGTGATACCTTTTGCCGACCGGTCGAGCCACTCATTCCGGTAGATTGTCAGTTTGTACTCGTTGGCAAAATCCTCAAAAACCTGTTCGGCGGCATGAGGTTCAAAAATCCACATCGTTCGACTGGTCCCATCAATGGCGGGTGTACCCTGCCCTTTATTGCCGTATTCTTCTTGTTTCTGCCATTTCCAGGCGTCTTTTGTCTGATAATGCTGGTATAACCGCTGATAAAATTCACGGGCCAGCCCGCCAATTACTTCTTTATTACCCGTATCGGTAAAGCCCAGACCACCCGACGATAAGCCGCCCAAATGAACATCGGGGGAAACGATGATCACCGATTTACCCATTTTCTTAACCTGTACCGCTGCCATCACAGCCGCCGATGTTCCACCGTAAACAATTACATCGGAATGCCGCACCACAGCCTGCCGCAGCAAGGCAGGGCGGGTTCGCATGGGAGCAGTTGCCAGGGCATTTGTCGTCAACACAAAAATACCCAGGGTCAACGCCCACAAAAAGGCGTTCAACATGTTATAGCCAAATCCCTTTCTCTCCCTACTGTCTACATTTTTCATAAATGCTCTGTATGTCGTTAAATGCGATCAACGAATCGGTTTGTTGGTTCGCTTTACTCAACCTTAAAGAACGGCTGCGTACTGGTTTACTTTAGGCTATATTCGTAATCACACCACAGCGTAAACCCCCATCCGGCCGGGATGATTAGCTAGTTGTGAAATTTATAGAAACAATAGTAGTATTTGTGAAGCTTGCCCGGCTTTTTGTCAGAAGGTGTTCGAGTAATATCAAGATACACTGAACGTTATTAAGCCGTTTGAATTTCATGGTTAAGCCCGTCTACTTTGTTTGCCTGCTGGGTATCGGCCTTTTTTGCCTCCTGAGCTTTAAAGCCAAGTTCGGCAGTTTGCTGGATGAAGGCCCATCGCCAGCCCGAACACCTACCGAAGAACAAGCGACTTTTCAGCTTGAGCCAGGCCTGAAAATCCAGCTCGTTGCAGCCGAACCTCTGGTTCAGGACCCGGTCGTTATTACGTTCGATGAAAACGGGCGACTCTGGGTGGTTGAAATGCGCGGCTTCATGCCGAATATAAACGGCGAAGGCGAGGATAAACCCGTTGGGCGCATATCAGTGCTGGAAGATACCAACGGCGACGGTCAGATGGACGTTAGTAAAGTTTACCTCGATAGTCTCATCATGCCAAGAGCGCTGGCCTTGGTCGAAGGAGGTGCCCTAGTTGCCGAAAACGGGGCGCTGTGGCTCACCAAAGATACCAATGGAGATCTAAAAGCTGACACAAAAACACTGATTGACAAAGACTACGCCGGTAGCGGCCTGCCCGAACATTCGGGCAACGGGCTTTGGCGCAGCATGGACAACTGGCTCTACAATGCCAAATCCCGCTTCCGATACCATGAGGTTGATGGCAAATGGCTGCGTGACAGTACCGAAGCCCGCGGGCAGTGGGGCATCAGTCACGATGACCGGGGACGTCTGTATTATAACTACAACTGGTCGCAGCTCCACGCCGATCTGGTTCCGCCAAATTACCTGTCCCGCAATAAACACCATACCCCTACCACGGGTATTGACCACGGCCTGACCATCGACCGTCGGGTTTACCCCATCCGACCCAACCCGGCAGTTAACCGGGGGTATATACCGGGCACACTGGACAAAGAAGGCCATCTGCGTGAATTTACAGCCGCTTGCTCGCCACTGGTGTATCGGGGAACGACCTTACCGAAGCCTTTTTATGGCAACGTATTTGTGTGCGAACCTGCCGGGAACCTGATCAAACGTAATGTATCGGAGAACAAAGAGCTCCTGATTGCGGCTCATGATCCACATCCCGGCAAAGAATTCCTGGCGTCGACCGATGAACGATTCAGGCCAGTCGCCCTGTCAACCGGCCCCGATGGCGGGCTTTATGTAGCCGATATGTATAGGGGCCTTATTCAGCATAGCGCCTACGTGACACCCTATCTGAAAGAAAAGACAATTGAGCGGGATCTTGTTCTTCCTGTACACTATGGCCGTATCTGGCGAATCGTGCCGGAGAACTGGCAAGCCTCAGCTCCCAAAAAACTATCGACGGCCTCATCGAAAGATCTGGTTGCCGAACTGGCCAATCCCGACGGATGGCACCGCGACATGGCCCAGCGGTTGCTGATCGAGCGAAACGACAAAAGCACCCGTCAGGCGTTAACAGATGTAGTCGTAAAAGGAGATAATAATCTGGCCCGTTTTCATGCCTTGTGGACATTGGACGGTATGAAATTAAGTAGTCCGGACGTACTTTTCAGTCTGCTGACCGACGCCGACCCACTTATTCAAACAACCACCCTGCGCTTACTTGAGCCGTTTGCGAAGACAGACAAAACCGTTCGGACAAAATTGGGTCAGCAACTGGTGGCCCAATGGGAGAAGGCCCCCATCGAACAAATCCTTCAAATGACCTTTGCGGCCGGGGTTCTCGACCAACCCGCAGCGCATCAACTGCTGGCTGGAATTGTGAATCGTTACGGCGAATCGGCCCTGATTCGGGATGCTGCACTCAGTAGCCTTTACAATCAGGAATTCGCGTTCCTGCAAAATCTGCTAACGTCTCCCCAATGGCAGGCCCAGGAACCGGCGAAAGAAATTTTTCTGGAAATGCTTACAACATCGGTTATTCGCAAACGCAACCCGGCAGAATTAGCCGCGCTTCTGAACAGGCTGAACACGAATAAGATAGCCTCAAGCTGGCAGGAAAAGGCGGTGCTCACCAGCCTGTCAATTCAGGGAAGTACCAGCAAACTGAAGCCAATTAAACTGGCTGTTGCACCCAAACTCCTAACCCAGCCAACCGGCAAAATAGAACCCACACGCCTTGCCGTACTAAGTGCCATGTTCGAGTGGCCAGGCCACGTTGCCAGTCGAACAGCATTACCGAAGAAGAGCCTGTTAAATGACGACGAGCAGAAACTGTTCGCATCAGGCCGGCAGATCTACCTCAGCACCTGCTCAGGCTGTCATGGTACCGATGGGAGCGGATTGAAACGATTTGCTCCCCCGCTCATCGGCTCCGACTGGGTTTTGGGCGACGAGAAACGCTTGTCTCTCATCATTCTACACGGCATGGAAGGACCGGTAGAAGTTGCCAAAAAGGTGTATGATGTGCCTGATATACTGCCCGTTATGCCCGCCCATTCGACAATGGACGACGGTTCGATTACTGCTATCCTGATGTATATCCGAAATGAGTGGGGCAACAATGCCGGTCCCATTGGGAAGCGTGTGGTGGGTATGACGCGGGTTACATCGCAGGGCCGGGTTGTTCCGTGGACGGCGAAAGAGCTGAACAACTACATTATTGAAGGCAAAGCAACCAGCGGAAAATAACATACCCTATTAGCCACCTACTCCAATGGAAAGACGAGATTTTTTACAAACTGCTTCGCTCGGTGCTATGGCCCTGTCGTTTCCGCAGATACCATCCTTTTTAAAAGAGGTACGAATGGGCATTGTGGTGCATTCGTACTGGAGTCGCTGGAATTCGAAAACGGACAGCAAGAAGTATCCGGCTTTTACCAATGCCATTCAGTTGCTGGATCATTGCCACCAACTTGGTGCCGGTGGGGTGCAGGTAATCGTAAACGGCTGGTCGACTGATTTTGCCAAAAAAGTGCGCGAGGAGCGAGAGAAATATGGCCTTTATCTGGAAGGGTCGATTGGCTTACCAAAAAAAGCAGATGATGTCCCAAAATTTGAGCAGGACGTTGTCAATGCACGGGAAGCGGGCGCACAGGTATTGCGAACAGTTTGTTCGAGCGGCCGACGCTACGAAACCTACCACTCTCCCGAAGCTTTTGCCGAGTTAAAAAAGAGCGCATTAGCGTCGCTGCAACTGGCCGAACCTGTTCTGCGGAAGTATAAAGTCAAACTCGGTATCGAAAACCACAAGGATTGGCGGGCGCCAGACCTGGTAAATCTGCTAAAACAGGTCAACAGCGAATGGATTGGCGTAACGCTCGATTTTGGCAATAGCATGGCCTTGCTGGAAGATCCGATGGAGGTTGTCCAGACGCTGGCCCCGTATACCTTTAGCACACACGTTAAAGACATGGCGGTTGAAGAATATCCAGATGGGTTTCTGCTTTCCGAAGTACCAATGGGAAAAGGGATACTGGACCTGCCCAAGATGATTGATCTGTGCAAAAAGCATAATCCAGCGGGCACCTTTAGCCTGGAAATGATCACACGCGATCCGTTGGAAATTCCCTGTTTAACCAATGCCTACTGGGAAACGATGAGCAGCGTGCCGGGCTCCGATCTGGCCCGAATGCTGCGAACGGTCAGGGGGCACAACTATCCCGGCGGCCTACCCCGCGTGGCCCAGTTAAGTGCCGAAGAGAAACTCGCCCTCGAAGAAGATAACATTGTCGCTTGCATTAATTACAGCAAAACCAAATTAGGACTGGTGTAATGGTTTGTTTTGTCATCCCGACGAAGGACCGGGCCGCCGGAGCGGGGATCTTCGGTGAAGGCGAAGTTTTCCATTTCTCCGAAGATCCCCGCTCCGGCGGCCCGGTCCTTCGTCGGGATGACAAAATAGCCAAGAGTACTGTCACTCTGGCTTGGCCCAGACTAATACAACCCTTAACAATCAAAAATGAGTAAAGAACTACTTCCGGGCATCAAACAATTTGACCTTACCGGAAAATCGGCCATCATTACGGGTGGCTCCAAAGGACTTGGGCTTGCTATGGCAGCCGGATTAGCCTCGGCAGGGGCCAATGTCATGTTAGTAAACCGCAATGCTGATGAAGGCGCAGCAGCGGCTCAGGAATTGAGCACCGATTATGGCATAAAAGCCATTTCGTTTGCCGCCGATATTTCAAAGACCGATCAGGCCGAAGCGATGGTTAACGCAGCCGTAGCCGCGTTTGGTACTGTCGATATTCTAATCAACAGCGCCGGAATCAACATTCGCGGGGCCATCGACGAGCTGACGCCGGAAGACTTCAGTAAAGTAATGGAGGTCAATGTAACTGGCACCTGGCTTTGCTGCCGGGCCGTTACACCGATTATGAAAAAAGCTGGGCGGGGCAGTATCATCAATCTAGCCAGCACACTCGGTCTGGTTGGACTATCGAACCGCACGCCCTACACCTCCAGCAAAGGGGCCGTTGTGCAGATGACCCGCGCCCTCGCGCTGGAGCTGGCCCCCTTCAACATCAACGTGAATGCTATTTGCCCCGGTCCCTTTCTAACCGAAATGAACCTGCCCATCGCCGATACCGAAGAGGGGTTGAAGTTTGTGGTGGGTGCTACCGCCCTAGGTCGGTGGGGTCATTTGCGGGAGATTCAGGGCGCGGCTATTTTTCTGGCCAGCGACGCCAGTAGCTTTATGGTTGGCTCTATGCTTACTGTAGACGGCGGCTGGACAGCCAGATAATACGGTATTCGGTTTATGGTATTTGGTTTACGGTTCGTCGCTACAGCGGAGCGGCTGCTGCCAGTGAGCTAGCCCCCGAATACTGTAAACCGAATACTATAAACCGTCAAACCATATACCGCAACCTGGATACCTAAACACTAAATCTCATAAAATGGAACAGTTAAGCGGCAAACCTAAACCGACCCGGGTTCGCTACGGGATGTTAGCCCTCGTCTTTGTCAATGTAGCCATTAACTATCTTGATCGCACGAACCTGGCTGTAGCAGCTTCGTCATTAAGTACTGATCTGGAGCTATCACCGGCGCAGTTGGGCTGGATTTTTTCGGCGTTTGGGTGGGCGTATGCCGCTTTGCAAATTCCGGGCGGATTGATTGCCGACCGCTTTGGTCCGCGTGTTCTGTATGCATTCTGTTTGATCACCTGGTCTCTGGTAACGGTAGCGCAGGGGTTTGTTCGGGGGTTTGCCAGTCTATTTGCATTGCGATTGGCTACCGGGACTTTTGAAGCACCTTCTTATCCAATCAACAACCGGGTCGTAACGAGTTGGTTTCCGGATAGTGAGCGGGCGTCGGCCATTGCCATGTACGTTTCGGGGCAGTTTATCGGGTTAGCTTTTCTGACGCCGGTTCTTGTGACGGTTCAATACTATGCAGGTTGGAAAGGCCTGTTCATCACTACAGGTTTAGTGGGCCTTGTTTGGGGCATTGTCTGGTATTTGTTCTATCGGGACCCGTTGGAACATCAGGGGGTAAATCAGGCTGAACTGGATTATATTGAAGATGGTGGCGGAGTTTTCAGAGCAAAAGACAAGACCGCGGCTAAGGTCAATATCTGGAAATGGGCCAATGTGAAGCAGGTCTTTTCCAGCCGAACGCTGTGGGGTGTTTATATCGGGCAGTTTTCTGTGAATGCCAGCCTCTGGTTTTTCCTGACCTGGTTTCCAACGTATCTGGTAAAGTATCGGGGCATGGATTTCATCAAATCGGGTTATCTGGCTTCGGTGCCCTTTTTGGCGGCCTGTGCCGGACTGCTGCTGTCTGGCTTTCTCTCTGATCGGTTTGTCAGGCGGGGAACATCGGTAAGCGTAGCGCGCAAAACACCTATTATTGTCGGCCTCCTGTTATCGGTTAGCATCATTGGCGCGAATTATACCAATGACACCACATTGATCATCTTCTTCATGGCTCTGGCTTTTTTTGGCTCAGGCATGGCCTTGATCTCGTGGGTGTTTGTCTCTATCCTGTCGCCAAGGAACCTGATTGGACTAACTGGGGGAGTCTTTAACTTCATGGGAAATCTGGCCTCTATTGTGGTCCCTATCGTTATCGGGTACCTGGCTAAAGATGGAAATTTCGAACCTGCCTTAATATTCATCGGAACGATTGGCTTCATTGGTGCTTGTTCTTACATTTTTCTGGTTGGGAAAATAGAACGCGTTGTTACACAGGGCATTCAGGAAGTTACAATTGATTAAACACACTTACTTTCGGTCAGCAAAAAGCCATACCTGTGTGACAGGTATGGCTTTTTGCAAAATATACATCGGACGGTTTTTTGCCTTAATTCTCAGCACGTTCCGCCTTTTACGCATAGAAATCAAATTGTACAATTTAAAGAAATTGCAATAATTGACTTAGTTTCAAACAAAATAAACCTAACCCGATTTGCATATTATCAAACTAATATTTTATCTTTACATACATAAACGCAGCAATAACAGACAATATAGCCTATAAATACATTATACCTTAGAATTTTGATAAATAGTATAATTCATACAATTACGTTTATCTTTAAACTATAAAATCAAGTACATCTTTAGGGTTTTTTAGAAAGGGAGTGTCTACAGACACTCCCTTTCTTTTAGTCGTTGTCAACAGAATGAGCATAAAATAACATGCTGGCTAATCTGGGGTAGATATACAGCCATATTACTAAGCTTGCGAGCCTGTTTGCGTATAAAATCAGGGAAATATGCTTTCTACAGCAACCAGAAACTCAATGGAAAAGACATTAGCCCCTTCTCGTTGGTATCGCCTGATACCCATCGCGTTTATTACCTATAGCCTTGCTTACCTCGACAGGGCAAATTTTGGCTTTGGCGCTGCCAGTGGCATGGCAGCCGATCTGCACATTACCCCGTCCATGTCGTCTCTGTTGGGGTCTTTATTCTTCCTGGGATATTTCTTCTTTCAGGTCCCCGGTGCTATTTATGCAGAGAATAGAAGTGCCAGAAAATTGATTTTCTGGTCCTTAATTCTGTGGGGTGGTCTGGCTATGGCAACCGGCATTATCAGTAATGTGAATCTGCTGATTGTTATTCGTTTCATGCTCGGTGTTGTTGAGAGTGCGGTAATGCCGTCAATGCTGCTTTTTTTAAGCCGGTGGTTCACGAAAGCTGAGCGCTCACGGGCCAACACGTTTTTAATTCTCGGCAATCCGGCTACCATCCTCTGGATGTCGGTATTGTCAGGCTATTTGGTTAAAGCAGTGGGTTGGCGCTGGATGTTTATCCTGGAGGGACTCCCGGCTATTATCTGGGCCTTCTTCTGGTGGCGGCTGGTAGCCGATAAACCCAGCGATGCAACGTGGCTGACTGAAACTGAAAGACAGGATGTGGAAGAACAATTGCTGAAAGAGCAACAGGGAATCAAACCCGTTAAAAACTACGCAGAAGCGTTCAAATCCAGAATTGTCATTCTACTGAGTATTCAATATGCTCTGTGGAGTATTGGGGTCTATGGGTTCGTTATGTGGCTTCCGTCCATCATTAATGCGGCCCCGAACATGAATATTGTCAAGACCGGCTGGCTCTCGTCAGTTCCGTACGTTCTGGCTATTATCGGTATGCTAAGTGCCTCTTATTTTTCGGATAAATCGCAGAACCGGAAATTGTTTGTCTGGCCGTTTTTGTTGCTGGGTGCTGTTGCGTTCTATGCCTCTTACCTGGTTGGTGCTACTAATTTCTGGCTCTCGTTTGTGCTGCTGATTATTGCGGGTGGTGCGATGTATGCACCTTATGGGCCATTTTTTGCTATCATCCCGGAAATTCTACCCAAGAATGTAGCTGGCGGAGCTATGGCACTTATCAATAGCCTGGGTGCCCTCGGGTCATTTGCCGGTTCGTATGTTGTCGGCTATTTGAACGGAACAACGGGCGGCTTTGGGGCTTCCTATATTTTTATGGCCGGTTCTCTTTTCCTGTCGGCAATTATCACCCTGATTGCCGTAAAAACCCCTGACAAACAACCTGCGTTAACGCGAACAGTAACTGCGTAGACTATAGTGCAGGTAATTTTATTCATTATTTAGAGAAAGGGGTTTAACCACAGAGGCACAGAGGTTAAAATGGGTAGATTGGCCCTCATTTTAATCTCTGTGCCTCTGTGGTTAAACCCCTTGTTGAATATAAACCGGAGTGACGTGATGACTGCTTACACTTCTACATCGAACGTTTACTGATTAATCATCGAAGCGGGACTAACGCCAAATCGCTGCTGAAACAACCTCGAAAAATAAGATACCTTCTGAAAACCAACCTCAAAGGCTACTTCCTTAATGGTTTTGTAGCGATTTAATTCGAGCCACTCCCGAGCAGTCTGCAAGCGAACTTCCTGCACAAACTGAATGGGCGAAAGACCCGTCTGTGTTTTAATACGGCGGTAAAATTGCCGTTGACTCATATTGGCAGCTTCTGCTAAATCATTGACCTGAAAGCGACTATCGGTCAAATGAGTGACAACTAGTTGGTGAATATCCTGCAACCAATCCTCGAATGAAGAAAGTGAACCATCTACCGCAGGCGAGCTATCAGGGCTGTCGTCGGGCGCTTGCGTTAACCAGAAAGCCCGCTCTCTGTTGCGATCGAGCAGATTATGGACACGGGCCAGTAGCTCATCTTCGTCAAACGGTTTGGTCAGATAATCAGACACTCCTAACTGTAAGGCCTGCAACCGTACGTCCTGGCTGACACGGGCGGTGAGCATAATGACCGGAATATGCTTAAGCGTAGGTTGCTCCCGTAGAACGGCAAGCAAGGCTATGCCATTCATTTCGGTCATCATCAAATCTGTCAGAATAAGTTGTGGCAACGTCTCGGCAGATTGCTGATTGAGCCATTCAATAGCTTCCCGACCATTTCGACACCAGTGTTGTGTATAGTAAGGGGCCAGCAGTGTTTGTATGTAGTTTATCATATCGGCGTTGTCTTCTACCAACAGCACCATCTCCCGCCCGCGATTCGCTTTCATTGGCGGCATCGACAAACTCACTGGCCGTTGCTCAGTAAAAACATCCTTCAACTCTGTTTCAGCCAATGGTACCGCTACTTTAGGATACGTGAACGTAAATGTACTCCCCTGCCATGCGGCACTGGTAACATTTAGTTCTCCCTTCCACAATTCACAATAGTCACGGCAAAGTGCCAGACCAATACCAGTTCCTCCCTGCAACGGAGCACTAGGCCGTTTTGACTGGTAATATCGCTCGAAGATATAAGGTAAATCTTCGGGATGGATGCCACTACCTGTATCACTCACACTTAGGTGTGCATAGGCATTGGCATCACTTAATTGAATAGTAATATGCCCACCGGTCGGTGTAAAACGCAGGGCGTTGGCAATGATATTGCGTAAAACGGTTTCAAGTTTTGGTACGTCGATGAGCATACCCATTGGCCGTTCTAACCCAGATGTACTTAACGTAATTCCGGAAAAGCTGGCCTGGGTAGTGAATGCTGCCACTGTACGGGCAACCACCATTCGCATGTCGGCTGGTTGGGCATCGAGTTGGAGTTGGCCCGCTTCGAGTTTACCCAACCCGAGCAGATCATTGACTAATATCTGAAGCTGCCGGGCATTACGGTCCATGATGGTCAACAGCCGGTTAGTCGTATCATCCGTATTGCGTTTCAGCAGGTACGTAAGCGGCCCCAGTAACAAGGTTAGGGGCGTGCGGAACTCATGCGTGACGTTAGCAAAAAAGCGGGACTTCAGCCTGTCATTTTCCAGCAGCTTAGCCGCCTGCTCTTCAATAATTGACTTATCTGCTTTGATTTGGGCTGTTCGGCGGGCAACCTCAACTTCAAGTCGAGCCGTCTCATCGATCAATCGTCGACTACGCCAGCGAAACAAGGTCACGATAGCGGCAAATAGTATCAAAAGAGCCAATACTATAAACCAGGCTTGCTGATAAATCGGCGGCTCAACAACGATCGGCAGTATGAGTGTATCGGAAACCCACTGCCCGTTATTGTTTTGCATCCGCACATCCAGTTGGTACTCTCCCGGCGGCAGGCCATTAATGCGCAGGTCGGCCTGCGGTTGAGAATCCCAGGTTTCCTGCCAGTTCCGTATACGATACCATAGCCTGGTCTGGCCAAGAAACCGGTAATCCAATAAGGCAAACGACACCAGAAGTGCCCGATTTGAAGAAGCAATCCGGATGGGCTGGCCGGGATGGAAGCTGGACATATGGTCGATCATATCGCCCGTCTTGCCATCGAGTTGTTGCAGTTGAGTTACCACCAGCGGAGCCTTCTTCGATTCGTTCGCCCGAATCTGATTGGGATAAAAGGCCGTTACGCCATTTAGACCACCCAAATATAAACGGCCATCGGCAGCCTGATAATTTGAGGTAAAATTGAACTCTTCGTGGGCAATACCATCTTTGGGCAGAAAGGTCTGAAACCGTTCAGCTTTTTTATTGAAACTCACCAAGCCATAATCGGTGGTAAACCAGAGCCGGTTTTTATCGTATCGGAGTGCCGGGTCAGGATGGTCGGTGTAGAGACAATAGAGGGTATTATTCAACAGGCCATCAGCCTGAGTGTACTGCTTGTATTTACCGGTGGCACGTTCCCAGCGAATAAGCCCCCCGCCACGGGTAGCCAGCCAGTATAAACCCGCTTTGTCAGGGTCGGGATGAACAAACGTAATGTGATTGAACGGCAGATGAAAGGGAGCGGGTCTTTCCATACTGTATCGGGCCACAATACCCCGCAACGTATCCAGTAAATACAAGCCTGAAGAAGAGGCTACCCATACCCCACCGGCCTGCCGATCAGGAAAGAAACCAGCCACACGGTTTTCGGCCAGTTCAGGAAAATTATTGTAGTGCTTAAAAGGGATGTTTTGCTTTTTACGTACATCAAAATAGCCGACACCCTGATTGTAGCCAAGCCACAGATTGTGTCGCCCATCGGGCCAGATGGCCCAGCACGTGTTGTTACTATCTGGCAAAGGGTACTGCTCAATGGTGTGCGTTGATGGATGCAGAAGAGCTAGTTTTGAGCGGGCCGTCCATACACCACCATTTTGGGCAGATACTACGGGCTGCTGATTAAGGAAGTCCGTTTTCTGAACCTTTTGGTGGCTCAAGGCCAGTTGGCTGTTACCCGTTTTCAAGTCGATCAGCCAGCTATCCGTAGCATTGGCCAAAAGTGAATGACCGATCTGAATTAGCCCACGAGTAGCATCCGAGAAACCCGTGACCGCAAGAGGTGGGCGATACAGGTATCGAATAAATCGATTAGGGGTCAGGGTTAATAGTAAAAAACCATCGCTCGACGCCACCCAGACGCCACCCATCCGGTCTACAAGTAAATCTCTAAAAAGTGGAATTTGCGAGAATGGAACGTTTGACGTGGCCAAATCGAACATGATTCCTTTTGCCGGGTGCCAGGCAAACAAGGTTGCTTTACCTAAAAACCAGAACAAATCGTGTTGAGCATCATAAACAACCTGAACATCAATCAGCGACGAGGCAAATGAACTACGAACGACCGAAGCAGAAAAAGGGCTTCGGGAAAATTGGATTGGCAAGCTAGTGAGTTGACCATCCGGATCAAGCCGATAGAGTAATTGATCGAGCTGATGATCAGACAAACGGGGTAATCTGTCTGGTGTATCCAGATGGCTGATTATCTGTATAAGGTATATACGCCCCTGTGCATCTGTACAAACTGGCCGAAAGAGCTTCGGGAGTAGTTGCCGACGACGTATATGGCCCAACGAGTCGAATTCAATGAGTTGATAATGAGTATTTGTTGTGTCGCTTGATGATATGAGTAACGAACCTGTTACTGTTGTTGTCGCGGTATGCAGGTGTATTGGCGTTGGCGACTTATACAGAAGCGTCAATGTTTTTTTCTCGTCATATCGATACACCCAGCCATCTTCCTTAACGATCAGAAGAGGGTTGTGCGACTGTTGTGTGGAACCCCGTTGACTAATATTGTTTCCCAGAGAAAAATGTGTTGGTGTATTGCCGGTAGCCAGCCGAACAGTGAACGGGATATTTTTTTCCTCGACAGGGAGCCAGCGATCAATCCATTGGTCGAATTTTGAGCGGGCTTTAAAAAACCAAAGTGAACCCGCTTTATCAGATCGAATTTTAGTGACATAAACGGGCAATTGGCTGTCAGAAGGCTTGGGTTTGGTAGGTAGGGGCACGAACCGGCTTCCATCGAAGCGGTAAGCATTATTGAGTGTGCCAATCCAGATAAAACCCCTGGCATCCTGCCCAATTTCAGTTACGGTCCGGTTAGGTAATCCCTGCTCAATAGAATAGTGCCGCACCTGTACGATATAAGGTGGATTGGCGGGCTGGCTATCCTGCTGACGACCCGTCCCTTCAGCCATACTATTGATCACGCACGTCAATAAAAAGCCCAAGAACAGACAAGTACGAATGTATAGAAGTGAGTATGTCAACAAGAGTACATTTTTAAATGACAAAAAAGTAGTCAATAAGAATAATAAACAGGCATTTGGCCAATTCAGGGCTAATTTTGGCCAATTTGGGGGCCTCTCCTGTAACGTTATTTGCAAGCAAAAATGCAACCATTTTTACTGAACATTATGGAAGTATCTGTTTAAGTACAAATACTTAATAGTGAAGCAGGCAATACAACGATTAAATTAGTACTCTCCCACCGGCTACCATGATTCACCTATCCGACCAAGAACTTGTTACACGCTACCTTAATCAGAGTGATGACCGTTACTTAGCCCAGCTTTATATCAGACACCGTCAGAAAGTATATCAGAAATGCTATTTCTATACGGGTAATTCTGATGATTCTGAAGATTTCGTGCAGGATATTTTCATACGGCTAACGCAAAAATTAACCAGTTATAAAGGCGATGCAAAGTTTACAAGCTGGCTGCACGTAGTTACCGTCAATTATTGTCTCGACCAGCTTCGTAAGAAACAACAGGAGCAAGCCCTTTGGCGAAATTACCTACATGATACATCAATCACCAACGACTGGTCTGACACGTCTGAAGAATCCTGCTTTCAGGCTTCAGAGAAAGTATTCGGGCAGCTTACCCCAATCCAGCGTACCTTATTGCTGACGAAATACGGAGAGAGGTCGACTATTAAAGAAATTGCTATAAGCCAGAGTTTAACGTTTAGTGCCGTTAAGATGCGCATTAAACGAGCTCGGGATCATGCCCGGACTCTGTATTTTAAAGTTATGGCTGAGCAGGAGTACTGGGAGTCTCCTTCCTGATCTGGTTACTAAAATATATACACGAAAAAAGGCCCTGCTTTTGCTGAACACAACAAAAGCAGGGCCTTTTTATACCTCAAAAATCACTGGTTGAACTGAACACTGTTCAACTGGATGATGTCGTTGTTCGGCTTGTCCCGTTTAACAACAATCACATACACATCGTGCCTGCCCGTGAAGGGCTTGTTGAATGTACCTGTCACCTGATTCGTTGTTTTCCAGTCGCCGGTAGCTTTATACGGAACACTACTCACGACCGGACCGGCATACGAATCCAGCCGAACCTCAATTTCCCCATCCTTGTTGAGCGATGAATAATCGTAGGTCAGCGCCTTAATTGTAGTCATGTCGATGTCTTTCAACAGCACATACGCCTTGTGGCTACCCGCCGACAGACGGCTGCCAAACCGGGGGAAGCCCACATAGGCATCGGCATTTAATGTTTTTACATTGGCATTGCGCAGTGTAACAACTTCGGTTCCGGTAAGTGGCCCCACTACTTTTCCACCGTTATCTGTATACGTTGCCAACAGGCTGTACTGTCCTCTTGCCTCGTCGGGTTTGTGTTCGTTTAGGGCCAGGCTTCCCTGTACCGGCATGGTTTTCTGTTTACGGGCATCCGTCAGGGAGAATATATACTTGACCATTTCCTGAGCATCCTGCGCCGGAATTTGCGGGTGAGCGCTCATTAAATGGTCTTTGCTCCAGCTACCACCACCGCCTTCGATAATCTTCTTCGCCAGCTTTTCAAGGCTTCCGGTTTGACCTTTGTACCGGTCGGCTACAGCCAGGAACGTAGGGCCCACCGATGGCTTGTCAATCATATGGCAGGCTTTGCAGTCACTCCCGGCTACCAGCGTTTTCCCCAGCGAACCCGTACCCACCATAGCCACCTCCTGATGCCCCTGCTGAGGGGCTGATATAGGTGCGCCATTGGGTTGTGCGCTGTATTCGTAGTAAACCTTAATCCGCTTGGGATCAATCTTTTTATCTTCCTTATCGGCCACTTTCACCGCATACGAAAATGGTTTGTTTGCCCAATAGAATGACTTATTGTCGGCGGTTACGATGGCCACCTCCGGTTTGGCATTACCCACCTTAATAGCAATGGTATCCATACCCACCAGCCCCGCCTGATCGGTCACTTTCAGGATAGCGTTATAAACGCCCGGCTGTGTATAGGTATAGGTTGCCATGGGTTTTGTTGCCCCAACGGTTTTGCCGTCAAACAGCCACTGGTAGGTTACCGCATCATCGTCCAGGTCGGTGCCGCGCCCGCTGAATTTTACGCGCAACGGTGCCTGCCCGGTAGCCTCCCGAATTACGGGTGCATTACGCCCATCGGAAGTCAGGTATGAACGGGCGTTACGTTCGGCAGTCGCAGCAGAATCGACCACGCTAGCCTTCGCTATGGGTGCCCGATTACCGGTGTTGTATTCGATTTTTACCAGGCGGGCATCATCGTTGTCAGCCCCATATACGGAGCCATATTCCAGCATATACATCACGCCATCTTTCCCGAAAGCCTGATCAATAGGTCGACGAAAATCGCCACTACCTGCCATAAAAGGCTCATTCCGAATGTAGTTATCGTCCTTATCTACGCGCACCGCCATGACCCAGTTACGCATCCAGTCGAAAATGAACAGTGCCCCGTCGTAGTATTCCGGGAATTTGTTCTTCGAGGGTGAGTTTTTGTCGTAGCTATAAAACTCGCCCGCCATAGCGCTGCGGCCACCCAATCCTAATTCGGGAAACTCTTTCGAGGCTGCGTAGGGATACCAGATCATGGCCGGGTTAGTTGGCGGCAGGTTTTTCAACCCATTGTTTTTGGGTGAGTTGTTCAGCGGGGCTTTCGGGTCAAAACGCGGCCCGGCTACGTTGGTCGCAAAGTCCAGATCGCCATAGGGTTGGCTATTGCCGATGAACAGCGGCCAGCCGAAATTACCGGCTTTTTTTGCCTGATTAAATTCATCATAACCACGTGGCCCTAGCGTGACGCTGTCCTTGCCGGCATCAGGGCCGATTTCACCCCAGTACAGAACCGACGATTTTGGATTGAGGGCAATGCGGTATGGGTTCCGCAGTCCCATTGTATAGATTTCGGGCCGGGTCAGTTCGCGGTCCGACGGTTCGGTGCCTTTCGGGAACAGGTTGCCATCGGGAATGGTATAGCTGCCATCGGGTTGCGGATGGATCCGCAGAATTTTACCCCGCAAATCGTTGGTATTGGCCGCCGTTCCGCGTGCATCGGACGCCAGATGATCGGGCCGGGCATCAATGGGCGCATAGCCATTGGATGGAAACGGGTTGGTATGGTCGCCGGTAGACAGGTATAAGTTGCCCTCTTTATCAAACGCCAGTGATCCACCGTGGTGAGAACCCGGCTGGTAGATACTCGGAACCGTGAGCAATACTTTTTCGGAAGCCAGATCGAGCGTGTTATCGTCATTAACGACAAAGCGCGACAGGTTGTAAAAAGGATTCGTTTCGGCTTCGGGCGAATAATAGACATACAAAAAATGATTGGTCGCGAAGTTCGGATCGAGTGTTACACCCTGCACGCCATGCCCCTGTTTAGTGGGCACAGCAAACTTGTGGACTAATTTCTGCTGGTTCGTTCGCGTGTTATACACCGACAAATTACCACTCCGTTCGGTAAAGAAAACGCGACCGTCGGCGGCTACGGCCAACTCCATTGGTTCATTCAGATCATTGACCAGCACCGTTTTTACGAAGCGATTTTCTTCGGGCATTGTAACGGCATATGCCTTACTGTAGTCGAGCGGTTTGTTGCTGCCCATTACCCAATTGAGTGCGCCCAGCAAATGCTGTACAAACAACGGCTCGCTAAAGCTGGCATCTTCATGACCACCACCCGTATAATAGGCCCGCCCGCCATCGAACTCATGGTACCACGCTATCGGGTGATTGCTTCCGTTAATACCCCCATCGTAGGTGTTCTCATCCAGATTGGCCACGACGGTCAGGTCCGAATAGAGTGACCGGTAATTATACCACTCGTCGGTACGCTCCCAATGGTCGGGAAGGTGGGCGGTCGATGGATGGTTTTTGTCCGTAACGTCAACGGTCGCTTTACGCACGTTGGAATTGCTGGGGTGACTGGCAAAATACCCGCCCACCAGCTTGTTATACCAGGGCCAGTCGTACTCGGTATCGGCCGCAGCGTGGATGCCCATGTAGCCGCCACCTGCCTGGATATACCGCTCAAAAGCAGCCTGCTGCTGCTGATTCAGAATATTGCCTGTGGTACTCATAAAGACAACCGCCGTATAGTGCCGCAAACTATCGTCGTTAAAGTAATCGGCATTTTTGGTGGTATCGACCCTGAATTTATTTTCCTGTCCGAGCTTCTGCATAGCCGCAATCCCAAACGGAATGGACGTATGTTTCCAGCCTTTCGTCTTCGAAAAGACCAGAATTCGATTTGGGCTGGCCTGAACAGCTGGAGGTTGGTTCGAAACTGCATTGGCAGTCGGCACCGACGACACCGACGATGTGGCCGATTGAGTCGTGGCTTTCTGATTGCTTAAGCAGGCATATAACCCAACACTGGCGCCTGCTACACCAAGCAAACGAAGCGAGATCTTAAGGGATGTAAATGACCAGATCATAGAGAAAAAAGTTGAGCAGTCGGCTGAAAAGTTGTTTTTAGACAGGGCATTTTGCTCCAGTCGACGCAATAGTTTAAGAAGGATTGATGACGAATAAACTACCCGATTTATTGGCATTACCACCTTCAACCGGCATTACCACCCCCAACCCCCTCCTAAAACAGGAGGGGGCTATGCCGAAGGGTAGCCTTTTTAGAGCCCCCTCCTGTTTTAGGAGGGGGTTGGGGGTGGTAATGCCGATTGAAGGTGGTCCGTTAATTAACCACAAACCCATTCATCATTTTCTTATTTTTTCACCCCTCATTCTCCATTCTTCACTATACTTACGCATGAAACGACGTCAGTTTATCCAACAGTCAGCCGGAGCGAGTGCTAGCTTACTACTTGGGCAATCAATTTGGGCCGCGCCCACAGCCACATTTCCAGTTGTTCGGACGGCAGCTACCAAACGAAACTTCACCAGTTCGGCGGTGGAGCAGACCATCGAGCAGATGCATAAAACCATTAAAGACCCGGAATTAGCTTGGCTTTTTGAGAACTGCTTCCCCAATACGCTCGATACAACCGTTCAGCTCCTCAACACAAACGGCCAACCCGATACGTTTGTCATTACCGGCGATATCGACGCTATGTGGCTGCGCGACAGTACGGCGCAGGTTTGGCCTTATTTGCCCCTTATTAAACAGGATCAACCGTTGCGGCAACTTATTGCGGGCGTCATTCGGCGACAGAGTATCTGCATTCGTCGGGACCCCTATGCGAACGCGTTTTATGCCGATGCGACCAAAGAGGGTGAGTGGAAAAAAGACGCGACCGACATGAAACCCGGTCTTCACGAACGCAAATGGGAGCTTGATTCGCTCTGTTACCCCATCCGTCTGGCCTATCACTATTGGAAAATTACCGGCGATACCAGTCCCTTCGACGCTGACTGGCTACAGGCCATGCAACTCGTTTTGAAAACCTGCCGTGAGCAACAGCGCAAATCCAGCCGGGGGCCATACCATTTTAGTCGCAGTACATCGTGGTCGACAGATACGGTGCCGGGCGATGGGTACGGCAACCCAACACGGCCCATTGGCCTGATCAACAGCACATTTCGCCCATCCGACGATGCGACCGTGTTTCCCTTTTATGTGCCCTCAAACTGGTTTGCAGTGGTATCGCTACGGCAGTTGGCAACGATGGTTGAGCAGATTCGCCCTACGCCAACCCTCTCCACCGGCTGCCGCGCCCTTGCCGACGAAGTGGAACGGGCGCTGAAACAATACGCAATTTATACACACCCGACATATGGCAAAATCTACGCGCTGGAAGTGGACGGCTATGGCAATCACCTGCTTCAGGACGACGCCAATGTACCCAATTTGCTGGCTCTCCCCTATTTAGGTGCCTTACCCGCCAGCGACCCGATCTATAAGAATACCCGCCGGTTCGTACTCAGCCCCGACAATCCGTATTTTTTCAAAGGCAAAGCCGCCGAGGGTGTCGGTAGCCCGCATACGTTAGTCAACAGCATCTGGACCATGAGTTTGACCATGCGTGCGCTCACGTCTACCAACGATCAGGAGATTCTGGCACAACTTCATTTATTGAAGAATACCCACGCCGGAACGGGTTTTATGCACGAATCTTTTAATCAGGACGACCCCGCCAAATTCACCCGTAAATGGTTTGCCTGGGCCAACACGCTCTTTGGCGAATTGATCCTGAAAGTAGCCAGAGAACGCCCGCATTTGTTGAGTAAGGTCCTGTAAGCGAATAGTTTATGAAACTAAACATAATGTGTATTTTTGCTTATTAAACCTACCAATCATCGGCTATGCATCGACGTTTAACCTGTTTCTTTTTTCTGGCAGCCGTATATTCTCCTCTTTTTGGTCAGCAGGCTTTTGACATAGAACCGGGTAAACCGGCTCAACTGAACGGTATCGACTATGGGATTGAGATACGAAACGAACGCAGTATGGACATTAGTGGTGAGACATTCATGCGCTACGAATTGGCCATTTACGCCACGAACAAGAGTAACTGCACGAAAATCTTTTTCCCGAAGCAGACCTTGTTTGGTCAGGAAGACCAGAATCAACTGGCTATTTTTGATTGCCTGAATGCGAATGGTAAACGGCTAACGTCAAAAAGTGGCAAGGTTATGGCCCGACCATTCACCGTGCCCTACCAGCAACGAATCAAGAATTCGGAAGGAAAAGACGTGACCACCACGACCAATATTCAGGCGGGCCATATTTTGCGGAATGGCGAAACGGTAAGTAATTCATTTATTGCCATTGTTCCCAACGGCGAGCGCCCCATCCTAAAAGTGCGGATCAACGAAATCCCGGATTTGTGATATGTTATTCATTTTATCAATTGTGATGACAGTTAACAATCATCACAATTGATAAAATGCAACTCTTCACCGACTTGCCTGCCAGGTGCCGGACGCCTGTCCATCTTCCGATTTCCAGGTTCCTTTCAAGGCTGGTTTAGCGTAGTTTCCGCTAAACTTCACCTCTGCCCCATCACCATCAACATAGCTGGCACTCAGCTTCCCATTCTCCCAGGCGACCGTTTTCAGATCGGCGGGATAGCGGTTGCCATCATCGGCCAGCATGATAACCTGCCCGCTCAGCTTCCGGTTGCTGTCCTGATTGATAACCAACTCAAACTTCCCGGAGGATGCTCCGTCAAACGTGCCGGCCCATTTACCGGCAATGGTCGTTAGCGAATCGCCCGATGCTGTAGCGCTTTGCGCGTTAGCCGCCCGACATGTGATAACAACCAATAGTAAGGCTGCGAATAAAGCGTTGATTTTCATTGGAAAGAGGGTTTATAAGTAGTTGGTGAAAGAGGAATCTTAATACGTAAAGTTGCATGATTCGTGGGTAAAAAATAATTATCACCCACCCTGTTTCTATTTGCCGGTACGTTTTCGACTAAGGCGTACACACCAACAAGTAATCCGATGAAACGCTTATTTTTATTTCAGTTGGGCCTTGCGGCTCTTTTGTGTTATGCGGCTCCACTCGCTTCACAGGCGCAAACAAAACACGAATCGCCTGTTGCCCGTGACGGTTTTTGGGTAGTTGAAACACCGCCCAAAGGAGATTCCTGCGTCGTTCGGTTTTACACGAATGATAAAAAGTTGATTTATCAGGAAACCATTAACCGTTGTCTGAACATTGCCCGTCGGCAAACCAGGCGCCAGCTAAACACCGCTCTGGACCAGGCTATGTTTGTCTGGCAGGCTACGCACCAGATACCAACCGACCGCCAATGGGTAGCCGTGCAGTTTTATACAAAGTGAACTTTTGAGTTGCTTTCCTTTTCTACATCATACCATACACACCTTCCTCCCAACGGCCTGCGCGTGAGCGCAGGCCGTTTTTGCTAGTTTATCCAGTTGGGGATACCCATTGATAAGTGGGTAAATCAGGGGTAAAACAGGCTTTATCAGCTAAACACGTAT
This sequence comes from Spirosoma pollinicola, assembly GCF_002831565.1. Classification (NCBI taxonomy): domain Bacteria; kingdom Pseudomonadati; phylum Bacteroidota; class Cytophagia; order Cytophagales; family Cytophagaceae; genus Spirosoma; species Spirosoma pollinicola. The sequence continues at coordinate 5,236,242 of NZ_CP025096.1, read as the reverse complement.
CTCTATGCAATCCAACAGACGAACCTTCATAAAGAGCTTGTCGGCGGCTTCGGCATTGGCCGCCACAGAGGCCATTGCCAAGCCTTTTGGTGCCCCGGCTTATATTCCGAATCTGATGAAAATCAGCCCGAACGACAAGATTCGCATTGCCACCATTGGTATGGGTATTCAGGGCAATTTCGATACGCAAGCCGCCCTGCGTAACCCCGATGTAGAATTGGTGGGCGTGGCCGATTTGTACAATGGTCGGCTCGAACACGCTAAAACGGCCTATGGCAAAGACAAAACCCTGTTTGCAACCCGCGATTACCGCGAAATTCTGGCTCGTCCCGATATCGACGCCGTTCTTGTTGTAACGCCGGATCACTGGCACGACCACATTACCATTGCCGCGCTAAAAGCCGGTAAGCACGTTTACTGCGAAAAGCCAATGGTGCAGCACCTGAACGAAGGAAAGGCTGTCATTGACGCTTGGAAAAAATCGGGCAAAACCATGCAGGTGGGCAGTCAGCGCATCAGCAGCGCAGCCTTCAAAGAGGCCAAAAGACTGGTTGATGCGGGCGAAATTGGCCAGATAAACTACATCGAATCCAACAACGACCGATTCAACGCCATTGGCGCGTGGCAGTACTCCATTCCGCCCGATGCCTCAACCCAAACCCTCGACTGGGATCGTTTTCTGGGTGACGCCCCCAAGCGTCCATTCGACGAAAAACGGTTTTTCCGGTGGAGAAATTACAAAGATTATGGCACAGGTGTGGCTGGTGATTTATTCATTCACCTCATTACGGGTGTCCACTTCGTAACCAACACAATGGGGCCAACCCGTATTTATTCGTCGGGTAATCTGGCCTATTGGAAAGATGGCCGCGATGTTCCTGATATCATGGCCTGCATCATGGACTATCCTAAAACGGAGCAGCACGAAGCGTTCCAGATGGTGCTGCGTGTTAACTTCGCCAATGCGGGCAAGATCAACGACGTAACGCGCATCATTGGCAATGAAGGGCAGATCGAATTTTCGGAGAACAACCTCATTATGACCAAAAAGAAACTTCCGCTGGCTCCCGGCTATGGTGGCTACGACAGTTACTTTACGTTCACAGAACCCGTTCAACAGGAGTTCGCCAAGAAATATGATGAGCGCTACCCACCCGAAACCCGCAAGTCGGAACCGGTAAAAGAAGTAAAATTCGAAGCGCCCAAAAACGACGATCCGCATATGAACCACTTCGCCGACTTTTTCGACAATGTTCGCAAAGGAAGTCAGGGAACGGTAGAAGACCCCGTATTCGGTTTCCGGGCAGCTGCTCCTGTGCTTGCCTGTAACGAAAGCTTTTTTGAACAGAAAGTGGTGCATTGGGACCCCGTCACCATGACGCAGCAACACCCGGATGCCAAACCAATAACTACGTCGAAGAAAAAGGCAGCAGTAGCCTCAGCAAAGTCGGCGACAAAAAAATCGTAATAACACAAGTAGTGGTTAATGGTTAATAAGTCATTCATTCGTGCGATGAACTGCCACTACTGAATGACTTATTAACCACTACCTGATTGATTTATTGCTTGTGGCAGATCCCTCACTCAAATCAACTCCCTCTTATCGGACCTTACCAGGCTGGTGGTTCTGGCGTACTACCCTGGTTGCCCTGCTGCTCTGGATTACTATTGATCTCCTGGTACCAAGTCGACACAGTATCCGGCAGTTCGACGCCAAAGAAGTCGCCAGACTTGAAACAGCCATGTGGCGGTCGTATTATGATAAAAATCCGGCATTGTTATTTTGGCAGTTGGCCGGTGGATTACGGCAGCAGTTTCATGCTCCTTTCTGGCGGTCGTTTGGTCTGGCCTTTCTGGCAACCAAAGCAGCCTTCGCTTTCAAAGAAGGGCAATCCCAAGCCGATTACCAGCGGGCATTACCCAGCCTGATAACGTATTACGAAGCGATTCAGAAACTGACGGTAGAGCGTTTCGATGTCAAAAAAGTAGCGGCCCTGGAATTAGACTGGTGGATTATTCATCGTCAGCGAGATCGGTATTCGTATAATGATCTGGCTACTGCCCTGGAGAAAACATCGGCTGCTTTATATAATCAGCCAATCGTGCAGTTTACCGCCTATGCCCGATTACGAGCTGACGCCATGCGCCTGTGCGACGAAGCCGGTCGCCCACCTGGCGGTGCAACAGAAGCTAGCTGGCATGCCATTGAACAGAAATTGGACCTGGCCTGGAGTAGCCTTCATAAGGTCGTTGGTGGTGCTGATTAATGAAAAAGAAAAGGTTAGCGCAGTTTCTGTATAGCCAGCCGTAATTGCTGACGGGCCGTGTCAACGGGTACACCAATAGTAGCAGCGGCTTCTTCGGGCGTACAGTTTTTGAAAAGCACCGAGTCAAGTAATTCTTTCAAGTTGGCATCGGTTGAATCAATGCAGAAACCAGTTTGGTGGGTAACGGCAGAGGTTGGCAACGCCACAACCTGCCCAGTCGACTTTAGTTGTAAAACCGGCATCTGAATTTGTTTCCGTTGACCAACAGCCTCTAGAGCCGTACAGCGCGCAATGCCCAACAGCCAGATAAAAAGCGGTTTTTTCTCGGATTGAAACTGGACTAGCTCCGAACGCACCTGTATAAACGTCTGCTCCAACAGACTAACAGCCTCTGTTTTATCTGTAACGATTCGGGTAATAACGCCCAATAACACAGGCGCATAGCGATCATAGAGAGTCGAAAAATCAAGTCTGCTCTGGGCATTCCATTCATCAGGCAAATCGGAATCCTGACGTATATCTACTGGTTGACTCATGAATTAGGACAATACATTACTTAGAGCAGAGTGCTATATGGCAACCGATCAGCCAACTGGTAGCATATACATCTACACCCTAACAGAATGTTTATAAATTGGTTTTGTATATTTTTTTTTCGGTATGTTAACTCCCCTTGCAATCAATAGAGGCAAATAAACAATCATTGCGGGTGTTCTTGTTACCTTTGAGTAGCGATTCAAACAAGTTTATGAAATACAAAAAGCACGTTTTTATTTGTACCAATCAAAAAGCCGCCCCTAAGAAGTCCTGTGGCGAAGCTCATGGCAACGAACTGGTCGATGCCTTCAAAGCGGCCCTTGCCGAACGCGGTCTATTAAAAGAAATGCGGGCGCAGAAAACAGGTTGCCTGGATGCCTGCGCATTTGGCCCAACGCTGGTCGTATATCCCGAAGGAACTTACTACGGCAATGTGCAACTCGCCGACGTGGCCGAGATTGTGGATAGTCATCTGGTGAATGACCAGCCTGTAGAACGGCTTAAGCTGGATTTTTAACGGTAATTAGGTTTATGGCGCGGGTATTAACCCGTGCCAGAATCTTACTTCATGTATAAGCACCTTTTTTTCGACCTCGACCATACACTTTGGGACTTTGACCGTAATTCGGCCGAGTGTATTGCGGAACTGTTCGACACGTTCCGGCTGGCCGATTTGGGTATTGCCTCGTCGGCCGAATTTAGCCGCCATTTCATCGCCATTAACCGGCAGCTCTGGGCTGATTACGACAAGAATCTGATTGAGCACACCTACATTCGGAAGCACCGGTTCCCTATGGTATTTCGGGCGCTGGGTGTCGATGAGTCAGCTGTTCATGCCGACCTGAATGCCGAGTATCTGCGTCTGTTGCCTAATAAACCCCATTTACTGGAGTCGGCCAAAGAGTTGCTGGATTACCTCAGCGGACGCTATACGATGCACATCATCACAAACGGTTTTGCCGAAATTCAGGCGGTAAAAATGAACCGTTCCGAGATTGCGCACTATTTTACGCACGTCGTTACAAGCGAGAACGCCAACGCCAAAAAGCCCGATCCGGTGGTATTTCAATACGCCATGGAACTCAGTGGCACCACGGCAAGCGAAAGCTTAATGATAGGCGATAATTACGAAGCCGATATTATGGGCGCAAAAGGCGTTGGTCTGGACACGGTGTTTTACAATCCGCAGGGAGAGGTAGTGACTGATCCACCTACCTACGATATTCGTCACTGGAAAGAATTGATGGCCATTTTGTAACAAAAACCACATGCAACTCACGAACTCTACAGCCATTGTTACCGGGGGCGCTTCGGGACTGGGCGAGGCCACCACCCGACTACTGGCGGCCAATGGTGCCAATGTGGTTATTCTGGATATGAACGACGAGCGCGGCAACGCACTGGCCGAAGAACTGGGCACCACCGTCCGATTCCAGAAAACCAATGTAACTGACGAAACCGAGGTTCAGGCCGCTATCAATCTGGCCCTTAACACCTTTGGAGGGTTGCACATTACTGTCAACTGCGCGGGTGTAGCCGAAGCAAGAAAGACACTTGGCAAAGTAGACGGTGTGTATGGAGCGCATTCGCTGGCTGCTTTTCAGCGCGTTATTTCGGTTAACCTTATCGGCACCTTCAACGTAATCCGGCTGGCGGCTTTGGCTATGGAACAGAATGCCCCCAACGGGGAGGGCGAACGGGGCATCATTATCAATACGGCTTCGGTAGCAGCCTACGACGGTCAGATGGGACAAGCCGCTTACTCAGCCTCCAAAGGCGGTATTGTGGGCATGACGCTACCCATTGCCCGCGATCTGGCTCGTTCCGGTATCCGGGTCATGACCATTGCGCCCGGCCTTTTCGAAACTCCCTTACTGGCCAGCCTGCCCGAAGAAGCCCGAATCTCATTAGGGCAGCAAGTTCCTTTTCCTTCGCGGCTTGGCCGCCCCTCCGAATATGCGTTGCTGGCGAAAAGTATAATCGAAAACCCGATGCTCAATGGCGAAGTGATCCGCCTGGATGGAGCCATTCGAATGGGACCGAAATAGGGCTTACAAGCGCAAGCCTCGACGTAATGTCAGGTCTAGCCGGGCTGGCGTTCCAAAACCCGACATCATAGAAAGGTGGTTGATATAATGTCGAGTCCTTCGACCCGACACCATACCAGCTAAAACCGGACATTACAGATTTACACTCACACGGCCACATAGTGACCGTTTTACCCACATTCAATTCATTTAAATTAGTGCGGTTGTAATCGTCTGCCAGAAGATTGGATAACAGGTCGCTTCAAGAGTTGACGGTCGGCGGGGTGACGCCAAAGTTGATAGAAACCCATCGCTATGAATACCATAGCCGGAAAAGCGGCACCTATACCCAGCGGCAAAATACCAATCGAAAACAGAATGCCAGCCACACAGCCCATCTTGAACAGGCGCCCCGTTGATGGCATAGAAACCGAAATAAACAGCTGACCAGCCGCAATAGTCAGAATAAGCGGGGTAGCTACTTTCCCGAACGGTCCAAGGATAAACCATCTGTAAACATCCAGCACAGCATAGTCGGCAAAATCGGTATAAACCCAGGGTGTTGCCAGCGCCGTTGTGGCATTGAACCAACTCGCCCAGGCAAACAAAAGGGCGAAACAAAAGCGAGCAATCAGGGGTCTTTTGTAACAGGCAATCAGCAACAGAATGGCTGCGATATTTGACACAGCATACAGGATCAGAGTCAGATAGGATGAGAAGAACGCGTTCATAATTCCGTTGGAGAGATACGTTTTACCTTAGTTCAGCCAATGCTGATTTGTTGCTCGTCATAGTATTGCTGACGCCCATCGGACCAGTTCAAACATACGTTCCATACACCTTTGGCAAGTTGTGCCGTCGAGATCACATGCCGTGGTTTTTCGTCCCGCTTAACCGGTATTCGAATGGCTTCGGGAGTACTGGCCGACCGGCTAAACGTCAGGTCACCTTTTTGAAAAGACATTGGCAACACAAAGGCCAATAGTTGGGAGGCAGGTTCAAACGTCATGGTTCTAGAGGAGTAGGTAGTTATGGGCAACCAGCCCGTTTAGAGCTGATCGTATAGACAAAGCTACAGATGGCTGAACGGTACAACAATGATGGACGTCAGTGACTGAACTGATTGGTTTCAACTAACAGCCTGATAATCTCCCCCTTGGCATTTACCTGCACGACACGAACCGTCAACTCATCACCTCCGGCATATCCTGACCGCATCGGCGGATATAGGCAGCATGCTCTGTAAGCTTATTCTGACACCACATCCTCAAATCTCCACTACCAGCTCGTTTTTCAACACGGTCCAGAGCTGATAGCACCAGTTGGTACCGGCTCATGTTGTTGAGCACCAGCATATCGAAAGGTGTTGTCGTACGGCCTTCTTCCATGTAGCCCCGCACGTGAAAACGCAATGGATTCGTGCGGTGATGCAACAACTCATGAATCAGCATCGGGTAGCCATGAAACGCGAAGATAACCGGCTTGCCGGGGGTAAAGAGTTGAACAAAAGCAGCTTCCGGGAAACCATGCGGGTGGTCCTCCGGCGACATGATGGTTAGTAAATCCATTACGTTCACCACGCGCACGCTCAGGTCGGGCAGGTGCTCGCGAAGAATGGCCGCTGCCGCAATGATCTCATTGGTGGGCACGTCGCCCGCACAGGCCAGCACTACATCGGGCTGGTGGTTGATTTCATTACCCGCCCAACTCCAGGCCGACATCCCCCGGCGGCAATGCGCCTGTGCCTCGTCGATAGTCAGCCACTGCGCCTGACTCGCTTTTGAGGCCACAAGTAGATTGACATAATCACGGCTGCGCAAGCAGTGATCCATTACAGACAGCAGGCAGTTGGCATCGGGCGGCAGGTAAACGCGGGCAACAGAGCTTTTTTTGGCAACCACCGAGTTGATAAAACTAGGCACCTGATGAGTATACCCGTTATGATCCTGCCGCCATACGTGTGAGGTAAGCAGGTAATTGAGCGACGCCAGGGGTTTACGCCAGGGCGTTTCCTTACTTACTTTCAACCATTTGGCATATTGATTCAGCATCGAGTCCACAAGCGGGATAAACGCTTCGTAACATCCGAACAAGCCATGCCGCCCCGTGAGCAAGTAGCCTTCCAGCCAGCCTTCGCAGGTATGTTCGCTCAGGATTTCCATAATCCGCCCATCAGGTGCCAGAAACTCGTCGGTCTCGATCATTGGTCCCATCCAGGCCCGTTGGGTAGCCTCAAACATGGGCGACATACGGTTCGATGTCGTTTCGTCGGGGCAGACTACCCGGAAATTTTGTGCGTGATCGTTCAGGCGGAACACATCGCGCAGGTAAATCGCCAGTGTGTGCGTTCCTTCCACCGATACAGTACCCGGCGATGGGATAGTAACGGCATAATCGGCAATGTTCGGGAGTTCGAGCGGCCTTAAAAGTGCCCCACCGTTGGCATGGGGATTCATCCCGATCCGTTTATCGTCTGGCGGGCAAATGCTGACCACATCGACAAATGGCAACCCTTTTTCGTCGAACAAATCCTGCGGACGGTAACTACGCAGCCAAGTTTCCAGGGTTTTCAGTTGAGACGGCTTTCCGGCAGGGTCGGCAACGGGCAGTTGGTGAGCGTGAAAGGTGTTTTCTATCGGCTGACCATCAACCGTTAACGGACAGGTCCAGCCTTTGGGTGTTTGTAAAATCAACATTGGCCAGGCAGGCACACCGTTCAGCATGCCCATACGAGCCTGTTGCTGAATGGTCTGAATTTCCTCATGTGCCCAGTTCATTGCCTGCCACATTGCCTTGTGTACCTGCATGGGGTCGCTGCCGCCAACAAAGCGCACCTGATAGCCAAAGCCCGTAAAGAGATTCGTCAGTTCATCATTGCTCATTCGCCCGTAAATTGTCGGGGCCGATAATTTATAGCCGTTTACGTGCAGTATAGGCAGCACAGCCCCTGAGGTAGCTGGATTCAGGTATTTGTTGGAATGCCAGGCAGCGGCCAGCGGGCCTGTTTCGGCCTCGCCGTCGCCCACGATGCAGGCCACCAGCAGATCGGGATTGTCGAGAGCAGCCCCAAACGCGTGCGAGAGACTGTACCCTAACTCGCCCCCTTCCTGAATCTGGCCGGGCGTACCGGGAACCAGATGGCTGGGCAATCCATAAGGCCATGAAAACTGGCGAATCAGGTTGCTCAGCCCTACTAAGCCCGGTTTATAATGCGCATCAAATTCGCCCAGCGTCCCTTCCAGAAACAGGTTGGCCAGAATAGCCGGTGCGCCATGACCCGGCCCCACAACCATCAGCACATTGGCATCCGTATCCTGAATAAGTCGGTTCAGGTGAGCATACACCAGGTTCAGCCCCGGCTGTGTACCCCAGTGACCGAGCAATCGGGGCTTAATATCGGACGCCAGCAGGGGGCGGTCAAGTAACACATTATAGCGCAGGTAGAGCTGAGCGGCTCCAAGGTAGTTCGTAGCCTGCCAGTAGCGGTGCAGTTGCGCCAGCCGTTCGCTTGTAGGGACTGTTGATGGAGTGATAACTTGATTCATGGCTTTGAGGAAATTGAGTTAATTGGTTACCATAGGCTCAGACACAGGTTGCGTCGTTGCCATTAACACCTGCCGTGTGTGGCAGGCAATCATGCGTTCTTCATTCGTTGGGATGACCCTGACCTCAGGCTTATGACCTTCCGGCGAGATAATTTCGGCATTTGCTTCGTTCCGCTGCGGGTCGATCACGATACCAAAAAAATCAAGATTTTTGCAGATGGCGGCCCGGATAGCGGGCGAATTTTCACCAATGCCCCCCGTAAAAACCAGTGTATCAAGCCCATTAAGCACCATAATCAGGCCACCCAACTGCTTTCGAGCCAGATAGCAAAACAGGTCGATGGCTTCGGCGGCATGTGGGCTATGGGGTACCTGTTCGAGCAGCTCCTCCATATCTGAACTTATGTCCGATACCCCCGTTAAACCCGATTCATCATTCAGTAAATGACTCAATGCAGCGGCATCAGCATAACCATGTGCCAATAAATACAGTAGTACACCGGGGTCAAGATCACCTGAGCGGGTACCCATCATCAGGCCGCCAGCAGGCGTAAATCCCATCGTTGTGTCGATACTTTCGCCCTGCCGAACGGCCGTCATACTGGCTCCGTTGCCGAGGTGAGCCAGCAACAGGCGCCCATTTGCCGTTGCCCATCCGGCTTTCTCTGCCAGTTGACTCATCACATATTCGTAGGATAATCCATGAAACCCGTACCGCGCAACGCCCTCATCGGCCAGATGGCGGGGAATCGGCAACCGTTTGGCTACTTCAGGCATCGTCTGGTGAAAGGCGGTATCGAAACAGGCCACCTGAAGCAAATCAGGATATAGCCCCCCAATAGCCTCGATGAGCCCGATTTCGGCGGGCAGGTGATCAGGCGCGAATGGAATAAGCAGACGCAGATCGGCTATCAGTCTGGGTGTTACCGGCTGGGGAGTTTTATACAAAGACCCACCATGTACCAGTCGATGCCCTACGGCATTCAGCCGAAGATCGGGTTGCTCATGAAGCCAGTCGAAAAGTACGGTTAAAGCCGTTGTATGATCAGGCAAATTGCAGTGAATCATCTGCGTCTGGTGCGCACCAACAGTTCTTGTAAAATGCCCATCGGTAAGGCCAATGCGGGTTAGTTTACCCGACAGCCATAACTCTTCCCGATCGCCTATCACATAGAGCGCAAACTTTAAACTCGACGAGCCGCTATTCAACACAAGGAGTTGATAGGGCAGGGAGGTTAACTTTTGGGGTAAAGGCGTGTTACTCATAAGGAACTCCACCAGGGCCAATGGTGCCGGGACTTCGAAGCGGCATGTAAAGCTGCTGGTTTATGAATTGGAAAAGTATGACAAGCCTCAGCGACTAAGTTGCTCGTTGTCAGTCAGACCAATAATTATCAACCCGTTGCCTGACGATACTCAGATTGGCAGATCGGCGAATCGCAGACCTTCGGGGCCACAACTATACAGTACGAATTACAACCTGTCTTTATGACGTCTGACTCAACCAGCACACCAACCCTGTCACTGCGCCGGGTCGCTTACTTTTCGATGGAATTTGCTTTTGCCCAGCCCCTCAAAACGTATTCGGGCGGTCTGGGATTTCTCGCTGGTTCGCACATGCGAAGTGCTTACGCCTTGAAGCAGCCCGTTGTGGCCGTGGGTATTCTGTGGAAATACGGCTATTATGATCAGGTGCGGAAAGCCGATCAAACGATGGATTGTCTGTTCATGGAGAAACAGTACAGCTTTCTCGAACCCACCAATCTGAAATTTCAGATTCAGGTTAACCATGCTCCTGTTTGGGTAACGGCCTATTTCCTGCCACCGACGGTGTTCAATACAACTCCCACCTATTTTCTATCGACCGATCTACCCGAAAACGATTACCTGGCCCAAACCATCTGCCATAAACTCTACGATGCGAATCCCGAAACTCGGATTGCGTCGAGTATTTTATTGGGTATTGGGGGTGCCAAACTGCTGGAACAACTCCAGATTGTGCCCGACGTGTACCACATGAACGAGAGCCACCCTCTGCCGTTGGCATTTTATTTATACCACAAATTGGGGCGTGTAGAAGCCGTTCGAGAGCATCTGGTTTTTACAACGCATACGCCCGAAGAAGCTGGAAATCCCCGAACCGACATTCGACTGCTGGACCGGATGGGCTTTTTCGACTATGTACCGTTAGAGGAGGTCAGACACATTACGGGTGTTCAGGATGACCTTTTTAATTGGGCACTGGGTGCCTTGCGACTCTCGGGTCTGGCCAATGCGGTTTCAAAAAGACACGGAGACGTAAGTAATCAGATGTGGCAGGGGTATCCTGATATCTGTCCGATCATTTATATCACCAACGCCCAGAAACGGGCTTTCTGGGGCGACCCTGTTCTGGACGCAGCCCTGGTTAGTAATGACGATGTGCGTCTGGCGGCTCATAAGAAAACCAGGAAACAAAGTTTGTTTTATGAGGTGGCCGACCAGACCGGCGACCTCTACAATCCTAACGTATTCACGATGGTTTGGGCCCGTCGGTTTGCGGGCTATAAACGAGCAGAACTGCTTCTGTCAGACCCGGAACGATTCGACCGGCTGATGACCAACCCTAAATACCCGGTGCAATTGATCTGGGCAGGTAAACCGTACCCGTTCGATTATGCCAGTATCGGCATCTTCGACCGACTGGTTTATACTGCCAAACGCTATGTGAATTGCTCGGTGATGGTTGGTTATGAAATGCACCTTTCCAGACTACTGAAACAGGGTGCCGATCTCTGGCTAAATACGCCCCGGCTTACTCGTGAAGCCTCGGGCACCAGCGGCATGACAGCAGCCATGAATGGGGCTGTCAATTGCTCGACCAATGATGGTTGGGTCCCCGAATTTGGGCAGAATGGAGTCAACAGTTTTGTGTTGTCCGAAGCTGATCTGAACTGGCCAGCCCACGAACAGGATGCCTTCGACGCCGATAACCTGTTCACATTGCTGGAAACGGTCATTTTACCCATGTATTACGAGCAGCCGGACCAATGGATGCGCATGATCAAAAGCAGCATGCGCGATGTTGTACCCTATTTTGATTCGGACCGGATGGCAACAGACTATTATGAAAAGCTCTATTCGCTTCCGCAAACGGTAGCCGCACAGACTGATTCGGTATCGGTCTAACAAGACAAAATAAACAATGGAACGCGGATGGTGCGGATTTAACAGATTCAGGCGGATAAAATCCGTATTGATCCGTTAGATCCGTACCATCCGCGTTCCATTGTTTTTATATGAACCTATTGATAGGATCATCAACACCCTCAGGCCACCCAGAAATAATAGATCAGGTAACAAACCAGTGCCCCAATACCAGCCCATACCAGTCCACTAAAGCGTTTCTTTTTAAGGAATAGAATCAGCACCAGCCCCGTTGCCGACACAAGTGTCATGAAAATAGCCGCAATGTCAATCACCAGCGACCAGCTATTACCCGTATCGCGACCTTTATGCAGATCGTTCATGACAGCCACCAGGCCCATCCGCGTTTCGGTAAGTTGGTAGGCTCCGGTCGAGCGGTCAACGAAGGCATCAGCAGCATAACCCGGCCCCCGAAACGAAATCGAGCACTGGCGTTCATCAATCCGAAAGTCATCCATGGCGCCTTTGATACCATGCGTATTACGAAGAAACTCAACAACAGCCAGCTTATTAATCTTGGCGGTATCGGTTTGGTTAACAAAGGCCGGGCTCACTTTTCCTTTAAATTCGGTGGTGCTGCTTTGGTCATCAAACCAGTCAACGTGATTAAGTGTCAAGCCTGTGACAGCAAAAAATAGAATAATGGCAAAACTTACCATAGACAGGTAAATATGCAGCCAGCGAGCGGCAGCCGCCAAACGGGGCTTGGCGGCTGCTTTTTTCTTAGTGGATAGCGGCTGGGCAGGATCAGCGGGCATCGGATTTCTGGCGATAGTCCAGGGCTGCGCTTGCGATTTCGACATTACCGTTCAATGTTTGTTGTTTGGTTTTTCCATTAAAGTCCATCTCCTGACGCATGAGCTGGTACGTTCCGTGTTCGCGGGCGGCTTCAATGCAGACAGTGTATTTACCCTGCTTTACGTACTGTCCGGCGTTATCCTTACCATCCCATTGAAGCGTGTAGGCTCCCGGCGAACGGGTTGCACTGGTGACAGACCCCACATTAACGTCATTGCTCCTGGGCAGGGCGTAAAACGCTCTCAGTTCAGGTAACCAGCGTGGTTTGTTATACCAGAGAGCCAGATTCCGAACAGGCTGGTGGTTCTCATCTTCCACCCAAACGGCTACAAATGGCCGGTGATACCGCCCTTCCATCTGGCTCAGTTCAAAGTTGATCAGCAACTCCTGATCGGCCTTCCATAGTTTATCTTTCAGCGGAGTTACGGACAATAATCGGGCGGTTTCACTAAGGGAACTGTTGCTGGTAAGCGAAGGTGAAGGAGCCAGCAGGTCTGCCCAGCCGGGGCTGGTAATGGATTGGCCGGTCTGAGTCATAATCAGGTAATCCGCATCCGGTATTGTAGCTGCCAACTGCTCACTTTGAACGGGCGACAGTATGTTGAAAGCCGTTGCCAGTGCCCCAGCCGTTACAGCATCGGGGTGAATGACCGTGGCACTGCTAACTTCATTAGCCGGAAAACCCGTTAATGGATTGACGATATGCGAATACCAGTCCGTACCAATTTGTACACCCCGCCGGTAATCGCCACTGGTGGCCACAGCGCGATTTTGCACAGCCAGACGAGCAATAGCCTGACTATTTTCTGCATCGGCGCGGGGGTTAGCAACCGCAACAGTTTCGGTCCAGTTACCACGCACTACCAGATCACCCCCGCTGTTGAGAACAACGGCACTTACCTCAGGTAATGCCAGTGCAGCATTGGCCGCCCGATCCAGAATATAACTTTTGGTGAAGGTATTTAAGCGTAAGGGGGTCGTTGTCTGATGATCAGCTGTATGGTTTTCTATGTCAAGTTGCCAATGTTGTTGCCGGGCATCGGCTACAGCCTGCAACCGGTCCGTTTCTGAAGGAACAGAGCCCGATCCAGCGGCTTTTTGCCAAAGCTGATTAATACCTTCGGCGGCTGCATTGATAGCCCCTCCGGTTTGCTGGCCCCATTTCTCAAACCCGGCCAGCACCGCAAACAGATCATCCGATACCGCAACGGCTTTATTCGTGGTCGCCAGCCAGCTATTAAACTCACTATCGGGTTGATAGCTGCTCAACACCTGCGACAGCCGTTCAATTTCAGCTCGCACCAAGGTTTCGGCCCGTACCGCGGCCGGATATGAACTGGCTACTATTTTCAGATCGAAGGAGGTACCCATTACATGGTCGGCCTGAGCAATGTATAGCCCCTCGGCCTGAGCGGGCGACGGTGCCACCAAGCCAGGTGACATAATAGCGCAACCGGCCAGCCAATAAGTTGGTGAGTTCATGGTTATTCAGATTTATAGCTTTTGAAACGAGCAAACGCAGCCATTACGTACAATCGGCGGCCTAACGTCCCTGCTCATTGTACTAGTGAGAGCAAATTTGCATTTGCCGGTTTATAGCAAAAATAAAAAGGGATTGAATGCCTGAATTAATTGCCTAAATCGTCATTTTAAGGAGATGAGAAGTTTGAACAGGCTCACAAAAAGTCTTCATCGAAGTCTATAACTTCGGAAAAATAAGTAACACTACCTGCTTATAATACTATAGTACGTACCTCTCTGTATAGTTAAACCTGAGTACATAGCCGATGCAGTTTTTAACAGCTTCGTTTAAGTATCATCTTCACGGCGCTTGATTTGATCTTGTTGATTGCAGCAATTTCGCCAACACTTACACCTATCTCATATTTCAATTTCAGCATTATTCGCTCTACTGTATTTTTCGTATGTTATTTTAATTAACAAATCGAATACAGTTGATTAGTACGACCTCCCAGCATACCTTCTGTTTATAAATGTCTAAATTCTACTTGCTATAGACGCCAATAAGCTACCAGCAGTACAAAACATTATATAAGGCATTCGACAATATACACCAAATAATAAATATGTAAATAAGTTTGAATACAGATAAACGTTTTGGAAACAAATAGTTTATAAATTTGAGTGACTACTTGAGCTTATTTACTGCCATTGGTTAGTTTACATGAATTAGTTAGGAATGCTGAGTAAGAAGGAGTTTACGTATTCCGTAAGTAGAAAACTACTTATGTATTTGAAGCAGTCAAACATTTTACAAACAAGCCTATTAGTTCTATGTAATTCCCAAACGAGTCCCAACAGAACAAAGTCTCAAAACGTCATATTTCCCAATAAAAGCTACTATATGATTTTACTTATACAACACTCTAAAGATGAACGTGCAGCGGTTTGAACAGTTAACGCTTTCTGAGCAAGTGATCGTGATACCCTTGAAAGGACGCTTCATTGCTCAGCGTCAAAACAATGATCTTCAGGTCAAACTGTATTACTGGAATGATCATTTTCTCGAAATTCATTATCAATGGCCAATCAATAGAGGCAAGGGAGCCCATTGGGAGCCCTTTCAGGTGACTGCTTTTATGGATAATACCCGTTGTGCTGACCGTTTAAGTCTATATGCTGAGCAGGTTAATTTAGGCAGTCTTTTTGTTTAAAAAATGTAGACTAAAACTGGTTTTACCGAGCCATTTTGTGGGTGTAAATTCGGCGAAACAAGCGTTTCAATAGTGCTTTCAAGAAAGGAGTGAGGGTTGGCAACCGAACAAATAAAGCTATGAAACGGGTTGTTATGACCTGTTTCATAGCTTTATTATCACAAGAATTATAAAAAATCAGACAATAGCCAGCAGCGGGAGGTCTGTTAGTCGGGCAACATGTTGGGTTTCTCCTTCGGCAAATAATTTCCAGAGCCAGCTCCGCGACTGAGGCAACATCATGATCAAGTCGGCTTTATTCTCAACAGAGAAGTCAAGCAACGTAGTATACACCTCATGGCCAGCTACAATGCTCAGTGTATGCGGCTGAGGAATCAATAACCGCCGTATATACTCCCCCCGTTCTTTCAATTCAGGGTTTTCGGGATGTTCGCTAATACACAGCACGTTAATCACACTACCAAAGGACTTGGCAAACAGTAACGCCGTTTCTAAAGCGAGGGCATTGGGTGGCGTAGCCAGGTCAACGCCCAGCACGATATTTTTTATACCGGCATAGCCAACACCCGGTGGAATCAACAACAGTGGTACATCGGTTTCTTCGACCATTTCGGTAGCTATACTACCCATCAACTGCGCACTTTTAGGTGCTGTACCCACCGTCGACATAATGAGCAGATCGGCGTTTTTTTCGGTTGTTATAGCCCGAATAGCATTCATTGTATGGCCTTCCCGTGCGATGTACTCAATGGAAACATCAGCGCCAACCTCTTTCCGAAGTTCGTCAGTCAGGTGCTTCAAGGCCTTTTCGCTACTCTCTTTTGTAGCTTGTACGGAAAGAGAAAAATCGCCGGTTTTGGCCGGATTGTCGGGCCAGACATGGAACGCATGAACTAAAATTAATCTGGCTTTTTGATCGCGAGTCAGTTGAGCCGCAAAATGAGCGGCCTGTTTGGCATTGGCAGAAAAATCGGTAGCAAGAACGATGGTTTTCATTGGAATGAACGATTGAGTGAATAAGCTGAGCAAAAGGTGAATAAGTCCTTTTAATACATCTGTTGAAAGCTTTTTTTTCCTGGTAATATATTTGAGAATCTTACCCGAAGTAAGCAGCAGGAAATAAGTCTGTAGCGACCGTTAACGGAGCCCAAGGCTATTTACAAACCAGAGACAACCGGATAAGTGTTTACTGGCTCAGATACGCCTTTGACCTTGTTTTTCGCGTCATACAGCGTCAGTAGCGGAACACGGGGATGATAAGCCACAGCACGGCTGACACTCTTGTTCCGAAGCACATCGAAAAGACCCGTATGGTGCGGCAGCATCACCAGCATGTCTACAGTATGCGTATCCAGGAAGGTATTGATGCCGTGCAGCACATCGTCGTCATGCATCTCGAATGATTCCGTTTGCACGTTCGCCAACGCATTAAAAACAGACTGACGGCTGATTTCTGTAGGTACCACCACCGGTTCTTCAGCATTCTTAATGGTTAGCAGGGTTACCATTGCCGCCTTACGGCAGGCGACCTCTTTCAGCATGACCAATGACTCGGCATGGTTGACAGACCGGTAATCAGTAGCCAATACAATCTGTTCGATAGGCCCAATAGACACCGATGCTGGTACGACCAGTACGTTGGTCGTTACCTGCCGGATCATTCCTGTTGCTACGCTGCCAAACAGAGAGCTCCGGCCTGCGCCGGTGGTTCCAAGCACGATTAAATCGAAATGTTCCTGCTCCAGTAAGCGCTCTACAGCCTGAACAGGCTCACCCAGTATAATCGATGTTCGATAAGTATGCAAACTGGATATTGGTTGCTGCGTCATCGTTTCCTTTAAATGATGCAGGCTCTTTCTTGTTTCCTGCTGCTCTTCTTCAAGCCAGAAAGCACCGCCGTAGCTCATTTCCGGCTCGAAAGGAAATGCATTCGTTAAAGAGAAATCAGTGGCAGTATCGGCAAAAAGAGTTTGAGCAAACGACAGCGCATGGCGTGAGGCCGCCGAAAAATCGGTCAATAAAAGAATTTTATACATGGTTTTGGAAGCTTAAATGAGTTAGTAAGACACCGGAGCCAATACACAGAAATCAATGAGCAGGAGAATCTTTTTCATGGTCGTTAAGTCGTTCCAGGTCATTAAAAATTTGTCTTACTAAATGTAGTCAGTTTGTAACGCACTGTAAATGACAGGGGTCAGGTGTGGACTTGATTATTCATCCAGATTACTGGCTCGCCGTCAATGACCCCTGATAATTACCCGTGGGTTGCGTTTCTGTCTGAATATAAAGCATTAAGAAACCCACAACGCAGCTGCATCGTGGGTTTCGGCACCCCCTCTTTAATAAATGGTGAGATTGACTATGTACTACATTGTATATGGTTAGATCGCTGGAGATTGCCCAAATTGATTCGGACTGGAAACCAGACAATTAGTATCACCTTTCATCTCTGAACGCCCGGTTTTACTCAGAATACGAATCCGGTATACCACAAGCGGTTTTCGATGTTCCGAACCGGCATCGTCGGCTAAGGCTGCTTCATAAGGAGCGATTCGCCCCGGCCCCAGCCGCTGTTCGGCATAGAGTCGGTCGTCGCCGTCCAACTCCTCATATAGTCCCTGCACAACAACACTACGCCAACAGGTAGGACTACACAGCTCATCCACTTCAAAACATACCGCCGGGTTTTGCCGCAGCAGTTGGGTTTTAGCACCCTCCCGCGTTTGCCCGTAAATGGCTTGCCCATCGTACAGGTAGGTCACCGGCAGCACCAGTACCTGCCCGTTGGCCGCACAACCTATGCGACCAAAAAACTGATTACTCAGTATATAATCTGTCACTTCCGGCGATAGGTCACGTAGCATGGTCGACGTGGTTTTTGTGTAGGTCAAAGCTACTATCAAGCCAGCAGCGGCACCCAAATCCAAATCAGCCTGCTACCTGATTTTACTCATATAAAAATCTTTTCACCACCTTGACCTGGTTGCCACAGAAAAAGTCTTACATGATGAAAATCAGCAAGTTCCGAACCCGGCATCAGTGTTTAGGATACTTCCTGTGAGTTGATTTGCGCTACAAACCAAAGCAACTCCCTTCTATGAAAACGATCATTGTTCCAACAGATTTAAGTCCTGATACTGATGCAGCCTTGTCTGTAGCGGTGGATATTGCCCGGCTCTATCAGGCATCTATCGTATTGCTGCATAACGTTGTTTATCCCAATCCTGTGCCTGTCTATTCAGAAGCCATCCTGATCACCAATGACTACATGCTGGCAGAATATCAGGAGGTAGAAAAAGAAGCAGAAGTTGCCCTGAAGCGAATAGCCGAGGATAAAAAATATAGTGGTGTTACCATCATTCCAACGCTGATCACCAACGGTATGGGGCTGGTTCACAATGTAACAGAACGCCCTGCCGATTTGATTGTTATGTCTTCTGAAGGTGCATCGGGCCTGGAAGAGTTTCTACTCGGATCGAACGCCGAGACCATTGTCAGGCATGCCCATTGCCCGGTTTTGGTAGTAAAAGAACCAATTGCTCACTTCAAACCTGAGAATATTGTTTGTGGCATAGATGTAGATAATCATCTGAAAGCGTTGCATCACTACCCATTCCAACTGGGCGAAAATGGCTTGCATCAGTTCGTTTACGTAATGACTCCTACCGATAATCGGGATACCGATGGTGTGCGCGAATGGGTTAATGACTTTGCCGCAACAAAGGGAATAACGGACTTTAAATTTGTGATACACCCAGCCAGAAATGTACCGGATGGCATTATCGACTACGCCAATGAGGTAAACGCTGACCTGATTGTCCTGTTCACGCACGGCTATAAAGGACTTCGCCATTTAGTATCGGGCAGCGTGGCCGAAGATGTGCTGAATCATACGTCACGCCCTGTGTTGATTATGCGGGTAATAGAATAAAGCGTTGAGTCTGTTCAGCTACTTATTAATACATAGCAAAGCCGGTTGGGGTGGACTCAACCGGCTTTGCTGTATAGACGTGGTCCTGATACACTTCCAGGCATCAATCCAAGTTTCACTCACGCTTATCACAAAACGACCTTTGTTTATACCTGTCTGGCCTGCTTTTAAGCGTAAACGTATATCATATACCGACCTAGGGACATTGGCACTAATTTTGCCATAAAAGTTACATTATTTGTAACAAAATTCTCAACTTTGATACTTAATTATTCTATTAAATTAAACATACAATACTACCATGAGTAACACAGTATCAGCGGCTACGTTGTACGATCGAACATACTTCGACTATCAACGCGAAATGGGCGTGTTTGGCGGTTGGGCAAACGGTCCTTTTTTCCAGCCCTATATTAAACCGTCTGATAAGGTGATCGACTTTGGTTGCGGAGGAGGGTATCTGCTTAAACAGCTAACCTGTGGCGAAAAAATGGGCATCGAGATTAATGACCAGGCTCGTCTGGTGGCTACGCATAACGGTATACAAACAGTTAGCTCGGCCCATGATATTGCCGATAATTGGGCTGATGTAATTATTTCCAGTCATGCTCTGGAGCATACATCCCGTCCTTTAGATGAGATTACGTTACTCAAAGACAAGCTTCGGCCCGGCGGACTGATTGTGTTCATCGTTCCGTCTGAAGGAGCTTCAAATGCATTTAATCCAAAAAATCCAGACCACCACCTCTACACCTGGAGTCCCATGTGTTTGGGAAATTTATTTCACCAGGCTGGTTTCAGTGTAGTCTCAGCAAAAGCGTTGATTCACCGATGGCCTCCGCTTTATAAGTTCATTGCTAAATTCGGGCGGGGTGTATTCGACCTTAGTTGCCGACTGTATGGCTTTTTGCGGATACCACAGTATGTGCAAAGCAGAGTGGTCGCTCAAAAATAAAGCCGGTATCGTTTCGGCCCGGCAGTAAACAGCACCGCCAGCCCGCTCGTTTGAGCATAAGCTGGCAGCTGGCGGTGCCGAGATCGTTTGACTAAGCCTGTCTTAGCAAACGGCCATTTCGAGGTTACGGTGGGCGACGTCAAGCGCAGACAGCCAACAGGGTTGGGTACTGGTTTTCGTCAGTATATCAGAAAATTGGGCAATGCATGTCGAATCGTCCACCAGCCAGAAGGAGTATGAACGTATTAATAAATAAATGGTCAGCGCCAGTTCCTGACTTGCCAGCACGGTTTCGGGAAGCAGCGTACCCGTCCAGGCCAGTTCTGTCGACCAGTTTTTCAATAGTGTCTGAGCCTCTTCTTTAGCGGGGCGCAGCGTGTTTTGCGTAAGTGGCTGGCCCTCCTCAATGTCATAAGGGTAAACAATGGTCAGGCGGATCGATTCATCTGCCTGAGCAGCTAACCAATTACGCAGAAGGTGCGCTGAACTAGCTGAGCAATCCGTTACATAAAAAGCCGTTTTCATCGACACCATTTTTAAGTTGTTTGACTACTCAAAAGTAGGCCTACCGGCTGCGATTAGGGCTGAGCAAACTTAGCTTAACCAATGACTTTGGTCATTCGTGAAATTATTCATGCCGTTGTTGTTCATCTGCTTTTCTTCCCGCCGTTTAAGAGTCGACACGATAATTGATCAACCTACCAGTTGGCCCGACGTAGTTTAGCAGGCTGCAACACCCGAATACCGGCACCAACCAGTTCAACCAGCCCATCGTGTTTAAATTCGCTCAATGTGCGAATCAACGACTCCGTAGCGGTGCCGATGATGGCCGCCAGATCGTCGCGGGAGAGTTGAATAATGGCATCGGGTTGCTGATCGTACAGCTTAAGCAGCGTATCGGCCACCCGACGCCGGAGCGAACTGTAGGCCATACCCAACAGCTGCTTTTCACGCTCGCTCACGCGCCCCGCCAGTAACTTTATAAACTGCTGACCAACAGCAGGATTAGCCTGCAAGAGCTGCCGAAAGTCGCCTTTGGGAATATAAACAAGGTCAGAATCGTCGAGTGTAATGGCCGAGTCGGTGTACTCGGCATTTTCGAGGAGGGGAAGGTACCCAAAAAAATCACCGGCTTTATAGAGTCCCGTAATCAGTTCTTTACCATCGGCATTGGTCCGAACCGTTTTCACTTTACCCGACTTCAAAAAATACAATCGAGTGGGTTCGTCGCCTTCGGAATAGACAAACTGTTTTTTACGGATGGCATGCGTTTTCCGGTCTGTGGACAAACTTTCCAGGTTACCCACCTGACGGGCATCGTCCAGAAACTGGTTAAGGCCATCCTGTTGTAAATCGTAGTCCGGTTTAAGTTGCTGGGGTGCAACGTTCTGGAACCGGTTCAGCCGCCCTTCAATAGCGCTAAGCAGTTCCGATTCATCGAACGGTTTGGTGAGGTAGTCATCGGCCCCCAGTTCCATGCCCTTCCGAAAGTCTGTCCGTTCGCTTTTGGCGGTCAGAAAGATAAATGGGATGCCCGAAAGCTGCGGATTTTTATTAAAAATATGCAGCACGCCATAGCCATCCAGAATTGGCATCATAATGTCGCAAATGACCAGATCCGGCTTGCTTTCCAGGGCTTTTTCAACACCGAGCTTACCATTTTCGGCGGTTAAAACTGTGTAGCCGGTCAGTTCCAGAATTTCGGCTGTATTTTCACGAATAGCATCGTTATCTTCAATCAAGAGGATGGTTTTCATATGGCAGGAGTAGAGTCACTGTTGTACCTTTATTTAATTCACTTTGGAGATCGACTGTCCCCCCCATTATCTCAACGTATCGGGCTACAATGTGCAGCCCCAGGCCGGTACCGGGTTTATTGATCGCATTCTGGGCTCGAAAGAACCGTTCAAACAAATGTTCCTGGTCCTCTGCCGAGATACCGATTCCCTGGTCGGCTACAGATAATATGGCAACGTTATTGACGCATTCGGCCTTCACCATAATCGTCATACCTTCGCCGGAGTACTTGCTGGCATTCGTTAACAGATTGACCATCACTTTTCGCAACATCGACGGGTCGAGCCAAACCCGATTGGGGCAATTTATTGATAATTGAACGACCTGTGCAACTTTCAGCGTCCCCTGAATCTCGGCAACAACATCCTGAATAAGTTGCTCCAGATCGACCGATACCGGTTGAGCTTTGACCTTTCCTTCTTCAAGTTTACCGACCGACAAAAACTCTTCCAGAATGTCGTTGAGGTGTTTTACGGATGACCGTATACGTTGCAGGTGTTTCTGGCGTTTGTCCTGTTGATCGCCCTCGGGATATTTTTCAATCAGGGTTGCCGATGTGAGTACGGTTGTCAGGGGTGTACGAAACTCATGCGAAGCCATTTCGACAAAACGTGATTTCAATTCACCCAGTTCTCGTTCTGCCACCAGCGCTTTCGCTAATTCATCTTTCGACTGTTCCAGTTGCTCCAGCGTATTCATGAGCGCGTGAGTACGGTCGGCTACTTTCTGTTCCAAGTCTGTATTAAGCCGTTCGATGCGGTCGCGGTGTGCCAGCAATTCACGTTCGGCTTCTTTTTTGAACGAAATATCGATAATGTAGGCAACAGCATAAAACTCATCGTCGAGTTGAAAATAGCTCAGGCTGATTTCGGTCGGAAACACGGAGCCATCCTTCCTGCGAGCGTGCAAATCGCGATTATGGCCCATTTCACGCACCTGCGGATTATCCGCAAACGACTGCCGAAGACGCTCATGATACTGACCAACACTTGTAGGGACCAGCATCTCAATAGGTTCACCAATGAGCTCATTGCTCTGATAGCCAAACAGTTGCTGTACCATATGATTAACCGACACGATCTGGCCCCGCTGGTTGGCAACGATGATCCCAATGGTAGCATGGGTAAATACCGCTTCGTAGCGTTGAACGCTTTGTTTCAGTTCCTGCTCGGCCTGGTGCAGTCGCCCCTGATTTGTAAGATAGACTAGAAAGTAATGTGACCCTTCGTGTGTAAGCGCCGTAATGACGAGTCGACTCCAGAATCGTCCACCATCCTGCCGCCACCGCTCGGCTTCCTCTTCATAGCGCCCGTTTTGCCGCACCTTTTGAATCAAATCGTCCTGTGGTTCATCTACAGCATAAGGGATAAGTAATAGCGGTTTCGACCAGGTTTCATTACCCAGAAATTCAGACTCCGAAGCAAAACCCAGCATACGGGCACCAGCCTGATTAACGCGTGCAAAACGTTTGGTATCAATGTCGTAAATACCAATAAAATCCTCGCTCTGTTGAAAAAGCAATTCTGTTAGACGATTCAAGGAGAGATCCGGAAGCATAAGAGGAGGTTGACATAGCCTGTAAGTAAACGATATCGTGCGGTTACGAAAACTATTTTTTAGGTTGGACAGATACAAAATAACCGACTTACAAAATTGGTTGACTTAAATCCTCAGATAGCCGGTGTATTGAAGTATGAATGTATATAAATTTCCCTAAAACTCATTAAACATAAAACTAAGTTTACTATCCAACTGAATTAACACCCGTGCGTACTAGGTTGAAGAAGCGAATCATCTTTGTGGTTTACCCTGGCTCCATCCGGGTAAATCTGTTAAAAATCAGTCCCCTTTTTGACTCTCATCATAGAGTTTGTAAGGCTATTGCTCCAACTTTACAGACAATTACCATTCCAGCTATACTGCTTATTAATACGACGACCGGATATATTCATCATGGATCTTACTAAACATCCCCCCATACTGATTCCCGCAAAAACGGCCGTATTATTGGCTTTTTTGCCATCAGCGAGTCGCGAGAACGGTGCCGTGTCGAAACTTGTCGACACGTTACAGCAGTACCTTGGTGAGGCAATTAAAATTTTAAAGATCGACGAAACGTTACACCCCGATGTGGTACAAAGTTTTTCAGTAGATAAATTCCCCACCTATATTCTAGTCCAACAGGGCATTGAACTATGGCGCCATGAGGGACCTTCCGACGAGGTCAACCCCGAAGCGCTATCGCTTGGTTTATCGAACGTTTGATCGCTGCCGTTTCCAGAGTTTATAGCCCTCTATCCAGCCTACACCCGCCAGCGACATCCACACACAACGACCGAGTTCATTAACCGCCAACCGGTCGAATTGAGCAAGATGCCGGGCGTCAGGCAACCATAAAATGGCCGTCAACATACCAATAGTGAGGCCCAGCATAAGCCAAAGCAGTCGATTAGGACGCCGAAGCGTTGTCAGCACCGACGCCCGGTCTGAGCGGCTCACCAGTGTAAGCCATATATTACTCAGCACAAGCGTTAGAAACGTCATGGTTCGCACGTGTTCGAGCGTGTTCCCTTCCTTCATCATCTGGTAATAAATACCCAACGTGGCCAGTGCGATGGCCAATCCCTGGAGCACCCGAAAGCTAAGTTCTCCCCCGGTAAAAAAAGTATCAGACAGTGGTCGGGGCGGCTGTTTCATCAAATCGCCTTCAGCCGGTTCGTTCTCGAAAGCAATCGAACAGGTTGGCCCCATCACCAATTCCAGAAAAATGACGTGTATAGGGCTGAACAGGTTTATGTACCGCCAGCCAAAAAGCAATGGAATAGCTACTGTCAGAATGATCGGGATATGGATCGAAACAATATAGCCAATTGCCCGCTTCAGGTTCTGGTAAATTCGTCGTCCCTGGGCAATAGCATCCACCATTCCGCTCAAATCATCGTTGACCAATACCAGCGATGCCGCTTGCCTGGCTAACTCTGTACCCCGTTTGCCCATAGCCACACCAATATGAGCAGCTTTGAGGGCCGGGCCGTCATTGACGCCGTCGCCAGTCATGGCCACCACCTCGCCAACCGCCTTCAGCGCCCGAATAACGCGCAGTTTTGCCTCAGGAAACATCCTGGCGAAGACATTAACAGAAGCAACTTCCTGCTGTAAGTCAACATCGGAAAGTGCCATGACCTGATCGCCGGTGAGGAGCCTGTCATTAGAAGGCAGTGCCACCTGACGGGCAATAGCCTGAGCCGTTTCGGGCGAATCGCCGGTAATCATTTTCACGGTAATGCCCGCCTGTCCGAACTGGCGAATAACCTTTTTTGCATTGGGTTTGGGCGGATTCTCCAGCGCTATCAATCCTTTGAATGACCACTTAAAATCATCCTGATCGGTGGGGTACGTATCGCCTGCCCAGTCGCTGCCCGCTATACCCAGCACCCGGTAACCCTGCTTTGCCAGTTCGTTTGCCTCCAGAAGTATTCGAGCCGCGTCACTTTCCGATAAATGACAGATGCGAACAATACGTTCTACAGCCCCCTTGCCCGCCACTCGTTCCGGCCCGGTATCGAGCGAATAAACGTGGGTCATCATAGGCGGTGTTCCCCCTAACGGATATTCATGAATAATAGGCCTTAGAATAGCGTCCTTTGCGTTAAAGACACGCTGATAGGCCACGACAATAGCTCGCTCCATTGAATCAAACGGCTCAGATTCACTGGCCCAGCGGGCATAGGAAAGCACAGTACGTGCCGAGCTGGTCAAGAACTGATTCAGGGATAGTTCTGTCATTGTGTTACCGTCATACAGCTTAGCGAGGGTCATACCCTCCTGGGTAATCGTACCCGTTTTATCAGTACAGATTACGGTAGCCGAGCCTACACTTTCGACGGTCTGGGGCTGTTTGGTCAGAACGCCAAACCGAATCATTCTTGCCGCTCCCAGGGCCATGAAACTGCTAAAAGCAACCGGAATTTCTTCGGGCAATACCGACATGGCGATGGTCAGCCCCAATAACAGCGAGGTGGCCCAGTTGCCGGAATGAGCAAAATTAACACCCCATACCAGCGCAAAAGCGCCAAAACCGGCAACGGCCATTCGTCGGACAAACTGGTTGATTTGCAGCTGTAAGGGTGTTTTTTCGACCTTGATAGCCTGAAGTGAACGACCCAGTTTATCCAGTTCGGTGGTACCCCCAACGGCCGTTATCCGCACATAAGCACTTCCAGACACCAGTAATGTCCCGGCAAAGAACTGATCCGTATCGGATGTTAGTTTACTTACAGGCACCGATTCACCGGTCAATATGGCTTCATCGACAGCGCAGTCGTTGGCCTGAATCAGCAGCCCATCGGCCGGAACCGTCTGCCCTTCTGTAAGCCAGACAGTATCACCTACCACAACCTGCTCTACGGCTATTGTAGTGAGCTTGCCATCACGAAGAACCGAAGCCATTGGTTGTGTAAGCTGCCGGAGGGCCAGCAGGGCCCGATCGCTGCGTATCGTTTGAAAGACCGAGATTCCCGACACAAGGCACATGGCAATACCCAGTATAATACCTTCCTGCCACTGTCCCAGCAACACATACAGTGTCCCCGCAATGGCCAGCAGAATAAACATAGGTTCGGAAACCACTTCAACAAGCAGCCGCCAACCCGTTTGGGATTCCGGCTTTGTTAGCTGATTACTACCGAATTTATTCCGGGCAGTTTCGGCCTGCACAGTCGAAAGACCGGTTAATGAATGATCTTTGGGGGGCGATTTATGACGCATGCTGAGCACAAAAAAAGATGTGCTCTAAGTTCACTCTGCCAGCGGGGCAAATGGTTGATGATTGAGAGTACAAAGCCTGATACTTGTCATACGCAGGCTTTATGCTCAGGATTATAAATACCTAAGAAAATTTTTTACCACAGAGACGGTCCGCCGTGCGGCACAGAGAGCACAGAGGTTCAAATAGGAAAGAAATTAGCCTGTTTGACCTCTGTGCTCTCTGTGCCGCACGGCGGACCGTCTCTGTGGTAAAAAATATGTTTTAATTCTGCATGATTATTAATGCGGATGGGGTGCTGAGAGCGCGGTGCTGCCATGACAAACGGGAATCTGATGTCCGTGTTCGTCGGTTATGGTGGGGTTATAAACGCCCCGCACGAGTAGTAAAAGGCCCAGCGCAACAGTAACGACGGGCACAAATAAGGTAAACCGCCGACGCAGAGCCGCCGGGAATAAGCTCGGCAAAAACCGAATCGATACCAGTGCCGGTACGGTTCCTAACCCAAACAGGGCCATATACACCGCACCGGTTGCCGCACTGCTTGTCGTTACGGCACCGGCAAGAGCTACGTAGACAAATCCACAGGGCAGCAACCCATTGAGAAATCCCAGGCCTGCAAATGCCGACAAGGTAGGATTTTGCAAAAAACGAGTCATTGGCTGAACCACCCAGCGCGTTGCCCGGCTCATGGTAAGTCCCGGAAACAGTCCCCGGTTAACCAGTGTCCAGGCCAGTAAAAACAGGCCCGCTACAATAGACACCGGGCGCTGCAAGCCAGCCAGTAATATGCCCTGCCCAATGGTGCCCATGAGCAAACCCAGGCCGGAATAGGCCAGTACCCGACCGCCATGATACAGCCCTATGGCCAGACCACGCTGCGAACGGGGCAACCGCCCTACCGGCATCGCCATAGCCAGCGGCCCGCACATGCCAACGCAGTGCAGACTCCCAACCAGGCCTGTCGTTAGTGCTGCGGCCCACCAGAGCGTGTAAATATTCATGGTAATTTATAAGGACAATTCCTGCTCAGTATAGTATTCTCGCTGATCGTCAGACCAGTTTAGTTTCACCAGCCAGCGACCCCGAGCCAGTTTAGCGGTCGACACTACTTTTGTTCCAACCTGACTGGCATCGAGCGGTATACTGAAGTCTAATTTGAGATTTGAAGGCCGATAAAAGTGGATGTCGCCCTTACGAAGCGTGGCGGGTAATTCAATAGCAAATTGATTTTTATCAGCCTGATACGTCATGTTAACAGGACTTTTCTGGCGGGCATTGATTTCGCGATCAATCTGCTGTTGATACGTCATCTCGGTCTGGTAATAATCGTCGCGTACCAGATCGACACTTTGGCGGGTCATTTTGTAAACCATCGTGCCAATAAACCCGGCAAAGACAACAAAAGTGAGTACAATTGATTTTCCCCAGTTCATAGTATTAATGATTAAGTGGAATTGGTGGAGTGAGTGGTATTGGTGGAGTGGGTGGAATTAGTGGAGTATGTGAAGTGTGTGGAGTGGTTGGTACCCGTTTTAACTTACTTCACTAATTCCACATACTTCACTTACTCCACTTACTTTACCGGCCCCAGAAAGGTTGTTTTGATCTGTTTTATGACTTTATTGTCGACCAGAATATCAATCTGCAATGGGGTACTGTTTTCCTGAATAGATTTTTCGGGCAGGTAAATAAAGAACATGCTCTTTGCCAGTTCACCCCCCGGAATGACCGAAAACGGCTGCACAAAAACCAGTTTGGCATCGGGACGGCTCAATTTGAAACGAATAGGAATTGGTTTGTAGGTCTTGTTGACCAGTTCAACCAGATACAAGTTTGATACGTTACCCCCTTTTTCGTGCTGGTATAACTGCCCCGGTGCCCGAAGTACCGTAACATCCAGCATGGGACGGCTAATAAGCATAAACCCAATAATACTCAGCAAGGCAACAAGCACCCCGGTATACGCCATGATCCGGCCCGTAAATCGGAAAGGTTTCCCTTTTTCAATACCCTCCTGGGAGTCCATGCGAATCAAACCGAGCGGGCGATTGATCTTGTGCATTATATCGTCGCAGGCATCAACGCACAGTGTACAGTTGATGCATTCCAGTTGCGTTCCATTACGTATATCAATACCCGTTGGGCAAACCTGCACGCAAAGTTTACAGTCGATACAGTCGCCTTTTGGCGGTGCGCTTTGCACTATAGGCAAGGGAATCAAGCCTGATGGAATAGCCTCTGATTGATCATCGGTATTATGCTTCACTTTTTTCCCCCGGGGTTCGCCCCGAATGAAATCATAGGCAACAATGAGTGAATTTTTATCGAGCAAAACACCCTGTAAGCGTCCATACGGGCAAATAGTTGTGCAGACAATTTCGCGCAGACGGGCAAAAACGAGGTAGAATACACCCGTAAACACCAGCATGGATGAGAGCCCGGCTAAATGCTCGCCGGGATTATCCGTAATGAGCCTGTACCACTGATCGCGACCGATCATGTAGGCCAGAAAGGTATTACTAATGGCAAAAGCAATAACTAGAAAAACAGCATGCTTAATACCCTTTTTAACTATTTTTTCGGTTGTCCAGGGGCCATTATCCAGCCGTTGACGCGCGTTATAATCGCCTTCGATCAGGACTTCGATTTTACGGAAGATCATTTCCATAAAAATCGTTTGCGGACAAGCCCAGCCGCACCACACCCGTCCGTACAGCACCGTGAACAGGATAACAAATACAATGAACGTGATAAGGCCGAAGGCAACCAGATAAAAATCCTGAGGCCAGAACGTAACTCCAAAAAAGATAAACCGACGTTCGAGTACATTGAACATGAACAACGGATGTCCATCAACCCACACAAACGGCCCGGCAAACAAACCTACCAGTAAAACAATGGCCACAACCGTGCGCCAGCGGGTAAAACGACCCGTGATACTACGGGGGTAAAGCCAGCGCCGATGGCCCGACGAGTCGGACGTGGGCAGTACGTTGCGAAAATTAGCTGGAGGGGGAATTACGTTGACACTCATCTTTTTAAAGCTCAACGGCCCGAAAAAAAATGGCTCGGGCCGTTGTCCATTTGTCTTATTAGCGCATGGCTACCGGAGCGGCACCAGCTTCTTTTTCACCCTGTGGCTCTTTTGCTCCGGCTGGGTTCGAGCCCTGAAGCGAAAGTATGTAACTGGCAACCTGCTGCACCTGGAGCGGGTTAAGTTGCTTTTTCCAGGAGATCATACCTTTTTCGGGTACGCCTTCTGTAATGGTATGGAAAACGGCTTTTACATTACCGCCGTGCAGCCAGAAAGGGTCTGTCAGGTTTGGCCCTACTTTACCTTCGGCACTGGCACCATGACAGGCAACGCAGTATTGGGCAAAGAGCGTCTTACCGGCATCAACAGCTTTGGCGTCTTTCATCAGGGTTACAGTATTCTCGTTGATCGAGCCCGCCACTTTGCTGATGTACTCTTCACGCGCTTTATCGGCAATAGCCATTTCCTGCGTGTATTCGTTAACCATAACCTTGCCATCACCAATGATGTGGTACGAGACCATATAGATCACAGCGAAAATAATTGAGCTATAGAACAACCACATGAACCAGGGTGGTGTTGGGTTGTCGAGTTCGGCAATGCCATCGTAGGCATGTTCCATTACCAGTTCATGTTCCTGTTCCAGGGGTTTCATGCCTGTTATCTGTTGAAGGAACGTCTTATGGCTAACGACCTGGTCAACAACTTCAGGAGCTAAAACCTTCTTGAGAACAAGAAACATATACAAGGCTACAAAGCCTACTACTACCATGCCCGCCAGAAGGATCAGGGCCAGCATGATAATCAACAAATCCTGACCCGACGATACAGTCCACATGGATGGAGTCGGCTCCAGGGCCAGCAGCCCGCTAGTAAATAATATAACTAAGTTCATGGAGAAGAATGGTGTTAATCGGTTGGCGAATCATCGAGCGGCAGTTGGCCCATCTGTTTAATGTACGTCTTGTCAACCAGAAGGAGATACAGGCCAACCAGCGCAAAAAAGGCAAAGAAGGTGAGAAACGAGCCGACCATATAAACATCGGCACCGGGTATTTTGGAGATAAATTGTTTGAACATGGCTTTTTTTAGTATTGGGAGCGAGGAGTAAGGAGTGAGGAGGGCTGACGCTTACTCTTGCTGACGCGAAAGCAACTCCTCACTACTCGCTCCTGCATACTAACTCCTTATTTTTGACTTGTTTCCATTTTCTTAATATCCGTTCCTAACCGTTGCAGGTAGCCAATCAGGGCAACGATCTCCTTATCGGGGGCTACCTTAATACCATCTTTAGCCAGTTGGTCACTTACGCCCTTCGCCTGTTTTTCTAACTCAACATTAGCGTTGTAGACCGTGAAGTCAGAGTAAGGAACACCCACTTTGCGCAGGGCAGCGAGTTTATCCGATGTGTTCGAAACGTCGAGTTTCTGCTCCAGCAACCAGGGGTAAGGCGGCATAATTGAGCCCGGCGACATGGATGTTGGTTCACGCATGTGGTGGTAGTGCCAAGAGTCGGGGTACTTGCCGCCGATGCGGTGAAGATCCGGTCCGGTACGTTTGCTACCCCACAGGAATGGGTGGTCATAAACAAATTCACCCGCTTTCGAATATTCGCCATAACGCTCTGTTTCTGAGCGGAACGGCCGAACCATCTGGCTGTGGCAGTTCACGCAACCTTCACGAATGTAGAGGTCACGACCCTGCACTTCAAGCGCCGTATACGGCTGAACAGCCGAAATGGTAGGCACATTGGATTGCACCATAAAGGTTGGAATCAGCTCGATCATGGAGCCAA
Source organism: Spirosoma pollinicola (assembly GCF_002831565.1). Classification (NCBI taxonomy): domain Bacteria; kingdom Pseudomonadati; phylum Bacteroidota; class Cytophagia; order Cytophagales; family Cytophagaceae; genus Spirosoma; species Spirosoma pollinicola. The sequence goes on along the minus strand of NZ_CP025096.1, from coordinate 5,204,927 downwards.
TCAAAATAACGACCAGTGAGCCAATCAGGAACGGAATAGGTTTCCGTTCGAGCCAGCGGTGCCAGAAGGTATCGCCACCGGTAGGCACGTAGGCAACCGCAAGGGCAGGTGCTTCGGCGGCTTCATTGGCAACCAGCTTACCAGCGGCCATCGTTTTGAAGATATTAACGGCCATCAGAATAGCCCCCGTCAGGTAGAGCGTGCCACCAAAGGCCCGCATCATGTGCATAGGCAGCAATTGCAGCGTCGTTTCCAGAAAGTTAGGGTATTTCAGAACACCCTCAGCTGTAAATTCTTTCCACATCATACCCTGGGTAAAGCCCGAGATATACATAGGAACAGCATAGAACAGAATACCCAGCGTAGCGATCCAGAAGTGGATGGCCATCAGTTTTTTCGAGTATAGCTCCGTGCGATATATACGCGGAATGAGCCAGTACAGAATAGCAAAAACCAGGAAGCCATTCCAGCCTAAAGCACCCACGTGCACGTGGGCTACGATCCAGTCGGTAAAGTGGCCAATGGCGTTCACGTTCTTGAGCGACAATAGGGGGCCTTCGAAGGTGGCCATGCCATAGGCCGTCACGCCTACCACCATGAATTTCAGGATGGTATCTTCACGTACCTTGTCCCAGGCACCACGCAGGGTGAGCAGACCGTTGATCATACCGCCCCAGGATGGCGCAATAAGCATGATGGAGAAAGCGGTTCCCAGCGATTGCGCCCAATCGGGTAGCGACGAATAAAGTAAATGGTGAGGACCGGCCCAGATGTATAAAAAAATCAAGGCCCAGAAGTGCAGAATCGATAGTTTGTACGAATAAACAGGCCGTTTAGCCATCTTGGGCAGGAAGTAATACATCATTCCCAGAAACGGCGTAGTCAGGAAGAACGCTACGGCATTGTGACCATACCACCACTGAACAAGCGCATCCTGTACGCCAGCATACAGATAGTAGCTTTTGAACAGGCTAACCGGCATTTCGAAGGAGTTCACAATGTGCAGTACGGCAATTGTTACGAACGTTGAGATGTAAAACCAGATGGCTACATACAGGTGACGTTCCCGACGTTTGATAATCGTACCGAACATATTGATCCCGAACACAACCCAGATCAACGTGATGGCAATATCGATAGGCCATTCAAGTTCGGCGTATTCGTGCGAAGTGGTCAGCCCCAGGGGTAATGTCAAAACAGCCGATACTATGATCGCCTGCCAGCCCCAGAAGTGAATTTTACTCAGCACATCGCTAAACATCCGGGCTTTACAGAGCCGCTGGAGCGAATAATAAACGCCCATAAAAATGGCGTTACCCACAAAGGCGAAAATGACCGCGTTGGTGTGCAAGGGCCGAATCCGTCCGAAGGTCGTGTACTGATTGCCAAGGTTGGCGGCTGGTGCAAACAACTGGCTGGCAATTATAACACCGACCAGCATACCAATTACCCCCCAAATGATGGTGGCTATGGCAAAATTACGGACCGTGGTGTTGTCATACGCAAAGTACTCAACAGGCGGTGTGTCTGCTTTCCCAAGCTGGGTTCGATCAGACGAGATAATTGTGGGCGGTTTCTGTGAAACATTCATAGTGGTAACAGACTGTTAAACGGGGGTATCAGTGGAGGCAGTGGTTGGTTCATTGTCATCGACCAGCATTCGCATAGCGGGTGTATACAAATCGTCTTGCTGGCCGCTGCGCATTGACCACAGAAAAGCGCCGAGAAACCCCATTGCCATCAGCAGACTAATGCCGATCATAAAGAAAATAACATGCATATCCGTAAGCGTTTGCTGGCCCAAAAGTGCGGGTAATCTGATGGGCAACGTATGAGTTTCATCAGGCAAACAACTGATAAAATTCAAGCTGAAAACGAGCTAATTAATCTCATCTTCGTATCTGACAGAAGTCAGTTCCCGCACTTCCAGGAGCCGCTACTTTTACGGCCGGAATTCGCTTAACTCCCCTTACCCGGCTTCCATCGGGCTCCTGTTTACGAATGATTATTCTTGCTTTTTTTCTTGCGCATTGGTATCTCTCGGTACTCATGCAGACGCTCTTCCTCCACCGCTATGCTGCCCACCAGATGTTCACCATGAGCAAAGGATGGGAAAAAGTTTTTTACGTTCTGACATTCATCAGCCAGGGTTCTTCCTTTCTAAGCCCCCGCGCCTACGGCATCATGCACCGGCTGCACCACGCCCATGCCGATACAGAGAATGACCCGCATTCGCCGGATTATTCTAAAAACCTATTCGATATGATGTGGAAGACCCGAACCTATTATAACGATATCCTGAACAACCGCGATTCGATTCCGGCGAAGTTCAAAAAGGGGGTTCCAAACTGGCCGTGGATGGAACGTTTAGGTGATCAATGGCTGGTACGGGTAGCCTGGATGACGGCTTACACGCTGTTTTATATCCAGTTCGCAACATCCCCCTGGTTATTTCTGTTGCTCCCTTTCCACTTTTTGATGGGCCCGGTTCACGGTGCCATCATCAACTGGTATGCCCACCGCTATGGCTACATCAACTTCGAAGTGGACGATACAGCCAGGAACCTGCTGCCGTTCGACTTCCTGATGATGGGTGAGTCATACCACAACAATCACCACAAATATGGCGGTCGAGCCAATTTTGGTGGATTTCGCTGGCACGAGTTCGACCCCGCCTATCCATTATTGAAACTATTGAATGCCCTTAAAATCGTGAAATTGCGTGTAGGGCGCGACGAAGCGTATATGTGAGTTGGTTCGTTTGTAATAGAACGGCGTTCCGCCTGGGCTGTGGCCTTTTGAGCGGAACGCCGTTTTTGTATATAATTGGGAGATCGGCTACCAAGCAAATGAATGTATCGGTGTAGATACATGATAATACAGTATATCCAACATGATTACTCAAAATCTTATTAAACAATAATTTTACTATTTATGAATAAATCAAAACATTATTTTATTAATTGAAATGAAAACAATTCTTTTGGAGCTACAGAATTAATTGTACCTAATAAAAAGGATATTTAACTTTGTCAGATATACTCATTTCCCATACATTTACAGTCTAACTATTATATAACCAGTATGATCAAATATCGTTTACTTATCAACTCACTCTGTACAATAGGTTTTCTTATTTGCCTTTCATTAGGCAATGCACAGGCACAGTCCCTTTTGAAAGGAATTGTTCGGGATGCGCTTAAAGAACCTATTGTAGGCGCAACTATCGCACTCAAAGGGACCACAACGGGCACAACGACCGATGCGAACGGTGCCTATACGTTACGGCTGGCCAATGGCAGCTATCAGGTTGTTTACTCCTTTGTGGGCTTAACAACGGTAACAAAAACAGTGAGCATAGCGGGTAGCGATGTTACGCTCGATGTGGCCCTCGATGCGTCCTCGGCAGACCTGGCCGAAGTGGTGGTAGTGGGTAGCCGCGCTTCACAGCGTTCATTGATCGACTCACCCGTGCCCGTCGATATTATTTCCGCCAACGACCTGAGAACGACCGGACAGCCTACGTTCGACAGATCGTTGCAGTATCGTGTGCCTTCGTTCAACACCGTTAACACCCCCGTTAACGATGCCACTACCCTTCTTGACCCCTGGGAACTCCGCAACATGGGCCCCAGCCGGACATTGATCCTCATCAACGGAAAACGCAAAAACCTGAGTTCACTGTTATATGTGCAGTTCTCACCGGGTCGTGGCGAAACAGGCGTCGACATTTCGGCCATTCCACAGCAGGCCATCAAACGCGTTGAAATTTTGCGCGATGGTGCCTCGGCCCAGTATGGTTCCGATGCCATTGCCGGGGTAATGAACATAATCCTGAAAGATAAATTCGACTATACCAGCGTTAACCTGAACACGGGTGTCACGTCAAAAGGTGACGGCGGCATGTATAACCTGGCCCTCAATGGTGGCAGCAACGTTGGCAGTAGAGGATTTGTCAATTACACCGTCGACTTCATGCAGCAGAACAGTGCCGTTCGGTCGGGCATTGTCGATGTACCCACCGAGATTGCTACGTTTGGTGGCGATGCCGCCCAGAATGCGCTGATCACGAACTACCTGAAAGATTACCCTACCGCCAACAACGTGAACGGTACGGGGGCCACAAAAGCGGCCCGCTTCCTGATCAACGCCAGTATACCCATTGGCGATAAACTTGATCTGTACGGTAACGCAGCTATGGTTGTGAAACGGGTAGCTAGTTTTGCCAACTATCGTCCCCCTTACTGGCGGCAGGATCGCGGCTTGCTGCACAGCATTACCGACAACGGCGGCAAAAACTACCTGACACAGGCCACGCTTGCTTTCCCAACCGAAGACAATGTTGATCTGTACAAAGGGTATATCGGTTATGGGCCAACATTTGAAGGTAATCTGATCGACTACAATGCAACGGTAGGTGTAAAAGGCGAAACCAACGGATGGAAACATGATGCCAGCTTAACTACCGGTTTCAATGAGCAGGTCTATACAGTAGAGAACACTGTAAACCGCACCCTAGGAAAATCCAGTCCAACACGCTTCAAACCAGGCGGCTACCAGTTCGGGCATCTTGTTGGCAACATCGATGTATCCAAACAGGTGACCGACAAATTAGGTATCGCTTTCGGTATTGAGGGCCGGACAGAGAAATACACGATCCTTGCAGGAGATGACGCATCGTACGACGGCGAAGGGGCCAATTCATTCCCCGGTATCAATAAGCTGAACGCTGGAACAAACCAGCGTTTCAACATCGGTGCCTACGCCGATGTGAGTTATGACGTTACCAAAAACTTCCTGTTGAACGGTACTGCCCGTACAGAAAGCTATAGCGATTTCGGCACAGCCAATGTCTGGAAGCTATCATCGCGCTATAAATTTGCGGATGACAAAGTGGTGTTGAGAGCTTCGGCCTCAACGGGATTCCGGGCCCCTACCCTGCACCAGATCTACGCACAGTCGGTTCAGGCGGCCTTTGTGGGTGGTACCATCCAATTGTCGGGCTTATTCAACAACCGCAGTTCGCAGGCTAGTTTGCTGGGTATTCCTCCGCTGAAGCCGGAGAAATCGACCAACTACACGGTAGGTCTTGCGTTGAATCCAACGAAAAACCTGACTATCACGCTGGATTACTTTAACATTAACGTAACCGACCGTATCGTTTATAGCTCATCCATCTCGTCGTCGGACCCCAACAGTACACTGGGCAAGATTTTGACTCAGGCGGGTGTCAAAACGGTTCAGTTCTTCATTAACGGTATCAACACGGTTAATGCCGGTCTTGACTATGTCGTTTCTTACCGGAACATCAGCCTCGGTGCCGGTAAGTTAGGGTTGAACGTAGCGGGTAACATCATGCTGGAAAACAAAATTCTGGGTACACCCGCCGATCCGCCGGCCATCAAAGAGGCAGGTTCAAGCATCCTGAACACGCAGATCAAATCATTGCTCACCGAGAGTCGTCCAAAATATAAAGTAATCTTTGGTGGTGATTATTCGATAGCCAGGTGGAATATCAATCTGAACAACACCCTGTTTGGCTCAACCTCATTCCAGGATCTGGATAACGGCGGCTCGGCAATGGAGAACATCAAAGCTACGTTTACACCAGCCGTTGTTACTGATTTGAGCGTTGGCTATAGCTTCTCCAAAAAAGTCTCGGCTACTATAAACGTAAACAACCTGCTGAATGTATTGCCTAAATGGGATTTAGTAGCCCTGAACGACGCGGGAGCACAAGCCATTGCCAAACCCGCCGACAAAGCGTTATTGCGTGGCTTCCTGGGCTTTAGTGGTCGTTACGACATTCTGGGGTATAACGGTTCGCAGTTCAGCCAGCTGGGCACGACCTTCAATGCCAACGTGAACGTCAAGTTCTAAGCGACAGGGAAAATAATGGAGAGTGTAGAATGAATAATTGTATCAATCAGGAAATTATCATTCTTCATTAAGAACCTGTTTAAACAGGTCTCAAGCAAAAAAAGGGTTCTCTACTACAGAGAGCCCTTTTTTTGCTTGAGACGTTAAAATCGAGGAAGGGTTTAGGATCAATCGGGTATGAACGTGAACTCAGGATATCCGTACAGTTCATATTTGACATTGGTAGTAACATCGGGGAACAAAGCGGTAGCCGTGTTGCGATAGCAGGCATTGTATACCAGTATGCTCCCCTTTGTAAATGGCATGAAATCGACACTACCTGTTTTGTAGGCGAAGCCATACTTCTTATTCACCCCGCCCGACTGGCTATTGATGCTGATCACATACTTTTTGTTAGCCGACAGGGCCAGCGACTCAACGTCATTCAAGGTAAGTTTGTCAGGCGCAGTTTGCTCTATAGATTTTTGACGTAGTACCTGCTTTGTATCAAAGTCCCACACGATGATCCGGTAGGAGCCCGGCTCCGGCATCTTACTACCGACCTGCGTTAATTTACCCGCCACCGACGAACTGAATACCACACCCAACTCCCAGGGACCCGACGTGCGTGACCCCGACGTAATGGCATTTTCGGCATTGATAAAGGTAGTTAACGCGTTTTCTGTTGGTTTTACGGTTTCTTTAGTTGCGCAACCGCTGAGGCTCGCTACTCCCAGTAGCATGCCAAAAAGTAATCCTGTTCTCATGATTCAGATAAATTATTTGTTCTAAACCATTGGTCGCAGGGCTACTCGTAAACGGCAACAGATGAAAGCAGGCATTGAGCGAACGGTAAATCAAAAAGGGCTACCATCGCTGGCAGCCCCTGTCAATCCTATACAATTACGACCCGCTTACTTACACGAGTACTTTTTCCCGGCTCCAGAAGCGGTGCTGACCGATAGCCTCAATGAATTTCTGAGGAACCTCACTACTTGACTGATCGCTGGTGATAACGCCGTCACTGCTTAGTAACGTTGCGGCACCGCCAGTAGCAGCAGCTTTCAGCAAATCCACCCCTTCGCCTGTAGCAGCAATGGGTTTGCAATGCATGAAGGCTTCATGAATGAACCGGATGGATTCGTCTTCCTGCAAAAGCGATTTGACGCTGGCCTGACCACCGGGCACATACACAGCATCGAACACGACCGACGCCGACGTTTGCAGGCTGCCGTCAATTTTGACCATCTCACCAGTCGACGTCTTGAGCATACCCACCCGTGGTGCAATAATAGCAATAACAGCCCCCTCTGCCGACAAAGCGTTTTTCATTGCTTCCAGGTCAGTAGCGTCTACTCCATCAGCCGCCAGAATAGCTACCTGACGGGTCTTTATGCCCACTTTTGGCGGGTTGGCCATGCTCAACGCTGCCGAACTGCCTACATTCGACTGAGCGGGAATGGACTTATACTCCTCCGGATCAACGTCGGCGGGGACACCCCAGTTTAGCTGTACCCCATCTGCCGATGGCACCTCAAGGCCCAAGCCTTCGGCAACAAGCGTGGCCAGTGTCGTGTCAACTTGAGACAATTGGATAACGATCCGTTTGCGAATTTCTTCGGCCTCTACTTTACCTAACTCAAAGCGAAGGGCTTTTACAATGTGCGTTTTTTCGGTATCCGACTGACTGTTCCAGAATAATTTAGCCTGGCTGTAGTGATCCATGAAGCTCTTACTCCGCGCACGCACTTTGTTCGCGTCGATGCGTTCAGGGTAACTTGAAAAACCACCGTCTTTTTCCCCTGCCTGAGCGGGTGAATTACCGTTAAGCGTATTAGGACTATAGCTGGTCTTGCCAACATTAATGGCCTGGCGCATGTGTCCGTCGCGCTGCCCGTTGTGAATGGGTACGATGGGGCGGTTGATGGGAATTTCGTGGAAATTTGGTCCACCAAGCCGTTTCAATTGCGTATCTGTATACGAGAACAAACGCCCCTGCAACAGCGGATCATTGCTGAAATCTATGCCGGGAACCACATGGCCCAAATGGAAAGCAACCTGCTCGGTTTCAGCAAAATAATTGTCGGGATTGCGGTCAAGCACCATCTTACCAAGGCGTTGAACCGGCACCAGTTCTTCGGGAATGAGTTTTGTCGAATCCAGTAGATCGAAGTCAAATTTATGCTCGTCGGCCTCGTCCACAATCTGAACGCCCAATTCCCATTCAGGGTAAGCCCCTCCTTTAATCGAGTCCCATAGATCGCGACGGTGGAAATCAGCATCGCGGCCCGAGATAAGTTGTGCTTCATCCCAAACCACCGAGTGAACGCCCAGAAGCGGTTTCCAATGAAACTTCACAAAGCTGGATTTGCCTTCGGCGTTAATAAACCGGAATGTATGAACGCCAAAACCTTCCATCATCCGGTAACTCCGGGGTAAGGAGCGGTCAGACATAACCCACATAATCATGTGCATCGACTCGGGGGTGATCGAGATAAAATCCCAGAAGGTATTATGCGCAGAGGCCGCCTGTGGAATTTCGTTGTGCGGTTCGGGTTTTACGGCATGAATCAGGTCAGGGAACTTGATAGCATCCTGAATGAAGAAGACCGGTATGTTATTACCAACCAGATCGAAGTTACCTTCTTCGGTGTAAAACTTGACGGCAAACCCGCGAACATCACGCGCCAGATCGCTCGAGCCGCGCGAACCGGCCACAGTGGAAAACCGTACAAATACGGGCGTTTTTAAGGAAGGGTCCTGTAAGAATTTCGCTTTGGTTAGATTGCCCTGCGACTCATAGGCCTGAAAATAGCCATGAGCCGCTGCACCACGGGCGTGTACAATACGCTCAGGAATACGCTCATGGTCGAAATGCGTGATTTTCTCCCGAAGGATAAAGTCCTCCAGTAGCGTGGCTCCGCGTGGACCAGCTTTCAGCGAATTTTGATCATCGCTGACCCGTAAGCCCTGGTTTGTTGTCAGAAATTCATCGGTACTATATTCCCGATTCTTCTCCAATTCCTCAATTTTGTCGTTTGTGTTGGTTTTGTTGTTTTCCGTAGGCATGATACTCTTTGTTAGTCCTTTTACTCTATAGAAAGACCGGGCGTATCATTTTGTTTGTGTCATTCAGTAATTTAATGCCATTGTGCGGAAATGGTCTACGTATGATTCTTTGCGCTGACTAGCCCGCCTTTCTCATTGCCAGGAGCCCTACCAATGGGCCGGGAAGAAGGATATAGAACAGCCAGCCCGAGACGCCCACATGAGCGACCAGCCAGGCCATCAACTGAATAGACAGCACCGTTAGCAGAAAGCCAAAGCAGGTAACAAGGGTTAGAATGCTGCCCCGATTATCACCGGCGGCACGGCTGGCAACGAGGGTTGAAAACTGTGGAGAGTCACCAGCAGCACTGGCCCCCCATACCAGTAAAAACAAGCCAAACAACAGGGGCGGTACTGCTACAAACAGGGGTACCAGCATGATACACAAGCCCGAAACCAGCAATAAAAACCGGGCTACCCGTGCGCTGCCAACTCGCAGGGCAACATAGCCTCCGCCTACACAGCCTATAGCCCCGGCAGCAATAGCCCCAAACGTCCACAATGGATTGCTTATCGCCAATTCAGGGTGATGTTGCTCATAGTAGCGAATCAGGATGGGAAGAAAAGCCCAAAATGTGTATAACTCCCACATATGGACAAAATAGCCTAGCATAGCCGGTCGATAAGCCGAAGGTTTTCCTAAAGAAAGCAGCGTTTGATAGCGAAAGAAGCTGCCGCCAAACGGGATGGTGTTGGCCGGTACAAAAGCAACCAGTAACACGCCACCGCTAACGGCCAGTGCACTTACCGATAGCATTAGCGTATGATAGGGTAAATTACCGCCCAATCCACGGATTAGGTAAGGGAAGGCAGTGCCCAGTACCAGTGCCCCAACCAGGAAACCCATTGCCCGCCCCAGCACAGATGTAAACCGGTCGGCGGCAATCTTCATCCCAACGGGGTAAACGCCTGCCAGAAAAAAGCCGGTCATGAACCGGCTGGCGACAATTGTTTCCGCGTTGAGCGGAAGAAATAGCCAGACGACATTGACCGAGGCCGCCAGCGCAACGGATACCAGAAACACATAGGTCGACCGGAAACGATCCGGTATAGCAAAAAGAGCATAAAGAAGCGTTCCGCTGATAAAGCCAATTTGTACTGCCGATGTAATCCAGCTAACGAGCCCCGAAGACTTCAGCAGCGGTTGCAGTTCGGGCAGGATTGCATTACCGGCAAACCAGAGGGAAGTACCGGCAAACTGAGCAAAAACAACAACAAGTAATTGACGATTGATACGTGCAGACGGAAGCATCGCCAAAGATAGGCAAGTGAGCGCCATCTGGCGCGAGCATTTGCTCGTGCCTGTTCATAGAGCCAGCATTCGCTGGCATTTAATTGAACTGTGCTGCCAGCGAATGCTGGCTCTATAAACAGGCACGGGTAAATACCCGCGCCAGATGCGCCAGACAGATACTTACAACTTCTTCCAGCGCATGCCTACTGTGGCAATCAGCAACATGGATGCCGAACTGACCGGCATCAGAATAGCGGCAACAACCGGCGACAGATTGCCCGTTAATGCATAAGACAGGCCAATGAAATTGTAGAGCAGCGACACCACAAAACTGACGTGGATCAGACGCATACCAAACCGACTATACCCCAGAAAATCAGGCAGTTTAGCCAACGATGACGCTTCCAGAATGGCATCGCTGGCGGGTGTAAATTGAATCGTATCGTCGGTAACGGCAATACCAACATCGGCTTGTTTGAGAGCTCCGGCATCGTTCAGCCCATCGCCAACCATCAGCACTCGGTGGCCCTGCTCCTGTAGTTGCCGTACCACATCCAGCTTCTGTTGCGGCTGGCAGTCGAACGTCATATTGGCCTGCGCAAACCAGAGGGCCAGTTCGGGGCGCGATGCCGCGTTATCGCCCGACAGCAGGTATAGTTTGTGTGTCGATTTGAGGGTAGCCAACATCGCATCGAGGCCGGTGCGATACTGATTCGGGAAATGAAAACAACCCCGGTAATTTTTCTCGATTGTAACGTAAACGGCGGCTCCACTGGTTTGTGTCGATGCAGAGCGGGGCAACTCTGCCCAGGGGTTTACAAACGAGTACGACCCCACTTTCACGACCCAGCCATCTACCATACCCTGCACACCATGACCCGGCACTTCGGTATATCCCTCTACTATCATGGGTTTGGCACTGGCTAAGGCAGTTGTTAATTTCCGGCTAAGGGGGTGAGTCGACTGCCGAACCAGCGATAGCACCAGCGACCGTTCGTAATCTGTTAATGGCTGTTCAAAAGACTCATTTACAGTGGCCTGTGTCGTGGTGGTGAGCGTACCGGTCTTGTCGAAAACGATGGTATCGCAGTTGGCCATTTGCTCAATGACTTCGGCATTTTTCAGGTACAGTTTCTGTTGGCTCAGCTTTCGAATTCCATTTCCAAGGGCAAACGGATACGAGAGCGAGAGCGCACACGGACAGGCGATAATGAGCACCGCCGTAAAGGCATTGACCGCCCGCGCCGGGTCCTGTGTGTACCAGTACGCTCCAATAAGGGTGGCTAGGGTAATGACCGTTAGGGTAAAATATTTACCGACCGCATCGGCGAAGGTGTGCATACGGGATGTTTCGCCCTTGCGGAAAGCGTCGTTGTTCCAGAGCTGAGTCAGGTAACTTTGCGACACATCGCGCACAACCTCCAGTTCAATTGCCTCGCCAAGCTGCTTGCCGCCCGCGTAGACCAACGCCCCCGGCGATTTATACTCCGGCTCCGACTCACCCGTTACAAAACTGTAGTCGATCATGGCCTGACCCTTATAGAGCATGCCATCGGCCGGAATCAATTCCTGATTACGCAGCCGGATGCGGTCACCTTTCCGCAACTGCGATACGGGTATAACCTGCTCGGCAGTAGGTCGTGAAGGCCCATTGGCCGGACTTGCCTCTCCCTCGGCTTTACGCCCCAGAAGGGTAACAGCCATTGGGAAATAAGATTTATAGTCGCGTTCGAACGACAGAAATTCGTGGGTGCGCTGCTGGAACCATTTACCGCATAACAGGAAAAATACCAGCCCCGTCAGCGAATCGAAATAGCCCGCACCGTTGAGAATCAGCACTTCGTAAGTTCCCCGAAAAAAGGCCATCAAAATACCCAGCAGAATAGGAAAATCAATATTGACAACCCCCTTTTTCAGACTCGTCCAGACCGAATCGAAATAGCCCGACGCCGAATAGAACACAACGGGTATGGCCAGAATGATATTGAGAATACCAAAGAGATGCGTAAATGACGCATCGTCCAGACCGAGGTATTCCGGGAAGCTGAACAGCATAATATTGCCCGAACAAAAACCAGCAACGGCCAGTCGATACAACAGGGGCCGATAAGATGGCTTTTGTTGTTCTTTTACCACATCGTTGAGGCTAATGAGCGGCTCGTAGCCAATGGAACTGAGCAGTTCAACGACTTGCCGGAGCGTCAATTTATCGGGCTGATAGGTCAGGTGAACCTGTTTTTTCATGAAATCAACCCGCGATTGCTGAACGCCGGGGTGAATTTTATAGAGATGTTCGAGCAGCCACAAACAGGAGCTACAGTGAATAGTGGGCACATAAAACGTAACCTTGGCCACTGTATCGCTGGAAAACTCCAGTAACTGGGCCATAATGTCGGGGTGGTCCAGAAATTCGAGCCGGGCCTGACTCGCACTTTCTGTTTCGAGACGTGTACCCGGCCGACTACCTTCATCTTCCTGCTCAATGGAGTAATATTGGCAAAGCTGATGCTGGCTTAGAATAGAATAGACTGTTTTGCAGCCATCGCAGCAAAAATGTTTCTCGTCAAACTTGATGTCGTGTTCAGTGCAGTCATTGCCACAGTGGTAGCAGCCAGTTACTGAGATTGTTGCCCCAACGGATGTTGCCCCAACGGATGTTGCCCCAACGGATGTTGCCCCAACGGATGTTGCCGTATTCATGCCTTAGAAATTTGGGGGCAAGTTGGCAGCCGACGCCTTGCCAAACCCTGATGATCGTCACAACTTTCCCTGATACGACTCAGGGTTTGGCATTGCTAGCTGACCCATTTTTGTACATGAACTCGCTTATTCAGAAATACAACGTTCCCGGTCCGCGTTACACCAGTTACCCAACTGTGCCTTTCTGGGACGAAAGCACCTTCAGCGAAACCGCCTGGGTACGCAACCTACGGCGGGCCTTTTCGGCTACGAATGGCACAACGGGCATCAGCCTGTACATTCACCTGCCCTATTGCGAAAGCCTGTGCACGTTTTGCGGCTGCAATAAGCGCATTACAAAAAATCATACGGTCGAAGAACCCTATATCGACGCCCTTCTGGAAGAATGGAATCTATACTGCGATCTACTGCCCGAACGACCCCGTATTGCGGAGCTTCATCTGGGTGGTGGAACGCCCAGTTTTTTCTCGCCCCATCACCTCAACCAATTAGTAACGGGCCTTTTCCGATATGCCGATCCGGCCGATGAAACGGATTTCGGTTGGGAAGGCCACCCCAACAACACAACCCGCGAGCACCTTAAAATCCTGTATGGTTTTGGTTTCCGGCGCGTGAGTTTTGGCGTTCAGGACTATGATCCCGTCGTACAACGCGCCATTTACCGTCACCAGCCATTCGAGAATGTGAAGCAGGTAACGGCCTGGTCGCGCGAAATTGGGTATACATCCATAAGCCACGATCTGGTGTTTGGTTTACCCTTCCAGACGCCCGACGCTATTACCGATACAATTTATAAAACCCTCTCTCTCAAGCCCGACCGTATCGCGTTTTATTCCTACGCCCACGTACCCTGGATAAAAGGCAACGGCCAGCGGGGATTTCGGGATGAAGACCTGCCCTCCGGCGACCAGAAACGGGTGCTGTATGAAACCGGCCGGAATTTACTGGAGCAGGCAGGTTACGTCGAAATCGGCATGGACCACTTCGCCCTACCGCACGATTCACTGTACAAAGCGTTGGAGAACGGTACACTGCACCGGAATTTCATGGGCTATACCACCACTCAAACACGTGTATTACTGGGGCTTGGAGCCTCGTCCATCAGCGATGTATGGACGGGCTTTTCCCAGAATGAAAAGGATTTAGACGCCTATATGAATCAGGTTAGAGCGGGCGAGCTGCCATTGCTGCGCGGGCATATTCTCGATGATCAGGACCAGTTTCTACGTCGGCAAATCCTGAACATCATGTGCCAGGGACAAACACAATGGCATCCCGGAAGCTGGTCCAGACACGAGTGGGAAGCCCTCAGCGCGCGTCTGGAATCGTTCTGGCTCGATGGATTGCTGGAGTACGACGACGAAGGTCTCACGGTGAATCCGGCAGGTCGACCTTTCCTGCGAAACATTTGCATGGCCTTCGATGAACGGCTTAACTACGCCCAACCGCAAACGAAACTGTTTTCGCAAACGGTTTAAGGCATACCCTTTAAAAACTATACGGGTGAACGTCGCCACTGCGGCACGTTCACCCGTTTTTTTATATTTTTTATGCAACCGCAGACGATCAGCCACCCGGCCCGACGCCACGGTACGTATTACTTTACTCCATATTACCTGCCACTAAATCAGCTTGTTTTTCGAGCACTTTCTGATAATCCAGTCGGGCTTTCACTAGAAATTTCCGGGACTGGTCGAGACCTAGTAGTATGGTCTGCCTGACCGTTGTACCCGTTTCTTCCTCATCCAACAGGTTCATTTTGGCTAATTGAATCTCCAGCTTTTCAATGACTTTTTCGTAAGTCCTGATTACCCGTCGCAGTCGTTTCTGAATTTTCTTCAGTACTATTTCTTTTGGTTGATCTATGGTATTCATATACGCTCAAGCGTAACGGAACTTCGGCAAAGGCGAACCGCCAATGGGTAGCCCAGCCTTATCCGTCACTAATGCGTATGATAAACGCCAATGGATGCGTGTTGTTCACGTACCGTTTAACCTTAACCTTGATAGCAGAAGACTATTTTATTTCGACGATTCGACATGACACGAAACTATAACTTGCTTCAGCACAATTTTTACAACTAATATTACCAAAATACCGCAAACATCACAATTTGTTTATATATAGATAATATAGGTTAATAGTAGATTAACTCTCTTTGCGGCACGAAATTTTAGTCGCTCATCTGCCCTATGAAAAAACATGTACTTTCTATCCTTTTGCTGCTTCTGGTATCTTGTCTGGTGATAGACAAAGCCGTCGCGCAAACCACTCAGGCGTCCATTTCGGGCGTTATTTCCGACAATAAGAAGTCTGCCCTACCCGGTGCTACCGTTCAGGTGCGAAACGAATCGACGGGCTTCACGACCGGCACCGTAACCAATGCCCAGGGCGAATATCTGTTCAAAGAACTGCCCCTGGGCGGTCCCTATACCGTTCGCGCTACCTTCGTTGGTTTCGGCGACCAGTCCCGAACGGGCTACACACTGAATCAGGGCGATGCCATACGCCTGAACCTCAGCATGGAGGAGAGCGGCCAGTCGCTCGAAGTCGTACAGGTAGTAGCGTCGGGTTTGAAAAACAAGACGGAGTACTTGGGAGCGGCTACAACAATATCGGCCCGGTCCATTGCCGCCCTGCCGGTCAATGGCCGGAATTTTACGTCCTTAACCGATCTGTCGCCGTTAAGCCGGGGCACCAATCTATCCGGTCAGCTTGGCTCATCAACGAACTTTACCATCGACGGTACCACGGCCAAGAACCCCACCTCCGCCGGGGCAACGACCAGCCGTAGCGGAGCTCCCTACTCGATTTCTATCGAAGCCGTTCGTGAGTTTAAGGTGGTTACAAACCAGTATGATGTGATTTACGGTCGCAGCGGGGGCGGTACCATCAGCGCCGTGACGAAAGCCGGAACGAACAAGTTAACGGGTAGCGTTTTTAACTACACACGGGCCAACTGGTTATCGAGCCAGTACGACATTCGGGGCAACGAACGCAAGGTTCCATTCTCGACCAACCAGTTCGGTTTTTCGCTGGGCGGGCCGATCATCAAAGACAAGCTGCACTTTTTTCTCGTCTGGGATCACCAGCAGGATTCGCGCCCGTTGATCATTGCCGACGTTCAGACGCCCGCCGATGAAAGCCGGTTTCTGGTTACCCGCGCCACCCTCGACCGCTTTGTGAACATTGCGCGCACCCAGTATGGCACGGCCAACACACCCCAGTACGGCACATTCGGTAAAGTTCGGGGTTCTGATGCCGCCTTTGCTCGCATCGACTGGCAGTTGAACGAAAAGAACCTGCTCACAATTCGTAATAACTACACCAACGACCGCAACAAGCTGGGTCTGGCCGATAACACAGCCATCAACATCTTCGAATCGTATGGGAATGATTTCAACGTGGATAACAGCTTGCTGGCTACGTTGCGCACATCGCTGAACCCGCAGTTCACGAACGAATTGAAAGTTCAGCATTTATATACCTACCAGAAAAGCAGCCCCGGCGATCAGTTACCGGAAGCCAATATTCCCCGCAATATTGTCGAAAACGTAGCCTCAACTATTGGTGGGGTCAGTCGGGCAACGAATATCCAGATGGGGGGCCACCGCTTCGCGCAGGAAGGGTTTACAAACAACGTGGTTCAGTTGGTGGATAATCTATATTACAACACCAACAAAGCGCAGTACACGTTTGGCGTCGATGTGATGTACACGCATGCCAAGTCGCTGTATGGCAGTGAGGTCAACGGCCGGTTTCATTACACGGTAGATGGTTCTGCTTCGGCACTGGATAAGTTTGAGAAACTGCAACCCTACCGGTATTTCCGGGAAGTGCCCTTAGTTGCCGACCCAAGTGTGGTGGGGAATACGCTCAATGCTGGCTTATATGGCCAGATGAGTACCAAGCTGGCTCCGGGTCTGGATATGACCGCCGGGTTGCGGTTCGATTATGCTGTGTATCCAAAGGCGGCCTTTAATCAGGTGGTCTTTGACGACCTGAAATTACGCACCGACAACCAGCTTAAAGCATTTGTAGCACAGCCCCGCTTGCAGTTGACCTGGGATGTGAACGAACAGCACAAAGATTTCGTCCGTTTTGGTGCGGGTGTGTTTGCCTCTGATATCAACAACTACGTCATCATCAATAACCTGACCTTCGACGGTAAACACTATGGCACAGTCGATGTGCGGGCTCCGAACGTACCAACGCCGGATTTTGCTGCTTACCGGGCCAACTACGCCAGTATTCCGTCGCTGGCCGCTTTCCAGTTGCCCACCATTAACATGACCGGTGCCGATGCGCGGGTGCCTGTACTGTACAAAGCAAACCTGTCATATACCCATTACCTGACCGATAAGTTGAAAGTTAGTCTGACGGGCTATGCCTCACTGGCCCGGCATAACTACACGTATGTTGACCGGAACATTGTGGCAGAGCCGTTTTTCCGCTTAGCCAACGAGGCCAATAGAGGTGTTTACGTACCGTTGGCTTCGATGCCTGCCAACGGCGCGGGCGACTGGCAGCAGGGCCGTATCAGCCAGCGGCTGGGCCGTGTACTGGAGCTGGGGAGCCAGGGTAAAGTCAACCAGTTTGCCGTTGTGCTCGATGGAACCTACCAGTATTTTCGTGATGGCGAAATTTCGGCCAGCTTCACCTGGAACGACACCAAAGACAATACGTCCTTCAATGGTAACGTAGCGAATACAGCAACGCTGGTTCAACTGGTGAAAGACGATCCGCGCAACCTGAGCCAGATGACGTATTCTGACAACCAGTTCCGGAACAAACTGGTTATTTACGGTACGCTGCCTTCGTTTTATGGCATCTCGGTAGGTTTCCGGTATTCGGGTATTGGCGGTACGCGCTACTCGCTGCTGTCGGGAGCCAACAACAATGGCGACTTTGTCGGAACAAATGATCTGGCCTTCGTTTTTGACAGAAACAGCCCCGAAACAGCCGCTAACATACGGACCGGTTTGCAGACGCTGCTGGATAGTCCTACCGCCAGCCAGAGCCTCAAAAATTACGTCAATGCCTACTCGGGTAAGATTGCCGAGCGTAACGGGGGAATCAATAGTTTCTACGGCGTTTTCGATCTTCGTGCCAACAAGCGGTTCCTGTTGTTCAAGAAACGGCAATATGTTGACGTATCGGTCGATGCGTTCAACGTGGCCAATCTGCTGAACCGCAACAAGGGAACAAACCTATCGTTGGGAAACCAGACGTTGTATGCGTTGGGTATTCCAGCCTCGGGGGGGAACGCAGCTGTACCTGCGTTTAGTCAGGCAACTCAACAGTTTAACTACCGCGTAAACGCAACGGGTGTCGTTACACCCTCAGGCGATCCGTTCCAAATTCAGATCGGGCTGCGCTACGGATTTTAATTATGTTTCTGGCAAACTACCTAATACCATGAAAACGATACTAACACTCGCCCTGCTGTTTATCACTCATCTCCTGATGGCACAACCAAAATTTAACCGCGAAGGCCACCGGGGAACCCGGGGACTCATGCCGGAAAATACCGTTGCCGCTATGAAAAAGGCGATGGATCTGGGCGTGAATACGCTGGAACTCGATGTGATCATTTCGAAAGACAAACAGGTAGTCGTTTCGCACGATACCTACATGTCGGCAGATATTGCACTCAAGCCGGATGGTACACCCGTAACGCCGGAGGAGCAGAAGAAGATCAATCTTTATGAGTTGCCCTATGCGGAGATCAAAAAGTTCGACGTGGGCAGTAAGCCGCATCCTCAGTTTGCCCAGCAACAGAAGTTCAAGGCGTATAAGCCGCTTCTATCCGAACTGATCGACTCGGTCGATACCTATGCTAAGGCCAAGGGCTTACCCATGCCCATGTTCAATATTGAGATCAAATCGGCTCCCGCAGGCGACGGCGTTTCTCATCCCGAACCAGCGGAATTTGTCAATCTGGTGATGGCTGTTTTGACCAAGTATTCGCTGGGCAACCGACTCATCATCCAGTCGTTCGACGTTCGGCCGTTGCAGTTGATTCATAAGCAACAGCCAACTATATCCCTCTCCTACCTGACGGCCAACCCAAAAACGCTGGACGAAAATCTGGCCTTGCTGGGCTTCAAACCGAACACCTACAGCCCGTACTATAAAACGGTAACGGCCGAAACAGTAAAAGCCTGCCATCAGCAGGGGATGTCGATCATTCCCTGGACAGTGAATACAAAAGAGGAAATAGCAAGCCTTAAACAGATGGGGGTGGATGGCATTATTACTGACTACCCAAACCTGTTTTAGCCTTCTTTTTGACGAGACAGCCCGAGCCGGGAACCCTATGCGTATTCGTTCGTATAGGGCTCCCGGCTTATGTTTAGTGGCATCTCATCGGCTAAAACGGTCTGCCTATCGGCAAATTCAGGCCAATGGGCGATTGTCAGCGATGAAGTCAGAAAGTTAATGTAATCTTGATTGCCAACTGAGTATAATTGCTCTATTTACACGCAAATCACGATACCGTTAACTCCCCTATTCTCATGAAAAAAGCAGTACTATTCTTCAGTATTTTACTGAGTACAGCCAGTGCGTTTGCGCAAACCTGGTCGCTGGACAAAGGCCACTCCAAAATTGCCTTTACCGTAACACACCATATGATTTCGGAGGTCGATGGGTATTTCCGCAAATTCGATGCGAAGATGACAGCAACAAAAGATGATTTTTCTGACGCCGTATTTGAGATGACCGCCGAAACGGCCAGCATCAATACCGAAAATGAACGGCGGGATAATGACCTCAAAGGCGAAAATTTCTTCGATGCCGCCAACAAGCCCACCATGAGCTTTAAAAGTACCTCATTCAAGAAAGTGAGCAATGGAAAATACAAGATGGACGGTGATCTAACCATCAAAGGCATCACTAAACCCGTTACACTCGCGGTAACGATGGTTGGCCCCGAGCCGAACCCGAATAACAAAAAGCCAGCCGTAGGTATTAAAGCCGTTGGCACGATTAACCGCAAGGATTTTGGTTTGGGAGCATCCATGCCCTCTGCTCTTGTAAGCGAAGAAGTGGAGCTAAAAGCAACGGGCGAGCTTCAGAAGAACTGATTAGCTATATAGTGTACTTCACCCCACCCCTAAAACAGGAGAGGGACTAATGCGAGTTTTTTTAGCCCCTCTCCTTATTTCAAGGAGAGGGGTTGGGGTGAGGTCGGCCGCTGCCGGAAGGTCAATTGCCTAACCTACCGCCCCATAACCAGCCGCGTTTGCGCCGGAGAGTTATCGGCATCCAGAAGCTGTATGCTTAGCGGATCGTCTTTATGCAGGGTTCTGTCAATGGCCAGAGTGAACGTGTGAATACCCTGCGACAGCTCGGCCACTAAGCCATTGTTCGTCAGTTTGACCGGCTTCTGGTCGACCCAGGCGGTTAGCCCAGCCATTGTGTTCAGGCCCAGACTCACATTGCCCTTACTCACTACTTCGATATCAAACCGGACAACGCTGTAGGTTTTATTGGCGTTGGCAACGATAACAGGTAGTTCCTCCATTGGCAGATCGCCGGAAACTTTACTGTAAGCCGGTTGCAGGGCTAACTTTGTATTGTCTTTCACGACAGCACCTACACCCTCTTCCCGGAGCTTTTTTGCAAACTCTTTCGTAGGCGAAACGGTGTTCCAGCGACGAACAAATCGGGCCGTGGGTACACGAAACTTACCCGATTCGCCCATTTTAGACAGGAATCCCAGCAGGTTAATAAACTCCTCTTTGTCCAGACCAGCCGTTAATCCCGCTGGCATCAGCGAACCCGGCACTTTCTCGATACTCTTCACCTGGCTTTTGGGAATAGAAATCTCTGAACCTGTCACATCGCGTATCACCAGTTCGGAGGTGCCGTTGCTTACCAGATAGCCCAGTTGTTCGCTGCCATCTTTTTTCACCAGACGTTGTAGCTCATACCCTTCCTTGATGGACAGGTTCGGGTAGAGAATGGACCGGGTAATGGTTTCGACGGGTGAACTTGTGCCGAGACTGCTTAAATCAGGCCCGATTCGTCCGCCGGCTCCGCCAATAGCGTGGCAGGTAAGACAGGTAAGGTTGCTTTTCCGGAAGACCATCTCACCCTTGATCGGGTCAGCGGTTTGGCTTACTGTTTTAGCCAGACTACTAATTTCTTCCGCTGTAAGCTCCTGCGGCATCTTCTCGACAGGCAACACACCACCGGATGCCTCCAGTGCCTTCGCCAGTAATTTTACATCGTCGCTGTTACGCCGATTGTACGGCACGTTTCGTTGCATCGCCTGCCGACCGGCAATAGCCATTTTCTCGGGTATTTTGCGGGCATTCAATTCGTCGGCGAGTGCCTGTGCACCCTGCTTACTGGCTAAAAATGCGTTAAACAACGGAGAAACATCGGTTTGTGCGGGTAACGTCCGCAACAGATCGGCACTGATCCGGGCGGCTTCTGCGGCATTTACCGACACAAGCTGCGAAGCTGCTGCCAGCCGAAGATCGGTCGGATTTTTGGCTGTTGTCAGCGTTACGAGCGACGTCCGGGCTTTGTCGTTGTTCAGCGTTGTCAGCGCATCCAACGCGGCTTTCTGTACCGTCTTATCGCCCTTTTGGGCCAGATTCACCAGCGTGCCGGTTAGCTCGTCAACATGCCACAGCCCAATTAGTCGAATGGCGCTTGTCGACACAGTTTCGTCGTCGCTGTCGATAAAGTCCGTAATCCGGTCCAGATCTCCGGCTGGTTTGACATCCCGACTGGCGGCTTCTTCCAGCGTACTGAGTACCATGGCAACCTCCTTAGCCGAACTGCCTTTAACCTGTAATTCTTTTTCGAACAGACCGCCAATGTCAGCCGCACTGCCGAACTTCGCAATCGACCCGAGCACGTCCTTCTTATAGTCTTCCGGTACTTTACCCCGCTGATACAATTGTCTCAACTGCGTAACGGCTTCCGGACTACTCACCGATTTCAGCGCGAAGACGGTCTTCCGGGCATCGCCCAGAAAGTCGGGGTCTTTTTTCAGCCGGTTTGCCCATAGCGGTTCCCCCTCGCGAACGGTTTGCCAGAGCGCGTAATCCAGAAACTCATCCATCGGATTATCCAATACCGATAAGGCGGTGCGGACCGCTTCTGGCGTTTTCACTTTCCGCAGCGCAATAACGGCCTCCATCCGTACCTGCGGGTGTTTATCGGCTACGGCTTTGGTCAGCAGAGCCGACACGTTGGTGAGTTTAGGATACCACAACTCCAGTGCACGCAGGGCCGCAGCCCGAGCCTTGTGATTTTCGGCAGACAACAGTTGCACCAGAAGCGGCTCGTTCACGACTTCGAGGGTTTGATAGACCCAAAGGGCTTCCAGCAGGTTGTGTTCGTAATCGGAATTGGTTTTGTCCAGTCCCTGAACCCATTTCTGTAGCGCCGGAACCACTTCTGTAGCACCGTGCGCTTTCAAAACCTGCTTCGCCTGCGAGCGGGTCCAGTCTTCGGGCAGTTTCAAGGCGTCTAACAGCTCGGGGACGCTGGCTTTCGTCAAGGCTGGTTTTTTCACCAACGGACGATTTTTGGCAACGATCCGCCAGATGCGCCCGTGCTGCTGATCGCGACGCGGATCATGAAAATCAACCTCGCCATGCTGAATAATCGGGTTGTACCAGTCGGCCACGTAAATAGCGCCATCCGGCCCAACGGAGATATCGACCGGGCGAAACGCGACATTGTCTGTCCACATCAAATCCTCGACCTGCCGGGATGCATAGCCGCTTCCCTGCTCTTCCAGCTTAAATCGGTTGATTCGGTTGGCCCGGAAGTCGTTGGTAATCACACTCCCCTGCCAGGATTCGGGCAGATGCCGACCCGAAATCACGTCCAGTCCGCTGTGTTTGGGTTGCCCCGGATTTAAGCCCCGAAGAATGCGGGCGGCCCCCGGCGAGGTAAGGAACGTAGCCCCCGGAAACGCATAATTGATGCCTTCAAAACCGGCCCCATCGGTCAGGAAAGACTGGCCCCAACGGTCAAACTGCAACCCCCACGGATTGACCAGCCCTTTGGCGTAGATGTCCAGTTCGAGGTGTTTTGGATTTAACTGCCACACGCCACCGCCTTCCAGCCGCTTGATACCGGAGGGCGTTTCGACATGGCTATAGATGTAAATAGACTGGTTGAAATACAGCAGTCCTTCAGGTCCCCAACGGAAGGTATGAATGAGGTGGTGCGTATCGGCGGTGCCAAATCCGTTCAGAATCCGGCGTTTTTTGTCGGCCTTGCCATCACCATCCGTATCCATAAAATGCAGGATTTCGGTTGAATTGGCAACGTACACACCCCCGTCGCCGGGAAGGATTCCCGTAGGTGTCAGCAGCCCTTCGGCAAAAATGGTCGATTTGTCGGCCTTGCCATCGCCATCGGTATCTTCGAGCACAAAGATTTTGTCGTTCGCCGTTTCGCCCGTTTTCAGGTGTGGGTAAGCCGTACTGCTCACCACCCACAACCGCCCGTCGGCGTCCCAGTTCATCTGAATGGGTTTGGCCACCAGCGGTTCTGCGGCAAATAGCGTCACCTCGAAACCGTCGGCAACCTTAAAGGACGCCAGCTCACGGGTTGGGTCAGGATCGGGAATGTCGTTTTGAGCATCCTGATTTATGGCTGAGGTAATCAGCAGAACGACAGAAAACAGGCTTATTTTACGGAGGAGCCTCAGGGGCCATGTACCGTTCTTAACGTTCATATTACTTCAGGAGGGAAAGTTGATACACGCTGGTTTTAGGCTTGCGATTTACGGCAATCTGCCCTTCCAGCCACTTAATAAGAATACTTTGCTCTTCGAGGCCCTTTGCATGACGCCCCTGCTCATAGGAGCGAAAGCCAAGGATATAGGTTGTGTTCAACGGGCGATACTGGAAGAAAAACAGGTCGTTCTTTTTCAGGATCATCTGCCGCAGTTCACGAACCTGTTCAAACGAACTTCCCTGTTTAATCGAGACCCCTTCTCCCCATTCTTTTGCCGAAGCGGTTAATACCTCTTCGTTATCGACGGTGAGTCTATAAAACCCCTTTTTTAAGCCTGTTATTTTTAGTAATTGTCCCTGACCAGGACGTTCTTTTACGTCTGTGGGCGTGGGCAGCGGCAGGTACCGTTCATCGATGGTAAAGGTGAGGTTTTCGTTCGTACTTCCGGAACCCTGTAGCTTAGCTGGCCCCGCGACCTCTGCCGTATTTTTTCCTGTAGTAATCGAAACGGGCGTTGTGCGGGGTCCCAGTCCCAGGCTTCGTTCAAGAATCGTGGCCAGCTGATAGTATCCCGTTTCGTTCAGGTGAATCCCATTATCTGTCAGGGGCATTTGTTTGCTGATCTCCTGAATAGGTTTGTAGATGTCGATATACTGTTTGCCGCGCTCCGAGGCCATTTTTGCTATAGCCGACGCATATAGTTCCAGCATAGCGTTTCGTTTCTGCAAACTTTGCGCAGAATCGGCGGCCAGAATCGGCATTGGGGATACCAGAATAGCGTTTGCCCCCAACTGATCAATTTTGTCGAGCAGTTTGCTCAATCCTTCGTTAAACGCAGGCAGGCCATCCTCCCCATCCTGCGCTTCGATGCCTCCATAGGCAACAAAAACCAGTGTTGGCTGTGCTTTGGTGAGGTGCTGCATCAACAACTCATAGCCCGTGGGCGGGTTGGTAATGGTGCTTCGTGCCACGCCATAGACATTGTCGCCGGTCCAGCCGAGGTTCCGAAAGGTAACATCCCGATCTGGCCAGCGAGTGGTCAGGGCCAACTCCAGATACCCGTACTGAAAGTCATTTTCGAAAAGCGAATTTCCAAGAAAAACGACCCGCTCGCCATTTTTCAGGTCAAATGGAATCTTCGTAGATTCTGTAGCCGTCCGGGGTCTACTCTGAGCAACGGCCAATCTGAAGGAAAGGAAGAGGAGCACAAACAAACTACACCCAGGCATGGCCAATACCTTAATCTTTCTCATGCTTTTTAAGTCAACGTTACTACGCAACACCCCCTTCGGATGTGCTCTATAAAGAAGTGAAGACGCGTAAAGTCTTACTCTTTACGCGTGAGTCAAAAACATGAAAATAGAGACTGGTAAGTTGCCCATGCTATCGGGCATTTATCCAGTCGATATATATCCAGTTCCTCCCTAAAGTTAGCCTTATTAATAAGCAGGTCAACAACGGTGCCCTGCCCATATCATACACCCGGCCGTGAATACGAGGATAGTCGCCGTCAGCCAATTAAAATTTTTGACTTAATGTTTACCCATCCGGCAAATACAGGATTTTGATGTAAGTAATTCGCTTCGGCATTATTCTTTATTGAACACTACCCCTATTTTATCAGAATTCATATGTTCGCTAAATTAACTGCTTTCGGTTTACTCATAAGTCTAGCGTACACGAGTGTACAGGCGCAAACCCCCAATATATTATCGGCTCAGGAAAAAAAAGATGGCTGGAAACTTCTCTTTGATGGCCGGGATCTGAAGGGTTGGCACCGATATAATGCTAAAGACACACCCGCATCCTGGAAAGTCGAACAGGGCGTACTTCACCTGGATGTATCCACTACGGCAACTGGCCCATCGCGCGATGCGGGCGATTTAGTGACCGATGCGATTGTAACGGGTGATTTTGAATTTAAAGCGGAGTTTAAAATCGAAAAGTACACCAATAGCGGTTTCTTTTTCTTTGTGCAGGAAGCCCCTGAGTATAAAAAAATATTCGATACGTCTATTGAGGTTCAGGTGGGTGATGATAAGCTCTATCAAAAAGAGGTGCCTCATCCACACAGTTCAGGTGATCTATTTGGCCTGGCTGATGTACGGCTTCAGGAACCCAAACCACTTGGAAGCTGGAATCAGCTTATGGTCAGTCTGAAAAAAAACAAACTGACGGTTATATTAAATGGCTACACGGTTCAGGAGCACGATCTAACCAGTGCCGATTGGAAACAGCGCATGTCAACAAGTAAGCTTAAAGATAAGCCAGTTGGCAAAGGAAAGTTTAGCGGACGGATTGGTCTACAGGACTGGAATACCAGTGTCTGGTTCCGGGATATTAAACTCAGAAACGGCTAGAGACAATCCAGGCCAGCCGTATGCCTTATGAGTGTACGTTTGAACAAAGCCAGACCGCCGGAGCAGTTTGACATGGTTGATTTGCTCAAAATACTGGCGGGCAACAACACCTAATACTATTCCTAAGCAATAAAGTAATCGTTACGTTGGGAAACCTGCAAAAACGAGTTGGCAGACTGGATCAAAGATAATTTCCCGCGACAACTGCCTATGCCGGTTGACCCCGTAGCGTGTGTATTGAAGGTTTATCCTCTACCATTTTTACTGTTGAATTAGCTCAGTAATCAGAAAATTCTAAGCAGATTCTAAGGAGTTTATCAGCGAATCCTAAGTCGTACTAGTAATCTTTGATACAAAAGTAGCTTAGTCCGTAACCGAATAACACCGGTAAGATGATAGATAAAACAATAGCCTATTCCTATAGCCCTTTCTTCCCGCCGAGCCCGGTTAGTCCGGCTGAGTCCCGAAAAACATCAAGGTTCACGTATAATGAAAAGCCCCGCAAACCTGACTGGCTTGTGTTATTAATGAGTGCCCTGTTTCTGCTGACGTTGCTTATTCTGTGGTTAGTTGAGTTTCCGAGTTTATTTCGCTGAAGTAATGAGGCTATCAGTATTCTGACTCAGGAATATGTGGTTCAACAGACTGTTTTGCAGTATTCAACCTCAACGCCGTGTAGCCGTGTATATGATTGACTATGAGCCAGATTCTAAGCAAATTTTAAGTTTTCTCTAAGTCCGCTGTTAACGGAGAGGGCCAATTTTGCGTCGATAGAAAGCTAGCTTACGCAATCTCCCGGCATCATGACAACGACAGAACGTAACCCATTTAGCCTGGCCAGTGCCCTGGCGATGTTGATTATAATAGGCATATCAGGAGGCCTTTACTGGAACCATAACCGTGTAATGACTATTCGGTATGATCAGGTCGAACAACGGGCCGACTCGCTGCTGTCCGTCAAACTCCAGCTGGAAGGCGACATCCGAAGTCTGGTACGGCAGCTTGAAACAACTACCGACGAAAATGCGTATCTAACGAACCGAATCGATAACCTGCACCAGCAACTGAGCGAGCGCGATGAGGCATTGGCTCAGCTACGGCAGAAGGCTGCTAATAGGAATCTCACCATTCAGGATTTTCGGCAGATAATGGATAAGCTTACTCTCCAACGCGACAGCTTAACCAATCAAATGGAGGCTATGCGGGACAAAATTGGCTGGATAACCAAGTCAAATGAACTAGTCCTGGAGCAAAATAAAAGCCTGCAAAAGATGGTCGACGATCTTCATGTCAACTTATCTACTAAAATCCCGTACTCGTCCATGACGGGCGATGCTTTTCTGGTGAAGGCCGCAAAATCGAATCGAAAAGAAACGGCCAAAGCGAAAAAAGTTCGTACACTCTCCATCTCGCTCAACGTACCAGCCCAATTACAGCTGGAAGGCAGGCAGAATGTGTACCTGAGCCTCACCAACGAGCAACATAAAGTAATGATGCCTCCGCTGAGAACAACGACGGTAACACTCCCAAACATCAATGAAGTAATCCCGATTCACGCGGAGCAAACGGTGAACTTTACAGGCAACTCTCAGCGAATCTCGTTTCAATTTGAGCCGGGAGAAACCATCAAACCAGGTTTATACCGGGCGTCTGTTTATACGAAAGATCGATACCTGGGCGCCGTGGAATTTAGTTTCCGGGATAGTTTCTGGTTTTTTTAGGCCTTTCTTCACAGCGTTAGTACCAGTTAGTTAATTAACTGTACGGGACGGGTTCACTATTTTACCTGAGTGAGGTAGGGCGTAAATGGATTGATTTGCTTTCTAAGTCAATTCTAAGAAATCTCTAAGCCCGCTCTTAAATCTGGGGGATACCTTGTAGGCATACTAATCAGATTACAGCGGTAATCGCCTAAACACAGTATTCCTATGAAAACGCATGTTCATATTCTGACTTTATTGAGCTTGACCGGCGCTATGCTGACCAGGCCAGCCCTGGCGCAAACGCCTGCTCCCGATGCAACGACCCTGATGAACCTGGGGCGTTTCGATGAAGCCAAGCAGTTGCTGGTTCGAAATGCGCAGCAAAACCCATCCCTTCAAACTAATTTCGATGCAGGTTATGGTTACCTCCGGGCCGGACAGCCCGACTCAGCCCGCATCTGGTTTTCTAAAGGAATTCCGATGGATGAAAAACGGGTTCCGCTCAATCAAACGGGCTCAGCACTCACGTTCCTTGTTCAAAAAGATTCGGCCAACGCTGGTGCGAAACTGGCCGAAGTGATTAGCAAAAGCAAAGGCAAAAATGCCGATATTCTATACCGGATTGGCGAGGCTTACACAGGCTATCTAACCCCCGGAAATGGGTCAATCAAACCGCTTTACCCCAAGGCGGTCAATGCCACGAAAGCCATTGAGTACCTGAACCGGGCGGTTGAGCGCGACAAGAAAAACCCCGCTATTCAGTTAGCCCTTGGCGATGCCTATTACCTCAACAAAGATGCCGGTACTGCTGTAACCCGCTACGAAAGTGCCCTTGAGCTTGGTATGAATCCATCTCGTGTGTATCAACGCATTGGGGATATTTACTGGCAGGGCCGGAACCTCAACCTGGCTGTCGAGAACTACAAAAAAGCCATCGACGCCAACAGTTCGTATTCTCCGGCTTATAACCAATTGGCCGAATTGTATTTTCTGGTAAATCGCTACAAGGAAGCAGCCAGCTATATCGATCAGTATGTAAACGTATCGAAAGACAAGCGTCAGGAAACGCTGCTGCGACAGGCACAATTCCATTTTCTGGCCAAGGATTATCAGCGAGCCGTGAATCTGATTGACAGCAATCGAACGGTATTGGCCCAAAATCCAATCGTCTATCGAATCGAAGGCTGGGCCTATTCGTCATTGAAAGAACCGCAGAAAGCAATCCAGAACCTGACTACGTTTCTGGAAAAAGCCCCCGAAAAAGCCATGTCCGACGATTATAAATACCTCGGTAAGGCTTATCTGGCCAACGAGGGATTTGCCAATGATTCACTAAAAGCTATGAACGACTCCGTTGGAATAACCTATCTCGCCAAGGCCGCTCCTTTCGACACGACGGATAATCTGTACAGCGAAATTGCCAAATACTATTATCGGTCCAAGAAACACCCCGAAGCCGTAGCCACACTCGATTCGGCGGCCAAACACGGCTTTAAAGCCGATGTGCAGGACTTGTTCCGCTATGGCATGAGCAACTACACACTGGGCTTCGGGCGCGACAGTCTGGGAAAATTAGTGCGCGATACCGTTCGGTTTGCAATGGCAGATTCTGCCCTGGCACTTGCCCAGAAACAAACGCCGGACTATGCACCAACCGTGCTTTACAGGGCCAAGGCCAACTACTATGCCTACACGCCTGAAGAATCTGTTCTTAATGGAAAGGCAAAACCCTATTTCGAGCAGTTTATTACGATGGTAGCCGATAAACCTGAGGAGCGAAACCGGTACAAAAAAGATCTGGCCCTGGCCTTCAAATACATGATTTCATACAACGAGCTTGTCACGAAAGACGAGGCCGCCCGCAGTGAGTGGCTCAAAAAAGGGCTTGAATTGTTACCAGAAAATAAGGATCTAGCCAAAATCGCTACGGCCGAGACTGATAACCAGTAATTACTTTTTCATTGTTGATTTTTAGTTTTCGGAACGCTACCGGGGCAATGATCTCTGGTAGCGTTTTTTTTGTAGTTGCTACCTAGAAATGATCTGAACCGAATGTTGGCAAACACCCTACGCTAACTACTCTAGTCGTTTACTTCCTTCTTTAACACAAACGTGGTATCTTTATCGGCAACAATCTGTAGGATAAAGCTTTCCAGAACATTCAAATCCAGAGTGTCATTCAGCTATTGGAGCTATAAGTCAGGAAAGCGCTATTGAACGACTAAACCAGTGTAATTTGCCTACCTATTAGTTGTCAACTATTGCTTGTTTTTAAATAAACACCCCAGGATAGCCTACCTACCGATTGAGCCAAAACAGACAGCAAACAAATGAAGTCGTTATCATATCGAAACAAGCTTTGGGTAGTCTTTTTACCCTTCCTGCTGATAGGAGCCAAAGCCGATCAGCCGGCCGATCAGTTGTTGGGGCATTGGCTGTTCCCTTCCAGGGGGTCCAGCGTCAACATCTTCCGGATAGATAATCAATATTTTGTCCGTGTCGCGGATGTTGACCAGGCTGGCGAGAAAAATTTTGGCCTCGTCAAAGACGCCGTTATCATTCGAAATCTGAAATATGATGGACAGGTCTGGTCCGACGGGCAGTTAGTCCATCCTAAATCAGGCATTAAATTAAGCGTCGAAGTATCCATGACGGACCCCCAGGCCATCGACGTAATTGTGTACAAAGGCATCAAACTGCTTCACCGCAAATTCACCATGACCCGAAAATAGGTCCGCTATTTGATGGCAGCGATAGCGGCCGAGTAATCAGGCTCTTGCCCTATTTCCGGCACTTGCTGTTCATAGACGATTTTTCCTTCGGGATTCACTACGATTACAGCACGACTTAACAGGCCTTTCATGGGTCCGTCAGCAATTTGCACCCCATAAGATTGGCCAAAATCAGTTCTGAAATCAGACAGCATCACGACATTTTTAATACCTTCCGCCCCACAAAAAGCTTTTTGGGCAAAAGGCAGATCTTTGGAAATACAGAGTACAGTTGTGTTTTTTAGTCCAGCCGCATCTTCATTAAACTTCCGTACCGATTTGGAACAAACACCGGTGTTCACACTCGGAAAAATATTCATGATTACATATTTGCCTTTATAATCGGCTAATGTCTTATCCATAAGATCAATACCGGTCAATGTGAAATCTTTGACCGGTGTTCCCAAAGCGGGCAGTTTACCAACGGTATGAATTGTTTTACCCCCCAGCGTAACGGCCGTGCCTGTCGTTTGCCCTAGCGAAATACCTGTAATGAATAGTCCTGCAAGTCCCAGAAAAAGGACTTTGTAAGCGTGTATGGAGTTTTTAATACTGGTCATAAGTTGTTTTAGATTGATCGTTGAACCACAAATGTGCGAAGAAAACAGGCATGAAAATCAATCATACCAGCCGATAAAATCATAAACGCTCAATTTATACCCGTCCAGTACAAAAATCAGAGCCTACACAGGAGTTGACAAAGGCAGTCTGTCCTTTGCCTGTGTATCCTAATTGCCTCATTAAACTGAAAGAATATCTAACCTTACTGGCCTGCCACGCGTTGAGAGCCATATCCTGTAGGTTAGCTATAGGGTACGACAACAAACTTTTGCTCAACAAACGAATACAATCATGAGTAATGAGAATCAGTTTACCAGACGCCAGGTTATTGGTGGTATTGGCAGCGGCTTGGCGGCTTCCGTAATGGGCCCTTCGGTATTGGCAAATGCGGAGCCAAACGTAACAACGACGACAGCGCCCGCACCGCTTGTCGATCCAACCACAAAATACCCCAAGCCTCCGTTTAAAGCCCAGCCGCAACCCTGGCCGGGCCTGGCCAGTAAAATGGACCCTCGTCCCGACCATGGGGAGACTAGCTATAAGGGTTCGGGACGCTTACTTGGACGCAAAGCCTTAATTACCGGCGGAGACTCGGGAATGGGACGGGCAGCCGCTATTGCCTACGCTCGTGAAGGAGCAGATGTCGCCATTAACTACCTGCCAGCCGAGGAATCCGACGCTAAAGAGGTAATTGAGCTGATCAAAAAAGAAGGCCGTAAGGCGGTTGCCATCCCCGGCGATATTCGTGACGAAGCCTTCTGCAAACGATTAGTCGATGAAGCGGTGAAAGGATTGGGTGGGCTGGATATCCTGGTGAGCAATGCCGCCCGCCAGCAAAGTCGCGAATCCATTCTGGATGTAACGTCCGAAGACTTCGACGCGACGATGAAAACCAATATTTATGCCCCCTTCTGGATCATCAAAGCGGCCTTGCCCCATATGCCAGCCGGATCGGCCATTATTGGTACAACCTCCGAGCAGGCTTATGACCCTTCGCCTAATTTGTACGACTACGCGCAAACGAAAGCCGCGACAATGAATTTTGTCAAGTCCCTGGCTAAACAACTCGGTCCTAAGGGTATCCGGGTGAATGGCGTGGCCCCAGGTCCAATATGGACGCCCTTACAGCCTAGTGGTGGTGCTACGCAGGAAAAACTAAAAACCTTTGGTGGTAATACGCCACTTGGTCGACCTGGGCAACCTGTCGAACTGGCGTCTATTTATGTCCAACTGGCAGCTAGTGATGGCAGCTATGCCACAGGTCAGGTGTACGGAGCTGCCGGTGGAGGTGGACAGCCCTAGTACAAGTCAGAAAAGTGCTTGATAAATGGCTTATCAAGCACTTATACGTTATCACGAGGCAAGCCTGAATTATGGGCGATATGGTTACTCACAGTTAAAACCACTACCTGTAAGTCATCCAGATGCACAGGTTTTTGTAAATGATCTGTAGCTCCCAGTCTCAAGTAGTCTATCCGTTGCTGCTCGATCACTTCCCCTGACAACATAATTAGACAAGCTTTCTGACAGCTGGGATGGAGTAGAAGCGTACTAAGCCACTTTATTTCCTCCCCATCCGGAACAACCCCATCCATTACCAAAGCCACCGGTTTGTCATTACCCAACGAAGTGGCTGATATAAACTCGGCGACTGAGCTAAACCAATACAGTTCCAGATGCTGCGCCCATCTGCGAAAGCCATGTTGCCAGAATAGATAGTCGTCTTCGTCTGCATCCAGCAAGGCAACCCAAGGTTTTATTGTGTCCATAGGAAACGGTGTATAACCAACTGTATGCACCTGATTGTAGTTGACAGCTTTAATAGCTGTCAACTACTTAATTAACGTTTAAAGAACGTCCGTTTATTTGAGAGCAAGACACTACTTTTTTTGAGAATGCATGGCATCTCAACATAACTTATAATAACTTATCCGGCGTTATCGGCAGATCACGTACCCGTTTGCCGGTAGCATTGAAAACGGCGTTGGCAACAGCGGCTGCTACAGCTACGATGCCCACCTCCCCGATGCCTTTTACCCCCAGCGTGTTGACGTGCTCGTCGTTCTCGCGGATGAAAATAGCGTCCAGATGACCAATGTCCAGGTTAGCCGGAACGTGATAATCGCCCAAAGAGCGGGTAACGAAATTGCCCCAGCGTGGATCAACCACCGACTCTTCGGTCAGCGCCATGCCAATGCCCCAGACATTCCCGCCGATAATCTGCGAGCGGGCGGTTTTTGGATTCAGAATAGTACCCGCCCCAGTCACTGCCAGAAAACGATTTACGCGAACCATTCCCGTCGATTTGTTCACGGCGACTTCCGCAAAGTTGGCATTGAAGCTATGGGCCGAAAAGTCTTCGGCACTTTCGGGCGCTTTGGACTCCACCCGAGTCTTATAATCGGTCAGTTTTTCCGAACGCATCAACTGCGCAGCCGTTGGCGCTACAAAAAATTGCTTGCCCGACTTGGCGACCAACTCATTCGTAATTTTCTGGCAGGCATCATTCACGGCGTTAGCATAACTGGCAGCACCCACCGAACCCACCGCACCGGCAGCCGGAGGCAGATCCGAGTCGCCAATGATTACTTTGACATGCTGAATAGATAGCCCCAGCGCATCGGCAGCCGTTTGAGTCAGGATGGTGTAAGTGCCCGTACCCAGGTCGGCAGCCGCCAGTTCCACGGTGGCCGTTACCTCATCGCCGGTTCGTTTCAGCGTTACCAGCGCCGACGTGGGGCGCTGGTGGGCGGGGTAGGTTCCGGCCGCAACGCCATAGCCAATCCAGTAATTACCCTGCTGGTTCTGGCGGGGTTCAGGCTTGCGTTTTTCCCAGCCGAACGCTTTTGCTCCTTCCCGCAGGCACTGCACGGTTGTACGCGACGACCAGGGTTTGCCATTGGATGGGTCGCGTTCGGGTTCGTTTTTGATCCGAAATTCGATCGGGTCCATTTTAAGTTTGTACGCCAGTTCGTCCATCGCTGATTCGAGCGCAAAGCTGCCCGTCGATTTACCGGGACCGCGCGTATAGGTAGGCAGAATCAGGTTCATGGGCACTACCCGATACGTAATGAGCGAGTTAGGCGTGTCGTACATGATTTTTGAGCAGTCGCCACAAGGTTCAACAAACTCATCGTCGATAGCACAATGTGTCGTAATCTCGTGCGACAGCGCCGTCAGTTTGCCATCGGCCGTAGCGGCCAGACCCACCTTCTGCCGATTATGTTGCCGGAAACCCACCGAGTTGACCATCTGCTGACGAGTCAGGGCAAGCTTCACGGTGCGGTTCACGTGTTTAGCCGCAACAGCCGCCAGCGCCAGATTGGCCCATTGGCCACCTTTCGAGCCAAAACCACCGCCAATGAAGGGGGAAATGATACGCACCTGTTCCGGCTTCAGATTCAGCGTGGCAGCCGCAGCCGTCTGCGCACCATTCACGATCTGAGCACTGCTATACAGCGTCACCTTATCGCCGTTCCATTCGGCAATGGCGGCATGGGGTTCCAGCGGGTGGTGATGCTCAATGGGCGTTTCGTAGACCTCTTCTACTTTAATCGTTGCCTGGCCAAGTGCAGATTTTGCATCACCCCGTATGGCGTCAGCTTTCTCTTTATCCTTCGGCAGACGGGCCTGACTGGCCAGTTTATCGAAATCAACTTTAGGTTCTTTTTTATCGTAGGTAACATTGACCAGTCGGGATGCATACCGAGCCTGTTCGAAGGTTTCGGCCACCACAATACCGATGTTTTGCCCGAAGAAGTCAACCTCGGGACTTTGCAGTAAAGCGCCCCCACGCAGTCCGCCCTTAACGTTAAGTTTCGGCGCGTTCTTGTGGGTAATCACGGCCAGCACACCGGGGGCTTTCTCGGCGGCAGTCGTATCGATATCCCGAATTGTTCCGGCAGCGATAGTGCTTTTAAACAAAATGGCATAGGCCGGATTCTTGACCGGATGATCCATCGAATACGCTGCTTTGCCCGTCACCTTGGCGATTCCATCGATCCGGCTGATTGGCGTGCCGATTGTTTTTGTGGTATCCTTCATAGACTGTGTTGACGTTACCCTTATGCTTTGCCACCGTTGAAAGCCATTTTCAAGGCCAGAACGATGCTTCGTTTCCCCAATTCAACTTTGAATGCATTGTGTTCCAATGGCCTGGCGTCGGCCATTTCGGCACTGGCGGCCAGATTGAAATTAGCTTCCGTGGCCTCTTTACCAACCAGCATCTGTTCCGCTTTCAATGCCCGCCAGGGTTTATGGGCGACCCCGCCCATCGCAATGCGCACTTGCTTGATTCGGTTACCTGGCCCGTTGGCCTGATCCATTTCCAGAGCCGCTGCGACCGATATCAGCGCAAAGGCATAGGAAGCACGGTCACGAACTTTGAGGTAATAGGATTTATCGGCAAACCGGTTTTTGGGCAGTTCAATAGCTGTGATCAATTCACCATGAGCCAGATTGGTATCTTTTTCGGGCTGATCGCCCGGCAACCGGTGAAAGTCGGCCATCGAGATGCTTCGTTCCTGTCCACTCGCGCTTCGGACCTTAACAACAGCATCCAGAGCCGCCAGCGCAATGGCCATGTCGGATGGATAGACCGCCACACATTGTTCGGACCAGCCGAAAATAGCGTGCATCCGATTGATACCTTCCTTTGCGCCACACCCCGTGCCCGGCTCCCGTTTGTTGCAGGGCATGGCCACTTCGTAGAAATATGGACAGCGGGTTCGTTGCAGCAGATTCCCGCCATTGGTCGCCATGTTCCGCAGTTGACCCGAGGCCCCCGCCAGAATCGCCTGCGTCAATAACGGATAGTTCTGCCGTACCAGCGGATGATTGGCGGTAGCCGTGTTTTTGCTAAGGCCACCCAGTGAAATACCACCCTGATTCGTGCCTGCGCTTATGAGGTTGATATCACTCAGCCCTAGTTCAGAAATGTCGATCAGGGCGTCGGGCCGTTCGACGTCCTCTTTCATCAGATCGAGCAGGTTAGTGCCGCCAGCGAGAAATTTGGCATTGGGGTTTTGAGCCAGCATCTTGATGGCAGACGAAGGGTCTTTGGCCCGGCTGTAGGTAAACGGTCTCATTGGATACGATTGATGAAGAATTAAACCGAGCGAAAAATCTGTTCGACGGGCTTGCCGCTATGAACCTCCTGAATGGCAGCGACAATGTTAGGGTAAGCCCCGCACCGACAAATATTCCCCGACATCCGCTCTCGAATTTCTTCATTGGAAAGTTTTGCGGGGGCCGCTGGCTGACGAACATTCTCGCTTACGTAGCTTAGGTGGCCTTTTTTCGCTTCGTCGAGCATCGCCACCGCCGAGCAGATCTGGCCGGGTGTACAGAAGCCGCACTGGAATCCGTCGTGTTTCAGGAAAGCTTCCTGCACCGGATGAAGTCGGGTGGTCGCCCCGGTCGATCCCTGTGCAATTCCTTCAATCGTCTGCACGGTTTTCCCTTCGCAACTCGCGGCCAGTGTCAGGCACGATAATATCCGCTGACCGTTTACGATCACGGTACAGGCACCGCACTGACCATGATCACAGCCTTTTTTAGAGCCGGTCAGGTCGAGTCGTTCGCGTAGGGTATCCAGCAAAGTCATTCGGGAGTCGACCGTTAGTTTGCGGGCTGTACCATTGACCTTGAACGATACGCTCACCCCATTATCGAGACTGTCGGGTGCAAATTCCGCTGTGCCTGTTTCGGCAAATGGCCGGGTCATCAACTGCTCGGCCACTGCCGATTGAGCGGCCAGAACACCTCCGCCCGCCATCGTTATCAATTTGAGAAAATGACGCCGGTTGACACCTGTATCGAGAATTTCGTTCAGGTCTTCGGGCATCAGATCGGCAAACAACCGCTTTTCGTCTTCCGTCAGTTCTGGTGATTCGTTTTCGTCTATCATGCCCTTAACAGTCTTTAGGTGGCCGTTTGCTGTCGCTGACAATCATTCCGATTATTTTTACGACAAGCGCCGACGAATCCCTAACTGCGAAGTGAAGCCGATTGTTAAGAGAATAATTACTTTCAAACAGGCACTTAAGCCCGCCGTTCGTTTACCTGCCATCAAAAAGCAGCAAAACAGTTAATCTTAGTATCTTTCCAGCTCAATCTGTCGTCTACATAGACCAATAACCATTCATTTCATTCCTGTCGGATGCCTACTCCGTTTACTGCTTATATACTGCTGGTTGAAGATGAGCCTAAAGTGGCCGGCTTCATTAAAAAAGGTCTGCAAACGCAGGACTATGTTGCCGATATAGCCTTAACGGGAGCGGAAGGCAAACGACTCTTTGCCACCAATCCGTACGATTTAGTGATTCTGGATATCAATCTGCCCGATATAAGCGGACTGGAACTGGCCGAGTCCATTCGTCGCCAGGATCGCAAGATTCCTATTTTGATGCTGACTGCGCTGGACACGACCGCCGATAAATTGCTGGGTTTTGAGGCTGGTGCGGATGATTATCTGGCCAAGCCGTTTGATTTTATGGAGCTGCTTGCCCGTTTAAAAGCCTTACTACGCCGGTCGGCATCGGCCGAGGAGACCGATCAAATCCTGCGGGTAGCTGATCTGGAACTTGACCGCCACGAGCGCGTTGCCCGCCGACGGGGCCAGACGATTGACCTGACCGCCCGCGAATATGCCTTACTGGAGTACCTGATGCGACATGCGGGCCGGGTTGTCTCGCGGGTCGATATAGCCGAGCAGGTCTGGGATATTGGCTTTGATACGGGTACCAATGTGATTGATGTGTATATTAGTTACCTGCGCGCTAAAATCGATAAAGATTCGCCTACCAAGCTCATTCACACCCTGATTGGTATGGGCTACGTGCTGAAAGAAAAATGAGCCTTCGGACCCGACTTACCCTTTTATTTACCGCTATCGTCTCCCTCCTGCTGGCTTTGTTCTGCGGGTTGCTTTATGGACTTGCCGAACGATATAGGGGGAATGAATTCCAGAATCGCCTGCAGGCCGAAGCGCAAACGGCGGGGCATTTGCTGGTAGGCAAAGAGCGGATGGGGCCAACCCTCTATAAATTACTCGACAAAAATCAGCTGACCGTTTTACCGCAGGAGGAAATCATTATCTATGACGCCAACAACAAACTAATCTACGAAAGTGGTACGGATTACCTGACCGTTTCGCCCGCTACGTTAGCAGGCATACGGCAGCAGAAACGCCTGTACTGGCGGGAAGCGAACCGGGAGATCGTAGGCATTCTGTTTACAGAAGAGCAGGCGGCATCGGTCATTTTTGCCTCAGCCGTTGATACCTATGGCCATCGCACACTAAAGGACTTCGCCCGGCTGCTGGCCATCGGGTGGTGTGTGATGACGGGGCTCATGCTCCTGGCCGGACGTTTTTTTGCGGGTCGGACGTTACAGCCCATTAACCAGATCAATCAACGCATCGATACCATTACGGCTTCTAACCTGTCGCTGCGTTTATCTGAAGGCGATACAGAAGACGAACTCACCCAACTGGCCCGGCGGTTCAATCGGATGTTGAATCGGCTGGAAGATGCGTTTCGCCTGCAACGATCGTTTGTTTCCCATGCCTCTCATGAATTACGAACACCGCTAACGGCCATTACAGGTCAACTGGAAGTGTCGCTACTGGCCGATGACGACGCCGACGAACTTCGGGAAACGCTCCGTTCTGTTCTTGATGATGTGCGCGGTTTAAACCAGATGACAAATGGGTTACTGGGTCTGGCCAGCGCGAGTATGGACTCTTCAGCGGTGCCGATGCTACCCGTACAGCTAGACTCGCTACTGAGCCAGATACAACTTGATTTTCAGCGACTTCAACCGCAATACAATATTCATCTTCGTATCGACTCGCCCACCAAACCTTATAGAGACTGGCAACTAACGGGTAGCGAATCCCTGCTGCGAACCGCTTTCTTTAACCTGATCGATAATGGCGGCAAATTTTCGCCCGACCATACCGTATCGGTGACACTTTCCGCGCAAAGTAGCTCCATGCTGGTAACCGTTCATAATTCGGGATCAATAATTCCTGCCGACCAGTTAATGGCAATTTTCAGCCCGTTTCAACGGGGCAGCAACGCCAGTGGTTTACCGGGCCACGGGATTGGCCTTGCCCTCACTAAACGCATTGTCGAGTTGCATCAGGGCCAGATTCGAGTTGACTCCTCACCAGAAGTGGGCACGACCTTTACGGTCACCTTACCTCGTTAATTCCCTCAATTCCTTTCTTGCTGTTTCGGATACGCAGCCTCATCGCTCATCGGTAAATGTGCGGTTACCTCTACGCCATTTTGCCTCTGTAAGGACCCAACTGCATTTCTAATGCCGTTCTAATGTGGCTCTAACTCGAGCTTAACGCCGGTGTGTGACCTTTGTAGAGTCAATCAGCGGATAGACTATTAACGTCACATTCCAGACTGGTACAGTACGTAAACAATAAGAAAAGCCATGAAAACATACCTGTTTGTCTTAGCCTTTAGCAGCCTTCTGGTTCTGACGGCCTCAGCCCAGGATAATCGTAAACTGCGGAAAGATCATACCTATTCAACGCACAACTATAAGCACCCCAACAAATCAACCGCTGCCCGGCAGTGGGAAAAACCATCGGGTGTTGTGGTTCAAACACCCGGACTCAGTACGGGGCCTTTGGCCAACTATAAGCATCCGGTTCCGGGTGCCGCATCCATGGGTGGCGTAGTGGTGCCGCATACCCCTGATATGGACGTTGCCGTCCGAAATTACAAAATACAACGGGTTAGTGTTAGCAAACCAACGCCACAAACGGATTCTGTTGTAGCGGATCGAGTGCTTCGTCAATCGGTGAATAGCGGACAATAATCGACAAGACGTCAGGAAGTAGCGTAAGCCGGGATATGACCTGGCTACGCTATTCGCTATATAAATGATATATGCCTTATGTATTCACCCGAGATATCGCTGGGCTTTGGGAGTATCGTTTACGCCCTGTCCAAACTGGATGGCCACGTCCAGAAGGAGGAAACACAGATCGCCCAATTTCTCCTGTCAGAAGGTCCCCACAGCGCATTGGCATTGAGCGGGTACTTTTTGCGGGAAAGCGTTCAGGAATCGGCCGAGGATGCCTATGCCTTTGGCATGCGTCGCCTGATCGACAAGCGGGCCGAACTCACCGAACGTACCAAAAGGCGATTCGTGACAATTTTATTGCGGGTAGCCCGGTCCCATGAGGGTATGTCCCCTGCGGAATTATTGTTCATTCGTACATTCTGGCGGGATATTCAGCCACTCTGAATCTTTATGAGATCAGGCTGTGCTACCCGTTAACTACCGTGTCCATACATAGTATTCAGGAAATTAATGGTCTTCGCATACGAACAATTGGTACGTTCCTGATCCTGCTATTCCTGATAGTTGAGTCTTCATCGGCCCAAACGAGTAAACTGAAACCATGCTTCGAAAAAGCTGAATTTCCCGAGCTGCTTCGCATGGCAGCGGGTAAGGTGTAGTCGGTCCCTAGTAAACTGCCTCGGCACTGCAAAATATCTCGTTCATCAACCGTTGGTTTAGCTATTAGATGGCAACTCTGTCAGCGGGGAGATGACTTAAGTATGGCTGAAGGTCACTTCCCCGTATTCAAATACTGCACCGCCCGCTCCAGTACCTCGTCTTTACCCATCCGAATGCCCTTGATCGTTGGCCGAACGAGAATCCTGGGCTGTAAACCCACCTGCTGCAGTTGACGTCCATCCGCATGGCGAACGTCTTGCCCGCTAAACGTCAGGCTTATAGCACCGGGAATAAAGAAGTTCGTTACATCACCATTAGCTCCGGCAGTGGGGCTACCAATAAATTCCGTACCGTTGGCAGCTTCAAAAAACAGGCCCGTATGCTCAGCCTGGCTCTGGGTACGCTCATCCATGAGCATA
The DNA here is from genome assembly GCF_002831565.1 of Spirosoma pollinicola. Taxonomy (NCBI): domain Bacteria; kingdom Pseudomonadati; phylum Bacteroidota; class Cytophagia; order Cytophagales; family Cytophagaceae; genus Spirosoma; species Spirosoma pollinicola. Next base: position 5,164,006 of record NZ_CP025096.1, on the reverse strand, counting down.
ACCGTCTTACCGGTATAGACCGACTTGCCGGTGTTAGCGGGTAAACGCTGGTCAAAGAAGTATTTTTGAACCGACCCGGCAGCCTCCCCGTTGGCGAAATCCGGCTCGTTTGGCGAATAACGGGAAAAACGAGCGCCTACAACCTCACGCTTATTGGTCAGTCGGGGGGCAATGGCCCAGGCAGTCCCCTGCGGATAATTTCGCACATCAAAAATAATGGCTTTCGTTTGTTTGAACGCGTCGAACATCCGGTCGACATCCCTGGTTTGCAGTCGGCCCATATCTACATAGCCAATACCCCCAGCCAGTTGTCGGAAGTGAGCTGATGTATCGGGGGGCGTAGTTAATTGGCTGGCTGGCTGACTAGTGAGCAAAACGGTTTTCTCCCGCCCATCGGCACCCAGCAACTTCAGGCGGATGGGCGTACCCACCGGGCTGCGCAACAATCGGTTACGCACGTAATGCAGCCGGGTCCACTCGTTCGATGCCGGTTGAATGGCCGCCATCCGGGCAATTCTGCTAGCTATTTTTTCACCGTTGACTTCGGTAATAATGTCGCCCGTCCGAATGCCTTTGGCGGCAACCGAATCGGCATAGACGCGGGTAATAACAGGCTTATTCTCGACGAACTGAATATCAATGAGCACCCCGCCATCTCCGGCATAATAGCGCAGGGGTGAGGCACTGATAAACCCATGACCGTCCTGAATCGTGCGATAAAAATGAGCAATAGCCAGCGCATATTGGGTTGAATCCGACGCTGCGGCTAACTCCCCGATAGCCGTTCGCAGGTTGGCATCCCAATTTGTAGGCATCAGGTCTTTATAGGCGTGGAAGTAATGGATAACCGACCAGATTTTGGCACCGGCCAGTAATCTGTACCCCAGGGATGGGTATTTGCCGGCTGGATATACCGTTGGCGGGGGCGTTACAGGTAAAGCTGCCGGGGTCGTTGGCGGGGTCGTCATCGGCTGCGTCTTTGCCGTACGTAATTGCCCCAGCACGTAGGCTTCTGCGGCATCAGCGGAACCGCCGGACTGGTTTGTTGCGGCAGGAATTAGCAAAGTGCCCGTTACGCCCAGACTTCCATCGGTATTGACGACCTCACCGGTACGGAAGCGAACGTCGATGGTTTCACTGAAAGGGAATGTCGTTGTTCGGGCCAGTTGTGCATCCGACAGGGGTTCGGTGGCATAAAACTGGACGTGCGGACGGGTGCGCAGGGCAAAAAGCGCTGGTGACAGGATGGCGTTCCTGTTACTCAGGATTGCCAGCGGACGGTTTACTGCGCTCTTCCGGGGCAGTACTATCTGGCCGCTAACTGTATAAAATGCCGACCAGTAGCCTCCACTTCCACCACCACCTTCGGGAACGAATCCACTGTAATTCCGCATTCGGCTACCCGCCGTCGCATACGGTTCAGCCGAAAGAAGCCGCTCCACACCAACGTAACTAAGCCCATACTGAAAATAGTCAATCTGCTCATTCGAAGGCAATTCTTTCCCCCGCAAATCCAGCAGAATGGCTTTGGCTTTGGGGAGCATATCCACAAACGAACTCAGTTTCTCCAGCGGAACATCGTAATCCTCCGCCCCGGCATATCCGTTTGCCTTGAACACCAATACACTGTCTGGCGTCAGGTAGATCTTCATCGAATCCGCAGCCGTGAAGGTTCGGGCGGTAGACTTTTCTTTCTGTGTGACGGTCGTTGCATCGTCGTTCAGTACGGCTAGCAGTTGCCGGATAGCAACAACGGTTTCAGCATCGGTTTTGGCCAGGGCAACGCGTGGGGCAGCTACGGCAAAAGCCGAGTCCCAGTTGATAGGCTTGTATCCCAAGTAAGGATGAAAAAATTTCATGTGGCCGTACAACTCCGAGAGTTTAGCTACTCGCTCTACTTGCGCGGGTGTGTAGGTGATGATCTGAGCCGTGCCTGACAGGGTCAGCAAGACCGCCATTAATAGAAAAAGGATCGGTAAACGTTGATAAAACTGGTGCATAATAATAGGGTTGCTTCTGTCAGGTATTAGCTGGTAATGGGCAGCCGCAGTCCGGATTTGGTTTAACCTATGCCGGGCGCAGATACAAATTCACAGCATCCTGAGCGAATATCGGTAAATGCTGCTGTTTGATGCAACCGGTCTTTATCTATTATGACCTCGCGAAGGCTCAATCGGATATACACACGTAAGTCGGAATCAACCAGTTCTACCGACATGGGCATCCCCTTTGATACCTTCGCCCCCAGTTGATGAAGGCCCAAACGGTCAGATACCAAGTCATTTAGATGGTCGCCATTAACTTACCGGCTAGCCGGAGTTTACTGGCATTGATAGTGACATACCTAATGAATCAAAGTCTATATAGTAGAATAGTTATTGTCTAATCCATATGCCAGTTACAGTCTATTACGATAAGATTTCTCTTGATGTTTATCCTTCAGTAGCCCGACGCTTAAAACTTACTCCAGGTCAGCAGTTGAGCTCAATCCACCAGGCAATCGAAGTGCTTAATCAGAATGCAACACACGAGGCCCTAGTAAAAATGGCCAGGCAACGGTGCCAAAACTAGACCGTATGTGTGAATTTCGTAGGTTTTTTCTGCTTTTCCAGGCTTGCTGATACTATATAAATGGAGAAGCGTATACTAAAAACGACTTAAGATGTATAGGTGATTCTAACAGGATATATTCGGGCGCTAAACGTGCATAAATCTAATTTTGGGCCATCAAAACGCATATCTTTGGTTATCAATCCATCGAATGCATGAGTACTGTAAACGTTGATTTTGCGAAGGACATTGAACGGGTTAACAAGATACCCCTGATCACTACATTACTCGACGTAGTGTGCCAGGTAACTGGAATGGGATTTGCCGCATTGGCCCGTGTCACAGAGGATAGGTGGATTGCCTGTAGTGTCCGCGATGATATTCAATTTGGCTTGATTCCTGGTGGTGAATTAAAAGTTGAAACCACGATTTGTAATGAGATTCGGGATTCGCATCAGGCTATCGTTATTGACCACGTTCGGGAAAGTGATACGTTCTGTAAGCATCCCACTCCGTTGATGTATGGGTTTCAGAGCTACATTTCCTTTCCGATTATTCTGAAAACAGGGGGCTTTTTCGGAACCCTTTGCGCCATCGATCCCAGACCTGCACAGCTCGAAAATCCAAAGATTATTGGAATGTTCCGTTTATTCACGGATTTGATTTCCTTTCATCTGCAACAAATAGAATTGCTTGAGCAAAGTCAGCTGGAAGTAGCTGAAAAGGAGCTTGCCCGACAGCAGGTTGAAAAAAGTGAAAGCCAGTATCGAAATTTATCGGATACGCTGGAGCAACAGGTTCAGGAACGTACCCGCCAACTGCAGGAAACGATCTACGACCTGCAACGCTCAAACGCCAATCTGCAACAGTTCGCCTACATTGCCAGCCATGACTTGCAGGAGCCTTTGCGTAAAATTCAATCCTTCGGGGATTTACTTCAGGCACAACATGCCGTTGAGTTAGGCAAAGGCGCTGATCTTGTAGTACGGATGCAGACAGCAGCCAGACGAATGTCGGGTCTGATTAAAGATTTATTAACCTTCTCCCGAATATCGACCCGACAGGAAGCCACCTCGTCTGTGCCGTTGAATCAGGTCATCAATACCGCCTTGCAAGATTTGGAGATTCCAATTCGGGAAGCTGGTGCTCACATCGAAATTGATCTCCTTCCGGTCGTACATGGCGATTTCGGGCAACTAGGCCAGCTTTTTCAGAATTTACTGAGCAATGCGTTGAAGTTTCGTCAGCAAGATGTGCCGACTCATATCCAGATAAGGGCTCAAATCACACCGGCGACGGCATTGCCTGCATCAGTCAAGCCTGCCCGCAAAGTAGCCATGTACCATCGGATCGAGGTAACCGACAATGGTATCGGTTTTGATAGTAAATACCTGGATCGTGTGTTTCAGGTTTTTCAACGCCTGCACTCCAGGAGCGAGTTTTCTGGTACGGGTATCGGGTTGGCTATCTGTGAGAAAGTCGCCATCAATCATGGAGGGGCCATTACGGCCATCAGCCAGCCTGGGCTAGGCGCAACATTTCAAGTTTATCTGCCAACGATAGATGAGCCCATTAGTTTGTAATACATTACCTTCCAAAAGCAACTTGACAGATCGCTTAGAAAGAGGCCCTTCCTTCTACCCCTGATCAATTTCTTTTTAAATGCCTCTTTTTAGTAACTGATGTTACGCCACCTTCTGGGCGGTTGGTTTAAATTTGAGTATGCAGACTACACTTGATCTCTATACCGACTATCTACTCAGTAGCTTTGGACAAACCACCGCTACCGGACTTTCCCGCTTAACCGACGGGGCAGTTGGCCACGATGCGGTCACGGATTTGCTCAATCGACTTCAAGGCGATAATCGGACCCTATGGCAACATGTCAAACCCCTAATCCGCCAAATTCAGGAACCTGACGGGCTTTTGTTGACCGATGACAGCATCGCTCACAAGCCACATAGTGATGAAAATCTAGCTAGCTAGGGGTTACGCCCTTGGCCTAGTTTTCGATTTAGGCCAACAATGCCTGCTGTTTCCCAGGTGTTTATCCATGTTCCGACCGTATTATGATTGACATCTAGATGAGTGGCAATTTGTTTGATGGTCACACCAGTTTGGTTCAACAAAAGAGCTCGACATTTTTCTCTAAATTCAGGTTTAGGATGATATTTTGCCCCTTCCCGTAAAGTTATTTGTTCTGATTCGTTTAGATCGATATGCTTTTCTTTGCGGCTCATGAACCTAAGGTAGTTAATCTAAGATAAATTTGCTCAATTACTTAACAGGGGAAAAGGCTTATCCGTATGCTGATTGATAGCCTAGTAAAATAGCCTTATGAGGAGTTGAGTCCTATAAAAGCCGTATTTTTAAGTAAGCCAACATACGCCACCGCCCCGGCAACTCTTATACGGTCATGGATACTCAATTTTTTATTCGTAAGTCCCACGCGGGTAGTCCCGCCAATAAACTCCAAAAGGCGATTTTGGATGTCATGCCAGCCTTTTGTAATCAGCGGACCGCCGCTGCGGTTGACCGACGAGCCAAACGTGTTCATTGAACGGCCGCAGCGGCGGTCCGTTCACCAATCGAATCAACTACATCAACTGTCAATTTCCGCGTTGTAGCCCGATGAAAGTGGGGAGTAACCCACTGGGTCAGTATTTACGGCAGGGTGGAGAGCAGGGCAGGGTTAGTGACCAGGAGCAGGGTGCTCGGCAGGGCTGGCGGGTATCAATTTCGGGCCTTGTTGAGTTGGAGCTTATGCCTGTGAAGGGCACCCTGGCATTTGATAAACCCGATCCCTACGTATTCATGGTCCTCAGGACGGCGACGGACACGGATCAAACGGCGCAGCAGATGTCAGTTTTTTCTTGACGTATAACCCTATCCGTTCGCGTTTATGATTACCAGTTGAATTTTGCACTTTCTCCAAGCCAGTGCTTATGCCCATTCGTATGACAGCCGCGAAAATAGCTGCTTTGGGCAGGGCACTAACTGATTGTTGACAAACCCGGTAAACCGTTTATGCTCCTCATATATAACCCCAAACACGTATGATGGCTGGACTATTTGACCCTCATCTACCGACTCGTGTCCTCTTTGTAGGGGGGGTCAGGACTCCGTAGCGTTACTGATGTTATGCCAGCATGATATAGGTTTTCGGGAAACGTTTTTGGGTAAATCTAATTTCTGTGCTTTAATGACTGACACCGGCAATGAATATCAGGAAACAGAAGAATACGTTTCGTGACTAAAACAATGGTGTCCAACGGTCGGGATTGATTTTACGTTCGTGACGCCGGACATGGGCTTTCACGGGGCAACCTGGCAGAGCCTTACGGATCAGATGGAGCGCAATAACAACATTATGGGCGTAACCTTTGCTAAATCCTGCACCGATAATCTGAAGATTAAAGTCAGCTATCGATTTCTGGCGCAGTGGCTACGAGATCATTACGGATACCATGGCAATGACCCTTCCGTTTTTTACCAGTACCGCCATTACTTTGGTAAACTGGTCAGCTGGATCGGTTTTGCCGCCGGTGAGGAAAGCCGGGTCGCTAATCCAGGCCCCAAAACGTCAGCCGAGCCGGATGAATACGTTCTGTTTCAAGATGGCGACACCGGTCCCGCCTATATCCCCAAATGGCGGAAACTGTGCGTTGAGCATCGCTATCCGCTCCTGGAACTGGGCCACGACCGGGCCGCCTGCCAACGCATCATTGCCGGGTATGGATATCCGGTTCCATACCCAAGTAATTGTATGTTCTGTCCCTTTCAGAACGAAGTCGAGATCGTTTATTTGTACAGAACCCACCCGGATCGCTGGCAACAGTGGGTAGAGCGCGAAGCAGCTAAGCTGGCTAAATTCGCTCAGTCCAAAGTAAACCATGGCGTAAAAGGGAAACTCGCTCTACCACAGTATCTGAGGAAGGCACTGGAGAAATATGGTCACTGGAGTATCGAACAGTTGCGAGAATACCGATTTTCTCACGGTCATTGTGTTGTCTCTAAGTATTGACTAACCCGATGGAGACTTGGCTACCTCACTTCACGAATTCAGGCAATACTAAAACAGGGGAATAAAACTTGACTATAAGCCGCAGCTACCCCCTATTGTAATCAACTGCTCCCACCATATATCGTATTTTTAGGAAGGTAAACACCTGATCGTTATGAGCAAAATACCGTTTGAAGGCTTAAACTTTGGTAGTTATAAACAGCCCCTTCAAGTGCGAGAAAAGTACCGTCTATTAATTCATCACCGGATTAACACCAATGCCGAGCGGGTTAAGGCGAATGAGCCGATTTACAAAAAGTTACTATCGGATAATAAGGTGTCGAGGAAGTTTGCCCGTGAGTTTATTCAAATTCAGCTCTGGTTTTTTAAAAATAATACGGCTTTTTTCACCCGCTGGCGTAAGAATAGAAAAAAGCTGGTACCACCTAAAAACTTACCTGCTCACTTATTCAGGTAATACCTACTGACGGGTAGTGCCTAAAAGAAAGTTATAAACCAGTGCCGATTCAGTACTAAACCCTTACGCCCTGTTATGAAGACGAAGTCCCTGACCCAGCAAGCCGTTTACCAGTTCCTGAATGAACTGTATCAAATTGACCAAACCTTATCGGGCAATTACAATCCTAACCAGGATGAGGACGTAAACTTAACGGGCCTGGGAGAACTGGTACTGGATAAGTTTACTATTGAGGTGAATGATCCGCAAGAAAATGACGTCTTTGAGCGGTCCGCCGCCGCGGTGGGTTTATCTGTGGAGTAACAGTAAAGGGTTTCTAGGATAGGTATTCAGTTGATGACCGTTTGAAGCCGGTCATGCTTGCTTCACTTCACCTACTCAAAGGACAAAGGGCATGACTAATCATCCGTGGTGATAGTCGGTAAGAAGGCTACGCCTATTATAACAGGGGAAAGGGGACATTGCGCAGGTAATAACGAGTTTCCCTTAACCCCCAGGCAACGGCCTGTTCTGAAGATCTTTAGGGTATAGAAAATCAGCCACAACTCCGCTATGCAGCCTGTTCTTACCCCCGCTCTTCAAAAACAAAACGGCATCCGTGCTCAAATCTATCGTCATTATGGACCCAATGAGCGCCATTTGCTGGGTCACGTCGATAGCGTCGTCATTGTCGGTGAAGGCATCACCGGGAATGCATTTGTCTCGGAGCGATGCCCCGCCGTTTACCTTGAACCAAGTGCGTTAGGCGATGAATACGCCCCCCATCTACGGCCAGTTGGTCATGAGAAAAAACACCTTATGGCTAGTGGGGACTGGGTTTACAGCGATCAACCCGATTTTGCTGCGCATTTCAAGGGATTTCTGAAGCTCCATAACCGCTACGAAGGACGTTAAAGGCTACACAGCCTCGTTTCAAGTAAAGTAAGTTTAGCGCTCATCACCGGCCACATCAGGCAAAGCCTTTAGCCCAATGACCAGCGCCAAACCTACTACTTCACCTAGTATCGTTTTACAGCACTTATCCACTTAATCCGGCTAAAAAGCCGGGGTATAACGGGGGAAGGAACTGATATAAATTACTCCTTTATAGCCTTCATTGATCGATTTTCATCCTAGTCAGAACGTATCTTCCGACTATCAAAAAAGAAGGAATTATGCTTACCTCCACTGTTTTTCGACCCCCAATCATCTCCGGAAAATTACGTCCGGTAGCCCCTGAATCACCGTTACTGACCAATTCTCACTTCTGGAACTGCACTTGTCCAGAGCGGTTTGTTCATTCAAAGCTAGCTTCCTTCTGCCTGGTTTGTGGCTGCTGTCAGCACGAACAGCCCGATAGCCTGGTAAGCGAGGTAACTACTTATGACTTAGTACCAGTAAAATGATAACTAACTTATTGGCTCGGCGTAGACCCGTTTTGTCGCGGGCGACAACCAGTACAGTTTTTTTGCATCAGCAGGACTTACCCCCACCCATTCATGCTTACCAGCGGGATCATACTTAATTGACTTTATCTTCCGAAGACCAAATAATGATTGATGTACGTCATGTTCCTGTACATAGTACATATCTGCTCCCCACAACTTAAACGAGTTATGGGCAAAGTCGGCGTTCAATACGATATTATGACCACTTACCTGACTTTCGACACTGGGATAGATTAACCCGTTTATGGGCGCGACTTTATTGACTCGAAAGTCATTGAAGAGGATGTTTGACAGCGTACTGGTAAATCGATAAACTTCATTGCTACCTTTTTCGGCAAACACCTGCCCGATATAAGCATCCACGTCGCGAACTTCCTGATCGGTAGATGGAGAAAAATAAGGCTCGTGGTTAATCAGCAGGTCATACAAGTCCTTGTCCTCGTCCGAATTCACATCTAGTGAGCGTCTAATATGTTCAGCCCCCAGTATGATTGTTTCTACCTCAATCGGTTGAGAGGGTCGATTATTGGCCGTCAGGGTAGCCAACTTATGAGCCCAGCTCGAAATCACAACGTAATGGCCTTTCTTTGCCTGAACCTCAAAAATGGGTACACCCATTTCCGAAGCCCCATAAAACATCGACTCGTTATCCAGGTTGCAGCGGCTCCGAGGAAACGTATAATCCCGGTCGGAGGGAGGAGCCGGACAGTGCATTCGGTCGATGAGTGGGCTGCCGTCAGAGTCACTAAACCAATTTTCGTTGATATGTTTAGTGGCCCGATGGAGTAGGGGATGTTGAAAAATGTAGGGGGCGTAGGCAAATTTAAGTTTTGAATCTGAAAACAACTCATAAAATACCCGACGAATTTCGTAGTCATCCGTGCATGGATGGCCTATTCGGTTCCGTAGCCGGCGGAGGGTTTCGGCTGGTGTATACAATCTACTCATGTACGTTATCTTTCGTGTTGGATCGGCGTTTCCGACCCGCTACCTAAAGAACAAATCCGAAGGCAATTTCATCCTATGCTGAACGAACGTTAGACGTGTGAAATTTTCGTAGCAAGTCCCCAACATACATCGGTTAATTGACCTCGGTGGCGGACGTACCTTAAACGTGTTAACTACCCGCAGTAGCGGACAATTATGCTCTTTATGGATCATTATGATCGTATATAGCAACGAAGCTTACATAATGAAAATCAGCACATTAAATCAAAAATTGAAGAGAAATTTCTTAATTTTATGTTGCAATGACCGAAAAAAAAACACATATTGCTTTATATTTAAGCCATAATGAAATGGTTTATCCTGTTTACCTTCATTGAACTATGCGGATTATATCGACAATGCAACCCGTGTCTACTGGCGGCATTCCGCAGGAAGCTATTCCTGAAATAGGACGAATTGGCTTAGGAAAACTTGCGCAGACAGAGGGTGGGAAAGTATACCCAACTGCCACGGATTACTTTGTGCCCCGTGGCCGGGCTCAGGATTTATTCACGCAACTGTACGGACCGGAGCCCCGCCAGTTACCAATTTGTTTTTACAACGATGCGGAGGAAGCCAGTTGTAATGTACGGCTAGAAATCAGAGACCGGAAAGGTGATTTATACGCCTTTTCGGACGGCCAAACGTTTTATTTCCGACCTAAAGACGGAAGTCCGGGCTATACCAAACTGGTCACGTTGCAACAGGTTCCGGATATTGCCTTAGGGATTGAAGCGCATCTACAGAAAGGACTTGCGCCCGATAAGGCCAAGTACATCGTTTGGAAGCCGACCTTATCCCTGCGTTTTATGATTCGGGACTTTCCCCTGGTAGGGTATTGGCAGATCATGACGCATGGCGCTCAATCCACCATTCCCCAGGTCACTAACATGGTAGACACCTGGAAGCAATTGCTGGGAAGTTTGTGTATGGTACCCTTTGTCCTCAGCATTAAACGTGGTAAATCAAGCGATAAGGCCAAACAGTTCACCTACCTGAACTTACTGCCCGACTTTTCCCTTGATCATGCCCGGCAATTTGCCCAGAACCGGCCCAAGGAACCGGCAACTTTACCACACGCGAGTTTACTTAATCCACCTCCGATAGGACAGCCTGACCATGTATATGAACCAACTGTCGTGTCTTTACCGGCTGGAAATGTATAAAATTTTGGTCCGATACGCCCGGTTGTACCGGCCGGTAGAAGCGGCCGATTGAAACAAGTTGGTCCATTTTCGCTGAATGTAGATATTCCTTAGTTTTTTTGTTGACGCATTTCTTCCCCGTTACTTATTACCATGTCAAAACCAATTATTCTCGCCGTATTCAACAACAAAGGCGGCACGGGCAAAACAACGATAACCTTTAACCTGGCGGCCGGTATCAACCGGCGCGGTCACTCAGTGCTGATGGTAGATTTGGATCCTCAGCATAACCTGACCATGGCCGTGGGCTTGCCGGCTAAATCCAAGCATGTCGGTGATTTGCTGACGGGGGATGCGCAGTGGGAAGACGTAATCGAGATGACTAAGACAAATGGGCATCCCTTTGGCTTTCTGCCCGCTAGCCTGGATCTGCAGCGTTCGGACGCCATTTTAAGTAACGACGCGGAATTTTTCGCCCTACGGAATTTGATCGAAGAAGAGGTCGAAAAAGCACCGGACACATTTTATGACTTCGTCGTGATTGATTGCCCGCCTAACCTAGGTATCCTTACCCGGAATGCCTTATGTGCTGCCCACTACTACATTGTTCCGTTGCAGGGTGAAAATTTTGCCTTCCAGGGACTGGCCCAGATTATCAAGCAGGCGACCCGCATCAAGAAAGATTTTAACCGATCGCTTGAACTAGCAGGCATTCTAAAGAATCGGTTTGGGGAACGTACGAAGTTTGGTTCTGAAATCAAGAAAGCCTTGGTTGACAGTAAATTGCCCGTCTTTACCGCCGCCATCCGGCAGAGCATTGGCCTGATGGAAAGCGCAGCCGATCATAAATCCATATTTGAGTATGATCCGGGCAGTAACGGAGCTGAGGATTTTAATCAGTTAGTGGATGAGCTACTAGCCGTTCTTACTACCGCCAAATAAGTGTCAATTATGGCTAAGAAAACAAAAGATTTTTCGCAACAGGTAGGCGGTGTCCTCAGCAGCGCGTTAACGCCAGAACCGGAGCCGGAAGTGGTGGTCAACGATGTACCAGCGCCGACGCGCCGGTTTGGTTCCAGCTCAGTCAAAACCCTCTCAACTTTGTCAGCGGCCGAAGCCGACCGATTGGTTACGCTAGAGGCAACGATTGATAAGGGCATGAATACCTTTCTGGAAGTCGGCCGGGCGTTGATTGAAATTCAGGAAAATAAACTGTACCGGGCTACTCACCTGACCATCGAACAGTATATGCTGGAACGGTTCAGTCTCAACCGAAATCGAGGCTATCAACTTATCGAAGCGGCTAAAGTTGTTAATCAGATTGCGGAAGAAATCAAATCTGATCCGGTTAGAGCAACAGATAATTCGTCGGATGAAGGCTATCAGGCCGTTCCTACCGGGAAGGTACGTCGAACAAAGCCATCACCCTCAACGGCGAAACAACCCGAGGACGTTGACTACACAGAAGAGTCCCGTGATGACACAAATTCTGCCGAACCAGTAGACGCGGAAACGGCTGCGCAATCTACGGGTTCTACAAGCTACGTATGGTCAGCACCCGAAGAGGATGAAGCAACGGGTCAACCAGGAGAAGGTGAACAACCTAACGGGAAAAACACGCCCATTCCCTTGCCTAACACCGAATCTCACGCGGCTGCCCTGGCTCAGCTGCCGGAAGATCAACGAACCAATATTTGGAAGAAGACCGTAGCCCAGAGCCAGCAAGACGGCAAGCCGATTACGGCCAGCAGCATTAAAAAAACTGCCGAGAAAGGAGGGGTTTCACTCAACAAAAAGGCCCCTAAGGACCGGGCACCAGCTAAAAATGCGTTTGGCAAAAATCCTGATGCCAACGACGATTTTTCCGATGCTGCCCTGGAGCATACGCGTCAGGCGATGAACAATGCAACGGGGTTAGCCCAGGAAACCAAAACGGCAACGGGCAGCGATCTAGGAGAGGAATCATCAGTAGATCTAGGCGATGAGGAAACGGGTGAGACGGCTATGGATGTCGCACCAGCGGGTTCGCGCCAGGCACTCAGTGAGGCGTTGAGTGAAAAGATCTTTCAGGCCTTACCTGGTGAGATTATGATTAACCTACGGGGTTCTTTTCTAATTCGTGAAGGTCTTTCCCAAAGCTGGCAAACGCTCCGGGGTGATGATCGTGCGATTGATGAGCAGTATTCCGACACTATGACGATCCAGGAATTCTGGGACTTAATCGGGGCGAAAAGGTAGTAAGTCGGAACATACCGATTATCCTGGCAGACATCTTACGGTGTCTGCTATTTTTATGTCTATTAGTGAATCAGAAAAGTACCAGCTACAAAAATTACGCGGGGAAGGGTTAAGAAACACCTCACCAGATTCATTTTTTATAACAGGGAAAAAGGTAACTCATAGAAAATTCATCAGTCGTTCATTGTCAGCGTATTAGAAGGGATTGGGGGGTAAATTTAGGCTACAAACAAAGAGCAAAAACCCCTTTATCATGACAACGCTATCAAAAAAAACGGCCAAAAAATCCAACGTAGGAAAACGTACTCAAAATTATGTCCCACCTACTTCGTTGATCGCCACGGACGATACGAAGGGCGGGAAGATGGCCCGGCCTGGCATGGCTTTTTTATATGATAAAATTACCCAAACAATTATTTCTCAATTAGAAAAAGGAGTCATCCCGTGGAAAGCGCAGTACAAGAAGAATGGGTATGGTTTTCCGCAAAATTACTGCTCGAAACGGCCTTATACGTCTATTAATATGTTGCTGCTGGCTCTGCTTCCGTACGAGAAACCGTATTACTTAACCCTAAAGCAAATTAACCAACTGGGCGGACGAGTCAGAAAGGGCGAAAAAGGGCATATTGTTACGTTCTGGAAATTCCCTAACGAAGACAAAAAAGCGGCCTTATTAGCCGAAGGAAAAAGCGCAGCGCCATTATTCCGGTTTTACTACGTCTGGAATATTGACCAGACAGACGGGATTGATGTCAAACTGCCCGATTTGGACGCGCTGGTTGAAACCAACCGACAACTACAAATCAATGAATTGCAGGAGATTGTCGACCGGATGAGCCGGGACGGTATTCAGATTTCCCATACGTGCCCCGGCACTCCTTGCTATCTACCCCGCAGAGATTCCATTGTCCTACCAACCATCAGCGAGTTCAGGACACCCGAAAATTATTACAAAACGATGTTCCATGAACTTGTTCACGCTACGGGTCACCCTAAGCGGTTAAACCGGGAGTCGATAGCCGCCTATGTGGCAAACCGCGAGCCGAATGCATTAGCTTACGCATTTGAAGAACTGATTGCTGAATTAGGTACGTCATTTTTATTGAATGCTTTGGGCGTTGATTTTAGTGAGCGTGACGATTTGCTGGAAAATGCCGCGGCTTATATCGACCATTACAGCAAGCTGTTGTCCAGCGATCGAACGATCATCGTGAAGGCCGCTTCTAAAGCGCAGGCCGCAGCCGAATACATTTTTGATCAACGCTCGTTGCCTGATGACGAAGAATAATGAGATTGCCCGCAGGCCGGCGGGATGGTTTTTACTTCACCTTTTCATTCGTATCGAGATTGTAAAAAGAGAGTGACCGAAAAAAAAATACTTTGCTAAATCCAAAGCCGCTACCCAAGAGCTTACTCGTGCATGTGAGATATTCATTTATATTTGTGTGAAGTAAGATGACCGAAAAAAAACAACTAAAAGCTTGCGTTTAACTCATGATCAGAAACGTATTCCTGCTTATTGGGTTGGCTAGCCCACTGATGGCCAGGCAGCCAACACCCCCGGCCGCACCCTCGATTGCCACGCTCAACCCCGCTGTCCAGACAACAACGCCCGATGCGGTTCAGCGTGAATTGGATGCCCAAAAGCTCAAGTTACGGATGCCCATCGGGGCCTCATCGGCCTCTTTTGATCTATCGGACTCGGCCCGACGGACTATGATCAATTCACCGTCTGTATTACGGTTTTCGGATCAGATTCAACTCACCCGACAAGATTCGATAACCATGCGGGGGCTCATGGATCTTCCTATCGCTTCACTCAGCGAAGTAGTGTCAAAGATGGACTTTTATACCCAGGTTCGTTTTGTTCGCTTTGGCCTTCTCCAGATTAACGGTCAGCCCCAGGACGCTCGTCTGTACGCCAGTAAGCTTTACATTCTGACGGATGAAATCTTTCCCCGCAAAGCGATACAAGATAGCTTAGCGATTGAATCAGCGCTGGCCAACCAACGCTCGAAGATCCAGCAAAGCACGGACAAGACGCCAAAGGTTGCATCTATTAAAGAACAACCCACTCCTACCAGCAGCTCCTCCTGGTTACCAACACTGCTTTTCTTGGCCCTAGCTGGGGCTGGCGGGTACTACTGGCTAGTTGTTCGGCCCCAATCGAAAAAAACAAATAAAGCCATCCGCGCATTTTCTGAGCAGGAATCAAATTTGGAAGCGACTGACTTAATTCACAACCCCAACCCAGTCGACACCGAACCCGATGGCCGGGAAGACCTGCTCAATGATTCCTACACCCATCCCCATTCGGATGAATCATCTGCTGAGGACTTGTCAGAGACTTCCACTACGCAGGTTGAACCCAGTCATACCTGACAATGTAAACATTTGGATAATCAACAGAAGGGGGCCACGGTCCTCTTTTTTGTTTATGTACATAAATAACGGGGGAAAAAAAGAAGAGAAACGCGAGCCTGCTTTATTGGCAGATCGGCGAAAAATAGTTATATTACTATCAGTAAATCAGACAGTTAACTAATTTTCTTGCCTCAATAAATCTCCCTCGATTATGAATTCAGGTTACCCCCCCGTTACGGATGCAACCCAGGCGCATCATAACTTTCTTCAATTTCTATTGTACCGTCAGGCTTTCGTTGAGCAGCGTCATCCTCATTTGTGGGAAAACTTATATCGTGGCTATAAGGACGCAAATTTACCCATGCTCAAAGCGGGTTTCGAGCAAAAGAGCCATCAGTTAGGTGGTGTTTATGACGTACTGGCTAGTCAACCAAATCTGCTGACAGAGTTAAACTTTAAGACCCTGGAACTGGAAACCATATTGCCGCCTGAAATGCGGAGCTTTCATCTGGATACCATAAAACGGGCCATCAAGCTTCAGGCTGAACACACGATCGATTGGTCAACCAAAGAATATGACTACACGATTACCCTGAAGCTCCAGGAGGGTTTTTATAAGGGATGGGTGCATCAGTACTGGTCGGGTACCTGTAATGGAAATGTCTGGTTAATAATCAACCCCATGACGGCAATTTTTTACCTGGTCTCGTAACAAATGCCAGAAGACTAAAACTGCCCTCTTGCGCCCTTGTGCGATTTAGGGGCAGATCATACACTTCACTTATTCAGAGCCATATGCTGGCTCAGTATAACAGGGGATAAATCAGCCGCAAGCAGTTCATCAATTCGTTGTTACCTAGAGAGACATGGCCGCAAAGGTGTATTTTTATATAAGATCAATTCGGTAAATGAGCTTAAAACGATGAACACTGCGCAAGCCACTGATGTAACGGCAAATCTGGAATTAGCAAATCCTGAAATCATGGAGATGCATTCACTGATTACAAAAATGGGATTTATTATGATGGGGGCAACTCACATCCGATTCAGTAATCAGCAGTATTTACTAACCTGGTCAATGGGGTCAGGGGCTAAGTGTGTAGCCATAAATATGTTTTACCGACCCGGTTTGGATCTGTATACGCTTGACTTTGTTAAATCCCATAGCGATCCGGCAAGAACCGTTCGGATGGACCGGGTTTATGGGGAGGAGGTAATAGGGGTGATTGAACGGGAAACCGGGTTTTACCTTCGTTTGTAATGAAATGGTTGTAGAGGGGTAGACCAGGGCAATCGCTGTGCGTTTGCCCTGTTTTGTTGGTCCTGACTACTTCACCTCCTCATCGCTAAGTAAGTCAACCACACCGGCCGGCCACTAAAGCGAGACCCATTTGTAGAGCAGGTTAGCCAGGGGATGAGAATGGGGCCGCTCACCGGTTTGAATCGAGCGCAGAAATTGCCAGATAACCCATTCGGTACTGCCGTGTACGTTTTGCCAGCCCGCACCAACCCGGTAGCCAAGGCACCGGGTTAGAAAATCGCTTAAGCTCTCGGCCGATCCGGCCTGCCAATGACCCGCCTCAAGAGCCGCAAGCCATACTGGTTTTAGCCCTGGAAAAGCCCAAACCAGGTGCTGTATACGCTGACGTATCGGTTTTAAATTTGCCTTCTCCAATACGGCGACCGAAATAGAAATTCCCCGCAGGTATGTTCCCCGGATATCGCAACCCGTAAGATCAGCATACCGCAGGTCACAGCCCGAGAGATCAGACCCTTTTAAACTGGCATGGCGTAATTGGCACCCCGATAAGTCGCTCATTTGTAGTTGACAATCCAGAAAATGGGCTTTCTCCAGGTTCGATCTACGAAAGCTGACCGATTGGAAATTAGACTCCGTAACCCTAACCCCCGTTAACTGACAGTCAGCCAGCTGGCTGCCGTGCCAATCGGCCTGAGATGCCACCAGATCCGTCAGCGTCGATCCCCGTAGATCAGCCCATAAACGACCCGCCGTGACAAGTGCCTTAGGCAATGTGGCACACGTTATATCCATACGCCTGTTGCCAACCAAGTGAACGTGGACCAATCTGAGCCCCGGCAGCTGCAGGCCTGCCAGCACCCGGCCTTGACAAAAGGCCGTCTCCAGTAGGAAGCGACGACGCGCCTGTTCCGATACGGATCGATTACGCCGGCTAGGTAAAGAAATCAATACATCACCCCGATCATTTCGTAAGTCTATCTGACCCGATTCTTGATCGGGCCGGTCAGCATCATCGGCGGTAAACCGGCTATGATTTGTGCCTGACAATTCATACCGAATGAGTTGCGGCTGTTGTGCAAATAAGTCTAGTTGGCTAACAAGCGACATTTGAACTAGGATTGGTAGCAGTAATTACAAGATAACGTCATATCGACTGAATTGACCGAAAAAAAAACAAAAAGAACTTTATGAACATTTGTTAGTGAATTATTTATCTTTATGTCAGGAAATAACTGACGGAAAATGAAGGTGTTAACTCAGTGACATAGCCGTTAGCGTTCAGGGCAAAACCACCATAAAGCGGCATATACCCCATCTTACCAATAAGTGAAATTAAAACCACCGCAAGGGGCGGCATATAACAGGGAAGAAAATGTTTTGTTGGTTATTAAGTTACTGACATTCAAATTAATAGCTAAAATAAATAGAGGTTATCTTTATAGTGTTAAATCAGTTAATCATCGCCTAACCAGGCACAAACCGGTAAAGCCATGTCAATGTTCGGGTTGAACAAATTCGTAGGTATTGGTCACGTTGGATCAACAAGGGTTTTTAATGACGCGCAGAGTCAGCCATTAACGGCAATCTCTATCGGGCTGGATGACAGCTACAAGACAAAGGATACGCAGGAGCTGGTTTCTAAAACCATCTGGGTAGAATGCGTAGTCAAAGGTGATCGCACGGAAACCTATAGCAAGGGGCGATTGATGCTGGTGGAAGGTAAAGTGACAGCGGAAGCCTACACGGATAAAGAAGGTAAGCCATCCGCCAGCATTAAAATTAAGAATGCAAGGGTAAAAGTTCTGGATAAAAAATCGGTTAGTCAGGAGTTAGAAGAAGAATTTATTGATGATGAGTATTCGTCTTGAACAAAAAAAGCTGACGTAGTATGAACGGTTCGTGTCCCACTCACGAACCGTTTTTTTTGGGACATGGATGTTGAAAGCCGTTGGCAACAAAGCTAAATGCCACCGCACATCACTTTACCTTCTCATCACCTGCGGTGCCATTGGATTCGATAGTGTGGCCCCCCTAACCCCCTACGGGGGAATTATTACAGGGAAAAGAGCGACGGATAGCTTGTGGTATAACTATCTGTTAAACAGCAATTTAAGGGGTGCGGGTGGTATCTTTAGTAAGGTAAAATAAATCATCCATCGCCGGTAGGCACAAACGCGGCGGCCGGTCCGCCGGCGCGGTACCGCCCCAAAAACCATGTTTAAACTTGTAGAACCCCAACGCTCGCAGGTCGTAAATTTTTTTAAAGGAATGGGTCTGGTATTCGCCACATTCTTATTGTACTGGATTGCTACCCTGCTGTTTTGCTCTACTTGTTATGGGCAGGACACAGCGGCTACCACTCCGGCCAAACCATCAGGGCTTAAGCCTTCTTACTTAAATCCGTACGCGCTGGGTATGAATACGCAGTCAATGGGTTTAAAAGCATTCTTTGATGCCGTCGAGCGCATTAATAAGCCGGATAGCTGCCTCACAAAAAAGGCAGTCGGCAAAGTTGGTCTTGGACTGGCCGTGCAAACGAATAGTACCGTGTTCGTTAATGCGACCGCTAAAACCAACTGGGGCGGGTATGTAACACTACTCGCAGGCCGTCGAAAGAACGAACTGTATGTAGGGGCGCAGGGCCAGTACAAAGCTAACCCCTCCCTATTAGCCGGGATCGGATTTGTCGCCCGACCCCATATTTTCATCGGTGGCCTGGCCGGAGCTTCCTTCTATCAGGAAGTGACCATTGCGGATAACCAGCCCACCCGCTACGCGCAGCTTCTGCAAGCGGGTAAACTCAAGCCCGTATTGCTGTATGGTGTTCAAGTCTCAGCCGAATTACGGCACGTGTGGGTATCCGTGAATCTGTTGAGCGGGAGCGGGATTGGAATAGGAGCGACCTACTTTTTTTGAGTCATTACCCAAACCAGCTCCAAGGGCCGGTCTGGGTAAACTGGTTTCACCTCACTTCACCACTTCATCCCGCAGGGGCCATAACAGGGGGAAAGGCTACAGGGACATTCTGCACGTATACTGGCCTATTTCCTACTTGAAAAGTCGAATGAGTATCTTAGTACAGGGTTAGTAATCAATTAGTTATTTAAAATTTAAGTCCAATAACTTGGACAATAATTCATCGTTCTTACCCGATTACCAGCGAATTAGCCTTAACGTTTGACCCGATACATGAAGTCATTACGACAAACCATTAGTCAATTATGGAGACGACATCAATTGGTATTCGACCCGGCTTTTTGCCCGAAGGAACGTATTGGCCCTGCCCGGAAGGAATTACGGTTCAGCGCATCAACATGCTTACTCAGGAAGTCGGTAAGCACATCCTGCCCTGTACACTAGAACAGTTTGAAGAAGGGCGAAGGAAAGCCCGTCAGGGTGATCTAATGCAGGATGCTTTTCCGTTCCTGACACCGCCAGATCGTGAGTTTTTGATTTCAGGAATCCCCCCGCTGCAATGGGCTGAATTGTTTCCATTACCGCTTACCTTTTCGCAGTCATCGGTCGAACAGATCCTGGCCGAATTACGGCCCGTCATGGATGAGCTGTTTGGCGGAACGGCCAGCAGACCGCTTGCTTTGGACCGTCTGCTTGAGGAAGTCGGCCGGGATTTTGAACCACTTCTGGACGATGATCAAACGAAGCTTCAGCATTGGGTCCAGGGATGGGCTTTACAGCAGGGATTAATACTCGCTGAGTAAGCACAGGGCGAAGGCCCTGAACGGTTTACTTCACTTTTTCAGCCTGCCTCACTTAGCCACACCTGCATAAGGCAGCTACGAAAAGTCTGACTTGCCAGCCAGCAGCGTTTGTACAAAATTTTGGACAAAATCATTGGCTGAAACGATCGCATTGCTTGACTTTATATACGCCCAAAAAGAGGCATAACAGGGAAGGAAGCTACAGATAATCAATTAGTTACCTGTTGATTATGCGGGTTGGCAATGCGCCCCTGGTTATCTTTAGATAAGCAAAATTCTCAATTACAAACCCCTTATTACTGACGATCATGGCAAAAGCAAAGGTACTTTCCCAAACCGACGATTGGAATCAGATCGCATTTCCCGTTCAGTTACAGGAGTTTTCAGCCCTCATGCCGGGTTACGATTCCGTCGCTCGGGATCGGCAAAAATTTATTGTTGGCAGGCCGCCCCAGGCCACCAAGCCAGTAATTTTTGGCTTACAGGGTAAGAATTATTCCCTCTTCCCAAATCAGTTAATTCGCGATGTAGCCGGTCGGGTTCTGGGACGGCATACCCTGCAAGCATCGTATTCGGACCAGGGTGAGTTTTCGCTGACCTTAACCTTGCCTGAAGAACGGTTTGAGGTAGTTTCCCCCAAGCGGCCGGGCAGTCAGCCCTCAACAACGCCCGATACATTGCAAAAAGCGATTATTATCACCAATTCGTATTCGGGTAAGAGCCCATTTACCATTCAGGGGAAAGTCCTCTCAACGCAACGTAGTATTGACACAACCGAAATTGCCCCGCGCATGCGCATCAGTTATTACCGACTGGTCTGTGGGAATGGATTGATGGGATGGGCGGACGAGTTTATGAGCTTAGACGAGTACGTTCAATGGCTTGCCGAGGGGCAGCCAACTCGTCATACCAATGTTCGGGAAACGAAAACATTTTTTGAACCGGCGCGTATCGAAACGACCGAACACGTCGAGGTGGGGCAAGAAACAACACTGGCTTACAGCCGAATCCGTCATACCGGATTTACCGAAGCCGATTTCGAAAAGACGCTCAGCGGAATGTTTAATGAATTCGTTTCGGCTCAGGATTCCCTGACGGCTCAGATGTATACCCGGCTGGCTGAACATACGATCAAGCGGCAGCGGGCGGAGAGCTACCTGAAAGGAGTGAAGGTGCCAAAGAAACTGGTACAACTGGCCCTTGAACGAATGGACGAGGAGGCTGGCAGGTTAGCCGCCAAGCCAAATTTATGGCTATTGTATAATGGGCTGAATCACGCGTTATTTCATCAGCCAACATCCTTAACCATAAATCAACGCTACGACCTGGATGGAAGCCTTTTTCATCAGTTAAACCAGGCAGTTCTTTAAAGTACAATGGCTGAAAAATAATTCTAACAGGGGCGGGAAGAGGGTTTATCAACCTTCTCCCGCCCCTCATAACTAACCATTTATCCCCCGTAAAAAACGGCCAGATTGTGACTCTCCGTTTAGTGGCCTTCCTTACCTGCAACAGACCTTCTGAGAGGGCTAGTCGTTTTGTAGTCATCCACGTCTGAGCTGGATTGGGGTCTAATGGGAAACAAACGGGGACTGCCCACTGGGAACATAAAACAGCGCTAACGTATACCAGTATACGTATAGTGCTTGTCTGGACCGGACAACTACTGGATGAAACCATCACGGACAATCTTCTCAAGTTTTACGCCGAAGCTTTATGCGGGTACTGACATCTGTTTAGAATGAATTTGGTATCTTTATCCAGTAGTAATCGCAAGTAATGAATACGACACCGCAAACCTTTCCCCTTGTAACAGTCCCCGTCGGGAATTGGCCTTTGCGGTGCATCTACACGCATTTACCCGTAACGGCTGGTCAGCTCGTAGCCTTAGGCCCACTTGGTTATATCAGCCTGGCACCGCTTCGGCGGACCGCCGTGGCGCATCAGACGGACGGTCAGCAGCAGGCGGCTAATGAAGTGGCCTATCTGATCGCTGTGTTCCAGGCGTATGAGCAACGGCAAGGCTGGCTGCCCCAAGCCGGGTCGGTCCTGACTCAGTTAGCGGAAAACCTGCTTGCGGCCCTGCTCCAAACTGTCCCGCCAGGACAGACCCGGTATCTTCACCAGTTGTTGCAAGCGACGGACTTAAAACCATGGCTTAACGCGCTTAACGCGTTACCTGACAATCCCGACTAATAAGGGCTGTTATTTGGCTGATCAGCCGGAGAGGTAACGACGCTAACGGAGGAATTTAACTGATTACGAACTTAATTACCATGGATGCGACCCATTTGTTGATTGTTGAGCGCTTTGATCGTAATGATCGGTCAGAGGGGACTCACTATCTGATGTTCACTAATCGGAAAATGGCTGAGGATTTCGCCAGAAGTATTGCAACAGATCATTATGAATGTGGCCTACTACCAGATGAAGGAAACTTTGAGACGCAACAATTAAAAGGCGATATTCTGAGGTATGAAGACGAATTTACAATAAGTTGGACCATGCAGCCAAAAGAGCCTGGGGGTTCCATTGGTGATAGTTATAATTTGACCGTGCAGCCTGTAAAAGCACATTCACCGGAAATGAGATTAGACTTCTGGAATCAACTATACCTAAACTTTTCACGATCGGACGTCGATTAACAGCCATCGGTAATCAATTAATTAGAACCACTGCAATCTCTGTTGCCAAAGCCATTTAGCGGGGACAAGCGATACGAACGCTCGCTTAATCCTGGAGAGACTACTGGGAAGATATGGTAGCGCTAGGGGCAAAATAACGCGCTTAAATTTTGAGAATTCTTTAATAGACAGTACCTTTCGCTTATTAATAACGGAAGATGTGCCCGTTGTTATTACAATGGCCATGTTTGTCATTTTTTTAGTTGGATTCCTGGTTGGCACGTATGTAATCGCCCTTATCGCGAAGTTTATCGGGAGAGCCTTGAAGCCTACTCTGCCTTCGCTGGAGGCCCCTGTGCGTAAAGTCGTCGTTCGTCGCCGTACGATTCAGGTAGGGTCCGGGGACGATTCACGGGATCAGAACGTACTGCCAAATTCATATAATCAACCTGCGTCCCAGGCAAAGCCTCGGCCCAAGGTAGTTGCCTCAAGCCTAGCCGGATAACTGCGCCGGCAGACTGGACAAACCGCTGCCCTATTGACAACGTAATCGAATTGCCCGCCTGTCGGGTTTAAAGTTTTTTACACGGCCAGGCCAGGAATGGCCCGGCTTTTTTTTACCATGCAACTTTCTCTCGAAGCTCTTCTCGAACAATATCAGGCAATCCAGCAACTGTTACTAGTGAAGCTGCAAGGAAAACGGTTTTCCCATGTACAGCCTTTTTGGGCTGATTCCCAGGCCTCCTATTACAATAAACGCGGCGGGCGACGACCGTTTACCTTCAATAATGTTATTGATCTCTTGCGGGGCTTACACATGGAGGACGAGCTCGCCGTGGTTTTACTTCTGGCGGACTGCCGGGCGTATATCTGGAAGCAGCTCCAGGCGATGCCTCCCGGTATGATTAAAAGCTTACCAATCGATGAGCCGCTCATCACCCAGTTACTGTTGGTTCGCGTTCGGGAGGAAACCAGCTGGGAACTGGGCGATTTACAGTTTCTACTGCTGGTACTTACCCAGTTGCAGGGTCAGGTTCAATATTTGCTGGATCTGCCATCTCATTTGATCAAGCACCAAAGCAAGCCGTCTATGTAAGGCCTGAGTCCACAAAAAAGCCGCAGGATCGATCCTGCGGCTTTTTTATTGTAAATGGTTTACTTGGCGGAGGTATAACTAACTTCGACCGTTTGTAAATCACCCGACTGATTTTTAACGTAAAATAAAAGCTTGGGCTGGCCAACCGAATCACACCGAACCGCAATCCAGGGAGACAGATCATTTATTGAGAGCCACTCGCCCTGAGCAGCCAACTGCCTGCCTATTTTAACCGCTACGGGGAGGCTTGAGTCGGTGTTCTGAAAACTGACCCGGTAGGAAGTTGCCGAGAGATAAGGGCTGGGATTGATGAGTAAGCGAAATTCAACGGTATCTTTTGCTTGCACCAGCGCGGGCGTGTTGGTAGTCGACACGCTGAACGGAGTCTGGGTCTGCAAGCCAAGATCATCACTCATGCAGCTTCCCAGCAGAAGGCCCGTCGCCATGACGATAAGGTAAACTAATTTGTTTTTCATGATTTGGCCGGTTAAAACGAGTCGAAGGTGAAACGAAGTCCCAGTTGAGCCTGGGTATGCAGGCGGTTAAGATCACTCACGGCATACCATCGTTCGGTAATCCCACCAATCAACGAGATTCGATCGGTCAAAAACACTTCGGCTTCCAAGCCGATAGTCCCTCCAAACGTAAAATGACTCTGGGCACCGATGAAACCAATGGGTAGGTCGTGCTGGTCCTGATTGACAATCTCCAGGCCAGTAAATAGGCCAAGTACGGGGGAGATGTAAAAGGTCCTTCGGTAATCGTGAAGCGATATTGGCGCGTAGTCGATGCCTAGGGTATGCCGCTCGCTTATCACCTGGACACCCAGTGGTTGATAGAATTTACGGTCGTATTGATAGCCAATTTTCCAGTAATGTTCCGAACGGGTGTAGCGAACGAAATCAGTTCGCACCAGACTTCCCTGCTGATTAGCCCGCAGGTTAATCCCCCTTGGAAAGCGGTCCATAATCCCTCCCTGCAGGGAAAAGGCGTACTGACCTTTGCGATGGCGCTGGCCGAAACTGCTGTGGCTCAGTAACTCGAAAGCCAGTAGCAGGGCGAATGGAAGAAAACGAAGTAGTCTCATGTGAATTAAAGTTTTCCGGAGTTCATGATGTCCTCGTTATTCATCAAAAAGGTGAGGGCTCTTCCTCCACCCGCTTCATTGATCTGCACCAGAATCCGTTTGTTATCGGGAATGGTAAATTTCTGGAAAGCGAGAACCTGTTCCATTTTTTGGTGTCCCGGTATGACCCGGATGCCATTATTGTGCACGTAAAAAGGAACGATTTCGGTTTCCTGGAACGTCGTTCGTTTCGCAATGGTCTTGTCTACGATAAAAAAGCGCATGTAGTCAATATCGTAATTGATGTTTGACTTATTTTTCAATTGTAATTTGACGTACATGACGTTGTCTTTCACGTAAAAGCCACGAATGGTGGCCTCCATCAGATTTTCTGATACGCCTAGGTGACGAATCGTCCGCCGTTTGTGATTCACCTGATCGCAGTTATACACTACTTCCGAAGCGGAGGCCCGAATCCCCGAAAACTGAATAACGCCATCTTTGGCATTGAGGCCATTGATGAATTCTTCAGAATCCTCCCGCGATCCACCCACGCGGGCGGGGCCCTCCAAAGCCATTGTGTTCATGGTCAGGTTGAGCGCCAACAAGGCGGGTTGCTCGTTATAGTTGGCCACGAATGAATAGAATTTCCCATCGGTGGTAATGACGCTAAAATTCGTTTCGTTAAAACCCACTTTACTGGCTTTTACCTTCAACACGTTCTCCACGTCGGACGCTTTATCGGCAATAATATCGCGCGACCCCAGATCGACTGATTTAATCGGCGTTGGGAAAATAATGGATATCGTCTTGTTATAGGGCAACTCCGTATAATACGATTTGACAACATTATAGTCTCGGATCGGTATGGCGGGTACCCGCAGGGCGTGCGCGTTATTATTGACAATGGTCATCTCGGCGAGAGGTGTATCATCAATCTGGCTGGCCGGAACGGCCTGATCATCGCTCTCCGGAACGGGAGAGTGCGCCGACACGGATTTTGTATCCGATCTCGAAGGGGCCGCTATAAATCGTTTTTCGCTCGAGCTTGGCACTACTTTAGGCGCGCCAAACGAGGGTAACGTATCAGGCTTCACCAGCTTTGCGCCAGTTTGCTCGGTAGTCACTTGCCGGAAGCCTGCCGGCATCGGTTTAACGGAAGGCGTTGCCCCGGCCACAGTGGCTGGCTTTCTGACCGGCGCTGTGGCCGTCGAGGCTGAAGGGCTTGTCAATAGACCCCGGCTGGGCAGGGCAGCCGTGAACGTATGGCGAAACGGGCGTCCAGTAGCGTAGGCTACGGTAGCTGGTTGACCAGGAGCGGAGGCAGGCCGGTTAGTTCCTGCTGATTGAGCTGAAGCTCCGATGGTTACCAACAGGCTGATACCGGTGAAGTAAATCAGGCCAACAGGTCGAAAAAAATAAGCGTTCATAAAAAGTTTGGCGAATAAAGGTTAAACAAGGCTGGCCTTCAGGGACCAGCGTCCGGCAGGATTTACTGTTCCTTCATAATATTTTGAAGCATCTGTAACTGCATTTGCTTTTCGGTTATCGGACTAGAGACCGGCATAATTGGTGAGTTGCCTAGTGTACCGACAGAACCAGTACCCCCTTGTTCGGTGCGGTCGACAGTACGCAGCAGTACGAAGTAATTGTTCTTAAGATAGGCCCGCTGCATTTGCGCTTTCCGGGCGAGACCTTGCTTTACGCCTTGGGTTATTTGCTGACCCGCCTGTAGTCCGGCTGATGCCAGAACGGCGCTCGGCGATGAATTGACGTAAAGCCCACCCCCCAGGCCACCGCCACCGCCACTTTGCGCAACCTGCGCGGCCGTCTGTTTGGCCAGATCCAGATTCGTCATATTCGGCACGTAGAGGCCCGCCATGCCATCCATATCGTACACCTGGATATTGGTTGGAAATAAACGATTCTGATACTGAATGGATCGAATCAATAAATTGATGCGTTGACCAGCGAACTGTCCCATACCATATAAAAGGGTATTGGCGGGTATAACGATACCCCGAATATAAAGCGGTTCGAGCAGACGGATTTTGATGCGCGATCCCATACTACTGATTTCCTGGTCGCCGTAAACC
The DNA here is from genome assembly GCF_002831565.1 of Spirosoma pollinicola. Lineage (NCBI taxonomy): Bacteria > Pseudomonadati > Bacteroidota > Cytophagia > Cytophagales > Cytophagaceae > Spirosoma > Spirosoma pollinicola. The sequence goes on along the minus strand of NZ_CP025096.1, from coordinate 5,136,952 downwards.
ATCGCCCGAATGGTACCTACTTCAGCGTCCAATAACCGCTGCTGGGCTTTACGGGCATCTTCCGTGTACAAACCAAAAAAAGAATTGCGCCCGGTATAATCACGGCCGGTCAACGAAGTGATCGGGACAGCCATCCGCCCCTCCTCATCGGTAACTACTTTAAGCGCTTTTGTTTTGTCCTGTTCCCGGGCTTCGCGCGTCGCCTTATCCTGTTTATACTCGGTTAACAGCCGTTCCAGCTTCGCCTGCTTATCGAGTGCCATCTGCAACTTCGCTTTTTTATCGGCCTGTTCTTTAGCCTGCTGGGACGAGGTGGTGGGGGAATCGTCATCGTCCAGACGGCTATCGGATTCCGCCAGCGGAAATGAAGAGGAGCCGCGGCTACCCGATGACCGGTGATTGACAACATCGGGAAATGCGCCCGCACTGGACTGACTTCGCCGGGATGGTCGATTGGGTTCGTAGACAGTTGAATCCAAGTGACTCATTGACCGGCCCGATGGGGTTTTGTAACGGCTCCCGTATACGTATTCATTCGCGTCCGGAATCCCCTGCATGTTCGATGCCTGTGGATTCTCACCCGGTGTGGATGCACCCACTGCGGCTTCCGTCTGTAAATCCAGCTTGTTGGTTTTGCTCAGGGACGTATCGGTTTTGGCCGAGGGTACCCGGGTGTTGATTACCGAGGGTGCCTGCGGGGGCGCTTCTTTCTCGGGAGAAGAGGAAACAACCCACAGAAAAGCCCCAACCAGGACTAAAAACACAGGGATACTCCACAGAAATCGTTTGTCCCCGAATAAATCTTTTAGTGATCGTTTTTGCGTTTCCATTGTTGATTAGAAAGGTAAATATTAGTTCTTATTCGGTTGAGGGAGCTGATCCGGGCCGCGGCGGGTCACCCCAGACCGGGTCACGCCAGACCGGGCTTCCAAGTAGTCGGCTTTATGGGTCGAATCACTGGACGATCCCCGTCGGGATTTTGATTGACTTACATTGGTTTCAGTGGCGAGTTGGCCAACGGCTGGTACCAAAGCGGAGAGCGGGGGCAGTTGATAAAACAGGTAGAGCAACCGAATGAGCCAGAAAAGTCCAATCAGGCCGAAAAACAGCAGCACTTGCCGACGACGCTGGCTAACTGAGGTTTGGCTTTCCCAGGTTCGGATTCGAAGCGTAAGCCACCCGGTCACCCAATTGGTCGCCTGGTGGTAGGAGTTGTTTAGTTTTCCCATCCATAGACTTGACAGCCACCGGGGCTGAGGAGCTAAAGCGGTATCGGGTTCAAACGAATGCCCGTTACGGCGACGGAGCGGCTGTCTCATTGGTTGCGGGTGATGGTCTGGATATCGGAATTATCCAGCGGGTGAAACCGCTCAATCATAAAGCCATGCGGATTGCGATCGGTCCGCTGAACGTCGATCAGAAACCCTTCTACATCCAGATTACGGTAGGTAACCGTCGATTCCCGAACGAGTAGTTGTTTGCCTTTAGCTCGGAAATAATAAGGGCTTTGCGTCATATTTACCTGAATTGACTCCGGATCAATCTCGATCTTTTGGTGTACGTTGCCCTGTACTAAGTCTGAATAGTATCCTTTTTCGGTGAAATCCTTGTGAAGCCTGACGACGGATTCATCCCCCAGGTACGAAGCTTCTTCAATGGTCTTACGGATCTGCTGATTGTCGGGCTCCAGGTCAAAAAATAGCCGTAGGAAAGTACGGACATGGTCTTTAGCCTCAGCACTCCGGTTTACGTTGTGATCCTGAGCCAGCGCCAGCATGATACTTTTACCGTTTTCCATGACGTATACCCGGGAACGCGACTTCTCGGTGATATCGAACGCCCACCAGGCAATGCCGCTGGCCAGCAGGAGCGTACCCAAAATGACCGCAAACATGACGGTGCGAATCATCTTGAACGAGGTTTCAATGTTGTGTAATGATCTGAAATGAGGAGCTTCCATAAACTTTTAGTAAGGAATAAGTGAATAATTAAATCCTATTGAGCGTAGGCAGTTTGCTGTTCCATTCGCGGATTCGCTCGAACCCACCCGAAACACTGCGACCCGCACCCCGGGCGACGCCACCGCCAACGCCACCGACGCCACCCAGAACGCCACCGCCCGCCTTAGCTCCGCCCAGCGTCTTGCTGATGGCTTGGTCGGCTCCGCTGGATTCAACCACCCAACTGGCGGCCATCGGCACTGTCAGGTACGCCACTGTTCCAATGAGGTAAAAAATAACCATGGTAAAATCATCGAGGGTAAAGGTGCTATCGGTAGAAGCCGCTAATTGCTGCAGATCTTTACGCAGCATCATCACGTGAATGCTTTCCAGCATACCCGATAAAATATTGGTAATTGGTATCCACATCAGCATGTTGATCACGCGGGTACACCAGGCGGCCAGACCGGAATAAAACCATTCGAACGTGGCCAGCCCAAACGTAATTGGACCGGTGATGAGCAAAACCACGATGAAGAAGCTGACTAAAAATTTAAGGCATAAAAAGGCAAAGAGATAAAGGACTTCGCCTAATGTCGTCATGAGCTGGTCGACAACATTCTGGACCGAATAACTCATCATATCGGCTCCAAATTGGGTGGCGCTATCCGCATCAAACATCGCCTTCAATATCTCCATCCAGCTTTCTTCCCCGTCATGATCTGAATCGATGAGGCCAAGCGTTTTTTGTCGTTTGGCTGCTACGGCTGTCTTTTTCTGCTTGGTTAGGTTATCGACCAGCGTTTTTTGGCTGTCGATAAAGGGTTGGGTCATTTCATTAAGCGCTCCGCTTAAGGAGGTAACGCCGTTCACAATACCACCATAGCTCATCAAACAGATCGCCAGCGCTACCGGGCGAAACAGCGGTACAATGTCGATTTCTTCATTGCGGGCTAAATGACCCCATACCCGCGTGAACACGTAACAAAGCGCACCTAAACCGCCAATGGCTTGGGCCAGACCAATAAACCAGCTGTATTGCGTAAGCAATTGGCTAACTAACGTGTCGAGTTGTTGAACAACTGAATCTTGCATAGGAATTGAAAAAAAAGGTGATCAGTTGGGCTTAGCGCCCGCTTGGGTTACTTATTTTTTTGGTAGCGGCATATAGGTATCCTTACCGCCCAATGCGTCGGTCAATTGCTTACGCTGATCTTTTCGCATACTGCCCTGTATGTGTTGATTAACTTTCTTGTTGATACCCTGTAGATTACGTACCCGTTCTCGCATACGGTCGAGTATCGCCCGCTTCATCACCATCCGGTCATAATGAGAATAAGCCACCATTTCATTTTCTTCCATGGCATCATTGTCATATTCCTTGTTAGAAATGGTCTTGAGTAGTTCCTTATATTTTTTTGCATCGTCCATCACGACGGCATCGGAGACAAACGCGTGCCAACCATGTTCTACCTTGTTGCCCGGCGCGTTTGGATCGATTTCCGGATAAAGCCACTTCAGTTTGCTGTGGGTATCCTCATCCTTAAATCCATCCATTACCACCACGTGTTCGCCCCAGAGTTTATCGTATTCGCTCTCCGACAAGTGATCGGCCACCGAATTTTTAAGTTCAGGTAAGCTTTTCCACTTAGCGTTCATCCGGGCATAATTGACTTTGAAATCCTGATACTTGGTTTTCAATTGCTTATTGAGTGAATTCCTCGACAGGACCTTCACCCGATCGATAGCTTTCGCTAGATTTTCGTCCTTTTTCTTCTGATACGCAGAGATGATCTTCTCGGCCATTGAGCCAATGGGCATCATATCGGCGAACATCTTGACGAGTTCGTCCTTGAGCTTATCAATTAAAAGATCGGTGAGCTCTACCTGGTAATCCTGTAAGCCACTCATGATCTCACCGCCTCGTACGCGCAGGATGTTATCGACCTTGGTTTGAACGTCGAGCGAGGAGCCCCAGTCAGTATGCACGTACATAGGATCGGGCAGATCGTTGATCGTGTTGCCCGTCCCCGGCGTTGGATTACTGGGATCATACACCTGAGCGCGAACCGGCGATACCCATAAGCTTAGGAGAAAGAAGCCAAGCCAGAAGTAGCTCAGGCTACTGGTTGGGCCGGAACCGTGTCGTTTTGGAATACGCATGATAGTAGAGAATTAGCGATGTGTACTGATTTATTTAATTCGGCGAACCCGCGGACTACCATCGTTACCACCCGTGTCTGCGGGGCCAATCAAATCATCCAGCGTATTATCCCGCTGGGCATCTTTCATCCGATAGACGAAGACGGCTTTGACTTTAGCCTTCACCGATTGAGCCCGTTTTTCGCGGTCGAGAATACGCTTATATGCCTCATCCAACGTCCGAATTCGGTCTGCTTCGGCCATGTAAGCCGTGGAGGATGAATGATTCGTGGCGAACTTGACTTCATTGACGATATCACTCATATCCGATAGTCCACCAATGAGGGCTTGTAACTGGGATTGCTCACTGGCCGTAAACACCTTGTTGCTGGCCATTGAATTGATCTGTTTGATGGTATACTCAACCGCCTGCGCGTGTTCTTTCAAATGCAGCGTTTTATAGTAATCGCCGAAGCCGGCACTTAACTCGGTATTGCCCTTCTGCTCAGCGAAATCGACTTTTAACTGTTGGTAGTCTATCTTCTGTTGCTTTGTGTAAGCATCTTTCATTAACTTTTTGAGGGCCTCGACGCTTCGGATCGGGGAGGCTCCGAGCAAACTCTGAAGTTGGCTCATCAGCCAGCCTTCCAGCGCATCGGTTAATCCCTGAAGAATCTGGTCTTCATACTCACCAATCAGATTTTCGACTTCCGATTTTACCTTATCGGCATACGTAGTAACCTTTTGGCCAACGAACGAACCAAAGCTGCTTGATCCACTCGAACCATCATCACCAAGATGCTCGCCAAGTGGATCAACACTGGGAACATTTCCCGGGGTCATACTCAGCGAACCAGGTTTACTTGGGTCGTAGGAGGGGGGCCAGGTTGACGGATCGTTGGGGTTGAAGGATGGGTCGGTTGCAGGATTCCATGATCCCGTTGTTGAAACGGGGTCCGTTGTTTGGCCAAACGCAGGCAGGTAACCCGAAACCGGGCCCAGCAAGACTAGCCCTAGCCCCAGAAGCCCGTGCATGAGTAAGTGTTTCATAGGAGATTGGATGTTGTGAACTGATTAGACTTGATTGATGCAGTCGGCCAGCTTACCCATGCTGTTCCCGATAGGAGCGGATACCTAAATCGTAATTACCCCCGTTCTCCGCTACCAGCTTTTTGACGGCCTCTTTTTCACTCTGTTCGGTGGTGAACGCCAGGTATTCCTCGACGGACACTTCCAATCCATAAACCAGGCTGATTTGGCCCGCGAAGCTCACAAAGAACTCTTTGTATTTTCGGGTTGCATTCAGATCGCGATTAACCGAGAGGGCCAGATTCTTTTCCTGATCGGTCAGCGCCAGAAACTTCTTTACTTCTTCAAACCGGTTTTTATACTTCTTCTGATCCATCAAAATGCGGGTGTCCGCATTATTAATAATCGAGTCCTTGACGATCTTATTTCCCAGGATATCATCGATGTCCTGGGTCACAATCCAGGCTTCCCCAAAATGCTTACGAACCGTCTTATATAAGTACTTTATGTATTCAGCCATCTTCTCTTTCATAATGGCTTTCCACGCTTCCTCAATAAGGATAATTTTACGAATGCCTTTGAGCGTACGCATTTTCGTAATAAATGTATCCATGATGATGATGGTGACCACGGGAAACAGAATGGCGTTGTCTTTGATATTATCGAGTTCGAAGACAATGAATCGTTCATTGGTCAGATCAAGATTATCCTCTGAGTTTAGCAGGTAATCATATTCCCCACCCCGGTAAAAGGGTTCCATAACGACAAGGAAGGCGTCATAATCAAACATTTTAGCGGTAATACCCCGGCTATCAAGTGCCTTTTTGAAGTCCTCTTTGAGGAACTCAAAAAAGGAGTTGAACGAGGGGAAAATCTCCGGGTTGAACTCCAGATGGGAAAAGTACCCATTGACGGCGAGTGACAAGGCGGTCTCTTCCAGCCGGCTCAGGTTTTCTTCTTCTTTTTTCCAAAGTGAAAGCAGCAAGGCCTTAATAGACTCCAATTTCTCAATGTCCGGTCTGGCACGCCCTTCTATGAAAAAGGGGTTGAACGTAATGGGTGCTTCCGATTTATACGTTAGATACTTTCCGCCTAACATCGAGCATAGCCCTTCGTAGGAGTCACCAACGTCGACGATCACCATATGGGCTCCCTGAATAAAATAGGACCGCAGGAAATGGTTGGTCAAAAAGCTTTTGCCCGATCCGGAAGGACCCAGGATGAATTTATTCCGGTTTGTGATCCAGCCTCGCTTCATGGGTGCGTCCGAAAAATCAACATACAGCGGTTTGCCCGATAGCCGATCGGTTACCCGAATGCCCACGCTTGAATACGAGTTTGGCGAGACGGACTCCTCATTTAACAAGCAAAGCGCCTGGGGCGTAAATGTCCAGAACTTATCTTCATCTGGTAGGTCGGCAGCATTGCCTGGAATTCCGGCCCAGAACATGGATAAGCTGTCATTCGTCGAATTTTCCCGGGGCCGTACCCCCATCTTGGCAATTGCCGCGTTGGTTTTGTTACGCAGTTGTGGCAGATCCGCTTTATCATTTGTCCACACCAGCAAGTTGTAGTGTGCTCTTACGGGCGGGTAACCAGTGTCGGCCGCGTAATGCAGGTAATCGTTTATTTTGGCTGCATTACTGGCATTGGCTTTTGTAAAGGACGCCAAAGCGGTCATTTGGGTAGCCCGCGCTTCCAGTTGCGGAAAGATTTCGTTACGATCCTCTTTAAAAATATATTGGTTATACACGTGGTTGACCCCCAGCATTAAACTGACGGGAGCGGCAAAGCCTACCGATACCGTTGAATTCTCCGTGGACAAGGCACTCACCGCGTTATGGGTATACACGGTATCCGGTAAGTCTTCAATATCTGAAAGGGAGAAATATTTAACAATCTTATCGCCAATCATCAGATCCTCTCCGCGACGTATATCACACAGCGGTACCACATCCGCTTCAGCCTCCAGACTCATGTAGCGTTCGAGAATGCCCGCCTTATCGCCCTTCTGGTAGATTTCTTCACCCGCCAGTCGACGCATGCTCACGTTGCGCGTTGAATTAATGATCGAGACGAACTGTTCAATGGCTGAATAGAACTCTGACAGCTTGATCGGGTCTGAAATCTCCTTTGACAGAAACCGACCGGACACCAGGCTGGTCTGCATGGTTGACACGGCCCGTTTGGAAGTTTTCGTGAGGTATAAATAGCAGCGGTGGTTGAGGTAGGGTCTCTCGTGAAAATGCCGGGCCGATGCTTTATCCAGAAATGTATTCCGAAACCCTCCTTCCTCTACCCGCGTCGGGTCATAGGTATCAACCGTGAAAAAGTCCTGTTTATGAAAAATAGAGTGTTCTGGTAAAACGGAGAGTGCTTTGCCCCACGTTTCATTTAACTCCCGGAAATCACCCGTTTCAACCCGATATTCACCTTCCGTGACGTGCGCGGAAAGCGTGTAAATTTCAGGTAAGGTAATTTCAAAGCAGACGGTAATATCGCCCGTCTTAGAAATGATACAGTCATTCTCAATTGACCGCAGTGGCCAATACTTCATTAAGTCTTCTGTGCGTTGGGCCATGATTTAGTTGCGTTTTAGTTTAAATCGATCCCAGGTTGACGTTTTCACCTCTCGCTTGATCAGCATATCCCGGAAAGGCCGGGTGCTGCGCACCTGAATGACGGTTGGATACCGATTCCGCGCATTGAATTTGTCTAGTCCACGTTCGCCATGCTTTTTACTGTAGGAGGCCAGCGTATTGTAGCCTAGAAAAACCAAGACGAACATGACGCCATAGGCATACACGGCGGGTACGCCGATTAGCATCGCGATGGTAGCCACCACCATACCGCCAACCGTACCACCCGCCAGGTAGATCAAATAATTCATGCCCCGAATACCGAGTACCTCGGGCGGGCGATCAACACCTTTATTGATTTGATACATGGTGCGTGTTAGCGGAAAAGGAGGTCAAAGAAATAAGGGAAGTACAGGCAGAACAGACAGGCAAATATCCAGGCGAATATGGATCGGTACATGTCCGGATCAGCCATCTGAAATTTGTTATAAACCTTTACCGAGCCGATCATCGCGCAGATCATTGCCACTGTTCTACCCAGAATCTTCATGGCCTTATAAGCACCTGATATCTGATACGTAGCTTTGGCTACGGCTGTCGGAGGAGCACCACCCGCCCAGACATCGGAACAAGTCAGTAAGAGCAGGGACAAAAGAACCAGCGGGAAAATCCAAGGCCTAGTCAACATGAGGGTACCATTAAGAAGTGTAAGGATGCTTGTTGGAGTCAGCTTTAAACGCCGAACCCCACCGTCAGGCAGGGTTCGGCGATTGTGACCTAGGTAATTGGTAAGCCATATCAACCTGGAGTAAAAACCGCACCCAGTATAACGACGACCAGTCCGGCAAAAATCAAGGCACCAAACCAGGAAGCAGCGGCTTTTCGGGTATCAGGATCACCATTGGACCATTTCCCGTATACCGACGCAGCACCGACCAGACCGATGATCGCCATGACGGTGAACATTAACTTTTGTACCGTTGGCCACATGGCCCGAATGCCCGTATTGGCTTGTTCCAAACCAGCTGCAGCCGTGGCCGTTCCACCCGCCATGGCATACGCGCCAATGCTCAGGAGCGCGCAGGTGATCACCAGAGTTCGGGTATTCCACCCTCTTACAAGAAGTTTTTTCATAAGACTATGAAAGGTTTGATTCAATGGAGATAGACCCCCGTCTATCTTAATTCAAAAGTATTCATTCAGAACTACCCAAGAACCAAACCCTTTGATTATTTTTTTTTCGGTCACACTTTTTAAAAATTAATCATTTTCTATTTCGTCAGCTTCTACAGGCTCTGCCAATTCTTCGGGTGCTGCTAAGCCAAACTTACGGCCAATGTCATAAATAGCGGGAGCGTATTTCCCTAAATCAGTTGGCAGCTGGCTCATTACGGCTGTCACCCGGATCGCTGCATTAGAATCATTGTTTAAGCGGTAGTGATCGATCGCCCGGATGAGTTGACGAACTCGGTGGCGAACCACTTTCGTCGGTTCCTTTTTCTTAATTGATTCCACAATGTCATAACTTAATTCTCCGGTTCTATTCAGACTAGCCAAATAGGGTAGTAGCTCCTTGGGTTGATCCTCTACAGGTTCCGTTATCTCGGACAAATCGTAGGTCTTGCAGGCATCTGCGGGAAGTTCACCCCCTAGCTCTTCCAGGGTGAGGTACTCCACCCCTCGTTCTGCTTCATCGGTTAAACCGCCTAACTGCTGATTCAGTCCACTACCAAATGCATTATCGGGCGCAGCCTCATCGTCGTCGAAGTCATACACATTTACCCCGGTTTCCTCCTGTGGCAGGCTTTTATTGCCCTGGCCATTGATTGATTCATCCGTTTCTATAGACGTTACTTCACCCGCTGGATGCATGGATTGCGTTCTAACGACCGCATACAAGGCCATCATTTGTTGTTCGATACGGCGCGTACTTTCGCGCAGTAAATCAAACATCGCTTCAATCTGTTCAGGCGTTTGGGGCTTCGCAAAACTCTCTGCCGGCAGTTGATCGGTAATACTGGCAAACGGCGAAAGTTTAATTTGTCCTAAGGCTGGAGTACGAATACCCTCTTGGTCTTCTTTTAAGATCGACTCAGTTGTATAATCTTCAAATGTTTCATCAGCGAGTGCCTGATTGATATAGGTATCTTCTGGTGAGGGATCAGATGTATCTGCACTGTTTGGTTTGGGAGCTGTATGAGTCGCAGAAGCTAATTCCCCTGCTGATTCAGTCTGGCCAAGCTGAGAGTTGCTAGAGGTTCGTTGAGAAAGTGGCCCACCAGCTGTTAAGACAACATCACCTAAAATTGATAGACTTTCTGCCGACTTAGCCACTGGATCGACGATTTCCTTTTCTCCTTTAACCTGCCCTAATTCAGATGAGCTTCGGCGTCCAACAGACAGATTAATATCGATTCGTCCCTTATCCTGAAAGAGGAGTTGGAGCAGCCAGACAACACCAGTGACGGCAATGACAATAGCAATAAATCCCAAAAAATTCATGAGCTTAAAATCTTAAGATGAGTCAACTACACTATAAAAAACAGTGCTACAATAATTGCATATTTTGGATAGGTTACTTTCTCTCGATAGATCGAAGCGATTCATTAATCTGAAGTTGGCGAGAGGTTTCTGCCTTGGCTAATCTATTCCCCATTTGCTGGATTGACTCCAAATTAATTAGTACAAATTGACGGACTAAATGATTAACTAAATCATCAATATGGAAATTAGAAGTGGGATTGATTAGCGACAGGTAAGGTAAGAAATTACGTAAGGCTAAGCTTAGATCGGCAGAGAGCCGTATTTGCATTTCATCCCGACTGAACCGTTGACGAGTAACCTGAGCCGTTGGTAAATTTTCTAACAACTTAGTCAGTTCTGCTAAGGAAGTAGGTACTGACTTTGCCGCTGATACCTCATGACTGTTGCTACGTGTCCGCTTAACTGACTCTGTTTTAACTAACGAATCAGCTATCTGGTCAGTTGAGTTTACTGATATAACATTGTTAGTATTTGGGCTAGTCTCGACATCCTTTTCTGTGTGAATCTCTTGACTAAAAGCATCAATTTTATTGACCTTCTCTTGATCATCGGAAGATGTATCGACACGATTTGAATTTGAGCTTTCATTCTTATCGATAGGATTATGCAAGGATTGGGAACCCGTTGATGGAATATCTTCACCAGAATTAGATACTCGATCCTCCTCCTTTAACTGAGTTAAAAACTCGTTGAACGTGCTACTTGCAGGAAATGATTTTGGTCTATTTTTCATAGTGCCTCCACTTAATGATGGACAAGATTTCCTTTGATTAAACCGGTTAATTCTGAAACAAAATCAAGAATGGTATCCGGTTGTGAAGTTAGCGTATTCAATTGCTGGCTTACTCGAACTGTATCGTAGAGGATATATTGAAAAATGTGTACCGGATGCATAGACTTGATATAAGCTTCATATTCGAGTCGTTCGGCAACCCTATGTTTCCGCTTAATTTTTGTCCAAACAAATCCGATAGGTATATCAGGGTTAAATCCACGGATAACGTCCATCGTTTCTAAGGCTGCAATAATCGATTTGTCTTCCAACTCGCAGGGGATGATGATATAATCCAGCAGTTTAAAAACCTTTTGTATACCAGACACATTTAACGTACCAGGTAAATCGCAAAACACGAATTGGAATTCAGCTGAGGTTTTTATAACACCTAATTGGGTCGCGCTTTCGTTAACATTTGAACTTATTATTGGGTAAAGCTTTTTTCCCTGTTCTTGCAAAATCTCTTCCCCCGTACGTTTTTGAGCATCTTCCTCGGACAAATTATGTAAATCCCGATGCCGTATCCGGACAAAACTGAGTTGAGGGTAATCCGTATCCACAACAATGATATTAGCACCATTATCGTGGAAATAACCGGCGGTCAACATCGTCATCGTTGTCTTTCCGGTTCCTCCTTTCTGCTGAACAAAACTGACTAGCTTGGGCATAATCTGTAAGTTGTTAAATGTTTAATAGGTGAAAAGCTGGCTTAATTGCTTTAAAAAGTGCGATACTCATGATCAGATAGCAGGAAAATGCATGACCCCTTTGTCCAAAATTTTGGACATCTGTGATTGAAATTTAGCTTCACTACCTTTTCTGCATCCTCAGTAGGCTAACGGTTACCGTTGGACCTCGGCTACCGTTGGACCACGGCTACCGTTAGGTCACGGCTACCGTTGGACCTCGGCTACCGTTGAACCACGGTCACCGTTGGACCACGGTCACCGTTGGACCACGGTCACCGTTAGACCTCGGCTACCGTTAGACCTCGGCTACCGTTAGACCTCGGCTACCGTTAGGTCACGGTCACCGTTAGACCTCGGCTACCGTTGGACCTCGGCTACCGTTAGGTCACGGTTACCGTTAGACCTCGGCTACCGTTGGATCACGGTCACCGTTCCAATTTGCTGGATTCGACATTTTTTGGTGGTTTCTAGTTTTATTCAAAATAGTAGACTCTATTTTTAACTCTCACTACAGTCTATAAATTATTTTTTTTTCGGTCGCATATTTTGAATATACATGTATTTTAATATTTATTTCCATTAGATATTTGTAGCGTTATTCGCCGTGCACAAAGTCATTAGTGGCCCTGTTTAGAAACACCCATATGCTGAATGATTATAAAATTCTACCGGATAACTTAGGTAAAACCGGTTTTTGCACTTTTTCGCCCATCGGGGGCTTTTCTCGCCCGAAAACCGGTTCGCCACTGCGAAAGCAAGATGTGGTTTACGGGCCCGTAATTCTTCCTTTGGTCGAATCAACGGCCCCAAAACCGAATCTTGCTCTGCGAGGCTAAAAAACCGACAATTACCGACTCGTTAACACATTCGTCGGTATTGTCTTTACCCAATTGCTTCGGTAATCCATTCGCAATCGAGGTTCGTAAAGCAGTAAGCTGAACTACATTTTGACACGACTATTTAGCTGTAAGCCGATGAAATCAACCAGCCAAGCTCAACCCAAGCCAGAAGAAAAACAGGTAAAGAAACCCCGACAAGTTTCTAAAAAGCCACCAGGTCCTTATAAAGAAGACCAGTTGAAGGCCAACGTTATTCTGAAAGTATACATGACCACCGGCGAGTCAGAGACGTTTACGCAGGCGTTCAAACACTACATAGCCGGTCGAAAAATTTCCAAAAGTGAATACGCTAAAGAGCAAATTTTTCGGGCCTCAAATCCCAAAGCTTCCAGTTCTAAAAAAGAGGGTACTTCTGGACAACCAGACCAGCTGCCAGTTATGCAATATCATTTGAATAAATTGGACCATCTAGGACGCCAGCTTTCACAGATCAATAACAACCTTAACCAATCAACCAAGCGACTCCATCAATTTAAATTATGGAGTCAACTAGGTGATGAGTTTAAAAGCCAGGAACCCTTGATTGACGACTTGAAAGCGCTCACTCAACAGGTAAAACAACTCTATACACAATTGGAAACTACGTACGGACATTTAGCCGATTAATCTCATGGTAGTTCGTATCAATGTTGGGGCAAGACCGTCTGGAGCCGTTCTTTACAATGAGCATAAAGTTGCCAACGGAGATGCCCGTTTTATTGGCGGCTATAACTCGACAACGTTTGAGCGGGAAGCGATTTCTGTGCATCAAAAAATCAATGTCCTGGAACGTTATGTAGCCACCAACACGCGTATCAGCAAACCCACCTTCCATGCCTCCTTGGCCTTTCATCCGAGTGAACAATTCAGTGATGATCAGCTGAAATTAATTGGTCAGCAGTATATGCAACGATTAGGCTATGGTGAACAGCCCTACCTAGTGTATCGTCACGAAGACACCCATCATCCCCATATTCATATTGTCTCCGTGTCGATTGACCATGAAGGAAATCGCATATCAGATTCCCATCAGCAGCGACGTAGTAATGCCATTCGCCAGGCGCTGGAAAAAGAATACGGCCTGGTTGAAGCTGAGAAGCAAGGCAAGCAAGTACTGATGAGTGGGTTATTACCCGAACAAGTTTTAATCTTTAAAGAACCCGAAGCTAAAAAAGCAATCGGTAACGTGGTTCGTACGGCCCTGACGGATTATAATTTTTCCAATGTGCTGACCTTTTCCGAGTTTCTTCACCAGCACCGGATACAGATGAATCAGTTAAGTGGCGTGGCAGCTGACGGAAGGCCCTACCAGGGCATTACGTTTCAGTTACACAATGGGCCGAACGATCAACGGGGGGAAGCGATCGGTCCGGCTATCAAAGCCAGTCGTTTTGCGTTTGCACCGACCTATGAGCGACTGGAGCGCAAGTTCAAACAGAACGCTACCCGCATCCGCAGTGGTAAAGAAGCTACGCGGCAACGGATTCACAACAGTCTGGGATCGTACAGCCAACTGAGTGAAGCGGATTTTAAAACTCAGTTACGAAGCGCCGGAATTCAGGTGATCGATACGGGACAGCAATACGTGTACGTCGATCATAAAAGTCGCAATGTATACGATGAAAATGAACTTGGACCAGCCTATACCCGCTTGGCTCAACGAGCCGCATTCACTGACCGGAGTGTTCGGCTTGACACGCTTCAAAACCGAGTTCGGGCATCCTCCTCAAGCACCACCGATCTACCACCACGAACTAAGCGCTCAGCCGAGTCCGCCGAGCCGACAAATGGACAAACCCAAAAGACGGAGCCAACTTCCCAGGAGCTCGCTCTGCGTCGACGTGTTAGTCACTTTTACCAGCAGGTACGGCAGCAAGGCGTTGATGGCAAAAAGCCATACTTTTTTGAGAGCCAACTCATCCGTCAGTTTCCCCATGAGCCACTGACCGACTTGTTAATAGAGGAAGGGGTAAATCCCCAATCCGCCCGGCAGGCAGTCACTCAATTCGAAGCCTATAAACAAAGTCAATTACCCGAGATCCGGTCTAAAGAAGAGGCCTATTTTAGCCAGACCGCCAGCCAATTCGTTTCGCTGGCCAGCGAACTTCCACTATCGGCAACCAGTAAACGGGCGTTTCTGGCCGCCGCTGATTTCGTACTTACGGTTAATCAGAGTACGCTGAGCCACCGGGAAGACGCACAGCTACGTTATGTTATACCCTTGTCTGTTCAAAAACAGCTACAACAGGATCAGGGGCCGTCACTGGCCTTTCGAAGTCGTCTAACTAAACCGGAACGATTGCTGTATGGGGCGTTAGCCAGTGGACAACTGCCCCCCGACCCAATCAGCTTTTACCAGGTATCGGCAGCTCACCTCAAAGCGGCCATCGGCCCGCAATTTGACCATGTCGCCGTTGGGCTAAATAAATCCTATGCCAATCAGGTAAGTACTTACCTGAACGACCAAAAACCCCTACTTCCTCAACTTCAGGCCAGAGGTTTTGTCATCGACGCGTTAGCCAGTGGTGCCTATCGAATGGGACACTATTTAACCCGCTCAGACGGATTTACTCCCATGCCAGATGCCTTGGCTCGTCGATTACAGAAAGAGTCCATACCCACGCTAGCGGATCAAACCCAAACCTTGCAATCGTCGGCGGGGCGCAGTCTGGTTTCCATGAGCCAGGCAATAGACCTCAACAATACGGCACTAATGCAGGGAGAGCTTGGCCGGTGGCATCGTCAGACCAATTATGCAACGGGTTCGGGTTCGGTGATGGAGCAAGCCATGAGGGTACAAATTCAGCTACAGGCTCAACTGGAATCAACGGCAGGGAAAAATGCAACGCCGGAAGCAAACAAAGAGATCAGCTTACCAACCAAACCAGTAATCCCTCAACCAGTATCCACCGTAAGCCAGGACCTGGTAAGACTTTTGCAACAAGCGGATTTAACTGCACAGCAACGCTACCAGATTACCACGCAACTAGGCTTGGTCTGGCAACGAGCTGAATCTGGGCAAGTGCGGCTGAAAGAAGGTGAACACTCAACCCATCCCGGCCGGTACTATACCTTAACACCGTCCGAACAAACTTACTTTAGCCGTCCCGCCTCTAATGATCTTATAAGCCCCCGTCTCAACGCGGCCGATCAAGCCCTATTACGGGCCATCAGTCAAGGCAACGATTTCTCCAGTCTAACTCGTCAGCAAGTGGCCAGTCTAACGCTGCCAGCCGTAGAAACTATCCTACTCAAGCAGATGCTGCCAACCTTTCAACGCTGGTACAATGAACAACGGGGAAGCCAAGTTTTAAGCGACACCACTCGACAATTCGGCGATCCCGGTACAACACGGCCTTTTGAGGCCCGGCGGCATCTATCAGCCTTGTATCAACGGGGGTTCTTAATCAAACAGGAAGTTGATTCTACCAACAAACCGGTATTCCGAATGGGACACTATAAAACGGACCCCACCAGCTACGTAGCGGTGCCGCCCGAAATTGCGCAAACCTTCAGCCGCCAGTTTCCTTCTCAACCGGGAAAGAATACCTATGTGCTCGAAGGGGCCTGGCCAGCGCCCGATTCGGTTGCCGCCCAACGGATGCGGTCATTAGCCAGGGCCGTCGATAGCGACGTTGAACCCGGCAAAATCAATTTATTGATTAACCGAATCCATGACCGGTTTCCTCATTTATCGCGAATTCGAGAGCCCCAACTTTTATTGGATCAACTCGTGAGTCAACCACGAACGAATCGTCAGCCGACCAAGGAACAAACGTCAGGTTCGCAACCACTACTCGCCAGTCCACAGAATTTCGCTTTGTCAACTAGTACAGCTATGCTGAAGCAATCTTCATCCGGTGACACTTTACAATATCTGCTGGACCGATTTGAAAACCAGGCTCCCCAGAAAGGACTCTTGGATATATTGGGTGAGTCGGCTAGTGCCATTCGGCCCAAGAAAAGACGAGTCGGCGAGCATACGCCCGTGAGACGTCGAGGCCGTAAGCACTGATTATTTTTTAATATTTGTGACCGAAAAAAAAATAATGTAATAGCTTCAAATGATATGTGATTGACAAGAGTCAATTTTGAAACAGTCTATAGTTGAGATGCAGGATTCACCTGAATTATAGACTGTTTCAACCAACTACTTTATGTCAAGATTTCATCTGGATGGTCGAGCGTATCAGGATGCACTTTTATCGATTCGGTGTGTAGCTTATAATCTCTCCCCTCACTGGTCAGGGTGGCCTGGTTCGAGAGGGCCTCGAAAGCCCGTCAAACCATTAAAACCAGCCCCTTCACTGTCGGATGTACCGACCTGTTTAAACTAAATCTACAGACCAGTTCACCAATGTACCTAGTGTTTGGCCGTAGTGAATCACTTTATCTTCTCCAGTTTTAATCCAACGTATCATGATGAATTCAGCAACACAAGCCGACGAGCTGATTGATTATTTCAGCCAGGAAACCCACCGAATTGCCAATGAGTGTTCGGTCAATATTCCGACCCATTGGCGCTATAAGAAGCAGGTCAGAAAAGGATGGATTAACCTGACAAACCCGTTTCGGGGTACGATGATTTTAGGAGCACCCGGATCAGGGAAAACAGAAACCTTTGTCCAAAATTTTGTACATCAGCTTTTGGATAAGGAATTCACGATGGCCATTTACGATTATAAATCGCCTGAGTTAAGCAGGCTGGCCTATATGCATTACATAGCCAATCAGGAAAAAACGACGAACCAATTAGGAGTAAGCCCTTCGTTTCATGCCATCAATTTTACTGACCCCCGTTATTCGTCGCGTTGTAATCCATTTTTGGCCCAGCGGTTCACCGATAGTTTCGATGCCTTCCTCGCCGCTAAAAACCTAGTGTATAACGTAAATAGATCTTGGATTCTGAAGGCAGAGGGAGACTTTTCCGTTGAGGTTGCGATCAATTATTTAACTGCATGTATCTGGTACATGAAGCTCTACAACGATCGGCAGGTAGCGAATTATGAAGATAGGTTGCCAACTGAAGAACGAGCTGAGGCCAATAAATCAAATCGCTTCAACTACTGCACCTTACCCCACATCATTGAATTTGCAACAAGCCCTTACGAAGAAATCATTCCGTTACTCAATGCCGAGCCCGAGTTGGCCCATTTGATAGAGGGAATAACTAGCATCTTTGAAAATGATACGCGTGAACACATGGAGGGGCTGTTGACGGTGATGCAACTAAGCCTGTCCACCCTAAAAAATCCGGTGCTCTACTGGATTATGACAGGGAGTGAAGCATTGGTAGATATCAATAGTCCGACCAATCCTAAAATACTGTGCCTGGGAAACGATCCCGCATTGGGCCACTTATTTTCTGTTCCATTAGCGTTGATTTCACACCTCATGGCCAGGCAGGTCAATCATCCCCATCAACGACCCAGTGCGTTGATCTTCGACGAATTTCCTACCCTTTATATAGACGAATTTGATACCCTATTAGCCACGGCCCGGTCTAATAAAATTGCCCTTTGCTTATCGGTTCAGGATCTAACCCAACTTGAAAACCAATATGGTAAGACTAAAGCTCAGGCTCTGTTTACCATGAGTGGAACGATACTAGCCGGACAAGTGCTGGGCACGTCAGCTCAACGAATTGCTGATCGGTTGACTAAGGGCCTGGAAGCTGTAAAACCACCCAGAAGCTGGTCCTTTTTTTCAAAAGAGAACGCAACGCAATCACCCCATATATCACCCGCCACTTTAGGAGCTTTACCCTATGGATGCTTTGCCGGAGTAGTAGCTACGTTGGTTGATGCGCCTGCCACGCAACCCGTTTTCTTCGCTCAGGTGACTGCCCATAAGGTAAAGCCTGATCTAAACCTCGCTGAACTACCCATAAATCCTGAACTGGCTACGCTGACTGATAAGCAGCTTGACCAGCGATTGAATGAGCATATGGCGACAATTCAACGGGAGGTCGCTGACTTAATTCAGCAGGAACGTGAGCGCCTCAAGTTGCGCTAACCCTTGAGCCTAGCCATCTGGCTAGTCAACTGCGTGATTAATCTTAATTCTAATTCAAATCAGATCTTATTGTCATGGCTAATTCACAAGAACAGGATAAAGAGTATAGAGGTATCCTGAACACAATCATGTTCATGGGGTATGCAGTCCTCTTATTTCATTTTTACGTTTTCTGTAACAACGTTTTTCAGCAGTTAGGTATACCCCTTGGCTTACTGGATCGGTTCATTCGCTCTTTAAACAGTTCGACGCACGTATTTGAGCAAGTGTGGTATTC